>DATJKH010000017.1:0-99341 GCA_035491715.1 Vicinamibacterales bacterium | reverse complement strand
TGGGCGGACCCGGATGCTGCATCACGGGACCGGACGCTATCGCGCATCGCACTGCCGACGTTGAGCTTTCGCGATCGGTACAGCTGCATCGATGGCATTGCCGATCTCGTCGCGCACATCGCCGCCGCCCAGCATTTCATGCCCGGCATCCGTATGGAACGCTACGGCGGCGTCCGGCACTGTCAGGGTACCGTGCTTGCGGACTATGTCGCGCGATCGGCTGATGGGACGCAGCGGGCAGCCGGAACGAACGTGTTCCAATTCAGCGCCGACGGCCGGCTCGAGAGTGTGGTCGGCTTCATGGCGGTGACTGGACCATCGACGCAATAGCTCGCGAGACTCGAGTGCCTAAGCGCCCGCGTTATCGGATAATCTTCGCCAATCACCTGTTTGCCTGAACGAGATGATCATGAAGAGTCTCCTTGCTGCACTGATGGTTGCCTTGATGCCGGTCCCCGAAGCGATGAGCCAGGCGACGAAGGATGCGAAACCTCTCCTGATCTTTGACGGCAAAACCTTTACCGGTTGGGAAGGGAACCTCACGATCTTCCGCATCGAGGATGGTGCGATCGTCGGAGGTTCTCTGAAGGACAAGATCGTACGAAACGAGTTCCTGTGCACGACGCGCGTCTACGGCGATTTCGAGCTTCGTCTGAAGTTCAAACTTCTCGGCGGCGACACGGCGAATGCAGGTGTGCAGTTCCGCACGAAACGTATTCCCAATAATCACGAAGTCTCAGGCTACCAGGCCGACATGGGGGCGGGCTGGTGGGGTGCGCTCTATGACGAGTCGCGCCGCAACAAAGTCCTGATCGGGCCAAATCAGGAAAAGATGAAAGACGTGGTCAAGGCGGCGGAGTGGAACGACTACGTGATTCGCGCCGAGGGCCCGCACATCCAGTTGTGGATGAACGGGGTCCAGACAGTGGACTACGTTGAGAACGATGCGTCGATCGAATCGCGAGGCGTCATTTGCCCGCAGATCCACGCGGGTCCGCCAAGCGAGGCGTGGTACAAGGACATTACGATTCGTGACCTGACCGGCGGACCGCGACCGCTTCAGCGGTGAGATCTTCGTCGGGTTCGGGAAGGGCAATCGCGGATCCGCCCAGCGGGTGCCGCGGCCGGAGGCGTGCCCCGACCAGCGCATCCGGCGCATCGTCCAGATCGGTGTCATCGAACATCGAGTAGACGCGCGCAATATTCATGCGCTGAGGGGTCAGGCCCGCCACCCGTGCGCGGAACGCGCGCATGGCGTGGCCGAGGATCTTCTCCAATTCTTCGATTTTCCGATTGGCCTGATCCATCACCCGATCTTACGCCTTATTGGGTCCTTCATCTAGTCCGCAGTACTATGTCGCCCCATGCCGGAAACTCACGTCCCAAAGCTCGAAGACGACGAACCGCATGTGCTGCCGCCGAAAGGAAGGCGAGGCGCGCGGGGCAAGTCGTTGCTCAAAATCGCACTCGAAGTCGCGTTGATCAGCGTCGGTGTTTTTCTCGGTCTCGCGGGTGAGCAGTGGCGCGAGGATCGCCGCCATCACGAATTGGCGGAATCGACGCTGCGTCGCTTTCGTTCGGAGATCGTGGAGAATCGCAAAGCTGTCAGCGATGTCCGCGATTACCACGCGAACCTGTTGAAGCAGCTTCAGGCCTATCTTTCCAGGGATCACAAATCCAGGAATACCGCCGACGTGACGATTCAGGGGCTGCGGTTCGTGACGTTCGACCAGACCGCCTGGGACCTGGCACTGACGACGCAGGCACTGACCTACGTCGATCCTGATCTCGCCTTTGCACTTTCCCATGCTTACAACGTGCAGAAGGTCTTCAATGAATTCACGCGCGGGATGACTCAGGCCATGTATCTCATCCCGATGAGGGACAACTTCGACGCCTTCGCGCAGGCGGCTGAGACCTACTACGGGGATGCCGTCTTCATGGAGCCGAAGCTCCTCGCCGAGTACGACGATCTCATCCGACAGATCGACCGAGCGCTTGGCGACTAGGTCGATGACGAGCCGTGACCATGACCACGTGAGCTGGTCGCGTCGGCTCGTCTTCGTTGCGCTCGTCACTATCGCGGCTGCCGTTCTGCTCTACGTCGTCCGGCTCGTCGATCGGCACACTATTCACATCGTCTCGAGCCAACGACTGTTGCCGCGCTGGGACCTCGCCACGCACCTGAATCACGGTTGGGAGGATTACCACCTGCTCGTGACCGGCCAGATCCATCGGCTGCTGTGGGATCTGTGGCTTCAGGGCTATTGGCCGCCCGTCCTTTCGATTTACCAGGTTCCGTTCTACCTGTCCTTTGGCGGTCGAATCGAATCGGGCCTGCGTAGCGCCCTCGCTGCATTTGTTCTGACCGGCGTACTTGGCTGCGCGGTGTTATGGCGTCAATGGCGCGAAGCGGCACTGCTGCCCGCGACCTTCTTTGTCGCGTTGCTGGTCTCCTCGCCCTATCTGCTCGCGTACGCCTCAGTGACGATGACGGAGATCGTCGGCGCCGCGGCCCAGCTCGTCGTCCTTCTTGCGTACGTGGCCCATCGTCAAAACCCGGCCCCCTCGAATGCGCGCGGCTTTGCTGTGTCACTGACGGTGCTGTTTTTCACCAAATACAACTACTTCTTTCTTCTCGTCGTGCCGCTCGCGATCTACGAGTGGCTGGATCGCCCACGCAGCCTCGACGATCTTCGCCGATGGACGCGACTTGCGCTGTCGTCACCGACAGTCTGGTTGCTGACGCTGTATCTCGCAGGATTACTGATCGTGATGCGCACGGGCGGGTTCGAGTTTCACCTGGCGGGGACGCGAGTTTCAGTTCATACGATCGGCAATAGTGGACACGTCGTGCTGTATTTACTCCTGGCGCGGCTGTGGTACCTGCATCATCAGCGGAGAATCCCGTGGGAACGTCTTGTCGCCGCCGATCCGCGTGTGCGTCCGCTGCTCATCTGGTTCGCGCTTCCGGTTGTCGTCTGGCTTGCGTCGCCGTACCCGAACCACATTCGTGACTTCTTCAACCTCGTCATCAACCGCCCGCTCGGTGAGTCGTCCATTCGGAACGGCATGCTGATCTACTTCGACGCGCTTCGTTACGATTACTTCTACCGTGACTGGGTTCTGATCGGCGTCATTGGTGTGTTCGCGATTGCGGCTCTGCAATATCGTCGTCAACCGCCGCTGATGAAATGGCTGATCCTTGCGATCCCCATCCAGTTGATCGTCATCGCGATCCATCAGACACGCTTTCCGCGATTTCTGTTGCTGACGGTGGTTCTCCTGTGCATTGCCGTAGCAAGCGAAACCGGCCGATGGCTGGCCGGGTCGAGGTGGAGGCGCATCAGTGGACTGGTGATCGCGCCGGTCGTGTTGGGCGTCGGAGTGCTCGCAGCGAAAACGGTGGTCGCCGACGAACGCTTCCGGACTATCGCGTTCGAGAACTACACCGACAATCCAACGCTTCGCGCCGCGTTGGATTCGATTCGAGCCGAGTTGAAACCGGACGATCGGTTAGCGATCGTGGGTCAGAGTAACGAACTGTCGCCGGCGCTGTTTCGCTGGGAGTTAGGACCGCCGTCCGGGCTGCCGTGCTCGCCGTTTGAGATTGGCGGCGCGAGGGGCACGGAGCTCGGTGCCGCAACCAAGGTGCTGCTGCTGACGCCCATAGGATCTGAGCCGGCGATTCTGGACATCACCAGTTATTACCTGGCGCAACGCCAGGCTGTGCTCGACGAAGTCGACCGGGGTCAACTCAGAATGTATCTTGAGATGCCGATACCCGATCGGCATCTCTCCCTGCGCATCCACCATCGCACTGCGGTACCGAGCGCACCGGCGTCCTGCGAATGAACGCCGCTAATCCATCCGCAACGCCACGACAGGGTCGACGCCGGCCGCCCGATGGGCGGGAACGTAAGCCGCGAGAATCGCAGTCGCGACCACTGTCGAGATCGTCGCAGCAACGACGAGCGGTTCAATCGGCGCGACACCATAAAGCAGTTGCGTGAAGGTCCGGATGAAGGCGTATGAGAGGGGCAAACCGAAGAGGAGCCCGACGGCAATCACTCCCACGCTCCGGCCGACGACCATCGCACGAAGCGATCGCGGCGTGGCGCCAAGGGCGAGGCGGATTCCCAGTTCTCGGCGGCCTCGGACGACCGCGGCGGCGAGGACTCCGTACAGGCCGACGATCAACAACGCGAGCGCGATCGCGGAGAAGCTGGATCCGAGCCACGCGAGAAGGCGTTCTTGACGCAACGCCAGGCCTGCTTCTTCGTCGAACGTCCACACACGATCGATGAAGAGTGCGGGATCGAACTCGCGCACCTGCCGCGCGATCTGCTCACGGGTGAAGTGCTGCCCCGGACGCGAGCGCAGAACGATTCTCACATCAATCGGCTCGAGCGCGCCGGTGGCGGTGATGTCCCTCGTGTCCGTTGCTGCAATTTGTGCCAACGGGAAGAAGATCGCATCAGGCGCGGCCCGATGCAGATCCTCGCTGCGTAGATCGCGGACCACGCCGACAATCGTGATGTCGAATTTCGATCGCTCGGCCCACGAGACGCGTCGTCCGATGGGATTGGCGTTCCCAAACGCGCGAGTCGCCAGAGTTTCATTCACGATCGCCACGCGCGGTGCCGAGGCGGAATCGGCCGTGGTGAAATCGCGCCCATTGAGAATTGCCAGCCCCATGGCAGGGAAGAATCCAGGAGTAACGTAGTCGTTACTAACGATCCAAAGCTTCTCGAGCGGTGGAGCTCCGCGTGGCGGCGGTGGCGGCGGCGGTCCCCACGGCATTGGCTGTGATTTCGGAACCGTCGTCATCCCTTCGACGCGCAACGGGCCGCGGCGAATGGTTGCGAGCGGGCGGCCGGTAGCCAGACCGGCGGCCTCGGCACCCGGCATCTCGGTCACACGCGCGCGGAAGTTCGCTTGAAAGTCATCGAACGCGGCCACGGTTGAAGGCATCGTGTCCATTTGCAGATCGGCAAACCAGATCCGCTCCGGCGCTGACAGTGCAATGCCTGCCTTCAACTCGTGGACCGTCTTGACGAGAACTCCCGCCGACGTCAAAAGGACCGTGCCCAGCGCAACCTGGCCGGGAATCAACCACCACAGTCCCGAAGAACGGAAAACCCGGTTCACTCCCGTACTTCCAGATCGCACGATTCCAAGCGGGTCGACCTTCGACCATCGCAATGCGGGAAGCGCCCCAACGAACAATCCGGTAATCAAAGATATGGCGATGGTGAAGAACAGTACGCGTGCATCGAAGCTGACATCGAGATCGCCTGGCGTCAGTCGCGTGCCCATGACCGACGCCAGCGTCCGCGCAATCAAGACGCCCAGCGTTCCACCGGCAATTCCAGCAAGCGCCGCGAGAAGGAGGTGTTCGGCGAGCAGCTGTCGCAGCAGACGAAGGCGTCCTGCGCCAAGCGACGCTCGAATCGCCAGTTCCCTCTGGCGATCATGAACCTGAGCCCCCAGCAGGCTCGAGACGTTCAGGCAGCCGACCAGCAGAATGAGCACGACGAACAGGGAGACCAGCTTCATCGCCGAATCGGCCGCCGCCCCCTCCCGCCTGTCCCACTCGTGTCCGCGGGGAATCAGCCGAACGACGGGTTCGTCACGGGTTCCGATAGCGCGCCAGCGCGCAGCTAACGCGTCCCGAACAACGCTGACCGAATCACGGTGTTCGAGGATGCCGTCGATGCCGAGCCAGGCAGACGTTGGACCAAGCATCGCCGGGTTGTTCTCGATCAGCGGACCGCGGGTCAACGGAACCCACAAATCGGGTGCGAAGCCAATCTGCGTTCCCGCAAAGCCATCGGGCGCAATGCCAGCGATCGTAAAGAACGCGTGGTGCAGTTTGACGCTGCTGCCAATGACGTTGGGATCGGAGGCGAAGCGATTGCGCCAGAATGCATGACTGACGACGGCAACCGGCGCACGGCCAGGCAGATCATCGTTCGATTCCAGAAGCCGTCCTCGTGCTGCTGGCTGAACCCCAAGTGCCTCGAAATAATTGGCCGTGACGAATTGGACGACCACTCGATGCTTGCCATTGGGATCGGTCATCAACGTGCTCGTCCTGCCGCCGGCGATCACCGACCGCAATCCGGGCGTGGCGCGAGTTGCGAGGTACTCGGGGTAGGTGAACGAGCCACCCTCTCTCTCCTCGATCGAAACCAACCTGTCGGCGTTCGCGATCGGAAGCTCTTTCAGCAAAGTGGCGTTCAGCACAGAGAACAGCGCGGTATTGGCGGCGACGCCAATCGCGAGTGTAAGGATCACCGCGGCTGACGTCAGCGGACTCCTCGCGCAAAAACGCAGCGCCGAGCGGAGATCCGCACCCAGACCGTCACGGCGCCACATCGTGTTGGCGACCGTGAGCAACGGTGCCTGTTCCGGGTCCGCCGAGCGCTCAGCGGCGGCTCGAAGACACGCGGCCATCGACAAGATGGTCTGACGCCAATACCAGCGCCGCGCGGCACGCGCGCCAAGCTGTGGAACTTTGAAGGTGGCGAACTCCTCGTCGAGATCGCCCACGATTGCAGAGCGTGTGGCACCATCGAGTGCTCGTCGCAGGAGCCATCGCGCGAGGGCGGGAGGCGCGGTCGCCTGCTGGGCGCTCATGGCTGTTCGATTCCACGTGCCAGTCCCAGCAGGATGGCCTGGGCGACGGCGATCGCCTTCTTTCCCGCAGGAAGCACACGATAGAAACGTTTGGCCTTGCCGCCGCGTTCCGGCGTCGGGTCTCCGAGTCTGGACTGCACCAGGCCCTTCGCCTCGAGCCGTGCGAGCGAGGTGTAAATCGCGCCGACCGAGATCTCGCGCCCAGTGTGCCGCGCGAGTTCGCGTCGAATCGTCATGCCGTACGCGTCGTCGCCGAGTCGAACGACAGCCAGGAGAAGCAGGTGCTCGAACCGGCCGAGATGTTCGCGCGCCATAGTAATAGCTATTTTGTAGTAAAAATCATCTTCGCTGTCAACCGTGCTCTTCGCCCCGAGATCCTCGGCGCTGCGCGAGTTCCAGAGTTTCAGCGGCCGAACTGGACGCTCACACTTCCGCTCGCGCCATTGAGGTTGTCCGACGAGGTCGCTCGATACCCGACGCCACCCTGCAGCCGGATCCATGAGGCCAGGCGGACGACGATCTGCGCCTCCGGTTCAGCGACGAAGAACCCACTGTCGTACCAGCCATATGGCAACCCGTAGTACCGACCGGCGGGAACGCCCCGATGATCAATCCTCGGACCATCAAAGTTTGCGAAGTAGAAGTCGTCGGCATAGCGCCAGCCGCCACCAATGAGTCCGTGCAGGTTCAACCCGACCGCCTTGTCCGGGAACACGCGCCATTGGAAAACCGGGCCGCCGTAGGCGATGTGCGTGCCGTCGGTCGAGTCCACCTGCCAGTACCCGCCCGCCCCGACGAGGAACTGCCGGCCGAACACGTAGCCGCCATACGCGCCAAGGAGTTGGGCCGTGTGGTGATTGATGTCGGTGACTCGAAAGTCGGGCGCGATCATGAAGCCGTCCTCTCCCGTCGTGACGCGGATGTTGCCCTCGGAACCGCGTGGAGAGGATGGCGCGGTCGAGGGTGGCGTCGGCGGCGCCGGTTCGATCGGCGTCGTTTGCGCCAGTGAAACGTTCAGCGGCGTTGTCTCGCCGGATCGAATCGTCACGTTGGCCGAGAACGTCTGCCGGCCCGGTGATCGCATCTCTACACGGTGAACACCAGGAGAAAGCTGGACTTGAAGCGGCGCGTTGGCGTCGGAGCCGGTCCATCGTTCGCCGTCGATGAAGATCTCGGCGTCCGGCGGACGGACCTGAATCGACAGGGTTCCAAAGTCTGTGCGTTGCTGGGCGGTGGTGATTGTGGCGGTGAAGGCGAGGAAGGCAATGGTGAAACACACGCGAACGAGGACCCTTAACGCAGCCATGATTTTGTCTCCGATGTCACAAATCGGGGAGGAGGGTGCAATTGAAGTACCACGCGTTCGGTAACGCCAGTCATTGTTTTTCGAGTCGGCCGCGTCATCGAACGAGTCCGTCCGTGTCCTCGACGGACGACATCGAACTATCATGAGGTGGTTCGTATGGCGAAGCGTCATTGGGTGCATGCGGGTCTTGCTCTTCTCTTGTCCGTCACCGCTGCCGGCGGTGTCCAATTCGATGCTTCGCTGCAGTCGCATCGAAGCGACCTCGGGTACGACGGCCGGTTCACGTTCGTCCGGCTTCGATGGGGATCAGATCTCGGATTCAGCCGGCGGGGAGGATTCGGCTCGGCGTGGAATCACGATTACCCGCGGGCCGAACGCCACCTGTCGCTGATTCTCGACGAACTGACGGCGCTCGACATTCACACCGAAGGCAGCCTGATTCTCCCGCTCGACGATCCGGAATTGTTCAAGTATCCGGTCGCATTCATGTGGGAGCCTGGCTTCTGGAACCTCACTGACCGCGAAGCGGCTGCGTTCCGGGCCTATCTTTTGAAGGGGGGATTTGCGGTTTTCGAAGACTTCGATGGCCGGGATCAGTGGGCTGTTTTCGAGGCGCAGATGCGCCGCGTGCTTCCTGATGCCCGGTTCGTCCGCCTCGATAACACACACCACATCTTCAACTCGTTCTTCCTGGTGAAGGACATCGACGCCATCGTTCATCCGATGTCGGGGATTCGCCCGAGTTATTACGGAATCTTCGAGGACAACGATCCGGCCAAGCGGCTGATGGTCATCGCGAACTTCGACAACGACGTTCCCGAGTACTGGGAATGGTCTGGTGAAGGACTGTATCCGTTCGACGCATCGAATGAAGCGTACAAGCTCGGCGTCAACTACATCATCTACGGTCTAACCCACTGACTTCTTGCGAGCACCGTTGTCAATATCCCCGGTTCGATTGCGGATTCCGCAGCCCGGTGCGATCATGGGCGGCAAAACCCGTCCATGATCGAACGACTGATTCCACCGGTGAGCGATCGCGACGTGCGCGCGCTTGGTGAGCTCCTCGTCGATGCCGTAGATTCCGGCGCTGCGGTCAGCTTCCTTGCCCCGCTCACACAGGATCGCGCCGAACAGTGGTGGAGAAGAGCGCTCACGGCAATCGAAGGGGGGGCGATCTTTCTCGTCGCCCGTGACGTTGAAGGAATCGTCGGCAGCGTTCAATTGCATCCCTCCTGGGCTCCGAATCAACCCCATCGCGCCGACGTTGCCAAACTGATCGTGCACCGTCGAGGCCGCCGCGCCGGTATCGGCAAGCGGCTGATGCAATCGATCGAAGATGCGGCGCGCAAGGCCGGCTTCACGCTTTTGACGCTCGATGCCAAGCAAGACGGCGCCGCGGTGCAGTTATATCGCCGGATTGGATGGACCGAGGTTGGGGTGATCCCGCACTACGCGCTCGATACTGACGGGAAAACTCCACACGGCACGGTCATTTTCTATAAAGATCTGAGGTCATGACTCACAACTGCGCTCGCCGTTTTCTTGTGTCCATGGTGTTCCTTGTCATTGCGCCGGTTGCGAGTGTCCTGGCGCAAGACAACGCGGCCTGGACGGAACCATTTCCGCCGTTCCGCATCGCCGGGAATCTCTACTATGTCGGCAGCAAGGGGCTCGCGAATTATCTGATCACGACGACGCAGGGGCACATTCTCATCAACAGTGATCTGGAAGCGAACGTGCCGCTCATTCGGGCGAGCGTCGAGAAGCTGGGATTCAAGTTCACCGACATCAAGATCCTGCTGATCAGCCACGCTCACTGGGATCACAATGCGGCGAGCGCGATGATCAAGAAACTCACCGGCGCGTCATACATGGTGATGGACGCCGATGTCGCCAACGTCGAGAGTGGAGGCAAGACCGACTTTCACTACGGGAACGATCCCGGCAACCTCTATCCGGCGACGAAGGTGGATCGGGCGCTGCACGATGGCGATCAGGTGAAACTGGGCGACGCCGTCCTCGTCGCACATCTCACGCCGGGTCACACCAAGGGATGCACGACTTGGACGATGAAGGTCGGTGACTCTGGTCGGACCTACGACGCTGTCATCGTCGGCAGTCCCAACGTGAATGCGGGATACAAACTGGTGAACAACGCTGCGTATCCTGCGATCGCGAGCGACTACGAGCGCATGTTCACGGTGCTGAAGTCCTTGCCGGCCGACATCTTTCTCGGGGCGCACGGGAGCTACTTCGATATGGAAGCGAAGTACGCGCGGATGAAGCCGGGCGCGCCCAACCCGTTCGTCGATCCCGAAGGCTACAAGCAGTTCGTGACGCAGAAGGAGCGGGAGTTTCGCGAGGAGTTCACGAAACAGAAGTCAGCCGCGTCCAAAGGATACTGAGCGGATCGCCGGATACCATCTCGACAAGTTTCTTTCCATGCGCAAACGCTTACCGGCTTCCGTCGTGCGCGCGATCGACGAAAGCAAGACCCTCGGCATTCGCGCCGGACGACGATCGGATCATCGGTTCATCGGTGTCTGGCCGGTGGTCGTCGAGGGACGCGTGATCGCGCGGTCGTGGACGTTGAAGCCGAACGGCTGGTATCAGACACTCCTGACCGATCCGTACGGCACCATTCAGGTCGGCGGGCGAGAGATTGCGGTCCGCGCGCTCCGCGTGCGCAGCGAACGCATTCGCGACGCCGTCGAAGCGGCCTACGCTGCGAAGTATCCGACGCCCGGATCACGCCAGTATGTTCGCGGTTTCCGCACCACCCGTCGCCGCGAAACGACCATGGAGTTTGTGCCGCGGAGTTGAGGGGGTCAGACGGGGGTCAGACCGGGGTTAAACCGGGGTCAAACCGGGGTCAGACCGGGGTCAGACCGGGGTCCAGACGTTGAAACGAAAAAGGCATCCGGAGGTTACGCCTCCGGAGACGAATGGCGTCCGTCTTCTGCACCGAAGCCTTCGTTGAGGGCATTGAGTGACCGTTTAAACGTGGCGTCTCCGAGGATGTCTTCGTTTGATCGGATGCGAGCATCGACGAAATCTTCGAGCGCGCTTGCCGTGACGAATTTTGCGAATTTCGACTGCAGGTCGCTGAGTTCGTCGTCGCCAAACTGTCTGAGCACGATTGTGGACGCAACAAAGGGTTGTGCCGGCCCGATGCCGATGGTTGTCGCGTAGCTGCTCCACTTCCAGTCTTCGGGGCGCGACACCAAGCCAGCGCGGACAGGATTCATCGCGATGTAACGGCATAAGGCAAGGAGATAGTCCTGGCGCTGCACAATCTGCTCTTTGAAACGGCCTTGAAACACATGTCCGACCCGATCATATTTGTGGTTCCACCACTGGGCGTAGCGGCCGTTCAGATGCCGGATTGGATCTGAGATGGTCGGGTCGTTGCTCCGCAGGGTCACATGATAGTGATTTGGCATCAGGCAGTAGCTCCAGCACTCCAGGCCAAACCGCTCCACGACTTCTCCGAGGAAATGGACGAACCACGTGTAATCGACGTCGTCGAGGAAAATGTGCATCTTTCCATTTCCTCGCGCCATTACGTGTCGCAACATCCCTGGTGCCGTAAGGCGTCTACCTCGCGCCATGTCGTACGCTGTTTCACAACTCGCGCCGACGTCGCGTACCACGATAATCCCCGCAACATTCCGCGTCCCAGGCCGGACAGTACGCGGACAGTACGCATGAATTCGAACGTTGACGGAACGGGGTGTTGTCAGAGATAACAACCCTAGGTGGGGTCGCATGGGTCTGGGTCTAGGCCCGGCGGCGGTCTGGCTCTTTATTAGGCGAGTCTGACCCTGGTCTGACCCCCGTCTGACCCCGGTCTGACCCCGGTCTGACCCCCGTCTGACCCCACCGCTTCCAGGAGGGCCACCATGGCGCGTACCTATCACGAGCTCAAGGAGATGACGGTCGCACAGCTGCGCGAGATGGCGAAAGAGCTGAATCACGAAGCGGTCCGGGGCTATTCCCAGATGAACAAGGACCACTTGCTGCCCGCAATTTGCCGCGCGTTGAATATCGAATCGCTCGAGCACCATACCGCCACTGGTGTCGACAGACCAGCGGTCAAGGCGAAAATGCGGCAGCTGAAACACGACCGCGAGAGGGCCCTGACCGCCCACGATCATGTCCTCCTGAAGAACATCCGACGGCAGATGCACGCTCTGAATCGGCAGATTCGATCGCACATGTCGTGACCGTTGACGCAGGCGGGATCTGGTTTCCCGAGGTGACGCGATGAGCGGAATCGATCGCCGCGATTTCCTGTCCAGTATCGTCGCGGGTCTCGCGGCGACCGGCACTCAGAGCTCCGCGCCGCCGCGTTCTGCGAATTCAGTTACGCAGACCTCGCTTCGCCGTCCAGCGTTCCGTCCGCTTCCCCTGGCTGAGATTCGTCCGGACGGTTGGCTCGCCCGTCAGCTGCGTATACAAGCAGAGGGGTTGAGCGGTCACCTCGATGCGTTCTGGCCTGACGTGAAGGACAGCCAGTGGTTCGGTGGCGCTGCCGAGGGATGGGAGCGCGCTCCGTACTGGCTCGATGGCGTGATTCCGCTGGCGTGGCTCCTCGACGACCACGCGCTCAAATCGCGGGTCACAAACCACATCAACTACATCGTCGATCACCAACGTGCCGACGGCTGGTTCGCTCCATACCCGATCGATGCCGTGGCGAAGCGCTACGACATGTGGGCCATCCTCCTCGTCAACAAAGTTCTCGCGCAATATCACGCCGCCACTGGCGATCGACGCGTGCTCGACGCAAGCGTCACGAGTCTACGCGCGATGTTCGATGGCCTCGATCGAACGCCGCTCTTCGAATGGGGAAAGTTCCGCTGGTTCGAAGGCCTGGTCGCGGTGTTTCATGCCTACGAGCACACGCGAGAACCCTGGCTTCTCGATCTCGCGCGTAAGCTGCGCGCCCAGGGCACCGATTACGGGGCACTCTTTGAGACCGACGATGTTCGAGTGCCGACGCCGCGCCGCGGTCTGTGGAAATGGACCAAGCACGTCGTCAACATGGGGATGGCGCCAAAGGCTGCGGCACTGAGCTGGCGCCTCGATGGAAACGACAGCGATCGCGCATTTGCGACGCGCATGCTCGAGACCCTGGACCGGTATCACGGCCAGATCACGGGAATGTTCACCGGCGACGAATGCCTCTCGGGACGGAACCCGGTTCAGGGAACAGAACTCTGCGCCGTGGTCGAGTTCATGTTCTCACTGGAACAACTGTTCTCCGTATTCGGGGACCCCGCGTTTGCCGATCGGCTCGAACGGGTCGCGTTCAATGCGCTACCGGCGGCGATTTCACCTGACATGTGGTCGCATCAATACGATCAACAGGTCAATCAAGTGCAGTGCACGATCAATCCGGAACACGGCTGGTCGACCAACGGACCCGAGTCGAACCTCTTTGGTCTTGAACCAAACTACGGCTGCTGCACGTCGAACATGCATCAGGGTTGGCCGAAATTCGCTGCGCATCTGTGGATGAAGACGCCCGATGACGGGCTTGTCGCGGCCGCATGGGCACCGTGTCGCGTGCAGACCACGGTGAAGGGAGTGCCCGTGCGGCTTACGGTGGCGACGGACTATCCATTCCGTGACGAGATCAAATTACAAGTCGCGCCGTCGACCAGCGCCCGATTCCCTCTTCTTCTTCGCGTGCCGGCGTGGGCGGAGGGTGCGACTGTTCGTGTTGGCAACTCGCCCGATTCGCGGATGGTTCCGGGTACACTTCACCGCCTCGAGCGAGCGTGGACGTCCCCGACTGAGATCACCATTCGCTTTCCCATGCGACCGCGCGTGTCGGTTCGATATAACGACGCGGTCGCCGTCGAGCGAGGCCCGCTGGTCTACGCGCTGAAAATCGGCGAGGAATGGACGCGCGTCAACAGCGACAAGCCCCATCGCGATCTGCCGCACGCTGATTTCGAGGTTCGACCGACAACTCCGTGGAACTACGGCCTGGTCATCGATGAAGGGCGTCCTGAGGCATCGTTTCGATTCGAAGACCGACCGATCGGCGAACGTCCGTTCTCCCCAGAGGGAAGCGGCATCGTCGCGAAAGCTCAGGGACGTCGGATTCCCGGTTGGAAGATTGTGCGCGGTTGGGCGGGTGAGCTTGCCATCACCGATAGTGACAGAGCTGATTCAGGAAGAATGGTTTCCGAACAGCGACAGGAGGAACTGATCCTCATTCCCTATGGCTGCACCAACATTCGGATCACCGAGTTTCCAAGGCTGAGACCCATTTCATGATGTCATGGTAACGACGGGTCACGCCTTTCTTGCTTTCCGATCGATCCCTTTTGTATTCCTGATTCCCCGGCACAGTCGGCGGATACGTTCAATTCCTGATTCTGCAACCAACCGCATCCGAACTTCGCCGGCGCCGTCGATCGCCAGTGTTGTTTCAGAGCCCCGCACTGTGGAAGTATGCGGCACTCGTGTTCGTCATGTTTAACGTGATGGTGATGGCCTACGAGGAACCGACGCTCGAGGCGCCGTTTGGCGAGAGCTTCCGCACGTATAAACGGGCTGTCCCCCGTTGGGGCTTCACAAGGCGTTCGTTTCCGGATTCTAAAAAATGACTGTTTCCACTCGCGCCGTCGTTGTGACGTTTTGCACCTGCGCATTGAGTGTGACGGCGGCGCGGATTGCGCCGCCCCTGCGCACGGCGTCCATCCGCGTCGACTCCCGGATGGCCGCTCCGCGGTGGGCCACACTCGAACGCCAGCTGCTTGCGGAAAACGTTCCCGCATGCCGCGAGTTCTTCCGCAAGTATTTTGACGACCGCGGCTATCTCCAGTGTGTCGTGCGCTGGGGCGCCAACGACGGCCCGGACGATGCGTTCGAGAACTTCAATCGTTGGCCGGAGCTCCACGCGCTGGGTGCGAGCGACGAGATCAGTCAAATGTTCGTGAAGGGGCATGAAGGGCTCCTGAAGCAATACACGGAAGCGCGAACGACGTCTGTGCCGATTGCCCGCGACGGGATGTATTACAAGGAATTCATCGTTCAGTCCGACTGGATGCATCACGGCGAAGGACTGCAGCTCTTCAATCGGATGGGACTGTCCGTTCCCGGCGATCCCAAATATCAGGCGCGCGCGAAACGCTTTGCTGCTTTCTACATGGGCGAAGATCCGGACGCGCCCAATTACGATCCGGTCCACAAAATCATCCGCAGCATGCAGAACGGCAGTCGCGGGCCCATGCTTCGGAAGGCGACGCCGCTCGACTGGGTCGGCGATCCGATCGAGGTCGGCAGATTCAATGCGCTGCACGGCGAGTCGACGTTCGATCAGTTCCTCGCCCATTACCAGGAGTACACCGACGTCGTTGGCGATCATTTTCTCAATCTCGTCGCGACGACATTGCCGATGGACGCCTACCTGGTCGACAACGCACCCAAGTACAAACAGTGGATCGTCGACTACATGGACGCCTGGCTGGATCGAATGCGGCAGAACGCCGGCGTCATCCCAAGCTTCGTCGATCTCGACGGCCGAATCGGCGGTCCCGAACGGCAATGGTGGAAGAACGCGTACGGATGGGGATTCAGTCCAATCAATCCGGTAACCGGCCGTCGCGAGGATCGGAACCGTATCCCGCGCGCGCTGGTCGGCTTCAACAACGCGCTTCTCGTAACCGGTGACCGGAAGTACGTCGACGCGTGGAGAACGATGATCGACGCCGTGAACTCGCATGCGCGCGACAACGCCGGACGGAAACAGTATCCGACCATGCACGGCGCTGATGGCTGGTATGGATGGCGGGATACGCCCTGGAACGTCGGCGCACTCGAGGTCTGGTATTGGTCTCAACAGGCCGCCGACCGCGGGAAGGTTGGCCGGAACGAGTGGCTCCAGTTTCTCGACGGAGAGAATCAGAGCTATCCGGAGCAGGCGATCGAACGCGATCTGCGGGGCATTGAGCAGCGTATCAGCGCAATGCGTAAAGACACCACACCTGCCGACAAACGTCTCGCTGACAACATGCTCGACTACAATCCGGCAGCAACCGAATCACTCGTGCAGTTGACGTGGGGAGGGTTGCTCCCCGGCCGCGAGGGCGGACTCGTCAACGCGCGGCTTCGCTATTTCGATCTTGACCGCCGGCGGGCCGGACTGCCCGACGATGTGGCGGCGCTCGTCTCGCGCCTCGGCGACACGCAAACGACGGTGACACTGGTCAATTTGAGTCAGTCCCGACGGCGCACCGTCGTCGTCCAGGGTGGCGCGTATGGCGAACATCGATTGCTGAGCGTCAAACACGGAACCGCGACGACCGAGGTGGATGGACCACTTGTGACGATCGAACTCGAGCCTGGCTGTGGAGCGACGCTGGAGCTGCAGATGAAGCGGTACGCGAATGCTCCGACGGTCAAGCATCCGTGGCAAAGAAGTGATTGGTGAAACCGTCTCCTCCGGGATCCGTGGTCCGGGATTCGGATCCGACTCCGACTTCAACTGAGAGGTAATCTGTGGGAAATCGTTGGCGCGTCAGTCTCGTGTTGATCGTCTTCACTGCCACTTATGTTGCCGCGCAGCTTGCCGCGCAAGGAGCAGCATCCGGCGAAGAGTTGGTCGGAGTGTGGTCAGGATCGTGGACAGGGGCCGGCGGTTCCGGAGGATTCGAACTCACGCTCGAGAAAGGCAAGGACGGAGTGACTGGCCGGGTCTCGGTTACGGGAGAGCCCACCTACAAGGCATCGTTCAAGGCTCTTTCGTTCGATGGAAAGAAGATGAACGCAAAGTACGATTTTCCGCCGAATGCGGCTGACGCGGAAGTCTGGCTGGCAGCGACGTTTGAGGCCGACAAGGCGGCCGGCACCTGGTCATTGCGCGTCAAGCAGGACGGCTCGGAGGTCGCTGCCGGCACCTGGTCGGTCACGAAGAAATAGAGGGCAGGTGTCGAACCCGTAGACCCGTTGTGCTGTGCAGGAGGAACGATGGCTCGATCGAACTTGCTCTTCGTCGGCATCAAGGGAACCGTGGTCGCCATTGACCGGGATACCGGCGAGACTCTGTGGACGACGGACCTGAAAGGATCGGAATTCGTGAACGTGGCGCTCGATGGCGGCGATTTGTTCGCGGCATCGCGAGGGCGGCTGTATCGACTCGATCCTTCAACCGGCGACATCAGATGGTGCAATGAATTGCCGGGACTCGGCTATGGACTGGTGAGTATCGCCGGTTCGTCGCAGAGCGGCGCTGCAGCGGCAGAGAAGCAGCGGCGCGACGCGGCGGCCGCCGCTGCCACCGCGGCGACTTAGGAAGATATGATGAGGCATCTTGCGAGGAGCCGATGAAACGATTTCTTCTGCTTGGGACGCTAATAATTGCCGGCGCTTTGTCGATCACGCTCGCGGCTTCTCAGCAGCCTGCGCAGCCGGCGGAGAAGGTGATCACTGTCGACAAGGTGAAGGACAACCTGTACGTCCTGAAGGGGGGCGGCGGCAACACGGCGGTGTTCATCACCGCTAAAGGTGTGGTTGTCGTCGATACGAAAAACCCGGGATGGGGCCAGCCGATTCTGGACGCGATAAAGAAGCTCACCGACAAGCCGGTGATCACGATCATCAATACGCATACCCACGGCGATCACGTCAGCGGCAACGTCGAGTTCCCCGCGACGGTCGACGTCATCGTCCAGGAGAACACCAAGAAGTACATGGAGCAAACCGCCGCCGTGTACGGGTTGCAGACAGCGGCGCCGGAGAACATCTTCAAGAAGAATGAGGGGCGCGGTCTCCCGAAGCGCACGTTCACGCACGCGTGGACGATGGGTAAAGGGGATGATCAGATCGATCTTCGGTACTTCGGACCGGCGCACACCGGCGGCGACGCTTTCGTCATTTTTACGAAGCATCGGGTGATGCACGTCGGCGATACGTTCCCGAGTCGCGATCTGCCGATCATGGACAAAAACAACGGTGGTTCCGCGTTGAGCTACTCCGGCACGCTGGCGAAGGCGGCCGGCGCCAGGGGCGTCGAGACGATCATCAATGGCCACAACGCGACAACGATGGTGCCAGCCGATCTCAAGCTCTACTCCGAATTCATCGCCGATTTCGTGCAGTTCGTGCAGGAGGCCAAGAAGGCTGGCAAGACGATCGACGACGTTGTGAACACGTGGAAAACGCCCGCCAAGTACACGGGTTACACCGAGCCGACGAACGACGAGCAGCGCACAGCGCGCGCAAACCGCGTCAGAGCGGACGCGCAGGTGGTCTGGGACGAGACGAAGTAGCTCATCGTGAGATCGGCATCGCTGGCATTACTCCGCGATCAGAATCGCACCGGCAACGTCACGATCACTGTACCGATGGTGCGGGACGAGAACGTGTTCAGCCGCGTACGCTGCCCGCTTTGTGATTGGCGGCCAGACTCGTCCAGTCGCTGGTGCTGCGATCCGTTGGCGTCCCCTGAACCGTTCTTTGCCGGGTGCGGCACCATCTGGAATACGTTCTCGACGCGTGGGCAATGTCCCGGGTGCGATCACCGATGGCGCTGGACGTCGTGTCTCAGTTGCGAAGGCTGGTCGCTGCACGAGGATTGGTACGAGGAGCAGGCTTCGGGTCGTTAAACGCAGGAGGAACAGATGTTGTCGCGGCGAGAGGTGCTCCTGATGGCTCCACTTTCAGCCGCAGCCTTGCGTCAATCGACACGTCGTCCGGCCGGAGCCCCCCAACCGTCGACGACTGTGACGTTTGACGTACCGGCTGGCGCCTGTGACTGCCATACCCACGTGTTCGGGGATCCGCGCCGCTTTCCGTTTACATCGAACCGCACCTACACCCCCGAGTCCGCGTCGGTTGACGAAATGCGGGCGCTCCATCGCGCGCTTCGGACGACCCGCGTCGTCATTGTTCAGCCCAGTGTCTACGGCACCGACAACTCGTGCACGCTCGACGGGATCACACAACTCGGCGCCAATGCCCGCGGTATCGCTGTCATCGATGACCAGACACCGGATTCGTTGCTCGACGAGATGGACCATGCCGGCATTCGCGGGATTCGCATCAACCTTGCGACCGCCGGTCAGACAGATCCGGAGTTGGGGAGACGACGGTTGGAAACGGTGGTGACCCGGATCGGCAAGCGAAAATGGCACGTGCAGATGTACACGCAGCTGTCGGTCGTCGAGGCGATGCAGAAGGAAGTTGCCGCGTCGCCGGTGCCGGTGGTGTTCGATCACTTTGGCGGCGCGCAGGCTGCGGCTGGTCCGTCACAGCGCGGCTTCGATGTTCTGCTGGATCTCGTGCGATCGGGGCGAGCCTACGTGAAAGTATCGGCGCCCTATCGTGGGTCGACCGCCGCCCCGGATTTTGCCGACATGGGACCGCTTGCCAAGGCACTCATCGCCGCAAACGTCCGTCGCATTCTCTGGGGAACCGACTGGCCGCATCCTGATACCACGCCCGGTCGTGCACCGACCGAGATCTCGCCACTTCGCCAGATCGACGATGGCCGGGTGTTCAATCAATTCGGATCGTGGGCGTCGCCGACGGAACGGAGGAGCATCCTGGTGGACAATCCGAAGGACTTGTATGGGTTCTGAGTCTGCCGCGAGAATGCCGAAGATGTAAGCCGGCATGCGCCGATTGTAAGACGGCCGCTCTATTCGAACGCGGCAGGACTGTCGCTTCCGCCTTCCGGCGGAACGTTCTTCAGCAGGCACACTCTTCGCAACACGCGGACGGCCATGAGTTGGTTTCGGGTTTCAGGCGGCCGCCTGGAATATCGAGCGCGGATCACGCGGGAGCCCTTCACTCGATGGACGCGGACCGCGGAAGGGACCGCCGCCATCACCCGTGTCGCCGCGGGCCTCAGTTTCAGCTTGTTTGGACGGCGTCGAGCTGCGCGCCGACGTCTCTGGCGTTCCCTCGATGCAGCCGCCCGCGCGCAGTCGGTCACCAACGCGATCGCGGCCGAGGCTCCACGGTTCATGCAGGTGGTTGCCCGGCTCGCCTACTCCGACGGACTGCCCCGCGCGGTGATCGCGCTCCATCGGCTAGTCGTCGTGCCACGTGCGATGATCGCCGGCCACGCTCGCGTCGGATTATCTAAACGCCTGGGGGACATTGCGGAGGTGGCAGCACTGGATGAAGCCATCCAGATTTTCCTGTTCGATCAACTCGTGATCGAGATGGATGCCGCGCTGCAAAAGGCATCGGCATCACCAAAGAAACCGGTCATGGGCCACGACGAGTGGTCGTGCGTCGGCGTCAGTAAAGGGGTCGTCTGGGTCGATCCGATGTGGGCCGGTCCGGATGGAACCGGACATGTGTTCATGTATGAGTTTCCGCGCGCGGGATTGGCGCGGCGCGACCGGAAGGCGCTCGAAAGCGCGATCGAGGAGATGGCGGCGAGTGTGTCGTCGTTGACCAACCTTCAGCGCCATGCGATGGTGCGGGCGGCATCCGCACGTCCCTGAACCGTGCCTTCTTCCGGCTAAAGCCGGACACCACAACCAGTCACAGACTTGTCAGCCTGATACCAATTTCGCCGGCGTTTTGGCGGCCTGCCTGAGGTTTGCTGCCGGGAGTGGCCGACATCGACAGTGGTACGCGGCTTGCCGCGCACGAGGTGCGCTCGCCGTGTGCGTGCGAGCATCACTCTTGTCAGGAGCAGGCGCGTGAAACGCTGTGCATCGTGCGGACGGGAAGTTCCGGAGACGGCGACCGTTTGCGATCTGTGCGAACGGTGGGCGGCCGATCAAATCCACTCGACGGCGATGCCGCCGTTGGCGCATACGCCAGCCGCAGCGGCAGAACTGCTGTCACCGCCACCGTCCGCGCCGCCGACGTTCGCACCGGCGCCGCAAACGGTCGTTTCAGCGCCGCCCGCACAATCGACACAGCCACACGCCGTCGCGGCAGCCGCACCGCCACGCGCACGCCGGTCGCTCAGCCGCCGCGAGCTGATGATCATCGCCGCCACTCTCGTGATTGGCAGCGCCATTACTTTCGCGCTGGGCGGATCGCGGGACGCCGCGCCGACGACCGCGGCGCCGGCGAAAGCGACAGCGTCGAAGAAGGCGCCGACGGCCGCTGCGGCGCCAGCATCCAGGTTCACGCAGACCTGGAGCGCGTCGCGTCGCGCTTATTGGACCGCAAATCAGCGTCACGCGGCCGCATTCGAATTACCGGCAGAAAACACCGTCGCTATCTGGATGAATTACGTGCGGCCGATCCTCGTGGTCCGGTGCATGAACAAGCGCATGGAAACGTTTGTCTACACCGGCTCGGCGCTGAAGATCGAGCCGAATACCGAAGATCACACTGTGAATTTCCGGTTCGACGATCAGGCAGGCAGAAGCGAACACTGGCCGGACTCGGCCGAGCACGACGCGCTGTTTGCGCCCGACGGCGCCGCCTTCGCGCAACAGGTTCTCTCATCGAAGACCTTCCGGTTCGGATACACGCCGCATAACGCCGAGCCCGTAGAGGCACAGTTCCACGTGGATGGGCTCACAGAACTGATCGCGCCAGCGGCCAAGGACTGCGGCTGGCAAAAGTAACGCTCGCGATGGCACGATTCCGTGCCAATCGGTGTTATTCCGTGGCACGATACGCCGGATGGCCAACCTCCAGTGGTTCTGGATTGTCCTCGAACTGACCGTCACCCCCATCGTCGCCCTGCTTGTTGCGTTTCCCTTCTGGCGCAAGGGCGGAATGATCTTCGGCAACATCGCCGGCACCGTCATCATCTTCGGCTCGGCCTTCGCCCTGATCATGCGCGAGTACGTGGAGATCGATCGCATGGTCCAAGAATGCCTTGACGCGGGAGATGTGTGCTTTCCGGTTCCGAGCGCGTTTACCCGTTTTGCAATCTATGCCTTTATCGGTCTCGTCGAAGTGTTCGCGTTATTCACGCTGAGTCTCAGAGCTGAAAAGAAGCGGCGCGATCAAGACTACGCGCCGGAGTGGAGGTATTAGGTTTTCATGCCCCTTGCCCCTTGTCCCTTTGTTATATCTTCTCTCAATGCGCATCTCCTTCCTGATCCTGGCAACGCTCCTTGCTTCCAGCGCGAACGATCAACGTCCGACGCCCGCGCCGGCTGCGGCCTGTACAACGTCAACGCCAGAATGCACCGAGTGGGTGACGCTCGGCGCCGGGCCGGCTCGGTCGATGATCTATACGTCCTACTCACTCGACAAACGTAACGAACGTATCCGCCGTGCGCTGATCATGGTGCACGGGACGAACCGCAACGCCGATCACTATTTCGCGACCGCCATGGCGGCGGCGTTTCTTGCCGGCGCAGTCGACGACGCGGTCGTGATCGCGCCGCACGTGATTGCGTGCGCGGACAAACCTGAACTGAACGAAGTGGTGTGGAGCTGCAGCGGCGACAGCTGGCGTTCGGGTGGCGCAGCGACGAGCCATCCGGACTTGAACTCGTTTGATCTTGCGGACCAGATTCTCCGCAAGCTCGCGAACAAGAACACGTTTCCCAACATGCAGGCGATTGTGGTTGCCGGACATTCTGCAGGTGGGCAGTTTGTCACGCGCTATGAGATGTCGAACCGGATTCACGAGTCGCTCGGCGTGGCGGTCTCCTATGTCGTCGCCAATCCGTCGAGCTATTCGTGGCCGGTCGCTATCCGTCCGACTGCGTCAGGCGACGCCGAGGCGGCCGACGCAAAAGATGGGTGGAAATCCGAATCGGTGCACACGAACTTCACTCTCGCACCATACGACGCGACTCCGTGCCCGGCCTACAACCGTTGGCCATTCGGTCTCGAGAACCGCGCATCGGGCTACACGGCGAAGTTGAGCGACGAGCAGCTGAAGAAGCAGCTCATCTCCAGGCCGACCACATACTTACTCGGACAGGTGGATACGCTGCCGCTCGGCGGGTTCGACTCGTCGTGCGGAGCGATGGCGCAAGGACCGACCAGGCGCGCCAGAGGTGAGGCATTTCTCAAGTTTGTGAACGAAACGCTCGGCGCCAAGCACAAGGCAATCATCGTCTCCGAATGCGGCCACAACGATCGCTGCGTGTATACGACCGACGCTGTGTTGCCAGTGATCTTTCCGAAGTGAATTCTCACACCATGACACGCTTCAGCATTCACACCCTTGTCATCGCGGTGACGGTCACCGCCGCCACGTGGACGGGAAGCGCGCAGAATCCTGCGCCCGCTGCCCCGGCGCAATTCCCCCCGCTTGGCACCGGCATCTCGACAGAGGAAGCGCGTACGCTTCAGACGGCGGTGGACGACCTCGCGTCGAAGATCGCGACGCTCAAGAAGCAGTATCGATCCTCGCCGATGATCGATCGCATCGCCGATGTCGAGGTTTATCTCGATGCTGTGCGGCGTCCGCTCAAGTATGACGAGCGTTTATACGCCGGGCGCGGCAGCACACCGGTCAGCTACGCCCGGCAAACCCTGGCAACGGGCAACGAGCGCGCCACGCAACTCGCGGCCGGCAACACGCCATGGATGACCCAAAGCGGCGTCCGTGGGTTCTACTCACGCATCGACGGCTCGGCACAACCCTACCTGTTGACGATGCCGGAGAGTTACGACCCTACCGCAAAACGCACATACCGGCTCGATATCTTCATGCATGGGCGCGACGACACCGTGCTCGAGCAGCAGTTCATGGCCAAGTCGTTGACCGGTTACGCGTCAAAGCCGTTTGGTGCCGGAGCCGATCGGTTCATGCTGCAGCCGTACGGCCGGTATACGAACGCGAGCCGCTTTGCCGGCGAGACCGACGGGCTCGAAGCGATCGCGTCGGTGCAGAAGAACTATCCGATTGATCCAAACCGAATCGTCATGGCCGGGTTTTCGATGGGCGGCGCATCGGCGTGGTCATACACCGTTCATCACGCCGATCGATGGGCCGCCGCAGCGCCAGGGGCAGGCTTCACGGAAACCGCGGTCTTTCTTCGCGGCGGGCTCGCTCGGCAACCCCAGAACGCGGTGCAGCAGACGCTCTGGCACATGTACGACTCGACCGACTACGCGATCAACACGTTCAACCTGCCGGTCGTCGCCTACTCGGGCGAGATTGATGCGCAGAAGCAAGCCGCCGACGCGATGGCCTCCGCCATGCTCGCTGAAGGGCTGACACTGGAACACATCATCGGTCCGAACACCGGCCATTCGTACGAGGCGGGAGCCCGGCAACGCCTTCAGGATCGACTCGATCAGCTGGTCTCCGCCGGTCGCAAGCCAGTCCCTTCGGAGATCCGGTTCACGACGTGGATGTTGCGCTACAACAGAATGTTCTGGGTGACCGTCGACGCGATGATGGAGGAATGGCAACGTGCACGGGTCAACGCAAAGATCGACGGCGACACGATCAGCGCGACAACGACCAACGTCCATGCGTTGACACTTGATTTCCAGCCCGGTCTCGCGCCATTCCCGGCTGGAACGAAGCCGACGTTGAAGATCGATGCCGACACGATTCAACTGCCCGCTGTGCGAACGGATAAGTCGCTGACTGTCGCCCTCGTTCGTAACGGCGCAACCTGGAAGCCGGGAGCTCTCAGCGGTCTCCGCAAGATGCAGGGGCTGCAAGGGCCAATAGACGATGGGTTCATGGATGCATTTGTTTTCGTGACTCCCACCGGACGGCCGCTGTCAGAGGCGACAGGCAAGTGGGCTCGAGAACAGGCGGACTATGCGGTTTCCGAGTGGGTCCATTTCTTTCGCGGCGAGCCCCGCGTCAAGAGCGATACCGACATTTCGAGCGATGACATTGCGAATAACAATCTTGCGTTGTTCGGAGATCCATCGAGCAACGCAGTGTACCGCCGCATCGCCGATCGGCTTCCGATTCGATGGACTGCCAGCGGGGTCACTGTGGGTGCCGAGAAGTTTGATGCGAATCACGTGCCCGTGTTCATCTTTCCGAATCCTCTGAATCCGAAGAAGTATGTCGTCGTCAACAGCGGCTTTACGTTTCACGACCAGTCGAATAACGACATGCAGTCGCCGAAGCTGCCCGACTGGGCCGTCGTCGACATGACGAAGCCGGGAAACAATTACAAGTATCTGCCCTTGTTCGTGGCGTCGCAGGGATTCTTCGACGAGTCCTGGAAATTGAAGCCGGCGCGGCCAGGGTCTTGAGACCCTGGCCCTACATCCGTTGGCGTGTTTACATATTGCAGGCGCGGTCTTGAGACCGCGCCATTAAGGCGCGAGATGGCGACCGATAACGAGAACCTGCGATTACTGGCCGTGTTTCATTATGTGGTCGCAGGCCTTGCGGGACTCTTTTCTCTCTTTCCGATCTTTCACATCACCATGGGCGGTCTGCTGGTTTCGGGCAGGCTCGGTGATCCGAACGAGCAGGGCGCGGATCGACTCTTCGGCATCCTCTTCATCGTCATGGGTCTCTGCATGCTCGCCCTCGGTGTTGCATACGCCGTTTGTATGGCACTGGCGGGCCGTTACCTGACGCAACACCGGAGCTATATCTTCTGTCTCGTCATGGCCGCGTTGAGTTGCGCCTTTTTCCCCTTCGGCACGGTTCTCGGCGTCTTCACGATCGTCCTCCTGCAGAAGGACGCGGTGCGACAGTTGTTCGACCGCACTTGAACGCCCACTCCTGGAGTATGCAAGGCCGCGGCAGTTGACGATCTCGGATGAC
Organism: Vicinamibacterales bacterium; assembly: GCA_035491715.1. Classification (GTDB taxonomy): domain Bacteria; phylum Acidobacteriota; class Vicinamibacteria; order Vicinamibacterales; family 2-12-FULL-66-21; genus JALZOC01. The sequence goes on along the minus strand of DATJKH010000017.1, from coordinate 73,737 downwards.
GTTGTCGAACAGACCGAACGATGCTTTCGAAGTATCCGTCAAGCGCGCAGCGAGCAAGCTACGGCTTGTAGTCCCGCCAGAGCCACCGCAACGAATCGGGGAGAATCGCGCGGCCGTGACGGTTGCTGTGGAATCCATGGCCGAATTCGAACTTGTAGTCGTACCCGGCATATGCGAGTGATCTGGCGAGCGTCTGATTGGCCAGCGGCCAGTTCCCGTTCGCGTTGTCGAGATCGTTTTCGCCGTCCTGAAGAAACACTCGGATAGGTTTACGCGGAAATGTTTTGCGGACCATGGCCTCGTAATTGTGCCCGCCTTCGCGCAACGTTTTTCCGGCAGCGATGTTGGTGAAACTGCCGATCCACGACAGCACCTTGCTGAATTCGTTGGGCCGCTCCCAGGCCACGGTGAACGAGCAAATGCCGCCGCTGCTCGCCCCGGAGATCGCGCGACTGGCGGCATCGTGACGAAGCTTCACGGTCTTTTCCACCTCCGGCAGGATCTCTTCGAGTAAGAATCGCGCGTACTGATCGGACAGCGTGTCGTACTCGAAGCTGCGGTTGGCTCCGCCATCGGCACGAATGCCCGGATTGATGAAAATGCCGACCATGACGGGGACGTCCCCCTTGGCAATGAGGTTGTCGAAGACCGTCGGGATGTAGTCTTTTGGACCGGCGCCATCCTGGAACACCATCACAGCGGCTGGATTCTCGGGACGATATTGCGCCGGCACGTAGACCCACCAATCGCGCTTGGTGCCTTCGAAGATCTTGCTCTGCCACGGCGGCATCTGCTTGACCGTGCCTTTCGGCACATCCTGACGCTCGCGGCTGTCGGGATGCGTCTCGTAGACTTCGAGCTGCGATCCGCCAAGGTGGCGGTCCGGTCCGAGTTCGTAGTGCCACGTCACGGCCGCGCCGTGCGAGAGGTTTGCGGCGGCAGCATAGACGCCGGTCGTCCCCACCTTGACCAGTGGCAGGTTCAGCGCGCCGACATCCGCGACCACTCGAGGCGTGACGTTCGGCGCCAACTGCGGCGCCTCGACCGCCCACGCCACCGTCAGTTCGTCGATTTTCGGCGCCCCTCCCTTGAGGAGAGCCTCACTACCGCCGTAGTACGCGCGAATACGCTCGGCAAGTTTCTCGGCATCCGCTCCCTCCGGCTTCTGCGCCAGAGCCGCCTGAAGTGTCTTCGGGGTAAGCGACGCAGTCTCCTGCGCAACGGTTGCAATCGACAGCGAAGAGAAGATCAGGAAAGCGTAGAGTCTCATGCGGCGAACTCTACTACATGTGGCAGGCACGGTCTTCCGTGCCCGACACGTCCGGCCCCGTCCTTCTCGCTCTCGTCTCAATCGCCGCCGGCGGCGATAATAATCAGGATGATCGCAAGAGTTGCCGCAGCGCCGGCGGCTGCACCTGCGCCAATCGCGCGGCCGACCGAGTTGCCGTTCTTGTGCTCCGGCGTCACGGCTACCACGTTGTCAAACGGAATCTCGATGGTGGGTTCGGCAATCCGCGTCTTTGGTTGAATGAAGACGCTTTGGTCCGTCGCTTTCATGAGCGTGCCGCGAACCGAGTGCCCCTGAAAACGCGCGACGCGAACCAGGCTTCCGGGCGGCAGCTTCTGCACGTACTCGACGAGCACGCTCCGGGTGGCGTTCGACTGCGAGCCGGCATACGCGGGTGCAGTCCCGGTCGTGCCAGTGGTCGCGCATCCCGCTGCCGCCAGCGTGACGCACAGCACGGCGACGATGGTGCGTTTGGATTTCATGAGCATATGGTTCTCTAGAAATCGAACCCGAATCCGATTCGAAGAGTGGTTTCGTCGATGCCGCCGCGAAACGCTAATCGAAGGTCGTTGCGGAAGAACACGCGGTCCGACATGTAGGCTTTGTAGCCAATCGCCACGAAAGGGTTCGCGATCCACGATGTCCGCTCGGTCCCGGGTTTCGGCGGTTCGAAGCGGCTGGTTCCCGTTCCGGGATCGTAGAAGTAGATGGTCCCCGGGTTGTCACGCTGTCGCTGCCACGTCACATTGACGCCGACGGCGACGTGCGGGTGAAACCAGACGTTGTGGAAGAACTGATATTGCTGGCTGAAGCCAATCGTCCGGCGCGTCAACCGGGACTCGACGCTTTGATAGGTGCCGCGGCCCGCGATGACGATGGGCTGTGCGTAAAAGGTCCGCGAGTCGGTGCCCGCTCCGAAATCCACTTCCGTCTTCAGGTTATCGGTCCAGTGCCACCCCGCCGAAGCGGCAGCGAAGAAACTGTCGACCCAGTCGTTGCGGCCGTATGGTTCCGGCGAGTGAGTATCGGCGGCGAGCCACCCGATAGTTCCCGCCGCATCTCCACGAATAACAGGCCGGGATTGAGCCCACGCGCGGTGAGTTCCACCCGCGATGAGAAAGATTAGTGTGACTCCGACGCGCCAGTGTTTCCCCTTCACAACCCGGAAGGCGCAGGATGGACCGGAAACGGCTCACGACTTCCCGCGCTTCCTGCCGGGGCTCGATCTCGGATCGAACAATTCCTCGTGCTGAAGTTCGCTGCCGCGAACGAAACCGGCGGGACGTTTGCGGGAGCCCGGCCGCAAAATCCAGGCATCCTGGAGCATTTCCATATACGAGGGGGTGCGCAGGTCGGCGTAATCGGAACACGACGTGACCTTGAACGTGATCTGCATGCCGTGTAAGCCGAGCGCACTACAGAACACGAGTTCCTCGTCGAGTGATCGGCCGCGGATGATGGTTGCGCACCGGCAGGTGCTACATAGACTGCTCTGGCTGCAGATTGGGGTTCCGTCGTGGACTTTGATGTGCATGACAGACTCGTTTGACGGCGTCCCTGGTGCACGTTGTTTGCCACCAGCGCATGGCGCAGATCCTCAAGAACATCTCTTTCTTGCCGGGGGATATTGCACTTTCTTCAAGACGAACCGATAAGAGGAAGTGGCAGAAACGGCTAGCGGCTACTACAATCCCGGCGGAGATCAAGATCATGATCCGAAACGCACTCGTGGTCGCGTTTGTGCTCGCCGTATTTGGTGCTGTGGCAACCGTCAGCACGCGTGAACTGGGAAAGCCGGGTGTCACGCCCGTGCCGTGCGCGGATCAGCGCTGGGAGCAAACGGACCCAACGTTTACCGCACTTTCCGGAGCGAAGGCGTTCTTCGGGCAATCCGACGGCGGCGCCTATCGAATCGAGATTCCCGACAACTGGAACGGCGAGCTCGTCCTCTGGGCGCACGGCTACGTCGCGAATGCCGGCGCTCAGGGCTCACGACTCCGTGTTGGCCTTCCGGGTGTCGGGGACGGCAGTCCGTTTCGTGCGCACCTGATTTCGGCCGGTTTCGCCTGGGCGGCCTCGAGCTATCGCTGCAATGGATATGTTCCCGGCCAGGGTCTGCTCGACACGATCGCCCTGATCGATCTGTTCAAGCGCGTGTATCCCGGCAACGCGCCGCAGCGGGTCTATTTAACCGGCGTCTCCATGGGTGGTCACGTCACGCTGCTCGGCATGCAGGAGTTTCCGACGACGTTCGCTGGTGGTCTCGCGTTGTGTGCCTCCGGTCCGGGAGAAATGGATTTCCTGACCTCGGTGGCGGCCGCCTCCGAGTTGATCAGTGGCGTCACGGTGACGCAGGCAACGCGCGAAAAAGACGTCGAACGATTGACCGCCATTCTCGGCAAGCCGCCGGGTTACACCGATAAGGGGCGTCAACTCGCGAGCATCCAGGTCGAGATCAGTGGCGGGCCGCGACCGTTTGCGCTCGAAGGTCTCGCGTCGCGATTCATCGAGAATGCGAGCACGGTTGCCGGGCGTGGCGACGATGTCTGGAATCGGGTCGCGTCGAACACCGACCTCAAGTATCACATCGACGATGGGCTCGGGCTGACTGATGCGGCGATCAACAGTTCCGTCCGCCGCAAAGCGGCAGACGGTGAAGTCCGAAGCGTCAGCGGTCCTTACGAGGAAGCGATCCCGTTCGACGGCCGCATCGAGCGTCCGGTCCTGACGCTGCACGGCAGCGGCGATCTCTACGTGCCGATCTCGCTGCAACAATCGCTGCGACGCACGGTCGACAACGCAGGCAAATCCTCATGGCTCGTCCAGCGCATCATTCGTAGCCCCGGGCACTGCAATTTCAGTGCGCCCGAACAGGCCGACGCGTTCGACGCGCTGGTCGCGTGGGCGCGATCCGGGAAGCGCCCTGAGGGAGACGAAGTGCTCGGAGATCTGACTGATGCCGGCATGAAGTTCACCAATCCGCTGCGTCCGCGGGATCCGGGTGTCGTTCGCGTTCAGACGAACGGGCGGTAGGGGACTCCATCATCGGTCGACGAGTCATCGCTTTACCGGCCTTTCTTGTTTTTCGCGTGCTCGTCGTCGCTGTGTCCGCGGCGGGATTCGCTGCGCTTGCGGCCGGTATGGCCGTTCGAACGCTCGCGGCGAACGCCACGGTCCCCCTTATCACGTCTCTGCCATCGTTCGCGTTCACCCTCGGCGGTGCGCTGCTGCTCTCGTCGATCACGGCGTCGGTCGTCATGCCAGCGCGCACCGCACTGGTGCGCCATGTCCGGGGCGAGGTCGATCCGCCGTTGCCGGCGCAGGTCATGGCCCTGCTCGTTCTGCTGTGTGGCGTCGCGATGCTTCAGATGCCAGGCGTCCTGTCGTGGTGGCGCGCCGAGCAGGCGATTCTCGCGGCGGTTTTGCCCGAGCACACCGATCCTTCAGGGTTCGAATACATCCCAATGGCACTGGCCTACGCGCTGCCGGCACTGGCGACGCTGACTCTCGTGCTGTTTGCGATGACATCTCTCCTTGGCATCGTCGGGCCATCGAAACTTGCCACTCGCGTCATTACCGCGGGAGTCCTTCTGCAAGCGGGATACCTCGCGGCGTCGGTCATCGCCGCTGCTGAGATGCAGACGATCGGTGCTGCTCTCGCGCCAGTTCTCGCCGACGATCCGGATGCCGCACGCACGCTGTCACTGTGGATGACCACTCATGAGGGCGCGGCCGGACCCACGAGCCAGCGGCTCATATGGACGTGCGCCGGTTATGTCTTCGCCGCGGTTGTTGCCGCACTCTCCCCGGAGACGGAGATGCCGCCCGGGGAACGACAAATCGCTGGCGAGAGGTCCACCTTCGCCAGCGTGGATAAGTCCAGTGTCGCTAAAGCTACCGCGGACGAGGAGACCGCCGCGCCTGCCATCTCGTATGGACCTTTGAAGTCGGACGCATCGGCAATCTTCGACGAATCTCAGTATTCCGTGCATCCGCGAATGACGCTGCTCGAGGCCTGGTTCACTCGCGTTTGCACGGAATTCGAGATCCGGTGCATTCCGCACACCTCACGCAAGTGGTTCTCGTTTTCATGGACGAACGGAGTGCTGAAGCAGTGTCCGGCAGGGAACACCGTCGCGAAAGTGGTGCCTCCACATTCGCCGGGATTGTTTTGGGATCGGAAATACGAGGTGATCGACGGGTCAACAGGGCACACGATTGCGCAGTTTGTTCCGAAAGGTCAGGACTGGGAAATCACCGATCCGTCCGGTGCTTTGATCGCCCGCGTGCTTCGAGAAAGCACACGGGGAATCGTGAAGTTCCGCGCGATGATTGGCGAGCAGGAGGTGGTGAGATTCAAGTGGGCGCTCGCCGGCCTGAGCGCCTCCAGCGCCGAACTTGAAGTCGAGTTCCTATTCCCGGCCGGTGCGGAACCGCATTCGCTGGGCCGGGTGCTCGGCATTGCGATCGCGCCAATCCTGGAGCAGCGCGTGCGAGTTCAGCACGAGCGCGCGAATTCCTGATTCTCAGGACTTCATTTACTGCCCGACGGCACAGTTGTCTTCTTGCTCGCAAGCTCCTGTTTGAGAACCTCGACTGCCTTTTCGAGCTGCGCGTCGCGCTTCTTCAAGAAATCGTCCGGCGTATTGTCGACGTGGACATCCGGCGGCACGCCGAAGTTCTCCATGTTCTCGCCGGTGGCGGTCCACACTCCGCTCCCCGGTGTTCGAATGGTCGATCCGTCGAGCAGCGTCGCCGATCCCGTCCCGATGACCGCGCCCATGGTCGGCACGCCGACGACTTTGCCCAAGCCGAGCGCTTTGAATCCCGCGGGGAACATCTCGGCGTCAGAGGCCGACCGCTCGTTCTGCATCACCACCATCGGCCCGTAGAAATTCTGCGGCCTCGGCTGCTGGAAACCGGCGTCGCGCCCGATGGTGTACTGGTATTGACGGCCGGCGAGGATGCCCAGGAGTTCCTGATCGATGCCGCCGCCGCCATTGAACCGCTGATCGATGACCAGCGCCCGCCGGGTTCGATTGGCAGCCAGATCGAGCTGGAACTGACGCAGTGACGGCGCGTCCATCGCACGGATGTGCAGATAGCCAATCTCACCATTGCTGGCCTTCGTGACGATGTCGCGGCGCTGGTCGACCCAGCGTTCGTACTGGAGATCGCTGAACGCGGCGCCGGTCACTGGTGTAATCGTCACTTCCCAGGCACCGTCTCTCACCGGTTTGTCGTTCACCATGAAGTGGAACTTGGTGCCTGGTGCCAGGGTGAAATAGCGCCAGTAGTTGTCGGGCGGCTTGAGGTCGTGATCGTCGACCGAGATGATGTAATGCCCTTCCTTGATCTTCAGGTAATCACGATCCGCTGGACCGTCCTTGTAGATGTGGCCGACTTTGTACAGGCCCGAGGCGTCGGCGACCAGATCGAATCCCGGATAACGTGTCTGCACGGATTGCTGATTGGCCGCAGGTCCGCCGCTTACACCGGTATGCGATGCGTTCAGCTGCCCAATCATCATCATCATGACGGTGTGCAGCTCTTCCTCGTCGACGAGGTAATCGAGCAGCGGCTCGTACGTTTTTCGGGCGGCCGGCCAGTCGGCGCCATGCATTTCGCCGTCGTAGAAGCGGTTTTTCATGATGCGCCAGCCTTCGTTGAAGACCTGCGCGCGCAATGCCTTGTGATCCACTTCGAAAGTCGCCGTGTAGGTCACCTGACGCGCGGTGGCATTTGCGCCGTTGGCGTCGGTTCCCGCGCCGCCAGCAGCCGCGCCACCACCGCCCCCGCCGCGTCCGCCGCGTCCGCCGCCTCCCGGCGGCGCGTTCGAACCGGTCGTCGCATTGGCAGGAACGGTGGCCGCGTACAGGCCGCTGCCGGAGCGGAAATACAACGTCCGGCCGTCTCGCGCGAAGACCATGTTGCTGCCGCCGCCGCCGAACGCACCGCCGGCGCCTCCCCGGCCGCGTCCGCCTCCAGCCGCCGTCGATGGCGGAGCAGGAGGCACACGCGTCTGCTGGTCGCTTTCGACGTTGATGATGTACATGCCGGCTGTACTGTCCGGCGCCGCGGCACCCGCGCCACGTCCACCCCCGAAGCCACCGGTCGACACAGTCAAGGCAACAGCGTGTCCTTCCGGCGAGGGCGTGAGCCCCGTAATGATCGTGCCCGGAACGGAGATTTGCCGCGCCCGGCGGGCGAGACCGCTCCAGTCGATTCGAACATCGACCGGTGGCGGCGTTCCGGCGGCGTTCCCACGTCCCGTATTCTGGCGGGCGGCAGCTTCTGCGGCCAGCCCCTGGGCTTCGTTGTCGATATCGCGATTGGTCGGATCGCGATCCTGATCGCGAAGCGACAGCGCCCACAGCGACATCGTGGTCGTCAAGCCTCCCTGCGTCGCGATGCCGTTGCTCGCTCCCTCGCTCGACGTGAACACGATGTAGCGGCCGTCGGCCGTCCAGATGGCATTGTTCTCGGCGTAGAGCAGACTGTCGTCAGAGATGTGGCGTTCTTCGCCGCCGGTGATCGGCGCGATATAGACGTGCGTGCGGACAGTGCGGTCCTGCTTGGAGAAGGTGACCCACTTGCTGTCTGGTGAAACCGCGATCGATCCGAGACGGCCGAGATCGGTCGATGTCAGCACGGCGGTCTTGGCATCGGCGACGTTGTAGGCGTAGAGCTTCTTGTCGCCGGCGGTGTAAAGCAGCATCTTCGAGTCCGGGGTCCAGACGAGCGAGCCCTTCTCGTTGTCGAGATCGGTAATCTTCTTCGGGCTTCTCGAATCCGATTCCGAGATCCAGACCTCGTCGCGTCCGGACCGATCGGAAATGAATGCGATGTACTTGCCGTCGAAGGACCACTTGGGGGCATCGTTTCTCGACGCCATCTTGTCGGGCGCGAGCCGGGTGATATCGCCGCGTTCGGTCGCGATCGTGAGAATCTGACCGCGGACCGAGAGCACGGCGCGACGTCCGGACGGCGAAATATCGAAGGCGTCGACCTCGTTATTCACCGTCACGGCCTCGATCTGGTTTTCCTTCTCGTCGGTCGCGATATCGAGCTTGATTTCCGTACTGCGGCCGGATGCGACATCGAGTTTCCAGATGCCGAAGTTGTCTTCGTAGACGATCACTTTTCCATCGCTCGACATCGATGGCCAGAACACGTTGCCATCGGTGTGTTTCGTGACCTGAACGGGCTGGCCCCCCTTGGCGGAAATCTTGTAGATGTTGTTGACGCTCTTGCGGACTTCGAAGCTGCCTGGTTTGACGCTCTTGTCGTTCGCCACCGGATCGGCGACGAAGTAGATCGAATCATCGGCACCCCACATCGGCCAGAAGCGGTTGTAGCGTTCATCGGCAAGCAGTTTCGTGTAGGTGTTGCCGGCCAGGTTTGCCACCCAGAGGTCGGCGGCGTAGCTACCGCGGTAATGCTGACGCGACCAGACCGCGGGATGGCGGTTGAAGACAAGTGATTTTCCGTCAGGCGAAAAGGAACCCCAGTATCCCCAGTCGACGGGGAGAGCTTTCTCCATGCCGCCGGTTGCGGCAATTTGATAGAGAACCGCGACGTTGGGAAACGCACCATCGCCGCGTGCCGATCGAAAGAGGACCTGCTGCGAGTCACGCGTCCAGCCAACCACGTCGTCGGTTCCGGTGTGATAGGTCAGGCGGGTTGGCGCTCCGCCGGTCGACGGCACGATAAACACGTCGTAATTGCCATACCGGTTCGAGGAGAATGCGATCCACCGTCCGTCGGGGGAAAATCGCGGATAGATTTCCCGCGCGCTGTTGTCGGTGATTCGCTGGACGCCCGTGCCGTCCTCATTGGCGGTCCAGATGTCGCCGAGATAGCTGAAGGCGACGCGGCCCGCGTGATAATCGGGATGCCGGGCCAGCCGGACGGGGCCGGCAGCGGCGGGCCCAGTCAGAATCGGCAGAAGGATCAGAGCGGAAAGCAACGCCCGTCGAACCATCGAACCACCTCCGAGAACGGGCGGGATAGTACTACGGAGTCGCTGAAATTGCTGATTTTCGACCTTTGACGTTGCTCAGGGCCGCCCCGAGCCGCGTCGAGGGCGATTGCTGATTGGTGATTGAAAGGAACGAGATGGGCCAAAGGACGGCGATCGTTACCGGAGCCGGCAGCGGCATTGGTCGCGCGGTTGGGATTGCATTGTTGAAAGATGGTTATGCGGTGGCTCTATGCGGCCGGCGCCGTGAACCACTCGAGGAGACCGCCAATACCGCCGGCAGCGGTTCAGCGAAGCGGCTGGTGTTGCCCGCCGACGTCACCAACGAAGAGTCGGTGGCGAAGCTGTTTGCTGCTGTTGGCCAGGAATTCGGACGACTCGACGTGCTGTTCAACAACGCCGGCATCAACGTTCCGGGGGCCACGATCGATGAGCTGACGGTGGAACAGTGGCGCTCGGTCGTCGACGTGAATCTCACCGGTGCGTTTCTGTGCGCGCGCGAGGCGTTCCGCCTGATGAAAGCCCAGACCCCACGCGGCGGTCGCATCATCAACAACGGGTCGATCTCCGCATACGTGCCGCGCCCGTACTCCGCTCCCTACACGGCGACCAAGCACGGCATCACTGGTCTCACCAAATCGATATCGCTCGACGGTCGGAAGTACGACATCGCCTGCAGCCAGATCGACATCGGCAATGCCGGAACGGAAATGACGGCGAAGATGGCGCGCGGTGTTCCGCAGGCCAGCGGAGAGGTCGCCGTCGAGCCCCTCCTCGACGTTGATCACGTGGCGCGAGCCGTCGTCTATATGGCGGGCCTGCCGCTCGATGCCAACGTCCAGTTCATGACGCTGATGGCAACGAAGATGCCGTTCATTGGGAGGGGCTAGGACAATTGGTGAATTCACCAATTCACCAATTACAATTTGCAGTCTATGACCCGTCGCCTCACACTTTTCCTCGTCATCCTCACTTTGACCCTGCCTCTTGCCGGCCAGCCGTCGGCATCGAGTGGCGACGATCGCAAGAAAGTGACGGAAGCGGATCTCGCGAATGCCAAGCCCGGACGCGATCCGAATCAGCCCATCGACGAGGAATACACGAAGAAGATCAAGAAGTACACGACTGAAGCGTTCTTCCTGTCTCCGCTTGTCGACTACCTGCCGGCCTCGAAGACGGTTCCGACGCCGGCCACCGTGCTCGGAGACATCGCCGGAGCGGAAGGCAAGCTTCCCTATACGAAAGAGATCTACGGCTACATGCGCCTGCTGGCGAAATCGACACCGAGGGTCAAGGTGTATTCGATTGGCACCTCGGAAGAGGGTCGCGAGATGCTCGCCGTGGCCGTGGCATCCGAAGCGTTGATGGCGAAGCTCGATCAGAACAAGGCGGATCTCGCCAAGCTGGCCGATCCCCGCACGATCAAGATGAACGACGAGCTGGCCGATGAGATCGCGAAGCGAGCGGCACCTGTCTATTACATAACCGGCACGATCCACTCGACCGAAGCGGGCGCGCCCACGGCGCTGATGGAACTCGCATATCGTCTCGCCGTCGACGACAGCCTGTACATCCGGAACATCCGTGAGCACGTCATCACGCTCATCACTCCCGTCGTCGAGCCCGACGGCCGCGATCGCATCGTCGATGCATACGAGTGGCGAAAGAAGCACCCGAAAGACACCCCGATGAACGCGGTGTATTGGGGCCACTACGTTGCGCATGACAACAACCGCGACGCCATGGCGCTGACGCTCAAACTTTCACAGAACGTGCTGAACACCTACCTCGGGTGGAAAGCGCAGGTGCTCCACGATCTTCACGAGTCGGGTTCATTCCTCTACGACAACACGATTGGCAACGGGCCGTACAATGCGTGGCTCGATCCGATTCTGACCAACGAGTGGCATCTGATCGGCTGGAACAACGTCAACGAGATGACGCGCATGGGGATGCCTGGCGTCTACGCGTGGGGCACGTTCGACACGTGGTCGCCGGGCTATTTGATGTTCATGGCCGCTACCCACAACGGGATCAGCCGTCTGTATGAGACGTTTGGAAACAGCGGCAGCGCGGATACCGAGGAGCGGACGTTGACACCTGCGGAAACGTCCCGGACGTGGTATCGCCAGAATCCTCCGATCTCACGCGTGCGGTGGTCGCTGCGCAACAACAACAACTACGAGCAGACCGGCGTCCTGATCTCCCTGAACTACCTCGCCAACAATCGTGTCTACTTCCTCCGCAACTTTTACGACAAGAGCAAGCGTTCGATCTTGAAAGCGCGCACGGAAGGGCCGGCCGCGTACGTATTCCCGGCCAACGACCCGCGTCCCGGCTCGCAGGCCGAGCTCCTTCGAGTTCTGCAGAGGCAGGCGGTCGAGATCTCACAGGCGACGTCTTCTTTCACGGTAAAGATTCCTGTTCGTACGCCTGCGAGCGGCCGGGGCGGGCGCAGTGGTGGTCCTGCTGCGAGCGCCGAAAACGCCGAAGCTGCCGCCGAAGGAACGGCGCCGCCCGTCCAGGCCCAGTCGCAACCACAGCCGCAACATCCGCGCGAAACCACGCGCGAGTTTCCCGCCGGCAGCTACATCGTCCGCATGGACCAGCCGTATTCGCGGATTGCCGACGCGCTTCTCGATTATCAGTACTGGGCGCCAAACGATCCGCAGACGCGTCCCTATGACGACACCGGTTGGACGTTCCCCGAAGGCTTCGGTGTTCAGTCGGCCCGCGTGACGGACACGTCGGTGCTGATGGTGCCGGTCACGCCGGTGACCGGCGACATCAAGGCGCCGGGTGGAATCACCGGTCAAGGCAGCGTCTACGCGATCACTCACAACGCCGACAACGCGTTGATGAGTCTGCGTTACGCACTGAAGGATGCCGACATCCAGCTGGCGGAAGAGGCATTCGAATCGAACGGCGCGAAGTTCAATCGCGGGGCTTTTCTCATTCGTGGCGTGGCGGCGGCAGACATCGATCGGGTCACACGCGAACTTGGGGTGCAGGCACGTGCGCTCGAATCCATGCCGACGGTGAAGACGCATCCCGCGCGGGCGGCACGTATCGCAATCCTTCATCAATGGACCAGCACGCAGACGGAAGGATGGTGGCGGCAGGCCTTCGACCTTCACAGGATTCCCTACGACTACATCGATCCCGAGACGATTCGGAAAACTCCTGATCTCCGATCGAAGTACGACGTCATCATCTTTGGCCCGGGTGGCGGTCAGTCGGCAGTTGAAGGCATGCCGCTATGGCGCAACCCCATTCCGTATCGGCATTCGACTGAGACGCCGAATGTCGGCGCCTGGGCACAAACCGACGACATCCGCATCGGCATGGGACTCGAGGGGCTCATGCATCTCCGCGAATTCATCAAGGAGGGGGGCGTATTTGTCGGGTCGGACACCAGTGCCGAGTTCGCGATCACCAACAACTTTACCTACGGTGTGACGGTCAATCGTCCGGGCACCGGCTCCCGGGTCGTTGGGTCGCTGCTTCGAACGAAGATTGTCGATGGGGCCAGTCCGATTGTCTACGGCGTCCCGGACAATCTCGCTGTGTACAGTGATAGCGGGGAAAGTTTCAGCGTCAACGCAAACGTCGGCGGCGCGGGACGCGCTGGAGGTGCTCCTGCCGGCGGCGCCGCTGGCGGGGGACGTGGTGGCGGGCCCGGCGCACGGCCAACCGGGCGCGGAACGCCCGACGACCCGGATGTCGTGCAGGGCAGACCAGCGCAGGAGGGGTCGAACCTTTCGCCTCTTCCTCCACCCGAGCAGGTGCAACCCTGGCAGTATGCGCTGCCGACTGAAGAGCAACTCAAGCGGAACCCCGCGACACTCATTCCGCCTCAGTTCCGCCCCAGAGTGGCGATGCGGTTCGACGCGCAGAACACGCTGCTCGTGTCGGGGTTACTCGAAGGTGGAAACGATATTGCACAACGTCCTGTTGTCGTCGACGTCCCCGTCGGGAAAGGACACGTCGTGCTGTTCGCCCACAACCCCATCTATCGAGGGGAAACCATCGGCAGTTATTTCATGGTGTTCAACACGATCTTGAGCTTCGACAATCTCGACGCCGGACGAAAGCTCGATGTGCGATGACGGAGGGCGTCCATGATCCGCAAGATGAAATCGGGTGAGTATCGGCTGTATTCAAGAAAGAAGGATCCGAAGACCGGCCGGCGGAAGAATCTCGGCACGTTCGGCAGCCGCGCGGCCGCTGAAAAGCACGAGCGCGCCGTTCAGTTCTTCAAACGGCATTGATCTCACTCTGCGTTGGCACGCGCTGAAATCCGTCGATCCGGCACGAGCCAAATCAGCGCCACGAAGATGAACAGCGCATACGAGAGCCAGTGGTTGGCGAATGCGAGGACGATGGCAACCGCGTAGCACGCGAGCGACATTCGTCCTTTGAGATCGTTGCCCACCGCGTGCGCCAGCCTCGACCCGCGTCCATCGGCCGCAATAATCGTCGTCTGAAGGATCGTGTAGGCGACCGCCGACAGGAACTGCACGCATCCATACATCGCGATGGGAATCGGTCGTTCGGGATTCCGCCCCATCCACGCCGTCGCGAACGGCATCAGCGACAGCCAGAACAGCAGATGCAGGTTGGCCCAGAGGACGCCGGCGCTGACGCGGGGCATGGCACCGACGAGCACGTGATGGTTGTTCCAGTAGATCCCGAGAATGACGAAACTGAGGATGTAGGCGCACAGCTCTTGCGATAAGTGCATCAGCGCCGCCAGGTCGTATCCCTCCGGCGGACGCAGCTCCAGCACCATGATCGTGATGATGATGGCGATTACACCGTCGCTGAACGCTTCGAGCCGCGCTTTGCTCACGACCGAGACTCAGGCCTCGCGCAAAAGGGCGTCAGCAATCTGTTCCCACTCCGCGTCGAGGCTGCTGCGGCACTCCGGCTTCTGCGCGCGCCGGTACCAGTAGCCCGCATTCCCGAGGTCTCCTTCTTTGCGATGCAGATACGCGTGGATCCACGCACCGGTCACACTGTCGATGTTCTGCGCGACCTCATGAGCGGTGTCCCAGTTGCCCTTGGCATCGTGCCAGAGAGCGCGCAGCGGCTCGGATAACGTTACCGGTGGCGTGTCCTCGGACGTGGTGCGCTTGAATTCGGCCAGTGTCACCCGTCTATTGTCGCCGATCCTGCGCGAGTTCTGCCTGCACAATGAAGCGGCGGGGCGCCGAACCGATGTAGTAGAACGGATAGCACGTGACGAGCGTCAACGTTTGAGCAGGTGTTGGATCGAGGACCGATACATCCTCGGGATCGACGACTCTGGTGCGCCGCACGGTGTAATGCTGGGTCCCGCGGGGCGTCGTGATCGTGATACGGTCGCCCGATCGGACTCGTGGCGGTACGCCGGTGACGGTTGCATGCCGCGTACCCTTACCGACGGATCAGCTCAGACCTCTGGTGTATGCTTCCGTTCCGCTGGAGATTGCGATGAAACTCGCGCTTGCGTTGACCTTATCTGTTGCGCTTCATGCTCCCGCTTCGCAACCGCTGAGCATTGATGACGTCGCGTGGTTGGCAGGGTGTTGGGAGTATTCGTCCGGCTCGCGAACGGTCGAAGAGCACTGGCTCGCGCCGCGCGCGCACACGATGGTAAACGTCGGCCGAACCGTGCAGGCAGACAAACTCGTGGAGTACGAGACCGTGGTTATCCGAGAGCAGGACGGACGTCTCGCCTACCAGGCGCATCCGTCCGGCCAGCCGTCAGCGGTGTTCATGTCGCGCACGGTCAGCAATCGTGAAGTGGTGTTCGAGAATCTCCAGCACGATTTTCCGCAGCGTGTCGGTTACAAACGCGATGGGGATGCGCTGCTGGCGTGGATTGAAGGGCCGCGCAACGGACAAACGCGGCGCATCGAGTTTCCCTACCGGAAGGTGGGATGCGCCGGAGATTAATCTACGTTCATTCACTGTCACGCTGCATCCGTGTCGTCGGGATCAACAGGAGAACGGAGAAAGGAGGATCTTTTGTTTTGTTCCTCGCTTCTCCCTTCTCCTGTTGATCTCTTGACGATGAACGATGTCGATTGAGTTCCGATCTACTTGGCTAGAAAGAGGTCGTAAGCGCTATTACTGCATTCCCGCTGATAACGATATCCAAGCGTATCAAGGAAGCTTTCGAAGTCCCGCATTTCGTTCTCCGGCACTTCAAAGCCGGCGAGCACGCGCCCGAAGTCTGCGCCGTGATTGCGGTAATGGAACAGGCTGATGTTCCAGCGGCCGCCGAGCTTTTCCAGGAATGTCATCAGTGCGCCCGGACGTTCAGGAAACTCGAACCGGCACAACTGTTCATGCGCGACGTCAGGGCTCCTGCCACCCACCATGTGGCGGACGTGAAGCTTGGCCGTCTCGTTGTCGGTGAGATCGACGGTGGCGTAGCCGCCGGCGGTGAGCGCCGCAGCAATGTCGGCCGCGTCCTGACGTGACCGTGTGGCGATGCCGACGAAGATGTGAGCGACATCACGGCCGCTGAGTCGATAGTTGAACTCGGTCACGACACGGCGTCCGATCGTGGCGCAGAATGCGCGGAAAGCCCCGGCGCGCTCGGGGATGGTGACGCCGAACAGCGCTTCGCGCGCGTCGCCAACCTCGGCGCGCTCTGCGACGAAGCGCAGCCGATCGAAATTCATGTTGGCGCCGCTCAGGACGGCGGCGAGCCGCGCATTGGTGATGCGCTCACGCTCGGCCCACGAGCGAAGTCCGGCGACGGCAAGCGCCCCGGCCGGTTCCATAATCGTTCGCGTGTCGTCGAAGATGTCTTTGATCGCGGCGCAAATCTCGTCGTTCGACACCCGGACCACCTCGTCGACCGTAGACTGCACGATCGGAAACGTCACGGCGCCGACTTCTTTCACCGCGACCCCGTCGGCGAAGATGTCCACCGATTCAAGCACGACCCGTCGGCCCGCGGCCAGGGACTGGAACATCGCATCGGCGCCGAACGGTTCGACGCCGATCACTTTCACCGTTGGACGCAGCGCCTTGACGTAACTCCCGATCCCGGCGATGAGTCCGCCTCCGCCAACCGGAACGAAGATCGCCGACACGTCGCCGAGCCGGTGCCTCAGGATTTCGTCGCCGACGGTGCCCTGTCCCGCGATCACCAGCGGATCGTCGAAAGGGTGCACGAAGACCATCCGCCGCTCCACCGCCAGCTCATGGCAGCGTATCTGCGCGTCGGCGTAGGTATCCCCAAACAGAACGACCTCGGCACCGAGATCGCGCACGGCGTCCACCTTGATCTCGGGGGTCGTCTGCGGCATGACGATCACCGCAGGAATCTTCAGATGGCGCGCTGCGAAGGCCACGCCCTGAGCGTGGTTGCCGGCGCTCGCGGCAATCACGCCCCGCTTTTGTTCTTCCGCGGTGAGATGGGCGATGCGGTTGTACGCGCCGCGCAGCTTGTAGCTGAAAATCGGCTGCAGGTCCTCGCGCTTCAGAAGGATTTCATTCTGCAGCCGGCGCGAGAGACGGGGAGCGGGATCGAGTGGCGTTTCCTGCGCGACGTCGTAGACACGACTCGTGAGGATCAGCCGGAGCATTTCATCCGGCGCAGGAGGACGGTCGTGCCCCAGCCTTGTCACCGGCTGGTGGTCACCGGCTGGATGTGAATGCCGCACTCCAGCTTCTGTCCCTGCCACCGTCCGGAGCGAGGATCGGACGGATCCAGCGGCCGCGTCGTGCACGGCTCGCAGCCGATACTGGTGTAACCCAGATCGTACAAGGGAAGAAGCGGGATGCCATGCTCCTTCGCGTACATCCACACCTCGCGGGTTGTCCAGGTTGCCACCGGGCTGACTTTACGGATAACGCGCCCTGACGGCAAGCGGAATGGTTCGAGATGCGAAAGGTTCGCACGGCTTGGCGATTGTTCGCGTCGAAGGCCCGTAAACCAGACGTCGTAGTCCTCGAGGGCGGAGAACAGAGGCTCCACTTTGTGTCGGGCGCAGCACGCGTCCGTGCTCGTCTGCCATAGCCCCGGCGACGGCTCGGCGGCGCGAAGATTGATCAGGTTCAGTCCCCAGCGCTCGGCCCATTCGTCGCGATACCTGTAGGTGTCGGCAAAGTGGTGGACGGTATCGAGAAAGAGCACCGGGATGTCCGGCCTGGTCTGCCGCAACATGTGCAGCACCACCATGTCTTCCGCCTGGAAGCTGCACGTGATGCACGGCGCCGTGGCCGCGTCCAGTTGTCCGGCGATCACGAGGGCTGCATCGCTCACGTCAATATCTCCTCGAGCACGCGACGCACGGCATCGACGGCTTCCGATTCGGAGGCAGCCATGCGCGCCGCTTTCGCCAACCGTCCTGCTGCACCTGTCGTTTCAATCTCGCTGCGCCGCTCCGATACACGACGGATGATCATTCCCGCCCCGGCGGTGAAATTCGTCGATGGATCGATCAGGATGAAGCTGCCAGTGATGCGATTCGCACGATAACTGTCGAAGACGATCGGACGGGAGGTCGACACCATCGCGGTCCCGATTTCGTTCAACGTGAACCCGCGGTCGATTTCGGCCGACACCGTCGTCGCGCCGTGCTTCAGGAGATACAGGCGTTTCGAATCCAGCGGACGTTCATCCATCCACACGAGATCGGCGTCGAAACGGCCGCCGACCTCCACCGGGCCGGCCGCGATGACGTCGCCACGGCTGATGTCGATCTCATCTTCGAGCGTCAAGGTGATCGACATCGGTGCGAAGGCCTCGTCGAGATCGCCATCCCAGGTGACGATTCGCTTCACCCGGCTGGTGCGGTCGGCCGGCCACACGGTCACCATGTCTCCAACCCGAACAATCCCCGATACGATCTGACCCGCGTATCCGCGGAAGTCATCCGACGGGCGAGCAACCAGCTGCACGGGAAAGCGGAAGGCGCGCGAAGTCGCGTCCCGCTCGATGTCGACGGTTTCGAGATACTCGAGCAGGCTCCGGCCCTTGAACCACGGTGTGTTGTCGCTGCGTGTGATGACGTTGTCGCCGTTGAGCGCGCTCATCGGAATGGCGTGCACCCGCGCGCTGCCCTGAATGCCCTCGAACTCGCGGCAGATCTCATCGAAGATCGCGCGATCGAATTCCACCAGGTCCATCTTGTTGACGGCGAGCGCGAGGTCGCTGATGCCGAGCAGTTGCGCGATCCGCGCGTGCCGCCGAGTCTGCTCCCGCACACCGTGCCGCGCGTCGACCAGAAGAATCGCCACGTCCGCCGTCGACGCCCCGGTCGCCATGTTGCGGGTGTACTGCTCGTGCCCCGGCGTATCAGCCAGGATGAACTTGCGCCGCGACGTCGCGAAGTAACGGTACGCCACGTCAATCGTGATCCCTTGTTCACGTTCCGCCCGAAGCCCGTCGGTGAAGAGCGAGAAATCGATTGGCCCGGCACTTCGATTGCGTGAGGCCGCGGTCACCGAGTGAATCTGATCCTCGTAAACGCCGCGTGAATCGTACAGCAAACGTCCAATGAGCGTGCTCTTCCCGTCGTCGACGCTCCCGGCCGTGCAGATGCGCAGCAGGTCGGACATCAGAAATAGCCTTCCCGTTTCTTGAGTTCCATCGAGCCGTCCTGATCGTGATCGATCACACGCAGCTGGCGCTCGGAGTGGCGGACCTGAATGAGTTCCTCGATGATCTTCGAAACCGTATCGGCGGTCGATCGCACGGCGCCCGTGCACGGCGAACATCCGAGCGACCGCATGCGGCACATCACGCGCTCGCGCCGATCTCCGGGAAGGAGCTGGACAAACGGCTGCTCATCGACGATCAGCGAATTGCCCCGGACGATGACATCGCGCTCTTTGGCGAAGTAGAGAGGGACGACGGGAATCTGCTCGACCTCGATGTAGTGCCAGACGTCGAGCTCGGTCCAGTTCGATAACGGAAATACGCGAATACTCTCGCCCGGACGGATTCGTCCGTTCAACAGGTGCCAGAGCTCCGGACGTTGCCGCTTCGGATCCCACTGACCTTTTTCGTCACGCAACGAAAAGACGCGTTCCTTGGCGCGCGAACGCTCCTCGTCGCGGCGCGCTCCGCCGAACGCCGCCTGAAACTGACCTTCGGCCAGCGCGTCGAGGAGTGACTTCGTCTTCAACAATCCGCAACACCGTTGCGTCCCGACGGCGAAGGGCTGCGTGCCTTCGGCGAGCGCTTCCGTGTTGGTGTGAACGATCAACTTCGCACCGATCTGGCGGGTGTACGAGTTTCTGAAGTCGATCATCTCGCGGAACTTGTATGACGTGTCGACGTGCAGGAGCGGAAAGGGGATGCGCCCCGGATAGAACGCTTTCTGCGCCAGTCGCAGCAAGACGGAGGAGTCCTTACCGATCGAATACAGCATCACCGGCCGCTCAAATTCGGCGACCACCTCACGGATGATGTGAATGCTTTCGGCCTCGAGCACACGCAGGTGGTCGAGACGGAGCGCGTGTTCCGGCGGGCGCACAACACTGGCCGGCGGACTACCGGTTGGACTGCTTTCTCGAGGACTTGAGACGACCCCTGGCGCGTGCATCTGATCTCCTATTGCCGCTGGCGCATACGACGCTGCGATATCGAACGACTCCCTTGAAATTGAGGCCGAGCGATGTGCGAGGAGAAGCTGAAAGTGTTGAAGCTGAAAGGCTTAAAGGCGTCTCACCCGCGCGTCGCCGGCATCGTACAGGCGCATCGACAACAAATCGATGCGGCTGGCGCCAGACAACAACAGATGAGCGAGAAGGACATCTAGCTGTTGAAATTACCAGACTCGGAAGTAAAAGGCAAAAGGGTCAGGGTTAGCGGAGCGTGACCCTGATCCCTGCGGTGATGAGCCTTGGCGTGCCGACCGTCGTCGGTAACGTGCCGACGAAATACTCCGCGTTGAACAGGTTCTGGACTCCGGCGAAGAACTCGAAGTTTCGACCCACCGCGCGTGAGCCGATGATGTCGACAACGGCAAAGTCAGGCAATCGCCGCGACGGGGTGTTGAGGTCATCGTCGAACTGCGAACCGACGAATTGGACACCGGCCGATGCGGTGAACATCCGAGCATTCGAATATGCGAGCCGAAGCGATCCGCGATGCTCAGGCACCTGCGGAAGCCACTTTCCGACGAGGGCCGGCGTCGTCGGATTTTCCGTGACCTTCGCCTGATCGTAGACATAGGCCGCTGCGACTCTCCAATCCGATGCGAAATGATACTCAACATCGGTCTGGATGCCGCGGACGTGGGTCTTCCCGAGATTCTGCCGCTGCTGCGTGACGTTGTTGCCGACCTGGCTGATCGTGACGTTCGACACCGGATCTTTGATGTGGTTGTCGAACCAGGTGGCGCGAACCGTTGAATTCGGTGTGATCGCGAACGATGCTCCAGCTTCGCCGCCGGTGAGGCGTTCGGGACCGAGATTGTAATTGGCGAGGGTAAGTGTCGTGCCGACGCGGAATTGCCGATACAACTCATTCAGCGTCGGAGTGCGAAAGCCCCAGCCGATATCTCCCCAGACGTCGAGTCGATCGGTGAGGTGATAGCGAGCCGCGGCGCGCGGACTCGCGACCGTGTCGCTTCGATCTGGCAGCGACGGTACATTGTTGACTGGCGCACCGATCAGGCTGGTTTCGAGGTTGTGGCCCTCGTAATTCCGCCAGCCATCGACACGCGCGCTCAATGTCAGCACGAGTTGCGAAGTCGGCGTGATGAGATCCTGAACGAAGAATCCGTAGTTGCGCTGCGTGCCGCCGGAATCCCGCAGCAGGACTACTGTCGTGCCGGTCTGCGCGTCGAGTCCATTCTCCAGGCTGTCGCCGTCGACCCAACGCAGGTCAGAGCCGGCGGTGAAGTACTGCTTCGTGCCGAAGGCGCGCGACCACTGCACCATGCCGCCGGCGCTGTGCGTCGGGACCTTCTGCGTCAGCGTCATCCGCCCGATGCTGCGCGGAGGATTCGCAGCCGGTACCGCCAGAAAATTGCTGTGGAACGTCTCGAAGTCGGTGAAGACCGTCGCTTGCAATTCACTTTGATCGGGCATCCGCGCGCGGACGCCGCCGCTGTAAGCGCGCCAGATTGTATCGTTGGCTTCCTCGGTGCCATCGATTGTACTGGCCTTCCCGTTGTCGCGATTCTCGTCGAAGTAGCCAATGCGAGCGAACGCGTGGACCCGATCGCTCGGCGTGTAATCCAGCTTGAGGTTCAGGTTCCAGAATTCCGCGGCGGCTCTGTTGTCCACTCTGCCGCGCTCGTTCTCGCGCACGATGTAGTACCCGTCGGTGTTGAAGACGTTGCCATCGACGGTGACACCGAGCTTGCCCCACACATGGCTGCCCCTGAAGTCGACCTTCGGCGTGCTGCGGTTGCCGTATTGCGCCTTGACGTCCAGCGTCTTTGGCGTCGCGGGATTGGTGACGAAGTTGATGACCCCGCCCATTGCGTAGTTGCCGTACAGGCTTGACGTCGAACCATCGACCACTTCGATTCGCTCGGAGCTCTCGAGCGGTACCCGCGACCAATACACCCACCCGCCGAACGGATCGTTGTTTGGAACGCCGTCGACCAGCACCAGCGTGCGGCTGACCCCACTCGGTCCGATGCCGCGTAACGACACGCCCTGTGCGGTCGGATGCGACGCCAGGCTGCTCGTCCGACGGAACAAGCTGAAGGTCGGGATCTGACGCAAGAGGTCGTCGGCAACCAGCGCCGGCGACTGTTTGATGTCTTCACGATCGAGGACGCTCACCGACGCAGGAACATCGCCGGTGCGTTGTTCGCTTCGGGTGGCCGTGACGGTCACCGCCTCTTGCACGGACGCCGGCGAGAGGACGATGTCGATGTTCGTCGGAGAGGAGCCTGCACTGACGGTGTGACGGAGTTCGGCGAATCCAGCGGCCCGGACGACGAGCACGATCTCTGAGGTGGCGGCGGCATTCACGGTAAATCGTCCGTCAGGGCCGGTAACCGTCTGTTCGCCCTTCGAACCGTTGCGGACGGTGATCGTGGCGTTGGGAACGACGCTGCCGGAAAGGTCTCGAACTGTCCCGCTGATGGCCGTCGGGGCGGCACGGAGGCCCGGTCCGCTTCCTTGACCAGGGGGTGGGCCGGCAGGCGCGGAGCCTGCGACCTGTGCCAGCAACAGAACCAAAGCGGCAACCATTCAATTCTCCTGTTACCCCAGTTTGTAATCCGTATTCTTCGATTTATCCGTTATCAGGGATCTGATCCGTGTTCTTCCGTGTTCTTCCGTGGCCCGGATCGTTGACCCTGATCCGATTCAATCCGTGTTAATCCGTGTTGATCCGTGGTTCGTATTGTCCGTGTTCATCCGTGGTTCGTACTGTCCGTGTTGATCCGTGGTTCGTATTTTCCGTGTTCATCAGTGGCTTACGACGATGACGGCATGGAGTTTACCCCGCCTGTACAATATGTTCCATGCTCGCCTGCGCGCTTGCGTTGGTGGTGGCCCTCGGCCAATTTGGTCAAGCCAACACAGGTGAACTCCGCGTTACGGTGACAGATACGACCGGCGCCGCCTTGCCGGGTCCGGTCGAGGTTACCAGCCAGGCCAACGAAGTTCGTCAGCAGGTCGATACCGATGCCACTGGTGTCGCCGTCGTTCGACGGCTGCCATTCGGCTCGTACCAAGTCGTCGTCAAGCGGAGCGGCTTTGCCGACGCGTCACAGGTCGTCGAGGTGCGGTCGGCGCTACCGACCGATTTCCGCGTCACGATGAACGTCTCCGCCGTGCAGACGCAGACCACGGTCACCGCGGATTCCACTCTGCTCGATCCGCACCAGGTGACCCTGGTGCATCGCATCGGATCCGAGACGCTTCAGCAACGCACCACGGCACTGCCGGGCCGAGTCTTGCCCGATCTCGTGAATACGCAGCCGGGCTGGCTGCTCGAAGCCAACGGGATTCTTCATCCCCGCGGGTCCGAGTATCAGACGCAATATGTCGTCGATGGGCTGCCGATGACCGACAACCGTTCGCCCGTCTTCGCCCCAGAAGCCGGCGCCGACGGTATCCATTCGATGACCATTATGACCGGCGGGTATCCGGCAGAATACGGACGGAAGCTTGGCGGCGTCATCGAAGTCGCGACCGTGGCGTCGGCGCGACGGGGTTTTGCCAGTTCCGTGTCCGCATCTGTAGGGAGCTTTGAGACCGGAAGTGGTGAAGCGATTGTCGAGCATGGAGGCGAGAAGAGCACGATCAGCTTGACTGCGGCTGCGGCGACGACCGACCGCTATCTCGATCCGCCCGTCGCGGACAACTTCACCAACCATGGATCGACGGCCAGCGCGTCGATGCGCTACGAACGTGAGCTGAGCCCGTCCAGCCGGCTCGGCATCATTCTCCGCCACGGTTCCTCTCGCTTCCTCGTGCCCAACGAGAACATTCAGCAGGAGGCCGGACAGCGTCAGGATCGCAAGAGCCTGGAAAACGCCGCGCAGTTTTCAATGCAGCGGATTTTTTCGTCGAGCATGGTTGGAGACCTTCGCGGCATGGTTCGGAACCTCTCAGCGAAACTGTGGTCTAACGCCGAGTCGACGCCGATTGCGGCCTCGCAGGACCGCGGCTTTCGCGAGTTCTACCTGAATGGATCGGTCTCCGGCCACCGCGGCGTGCATGAGTGGAAAGCGGGCGCCGACATGAGTGCGGGAACCGTACGAGAGGAATTCGCCTACACGATCACCGACGATGACGATTTCGATTCTGATGTCCCGACGGAGTTCGCGTTCGACGATCGTCGTCCCAATCGCGAGCAGGCGCTCTTCGTCCAGGATCAAATTCGCAGCGGTCCCTGGACGGTGAACGCCGGGCTCCGCTGGGATCACTACAGCCTCGTCGTCGAAGACAACGCCTTCAGCCCGCGACTGGCCGTCGCCTGGTCGCCAGCAAAGGACTTGGTATTCCGGGCGTCGTACGACCGCGTGTTTCAGACACCTGGCATCGAGAACCTGCTCCTTGCGAGCACCGACGAGTTCGAGCGGCTCGGAGCGGAGAGCGAACGATTGCCGGTGCCGACGTCGCGCGGAAATTTCTTCGAGGCGGGAGTCTCGAAGGCGATTGGCGATCGGGCCCGCGTCGACGTCGCTGGATACGATCGACGGATCCACGACATGGCCGACGATGATCTGCTGTTGAACACCGGCGTGAGCTTTCCCATCGCCTTTCGGTACGGGCATGTCTACGGAGCGGAGACGAAGATCGACCTGCGTCGGTGGAAAAACCTGACGGCTTCCTTCGGTTACTCATTGATGCGCGGCATCGGCGAGCTGCCCGTGACGGGCGGACTGTTCCTCGGCGAGCAAGACACTGAACAGCTCGAGTCAACGGAGACATTTGCGTTGACGCAAGATCAGCGGCACACAATTCGCGGCCGCGCGACGTACCAGTTCTCGCCCTCGACGTGGATCGCGGTGGCCGGATCGTACGGGAGCGGACTGCCGTTCGAGGATTTCGACGGAACGCAAGAAGATGCTGCCGAGCAGTTCGGCGAGGACGTCCTCGAGCGTGTGAATTTCGACACCGGACGCGTACGACCGAATGCGTCGCTGGACATCGCCGGCGGTGTGACCATCGCGAAATCAGCGAAGCACGTCGTCCGGCTCCAGGCGGAGGTTCGCAATCTCACCAACCGGTTCGACGTGATCAACTTCGCCGGACTCTTTTCGGGAACGGCGCTTGCGGCGCGACGCAGTTTTTCCGTGCGAGTGCGCTGGGACCTTCAGTAGCCAACTACTTCCGGGTGACGACGACGACGCCCCAGGGGCTTCCCCCCGTCGAAACCTTCTTCTCGACCTTCCCGCTGGCGACGTCGATGATGGAGACGTCGCCGCTTGGACCGTTCGCGGTATAAAGCTTCGAGCCGTCGGCGCTGAGCGCAACGCCCCACGGGCGCGCGCCGACACCAGTGATCGTCCGGAGCAGCTTCCGGCTCGCCACGTCAATCACCGCGACCGCGCTCGCGCGTCCCAGGGACATGAACACCTGCGTGCCGTCCGGAGAAAGAACGCCGCCCATCGGCCGCGGCGGCGTTTCCGCGCCTTCGATCTTCGGAAGCTGAATCGTCGAGACGACTTTGCGCTTGGGCACGTCGATGACGCTGATGAGGGCCGCAGTTTCGCTCGGCACGAATGCGATGGCGCCGTCCTTGGAGAAGGTAACCGAACGTGGTCGTGGTCCCGTCTTGATCCGCGCGATCACCTTGCGCGTTTTTGTCTCGATGGCAGCCACGTCGCCGCTCTCTTCCGACGTGACGAACACCAGCGTGCCGTCCGGGTTCACGGTGACCCCTTCTGGTTCTCCGCCGACGCTGATGCGAGCAACGATGTTGCCGCTCGTGACGTCGATGACCGAGGTCTGTGCGGCATCCTCGTTCGACACGTAGATCGTGCTGCCATCGGGCGACATATCGAACAGCTCGGGATCGTCGCCGCTCTCATACTTCTTCACCAGTTTGTGCGTCGCCAGATCGACGACACCAATGCCGTCGGCGCTACGATCGGGAGGAGGCAGCTTCGATTCGTCGACATTAGGCCCGGCTATGGCGGAGCCGGAGAGCGCGACCAGGAGTTGGGAGCCGTCGCGGGAGACGCGAATACCTCGCGGCCGTTTGCCGACGGCAAGGCGCTCGAGCACTTGTCCTGCGGCAGGATCGATGACGATGACGTTGCCGCCAGTCTCGTCCGAGACGTAGAGGGCAGGTCCCGACGGCGGCGCCGGTTTGGGAGGGGGCGCTGGCGCCGGCGTGGTGGCACCCGATGAGGACGGCGTCGGCGAGGAACCGCCGCACGCGGCGGTGACGAGGGCGGCGCACACAATCGCCGCTGCTGGAACCCTCAAGACATTCCGCATAGCACCCTCAGCGTGACGAACGCGGCGCAACTAAAACGAAATCGCGTCGCGTGCCTTGTTCAGTTTGTCGAGATCGATTCCCGGGACTTTGACCAACGTGTCGAAATCTTTGATTTCGCCGTTGGCCTTTCGGTACTCGGCGATCGCGTCGGCATCTTTCTGTGTAATCGCCAGCACGGTCACCATATCTTTGGTCGTCGCGCGATTCACGTTCACGCGGCCGCTGACGCGAAGCAAGTATTCCTCTGCGGTGGTGAAATCGTCCGACGTCCCCTCGGCGCCGCGGTCGATCATCTTCTCGATAACTTCTTCCCACTGCGTGCGCGTCCGGCGTGTCGAGAGAATGCGATCCGCGTCATGGCAGTTACTGCACACGCGCCTGAACGCCGCCGCCGGCGCATCGTCCTGATCCTGCGCCTTGGCGCCGATCGCCGCGATTATTGTGACAATGCCAACGACGAGAAGTGCGCCCGTCCACCGGAGCGTTCTGAGGGTATTGGGGTCGTGCATGAGGAACCTGAGTATTCAGCGAATTAAGTCAGCCGGGATCCGTTGAGCGGGATCCGGGACCCGTGTTAATCCGTGTTCTTCCGCGGTCCGTTCTTCCGTGTTCTTCCGTGGCCCGTGTTAATCCGTGTCCTTCCGCGGTCCGTTCTCCGTGTTCTTCCGTGGCCCGTGTCAATCCGTGTCCTTCCGCGGCCCGTCCCGTGTGCTTCCGTGTTCTTCCGTGTCCCGTGCCGTGTTAATCCGTGTTCTTCCGTGGCCCGTGTTAATCCGTGTCCTTCCGCGGCCCGTTCTTCCGTGTTCTTCCGTGTTCTTCCGTGGCCCGTGTTCTTCCGTGTTCTTCCGTGGCCCGTGCCGTGTGCTTCCGTCTTCTTTGGCCCGTGTTCTTCCGTGGCCCGTAAGCGGCGCGGCCGCCCGGCGCGTATCTTCTAACTATACCGTCTTTCGCGCTGACTGATGTTTTGCTCTGCAATATGACGTGGCGGAGCAGTATTGCAGAGCAGAGTCGTTATACACGCGTTCGCGGAAAAATAGTAAAACGTCCGCCTCCCCCGCTGCGCGGCTTCGGCGGGACATATCAAGAATCATGTGGCCCTTCCGTCTTCAGACGGAAGACGATCCGAGGACGCACAGGATGTTTAGAAAGCAAATGAAGTCCCGCTTGGGTTTGATCGGAGCGGTTGTGATTGCCGCTGCCGTCGCGGTTTCTGCACAGGGACGCGGCGGCGGGGCGTGGACGACAGTTGGTGGCGATGCACAGCGGACGTCGTTCGTGCGGGCCGATCCGAAGATTTCGTTAGCGGCGATGCAGTCGCCGGGGTTTCAGTTCCTCTGGAAACGTAAACTCGACAACGACCGGCTGACGCAGCCGCTGCTGCTGCCAAACATCATTGCCTATAAGGGGTTCAAGGCGCTCGCGTTCGTCGGCAGCGCGTCGGGGCAGGTGTATTCGATTGACTACGACCTGAACCGCATGTTCTGGCAGCAGAAGCTGGCAACCTCCGCTCCGAAAGCGGCGGCCTGTTCATCGGGCCTGCCGGTCTTGACGAAATCGACGCCGCTGACGCCACCGGTGGGGCGCGGCGGTGGGGGTGGCGGCGGCCGGGGCCGCGGGGCGACGGGACCGCAAATCGCAAACGGCCGCGGTGGAAACGACAACGTCTTCGCGATCTCGACCGGCGGCATGGTGCACGTAATGAATCCGCAAATCGGAACCGATCAGGTTCCCCCGGTGAAGCTGTTGCCGCCCAATGCAAACGTCGCCGGCTCCATTCTCGTCGACACCACGCTCTACGCAGCGACGACCGGCAACTGTTCGGGCGTGGCCAACGGCGTCTGGTCGGTCGATCTTGCGAGCGAAGCAAAGGCCGTGCAGTCGTATGACACCAAGGGGGCGACGATTGCCGGAACGGTGCCGCCGGCGTTTGGCACTGACGGCACGTTGTATATCGCCACCGGTGCCGGGAAGTCAGAGGTCGCCAACGCGGTCGTGTCGCTCGACCAGAAAACGCTGACGCAGAAAGACTGGTTCGCGACCACCACCCCCTTCACGTCGAACCCCGTCGTCTTTCAGTACAAGAACAAAGATCTCATCGTTGCGGCGAACAAGGATGGCCGCTTATATGTGCTCGACAGCGCATCGCTTGGCGGGACCGATCACAAAACACCGCTTCACAAGTCATCACAGGTCTCGGCAGCCCTCGAGGATCCGAGCGGCCTCGCAAGCTGGCTGGATTCCGCGGGGACCCGATGGATCGTTGCGTCCGTGGGTGGCCCACTCCAGGCCGAAACGAAAGTCGCAATGGCGAATGGCACGGTGACGGCCGGAACGCTCGTCGCGTTCACCGTCGTCGATCAAAACGACGCGCCGACGCTGCAGCCGCAATGGACCTCGCGCGATCTCGCATCGCCGGTGACGCCGGTCGTCGTCAACGGGGTCGTCTTTGCCCTCGCCAGTGGGGAAGCGAAGGGACGCGGTCGCGCATCGAATGCGGTGCTGTACGCGCTGGATGCGGCAACAGGAAAAGAATTGTGGACCAGCGGCACGACGATCACGTCACCGGTGCGTGGGGTCGGACCATCGGCGGGCGACAGTCAGGTCTACGTCGCCGCGTCGGATGGAACGCTGTACGTGTTTGGCATGCCGATGGAGAGGTGACGGTCATGAAAAAGTGGATATCTCTGGCGGCGATGACGGCGTGCTGCGGTCTGGCATGGAGCACGGATCGTCTCCCGCATGTTGCGACGGTGAGCGCGCAGGCCGGCGCCGCCTTGTACGACTGGACGACCGACGGTGGCGATAATCAGCGCACGGGCTGGAACAAGCAAGAGAAGGCGCTGACCAAAGACAACGTGAAGAACCTGAAGCTTCTGTGGAAGCTCGAGACGAAGAATCAGGTGCGCGCGCTGCATTCGTTGATGCCGGTGCTCGTGGTCGGCCAGCTGAACACACCGTCTGGCGTCAAGCATGTCGGCTTTGTTTCCGGGATTTCCGACAATCTGTACGCGTTCGACGCTGACACCGGAAAGACCATCTGGCAGAAGCACTGGGACTATGAGCAGCCAGCCGGCCGCGGCGGCGCCGGTGGTGGTGGAGGCGGAGGCGGAGGCGGGCAGCAACAACCGACCGACCCGGCGCACCTTGGATTTCTTCGGCCCGGCGGCAGCAGCGACACGCCGGTGATTGGTCCGCCGGATGCGCAAGGGAGACGGCCGATCTATTTCATCACCGGTGACGGTATGCTGCACATCCTCAATGCGGCGACGGGCGAGGATCTGCAACCGTCTTACATGTTCCATCTCGGCAAAGGCTGGAGCCTGAACCTGGTCGACAACGTGTTGTGGATGGCGAATACCTACGCCGGTGAAAGCATTTCGGCGGTGAAGCTGGACGACCCGCGCCACAAGATCATGAGCTACAACTCAGGGAGCGGTGGTGCCTGGGGCCGCCGAGGCGCGGTCATTGATTCAACGGGTGCGGCGTGGACGACCACCGGCGACGGCATTTACGACCCGACCAGCGATCCGCCCCGCTACGGCAACAGCGTCATCGGCGTGCAGATCGTCGGCGACGAGTTGAAGCTGAAGGATTACTACACGCCGACCAACTGGGACTGGCTGCGCAAGCGCGATCTCGATCCCAACAACACACCGACGATCTTCGACTTCAAAGGACGCGAGCTGATGGCGGCATCGGGCAAGGAATGCCGCATGTATCTGCTCGATCCGAAGTCGCTCGGCGGCGCCGATCATCAGACGCCGCTGTTCAAGACGCCGCTCTTCTGCAACGAGGAAGTTGACTTTCAGGATGCCGGCAGCTGGGGTGCGTTGTCGACCTGGGAGGACTCGTCGGGAACCCGGTGGGTGCTCGCCCCGTTCTGGGGACCAGCGCACTCGCAGGCCAAGTTCCCGATCATGAATACGCCGCTGACGAAGGATGGCGGTGTTGCAGCGTTCAAAGTCGAAGAGAAAAACGGGAAGCTGGAGCTCGCACCCGCGTGGATCTCCCGCGACATGAAGCGTGGCGAGCCGGTCGTGATTGCCAATGGGATGGTGTTTGGTTACGGGAGCGGCGAAGAAACCAAGCAGGCCTGGCCCGATATCGGCCTGCAGTTCGACTCGACCATCCGCGCGGAGAAGGGGACGCACGCGACGATTTATGTGCTCGATGCGCAGACGGGCAAGGAACTGTGGTCGAGCGGCAGCCAGATGCACCAGTGGAACCACTTCAACGGGATCACCGTCGCCAACGGCCGCATTTATCTCGCCACCTACGACGGGACGTTGTACTGCTTCGGGCTGTAGTCCACCGATTTTCCGGAGCCACGGATTCACACGGATTAAGGTCTATTTTTCCGTGTTTGTCTGTGGTGTGTTTTCTGTATTCTTTGGCGGCCATTGCAAGTCTGAACATGTTTATAGGTGGGTTATGAGGATGAGACGCGCTGCCCGTTACCTGTGTCTGCTGGTTCTCCCCGCACTGGGCGTGGCCCTGTCCGCGGTCCCGAACGGCGGGGAAACGCGGCTTCTGCGGTCGCCTACCGTCAGCGCGACGCAGATCGCCTTCACCTACGCCAACAACGTGTGGGTGGTCGAGCGCGGCGGCGGCGTCGCGCGCCGAGTCACGAGCTTCCAGGGGCAAACGATCAGCCCGCACTTTTCGCCAGACGGCCAGTGGATCGCATTCACCGGTGAGTACGCTGGCAATGCGGATGTGTACGTCGTGCCGGCGGAAGGGGGCGAGCCCAAGCGATTGACGTGGCATCCGGGCGCGGACACGGTTCAAGGATGGACACCCGACGGGAAGCACGTCATGTTCGCCTCGGGCCGCGCAAGCGCGGCACCAAGTGCGGCACCGCGGTTCTGGACCGTGCCGGTCGACGGGGGTGTCGAACAGCCGATGGCGCTGCCCCGCGCGTATCAGGGCAAGATCTCATCCGATGGTTCGCACGTCGCGTATCGGTTGAACAACTCCTGGGACGAGGAGCGGCGCAATTATCGCGGCGGACAGAATCGGCCGATCTGGATCGTCGACACCAAGACCTTCGATCTGGTGACGCCGCCGTGGACCGACTCGAAGGATATGGATCCGGTGTGGGTCGGCGACTCGGTGTACTTCCTCTCCGATCGCGACGGCGTCTCGAACGTGTGGTCGTACGACACACGGGCGAAGAAACTGACGCAGGTGACACGGTTCACCGACTTCGATGTGAAGACGCTCGACTCCGGTGGCGGCGTCGCTGTCTTCGAGCAGGCCGGCTACGTGCACGAACTCGATCCGAAGACGGGCAAAGCCTCGATCGTCAATATCCGCGCGACCGGTGATTTTCCCTGGA
Source organism: Vicinamibacterales bacterium (assembly GCA_035491715.1). GTDB lineage: Bacteria > Acidobacteriota > Vicinamibacteria > Vicinamibacterales > 2-12-FULL-66-21 > JALZOC01. The sequence goes on along the minus strand of DATJKH010000017.1, from coordinate 42,257 downwards.
TGATGCCGCGGTGGGAAGACGTCACCAGTCGCATGTCCGGCATCGTGTTGTCGCCGACGGGGAAGCGCATTGCTGCGGAAGCACGGGGAGAGATCTTCACCATTCCGGCCGAGAAGGGAGACGTCAGGAATCTGAGCCACTCGAGCGGATCGGCCGAACGCGATCCGGCGTGGTCTCCTGATGGTAAGTACCTCTCGTACTTCAGCGACAAATCGGGGGAGTACAAACTGGTCCTCGAGACGCCCGACGGTCTCACACCGCCGCGTGAGATCGCGCTCGAGAAACCTGCGCACTACTACACGCCGTCGTGGTCGCCGGATTCCAAGAAGATCGTCTACAGCGATACCAACCTTCACGTCTGGGTCCTCGATGTCGAGAGCGGCAAAGCGAGGATGGTTGGCCGCGACCCGTGGATGGTGCCGCAGCGGACGCTCAATCCTGTGTGGAGTCCGGACTCGAAGTGGGTGGCGTATGCGAGCCGGCTGAAATCCCTCTACCACGCGATCTACGTCAGCAATGTCGAGACCGGCGAAACCAAGCAGGTCACCGATGGTCTTGCCGACGCCGTGTGGCCGGCGTGGGACGGGAGCGGAAAGTATCTGTGGTTCCTCGCCTCCACCGATTTTGGTCTGCGGTCGCAGTGGCTCGACATGACCTCGTACGATCGCGAAGAAAACTTCGGACTGTATCTGGCCGTTTTAAAGAAGGGAGAACCGAGTCCCCTCCTGCCCGAGAGTGACGAGGACGCCGGCGTTGGCAATCGTCCGTCGGGACCAGCGCCAACACCGAATGCATGCACGGCGCGTCGCGGTGGCCCCGGGCAAGCCGGCAGTGAAGGCAGCCAGGAATCTCCGAGCGATCAGTCCGCCGCTTCTCCACGTCCGCGAACGCCGGTGACGGTTCAGATCGATTTCGAGGGGCTGCAGCAGCGCATCATCTCGGTCGAGGGCGTTCCTGAACGGCAGTACTCGGAACTTCGCGCCGGTGTTGCCGGAACGGTGTTCTACCTCGAAGCGGCGCCCGGTTCCCAGGGGCGCGGCGGCGTCGGCGGTGGTAATGCGCTGCAGCGATACCGTGTCAGCGACCGCCGGGGATCGACGTTCGTGGGCGGGGCTGTTGAATACGATCTCAGCGCCGATGGGTGCAAGCTTCTGTATCGCACCGGCGGCGGTGGCGGTGGCCGGGGGCGACAGGGCGGCGCGGCCGATGCGGCACCGGCCGTCAACCTCTTCCTGGTCGATGCGACGTCCGCGCCGCAGGCCGGTCAAGGTCGAGTCAACGCGACACTGCGGATGTATCTCGAGCCGAAGGAGGAATTCAAACAGATCTTCAACGAAGGGTGGCGCAACCAGCGGGATTACCTGTACGTCCCGAACACGCACGGTGCCGACTGGCCAAAGATGAAAGAGATGTACGGACAGCTTCTCCCGTACGCAAATCATCGTGCCGACTTGAACTACCTCCTCGACAACATGGGAGCCGAGATCGCGATCGGCCACTCCTACGTGCGTGGCGGCGACATGCCCGAGGTGCCGCCATCGATTGGCGGCCTGCTGGGCGCGGACTTCACGATTGACAGCGGCCGCTACAAGATTGCGAAGATCTACGACACCGAGAGCTGGAATCCCGAACTGCGCGCGCCGCTCGCCGCTCCCGGCGTCAACGTCTCGGTCGGTGACTACATCGTCGCGATCAACGGCGTCGAGCTGAAAGCACCGGACAACATCTATCGGTTGCTCGATGGGACATCGGGACGGCAGACGGCGTTGACAGTCAATAGCAAGCCGGCAATGGAAGGCGCGCGGATGGTGACCGTCGTTCCGGTGCCGAGCGAGCAAACGCTGCGGACGCGCGCGTGGGTGGAATCGAATCGTCGTCTTGTCGACAAGCTGTCGAACGGTCAGCTCGCCTACGTCTACCTGCCGAACACCGGTCAGCCGGGCTACAGCAGCTTCAATCGCTACTACTTCGCGCAACAGGACAAGTCGGGCGCGATCATCGACGAGCGTTACAACGGCGGCGGCTCCGCGGCCGACTACATCGTCGATCTGTTGGGGCGCCAATTCGATGGCTACTTCAACAACGTCGCCGGTGATCGCTATCCCTTCACCAGTCCGTCAGCCGGCATCTGGGGACCGAAGGTCATGATCATCAATGAGATGGCCGGCTCGGGTGGCGACCTGATGCCCTACATGTTCAAGCTGAGGAAGATCGGTCCACTCGTCGGCAAGCGCACCTGGGGCGGACTCGTTCACACCGCTGATACGCCGGCGTTCGTCGATGGCGGATCGATGATCGCGCCGCGCGGAGGTTTCTTCACGCGCGACGGGAAGTGGGCAGTCGAGAACGAAGGCGTCGCACCCGACATTGATGTGGAAAACTTTCCGAAGGACGTAATCGCCGGCCACGACCCGCAGCTCGAACGCGCGGTCGAGGAGGCGATGCGCCTGCTGAAGGCGAGCCCGGTCGATCGCAAGACCACGGAACCGCCGCCACCTACATGGGGGAAGAGAAAAGGAGGCGGCTCTTAAAAGATGACAGGAGAACGGAGAAGGGAGGAACAAATAAAACGATCCTCACTTCTCTTTTCTCCTGTTTATCGCGAAGACACAGTCGCAGTGTGACCGTGCGTGGTGCCCGTCATTTTTTTGCAGATACCGCATCCAACCCGAGCCTCGCTGCATCCTTATTGAAAGCGGCCAGGTCATTGCCAAGGCTGCATCTAAGGAGGCGGCTCTTAAGAGATGACATAAGGAGAACGGAGAAGGGAGGAACAAACAAAACGATCCTCAGTTCTCTTTTCTCCTGTTTATCTCGAAGACACAGTCGCAGTGTGACCGGGCGTGGTACCCATCATTTTTTTGCAGATACCGCATCCAACCCGAGCCTCGCTGCATCCTTGTTGAAGGCGGGCAGGTCAGTGGCAAGGATCTGTTGAATCTTGTCCGTCTGCATTTTCAACTCGGCGATCAGGTCCTGGAAGATCGGCTCGATGCTCGCGATCGGTTTGCCGTCGCCGGTGTTGACGGCGCGTAGCAGCGATGCGATTCGATTGTTGATCTTGATCGGAAAGTTCAGCGGATCCTGGTTGCTCTGGTTCTTCACTTGATAGATGGCTTCTTCCACCGCTGAGAGGTTGGCAGTCAATCGACCGGCGGCATCAGCAAGCTGCGCATCGTTGGACTTCGCCAGCCGATCCTTCACTTGTTGTTTGACGTTGCGAATGAGGATCACGGCATTGTTCGCCTCCGTGACCTTGTCCCGAATCCGGATACCGAGATCGAATTGTTCCTGGAGATCCCCCTCCGTGACGCTTCGCAGCGGATGACGCTTGACGAGTAGCGTCTGTGTCTGGCTATTGCCATCGACCGTCAGGCGCACTTGATAGTTCCCTGGCGGTGCAGACGGCCCGCTCGTCGTGGCTCCCCACAACACCATGCCGGGGAACGTCGTCGGTCCCGGATACTCGAGATTCCACGTCGTACGATTGAGGCCCGCGGCCATCGACGTCGTTGGCGGACCACCTCGTCCTCGACCACCGGGTGCCGGCTGCTCGGTCGAGGCATCTGCACTTTCAGCTTGTGCTGACGGTTGCTGGCCGCGGCCACGTCCGCGGCCTCCGGCGTCGGCAGCAGCGCCGGCAATTGAGAATGCGACGGTTCCCTTGCTGTCGAGGACTTCAATCCGCAGGTCCTTTGCTGGTTGTTTCAAGAGATAAGAAATGGTGACCGGTCCTGCTCCGCGGACTGCATCTGCCGGTTTGAACAGGTGCGCAGCGGACCCGGTTGAAATCGCTCGTGCCTCCCTCAGCGGCGCGATGTCGTCGAGGATGTAGAAACCGCGTCCGTGTGTCGCTACCGTGAGGTCGTTGTCTTCGACGATGAGATCCGAGATCTGCACGTCAGGAAGATTGAGCGACAACGGTTCCCACAGATTGCCATCGTCCGACGATATGTAGACACCGTGCTGGGTACCGGCATACAGGAGGCCGCGACGCGTCGGATCTTCTCGGACGACGTGGACGTAATCGGTCGGGCCAAGTCCGTTGGTGATGCGTGTCCACGTGCGACCAAAGTCGTGCGTTCGGAAGATGTATGGCTTCAAATCGTCAAGTAGAGGTCTCTTTACCGCGATGTAGGCCGAACCAGCATCGAACATGGAGGCATCGATCTGGCTCACTCGGCCGAATTCCGGCATCTCCGTCGGCGTCACAGTCGACCACGTTTTCCCACCATCACGCGTCACGCTGACCACGCCATCGTCCGAGCCGGCCCACAACACATTGACGTCAGTCTTGCCCGGGCCAAGCGCGAAAACCGTTGCGTAGACCTCCGGCGCATTCATGTCCTTGGTGATCGGTCCGCCCGACTCGCCCAGGGTCTTCGGATCGTGCCGTGTGAGATCGCCGCTGATCCGGTCCCACGATTGACCGCCATTGGTCGTCTTCCAGACGTGCTGCGACGACGTGTAGAGGACATTTGGATCGACCGGCGAAAAGATGATGGGATAGGTCCATTGCCAGCGTTCGACCAGCGCACTCGATGGTTCGCCGGAGAACATGCGCGGGTACGGGCTCACCTCGCGCGACTCGCCGGTTCGGCGATTCAATCGGATGAGGAACGATCCGTTGTTACCGCCGGAGTAGAAGACGTCCGGGTCTTTCGGATCGGGTGCGATGTAGCCTGGCTCCGATCCGCCGGCGCCGTAGGTTGCGGGAATGGCACCACCCCGTCCACCCGCACCACCCCGCCCGAGTGCGCCACGGCCACGTCCTGCTCCTGACTGAGCCGGATTATCTGATGGCAGATAGGTGTCGCTCGGCACGCAAATCGTACTGCTGTCTTGTTGCGCGCCGCAGACGTGATAGGGGACGTGCACTGTTGTCGCAACGTGGTAGAACTGGCCGGTCGCGTAATCGCGCGAGGTCCAGGTCCGCTGCGGCGAACCGGCGTTGAAGCTAACCGCACCTCCCTGATCGCTGGCATGCAGGATGTGCTGCGTATCGTCGGGATCAATCCACAAATCGTGGGAATCGCCGCCGGCGAAGTTCATCATCGTCTTTCCGCCGTCTGTTGACTTGAACGTACCGACGTTCAGGACGTAAACCGTGTCCTTGTCCTTCGGATCCGCGGTCACATGCGTGTAGTAGAACGCGCGCTGTCGCAGATTGCGACCTTCGTTGACGGCTTTCCACGTCCCGCCGCCGTCATCGGAGCTGAACAGCCCGCCGTTTTCGTTCTCGACGATCGCGTAAATGCGATTGGCGTCGGCGCCGGAGACGGCGACGCCGATCCGTCCGACGACGCCGCGAGGGAGTCCGGGGTTGCGGGTAATCTCGGTCCAGTGTTCACCGCCATCGGTAGATTTGAACAGGCCGCTCCCTGGGCCGCCGCTCGACATCTGGTACTCGACGCGGTAGGCCTCCCACAGCGCCGCAAACATCACATTCGGGTTGTGTCGATCGATCGCGATGTCGACGCCACCGGTCTTGGCGTCGCGAAACAGCGTTCGTCGCCAGGTCGTGCCGCCGTCGGTGCTTTTGAAAATGCCGCGCTCATCGCTTGGAGCGCCGTAGCGGCCGAAGGATGCGACGTAGACAATCTGAGGATTGGTTGGATGAATCCGGATCTTCGAAATCGCCTGCGAGGCAGCGAAGCCAGCATGCGTCCACGTTTTTCCCGCATCGGTGGACTTGTAAACGCCGTCGCCCGGCTGAATGTTGCCCCGGATACACGACTCGCCCATACCGATGAAGACGATGTCCGGGTTCGACTCGGATACGGCCAACGCGCCGACCGACGAGCTATGGATCTGTCCGTCGGTAACGGGGAACCACGCTTGCCCTCCGTCGGTCGTCTTCCAGAGTCCTCCGCCCGTCGTGCCGAAGTAGCCCTCGCGCGGCCGACCCTTCACGCCCGAGATCGCCAGCGATCGTCCGCCGCGCAGCGGGCCAATGCTGCGCCACGAGAGACCGTTCAGAATGTCAGCATCGATGGAGGATTTCGCCTGAGACGTCTGGGAGCGGACGGCCGTGCGGTCGAACGCCACTGCGATCGTAAACGGAAGGGCAAGCGCTGTTGCCGTGCGGAGCAGCCGAAATCTGGCGCGAGGCATGAGTAAACTCCTCCAAAGGCTGGAGGAGTTTACCCTACGATCTGTTCAGCGGGAGGTTGTGAGAGCGGGGACTGGCATCGGCTCCGGCGCCGCGACCTTTTCCGGGAACAACGCCACTTTCACGACATTCTCGGGTTTCAGATACTGACGTGCGGCTTCTCGGACCGTGGCCGCGTCGAGCTTGTTGTAGTAGTCGGCCAGGTTGAAGAGACTGGTCAGATCTTCGCCGTACTGGTACCGCGAGCCGATTTGGGCCAGCAGATATCCGTTCTGCTTCATGTTCGTTTCCTGATCGCGCAGGAACGTTTCCTTGACGTCGGCAACTTGCTTGTCAGTCGGCCCGTCCGTCTTCAACTGCTCGATTTCCTTGAACACGCTTTTGACCAATTCATCGGTGCGATCCGGGCTGCAACCAAACGCGATTGTGACCGAGTACTCCTGACGCGGAATCTTCGAATAGCCGGCGGACGCCGACACGCTGTAGGTTCCACCAAGGTCTTCACGAAGCGACTCACGCAAGCGAATCTGGAGCACCTCGGCCATCGCGCGGATAGCGACGCGTTGTTCCTGGGTGTAGGGAAAAGCGCCCGAGAACACGAGTTCCGCCCGGCTCTTCGGTTCAAGCCCTTTCTCGACGCGTTTCTCGATCACGCCGGTCGGTCTCTTGATGCCGACATCCTTCCACGTTTCCTTCCGGTGCGTGGCAGGAAGAGCCGCCAGATACTGAGTCACCAGCGGTTTCATCGTGTCGAGATCGAAACTCCCGATGAATACGAACGTAAAGTCGCTTGCGTCGCTGAAGCGGTCCTTGTAGAACGCGAGTGACTTGTCCAGATTCATCTGGTCGACCATCTCTGGCGTCATCAACCGCGCACGCGGATGGTCCTGGCTGAGGATGGAATTCAGCGCGCTGGCAAACGCATACTCGGGCGTGTTCTTTTGGTTGGCGAGCTGCGACTTGGTCGTCGTCGTCATGACCTTGAAAATATCGGCATCGGCGCGAGGCTGCGTGAACGACAGGTAGATCAACTGAAACATCGTTTCGAGATCCTTCTTCGATGCGCTTCCGCGTATTCCTTCCTCGAGTTCGCCGATGAAGGGCCGGGCAGACGCCACTTTGCCGGTCAACATTTTGCGAAGCTCGACCGAGCTGAACTTGCCAACACCGCCGTTGGCAATGACCTGTGCCGCGGTTTGTGCCGAAATGAAGTCGTTGTCCGGTGCCAGCGAGGTGCCGCCAGGGCTGAACGCCTGGAACAGGATCTCGTCCTCTTTGAACGTCGTCGGCTTCAGCACGACCTTGACGCCGTTACTCAACTCCCACTCGGTAATCCCGAACGACTCCTTTGTCGTGGTCTTCGCGATCTCTCCGCGCGCCGGCGCGTTCTCCATGAGCGGTTGCGTTCCGACCGTATCGACGTACGCCGTCAGGGTTTTTCCAGTTGCGGATGAAATTACGCCGGCAAGCTTGGTCTCGTCAGGGATCGTCAGGCCAGCCTTCTCGGGCGCATTGACCATTACCACGCGATTCTTGTCGGGAGCCCACTGCTTCGCGAGTGCGTTCACCTCAGCGAGGGTGATCTGCGGCAGGAACCGGGCATGCAGGCCCATTTCGTAATCGATGCCGGGACTCGGCTCTTTCTCGGTGAAGTTCCGCACGTACTCGTCGGCGAGAGAAGCCGACGGGGTGTTCTCTTTCTCTGTGACGGCGCGCTCGAGCCCGCGCATGATGTTGGTCTTGATGCGATCCAGTTCCGTCGCGGTGAAGCCAAACTTCTCGACTCGAAGCGCCTCGGTGAACAGTGCGTCGAGTCCCCGTTCGACGCCGTCCTCTTTCACGCCTGCGCTCAGCGTTGACACCTCGAGCGATCGCACGAACTGTCCGCGTCCGGCACCCGCCCCGAGGAACGGCGCGTCAGGCTTCTGTGCCATCTCCGAAAACCGCGTCGACAGCATTCCCGCAAAAAGCCGTTCGACGATGCCCTGCCGATAGGCGCCGACTGTCGTCTGCTCGCGGGCCGGCATTTTCGAGTACACGGCGACGCTGGTCCCCGACGCCTCCTTGTCCGTGGCGATTGCGTAGAGCGTCCCTGGCTGTTCCGGTACGTTGTAGGCCGGCCGCAGTTTCGTTGCCGGCGACTTCGGGATCGTTTCGAAATGATTCTTGATGAGCGTCTCGATAGCTGCCTTGTCGAAGTCGCCGACCGCAACCACCGCCATCAGCTCGGGTCGATACCAGTCCTCGTAGAACTTCTTCAGCCGCTCGTGCTTGAAGCTCTGGACCACCTCCATGTCGCCGATCGGCAGACGTTCGGCATAGCGCGAGCCTTTGAAGAGAATCGGAAACTGCTTGTCCTGCATCCGCGCGCCGGCGCCGCGGCGAAGCCGCCACTCCTCGGTGATGACGCCGCGCTCTTTGTCGATTTCGGCGGCATCGAATGACACGTTATGCGCCCAGTCCTCCAGGATGAGAAACGCTTTGTCGAGGACGTCAGGTTTGTCCGTCGGCACCTCGAGCATGTAGACGGTTTCATCGAAGCTGGTGAATGCATTGACGCTTGGTCCGAAGCGCATGCCGATTGATTCCAGGAACTTCACGGTTTCCTGTTTCGGGAAGTGCTTCGTGCCATTGAAGGCCATGTGCTCGACGAAGTGCGCAAGCCCGCGCTGATCGGTTTCTTCGAGAATCGATCCGGCGTTGACGACCAGCCTCAGCTCGGCGCGCTGCTCAGGCTTTTTGTTTTTTCGGATGTAATACCGCAGGCCGTTGGAAAACTGCCCGGTCGTGACTTGCGAGTCGAACGGGATCGGTGCATTGAGCGGGACCGTCGCGGCACCACTCGTGGCGGGCGACTGTGTCGTTGCGGTCGAGGCGGGCTGCTGCGCGGCCAGCGCCGTGGCGCTGAGGCACGCGGCGCCCACGATCAGCCATTTCGCCATCTTCATAATTTGTCTCCACAGAACATTGGTAAAGGGAAAGGTAAAAGGGAAAAGGCAAAAGGTAAAGGGTTTTCGTCCCTTTTACTGTCCCGACACGCGGGGTGCGGGAGGCGCGGGCATCTCCGCAGCGGTAAATCGCGCGAGCATCTCCTCGCGCATCGACAAGTGGTAGATCGTCGAGGCGACGATGACGGCGGCCTTCTTCACATCCGCTTCGATCACGCGTTCGTACGTGTCGAGGCTCGTGTGATGCGTGTGCGTGTTGTATTCGATCGGATCCTGCTGGAAGCTGATCCCCGGCAGGCCCGCGTTGTTGAACGCCGTGCTGTCGGTGCCCGCGACGACGCGGCTGCTGCTCGTACTTGCACCGTAGATTCCGAGATCTTGAAACGGCGCGAGGATCTCCCGTAACGTGGCCGCCGCGGGTGCGGGACCGAACACGCTCGCCCCTCGCAGCTGGCCCGTCCCGGTGTCGATGTTGAGATAGGCGACCAGCTTGTTGTACTCAGGCTTCGGGGCTTCAAACGAACCGAAGTGTTCCTTCACGTAGGCCTGCGAGCCGAGGATTCCTTCCTCTTCACCACTCCACAGCGCCACACGAATCGTCCGACGGGGCTGAACGCCCAGTTTCATCAGGATCCGGACCGCTTCCAGCATGATCGAACACCCAATTGCGTTGTCGGTCGCGCCAGTCGCCGAGTGCCACGAATCGAGGTGCCCGCCGAGCATCACGACCTCGTCCTTCTTGTCGGTGCCTGGAATCTCGCCGATGGTGTTGTAAGCCGTGCGCCCTTCTGGGTAGGTGCGATTGACGATGTTGAACTCGAGTTCGACCGGCACACCGTCATCGAGAATCCGTGCGATCCGCCCGTAGTCTTCGTTGCGCACCACCACGGTGGGAACCGCTTTGGTGATGTCGTAGGTTCTGTTGTCGAACGCGATGATCTGACCGTGTTCGCGGCCGGCATCGTTGACGCGCACGAGCGCGCCGTTGTCGACGAGAAACTGGTCGATCTGCTGCGCGAGCTCACGCGCCGGGAGCGCTCCAGGTCTGGGCTCCTGCTGGCCGCGGCCACGCCCGCGGCCGCGCTGGCCTGCATTCGGATTGTTGGGGTCGTATCGAGCTTTCACGTCTTCATCGGTGTTCCGTTTAGGGGCGGGTGTGATGTTAACGGGGACGACACGTGGTTTGCCGACCATCACGATCGCGCCGCGCACCTTGCTTTTCACCGTGCCGAGATAGGCGCCGAGTTCATCGGCTGTCGGTTGTTCCGGAATCACGATGTTCACGGCTTTGCCGTGCACGATCCCTTTGGTCCCTGGCGTCCATGCGAGCACCTCGAGCACGAGCGAGTCCTTCACCGGCGAGGTAATCGCGCCCCAAGCGAGGTCATTGGTCCACCCGGGATGTCCGAAATCCCAAGGCTCGAGGCGGGCGTTCTTCATCCCCCACCCTTCCATCGTCTTGACCACCCACTCACCCGCGGCCTTCAGACTGGGCGAGCCCGTCAATCGCGGACCGTACACGTCAGTGAGAAAGTGCAGCGTTCGCATGAGCTGCGATTGCTGCATGCCTTCTTCGCGAATGCGGGAGTTGAGGTCGGAATTGATGCGCTCTTCGGCTGCGAAAGGTAGAGAGAGTGCGCCGATTAGTGCGGCAGCAACGAACACTCGGACGTTCATGGATGCTCCTGCTTCATCGAATCCCCTTCAATTTACAGCAAAGCCAGCCGTCGGCCGCGGGCCGCGATATGGCTGACGCACCGCTTCTTGAAGTAGTTGTGCTCCGGAGGCAAAAAACGATGAACAAAGACGAGATCGATGGCAAGGCCGACCAGATCAAGGGCAAGATCAAGCAGGCGACGGGCGATTTGACCGACGACCAGCGGCTTCACGATGAAGGGGTGGCTGACGAAGCCGCCGGCGACGTTCAGGAAGGGTTCGGACGTGGCCGCCGCAAAGTCGGAGAAGCCATCGAAGACATAGGCGAGAAGCTGAAGCGCTAGAATAAAGCGCTAATGACGAGGGGCAGGGCCTGGAGGCGGTCCTGTCCCTGTCATTTGAGCGCTGACACGTGACAACCGGACACTCCACGACCGAAATCGTCGAAACCGAAGGCCACCTGATCGACTCCCGTCTGATGACGGAGATCTTCGATTCGGTGGTCAAGCACGGCGGCACCTTCGAAGTTCTCGATTTCACGATCGGCCGCACCAACAACGACTTTTCCCGTCTGCAGATGCGCGTTGCGGCGCCGGACCGGCAGGCGATGCAGGGCCTGCTCGAAGAACTCCTGACCTTCGGGTGCCGAACGTCAGTCGAGAGCGATGCGGCGCTTCAACCCGCGCCGAGCGACGGCTGCGCGCCCGACGACTTCTATTCCACCAGTAATCACCGGACGTCGGTCCGCCATCGCGGGCAGTGGCTCGAGGTCGAGCGCCAGCGAATGGACGCGGCCATCGTCATTGAAAACGGTCGCGCGACGTGTCGCAAACTCCGCGATTTGCGGGTTGGAGATCCCGTCGTGTGTTTTCTGGACGGCATCCGTGTCACCCCTGAATTTCGCGAACGCGATCGTCATGGCTTTGCGTTCATGACCGGCGGCATTTCTTCGGAACGTCATGTTGAAACCAGCGTCGAGCGCATCGCGGACATGATCCGGGACGTCAAGAACGGAGGCGGACGAATCGCCTTCGTTGTGGGGCCGGTCGTCGTGCACACCGGGGCGGCGGCGTACTTCTGCGATTTGATCCGGCGGGGGTACGTCGACGTGCTGCTGGCGGGCAATGCGCTGGCCGTGCACGACATCGAGGGGGCGTTGTACGGAACCTCACTTGGGATCAGTCTCAAGACAGGCGTTCCGGTCGAAGGCGGGCATCGTCATCACATGCGTGCCATCAACGCGATTCGCCGCGCCGGCGGAATTGGGCCAGCAGTCGCCTCGGGCCTCCTCACGTCCGGGATCATGTTCGAATCGGTCAAGCACAACGTGCCATACGTGCTCGCCGGCAGCATTCGTGATGACGGTCCGCTGCCCGACACGATCATGGATCTTGTCGAAGCACAGGACCGCTATGCCGAGGCGCTCGCCAACGTCGGCATTGCCGTCATCCTGTCAACGATGCTGCACGGGATTGGAGTCGGGAACATGCTGCCGTCGTGGATCAAGGTCGTGTGCGTCGACATCAACCCGTCCGTGGTAACCAAACTCGTGGACAGGGGTTCGGCCCAGACGATGGGGGTAGTGACCGACACAGGGCTATTTGTTCATCAGCTGGCCCGCAGCCTTAAATAGAAACGGATTTGCGACGAAATCCGGCTACCTCAGCTGTTTTTGCTGTTGCTGGCCGTCCCGCCGACCTGGTTGCGACTTCGGCCCCTGGAGCCCGTTTTCGGAGTGAGCGAGGCCCCCTTTTCGGGGCGTGGGCCCTTGCATTAATTGTTGCCATTCTGTTATCTTTGCAAGGTTCTGGTCGGCCCTAGGACACCCTATCTAGGGCAAGACATCACGAAGCGACCCGCAGTGCGGCGGGGCGTACCAGGTTGTCCGAACGGACACCGCATTAACAACTTTATAGGGTAAGTCAGTTCCAGGTGCCGGACCGTCTTGCGGTTCCTGAGGCCTGGAACACTCAAACGATGGCGCGTCACGAGGAATCGTGCGCGCGGCTGTCGCGTGTTCATTTTTTCGCGTGCGCCGGGCGCGCGACTGGAGTTGTCCGAACCGTGCCGACGATCAGCCAGCTTGTTCGCAAGGGCCGCGACAAGGTCCTCACCAAGACCAAGAGCCCTGCGCTTCAGAACAGCCCGCAGAAGCGCGGTGTTTGCGTCCGCGTCTTCACGCAGACGCCGAAGAAGCCGAACTCCGCGCTGCGAAAAGTGGCGCGCGTGCGGCTGACTAACGGTATCGAGGTGACCACCTACATCCCGGGCGTCGGCCACAACCTGCAGGAGCACTCACTGGTGCTGATTCGCGGCGGCCGCGTCAAGGATCTGCCGGGCGTGCGCTATCACGTCGTTCGCGGAACGCTCGATGCGGTTGGCGTTCAGGGTCGCAAGCAAGGTCGATCGAAGTACGGCGCGAAGCGCCCGAAGTCTTAGTCACTGGGAACTGACATATGCCACGACGACGAGAAATACCGAAACGCGAAGTTCCTCTCGACCCGCTCTACAGCAGCGCGCTCGTCACCAAGTTCATCAGCACACTGATGCGGGACGGGAAGCGCAGCACCGCCGAGCAGATCATGTATGGCTCGCTCGCCTCCATCCAGGAGAAGACGGGCGACGATCCGCTCAAGGTGTTCAAGAAGGCGGTCGAGAACGTCAAGCCGGCGCTCGAAGTGAAATCACGTCGCGTCGGCGGTTCGAACTACCAGGTGCCGGTCGAAGTGAATCCGAACCGCCGCCTGTCGCTGAGCATCCGCTGGCTGGTTGGTTTCGCGCGTTCGCGGGGCGACGGCAAGACGATGGAGGAAAAACTCGCGAACGAGTTGCTCGACGCCGCCAACCTGCGCGGCGGCGCGGTGAAGAAGCGCGAGGACACGCACCGGATGGCCGAGGCGAACAAAGCGTTTGCCCACTATCGCTGGTAATCAGCCCCCAGTTTCCAGCTCCCAGCTTCCAGCTAATGACGGGAGCGATGGCTGGTGGGGACTGAACGAAGGAACGGGTAAGAACGAGCTGGAAGCTGACGGCTGGAAGCTGGCAGCTTGAAATAAATGCCAAGAGAAACACCACTTAATCGGACGCGGAACATCGGCATCATGGCGCACATCGATGCCGGCAAGACAACGACGACGGAACGGATCCTGTTCTACACGGGCATCACGTACAAGATCGGCGAAGTGCACGAAGGCACCGCGGTCATGGACTGGATGGAGCAGGAACAGGAGCGTGGGATCACGATCACGTCGGCGGCGACGACGTGTTTCTGGCGCGAGCACCGGATCAACATCATTGATACGCCGGGCCACGTGGATTTCACCGCCGAAGTCGAGCGGTCGCTGCGCGTGCTCGATGGTGCGGTCGCGGTGTTCGATGCCGTCGCGGGCGTCGAGCCGCAGTCGGAAACCGTTTGGCGCCAGGCCGACAAGTACCGCGTGCCGCGGATCTGCTTCGTCAACAAGATGGACCGCATCGGCGCGGACTTCAAGCGCACGTTCGATCAGATCATCAGCAAGCTTGGCGGCAATCCGGTCGCGATTCAGCTCCCCATCGGCAGCGAAGATCGGTTCCTTGGCGTCGTCGACCTCGTCGGGATGAAATCCATCACGTACAAAGACGAGACCATGGGAGCCGACTATATCGTTGGCGAGATTCCGGCAAACATGCTCGACGAGGCGAAGCACTATCGCGAGCAGCTGATTGAAAAGGTCAGCGAAGCCGACGACAAGCTCCTCGAAAAGTACCTGCACGGCGAAGAGATCAGCGAAGATGAAATCAGGGCCGCGCTTCGCAAGCGCGTGAACAGCTCGGTGCACAGCACCGGCGACAAGGCGGAGCCGGCATTCGTGCCGGTCATCTGCGGGTCGGCGTTCAAGAACAAGGGCGTCCAGCCCCTGCTCGATGCCGTTGTCGACTATCTCCCGTCTCCGGTCGACGTGCCGCCCATCATCGGCTTCGATCCGAACAAGGGACCGGAAACGATTGTCGAGCGGCCCGCGTCCGACGATGCGCCGTTTGCCGCGTTGGCGTTCAAGATCATGACCGACCCGTTTGTCGGTCAGTTGACGTTCATCCGCGTCTACTCCGGCGTCATGACCGCCGGATCATCCGTCTACAACTCGACGAAGCAGAAGTCCGAGCGCCTCGGACGGCTGCTGAAGATGCACGCGAACAAGCGCGAAGAGATCAAGGAAGTCTACGCCGGCGACATCGCCGCGGCGGTCGGGCTGAAAAGCGTGTCCACCGGCGACACGATCTGCGACGAAAAGAAAGCCGTCGTACTCGAGTCGATGGACTTCCCGGAACCGGTTATCTCGCTCGCGATCGAGCCGAAAACAAAGGCCGACCAGGAGAAGCTGGGACAGGGTCTCGGCAAGTTGATGGCCGAGGATCCGACGTTCCGGGTGAAGACCGACCAGGCGACCGGCGAAGTGGTGATCGCCGGGATGGGAGAGCTGCACCTGGAGATCATCGTCGATCGCCTCAAGCGCGAGTTCAACGTCGAGGCGACGGTTGGCCGGCCGCAGGTTGCCTACAAGGAAACACTGACCCGCGCCGCGGACGGCGAAATGAAGTACGCCAAGCAGACCGGCGGTCGCGGCCAGTACGGCCACGCGAAGATTCACCTCTATCCCGGTGAACCCGGTTCCGGGTACGTGTTCGAGAACAAGATCACCGGCGGCTCGATTCCGAAGGAATACATCAAGCCGGTCGACGAGGGGATCAAGGAAGCGCTCACGCGCGGCGTCCTCGCCGGCTATCCGGTCGACGATGTGCGGGTGGAGTTGTACGACGGCTCGTATCACGACGTCGACTCGTCGGAAATGGCGTTCAAGATCGCAGGATCGATGGCCTTCCAGGATGCCGCCAAGAAAGCAAAGCCGGTGCTGCTCGAGCCGATGATGCGGGTTGAAGTCGTCGTGCCGAAGGAGCATCTCGGCGGCGTCATGGGTGATCTCTCGAGCCGACGCGGGCAGATTCAGTCGCAGGAAGATCGCGGCGGTTCACAGATCATCAACGCGCGCGTTCCGCTCTCGGAGATGTTCGGCTATGCGACGGATCTGCGCTCGAGCACGCAGGGGCGCGCGACCTACTCGATGCACTTCGATCGATACGAGCCGGCGCCGAGCAATGTGAGTGAAGAAGTCGTCGCGCGCGTGCAGGGCAAGTAAAAGGGACAAGGGAAAGCACCTGCGGCCCGAGCGCGCGGGGGTGGGGCCCCGCGAGCAGTGAGTGAAGCAGACAAGGTAAAAGGTAAAAGGTAGAAACGATGGCGACCGCATTCAGCGACAAGATCCGCATCCGTTTGAAGGCGTACGACAACCGGGTGCTCGATCAGTCGACGACGGAGATCGTGGACACGGCGCGGCGCACGGGCGCGCGGCTGGCTGGTCCGATTCCGCTCCCGACCGAAAAGAACAAGTGGACGGTGTTGCGCTCGCCGCACGTGGACAAGAAGTCGCGCGAGCAGTTCGAGCTCCGCACCCACAAGCGCTTGATCGACATCTTCGAACCGACGCCGCAAACCGTCGATGCCTTGATGAAGCTCGATTTGCCGGCGGGTGTCGACGTCGAGATCAAGGCATTCGGGAAAGAGCACAAATAAGCTCCCGGCTCCCAGCTCCCAGCTCCCAGCTGGAGAGCGCGGAGGCTGGAAGCTGGAAGCTGCGGCAAGCTGGCAGCTGGAAGCTGGAAGCTCACATGGTGACAGGAATCATCGGCAGAAAAGTTGGCATGACCCAGGTCTTCGCGCAGGACGGCACGGTGTCGCCGGCGACGGTGATCAAGGCGGGCCCGTGCATCGTCGTGCAGGCGAAGGCGCCGACGACGGATGGCTACGAAGCGGTGCAGCTCGGGCTGGTCGAAGAGAAGCCGGCGCGCGTGCGCAAGCCGATCGCAGGTCATTTCAAGAAAGCCGGCGTGCCGCCAACGCGTGTGCGCCGCGAGGTCAAGCTCGCCACCGGCGCTGAGCCGTTGAAGGCTGGCGATCAAGTGCTTGTCGCCGGGGTGTTCAACAACGGTGACCGCGTCGACGTGATCGGGATCAGCCGCGGCAAAGGGTTTCAGGGCGTCGTGCGACGTCACCACTTCCGCGGCGGCGCCGCCACCCACGGCTCGATGTTCCACCGCGCGCCCGGATCGATTGGCGCATCGTCGTATCCGTCGCGCGTCGTGAAGGGTATGCGCGCGGGTGGCCGGATGGGCGGTGACCGCGTCACCGTGCGGAACCTGAAGGTCGTCCAGGTCGACGGCGAAAACAACCTGCTCGTGCTGCACGGAGCGGTGCCCGGCGCGCCAGGCGGTTACCTGGTGATCCGCAAGGCGATCGCGGCGAAGAAGATTGCGGTGCCGCAGGTGGAGAAACCGAGCAAGGCGGCTAAAGGCAAGAAATGAAACTCAACATCCAGAACTCTGAAGGTAAAACCGTCGACACGATCGATCTCAACGACGACGTGTTCGGCGGCCGCGTCAAGGCGGATCTGATCTGGGCCTCGGTGGTCCAGGAGAACGCGTCAGAGCGGCGCGGCACGCACGCGACGAAGAATCGTGCGCTGGTGAGCGGTGGCGGCAAGAAGCCGTACAAGCAGAAGGGCACCGGACGGCCGCAGGTCGGTTCGAGCCGGACTCCTCTCTGGCGCAAGGGCGGCACCGTGTTCGGACCGCAGCCCCGCAGCTACGAATTCTCGTTGCCGAAAAAAGTTCGGGTCGGCGCGGTTCGGGCGGCGCTCTCGCAGAAGCTCTCCGACGGCGCCGTGATCGTCGTCGACAAGCTCGAGACGGCGGATGGCAAGACCAAGGGCACGGCGGAAATGCTCAAGCGTTGGGGTGTGTCGGGCAAGGCCCTCGTCATCGATGTGAAGCCGGATGAGAAGTTCACGCTGTCGGCGCGCAACATCGACGGTGTGCACCTGGTCGCCGCCGCGCGTGTCACCGCACGCGACATCATCGACACCGCGCACGTGATTGCGACGCGCGAAGCGTTAGAAAAGCTGCAAGAGAGCTTGGCGTAGGGAACCGTCATGAAACTGACTGATGTGATTAGACGGCCGCTGGTGACCGAGAAGACGACGATCATCCGCGAGGGCAACCGGACGCTGGTGTTCGAGGTCGCGCCGGCGGCGACGAAGGTCGACATCAAGCGCGCCGTCGAGAAGCTGCTGGGATCGAAGGTCGAAGCGGTGCGGACGGCGATCTCGCACGGCAAGATGAAGCGCCAGGGCCGATTCGTCGGGCAGCGCTCCGACTGGAAGAAGGCGTATGTGAAGCTCCGCGAGGGGGAAAAGATTCCGGAGTTCCTCGAGGGAGCGTAAGCAAGGATCACCGAAGATGCCGATCAGAAAATACAATCCGACGTCGCCGGGTCGCCGGTTTCAGACGGTGCAGGTATTCGACGAGGTCACCACGTCGGAGCCGTACAAGCCGCTCGTCGAACCGCTGCGCAAGTCTGGCGGCCGCAACAACCACGGCGAATTGACCTCGTGGTGGCGCGGCGGCGGGCACAAGCGCAATTACCGGATCATCGACTTCAAGCGCGACAAGCGCGGAATTCCGGCGACGGTTTCGACCATCGAGTACGACCCGAATCGTTCTTCGCGCATCGCGCTCGTGACCTATGCCGATGGCGAGAAGCGGTACATCCTTCAGCCGGCGGGCGTGAAGGTCGGCGACACGATCGTCTCGGGCGACAACGTCGACATCCTTCCGGGCAATGCGCTTCCGCTCAAGAACATTCCGCTCGGCACCCAGATTCACAACGTCGAGTTGAAGCCGGGCAAGGGCGGGCAGATTGCTCGCAGCGCGGGCTCATCGGTGCAGCTCGTCGCGAAGGAAGGGGATTACGCCTCGGTCAAGATGCCGTCGGGTGAAATCCGGAAGATCAACATCGAGTGCCTTGCCACGATCGGGCAGGTCGGCAACGTCGATCACGAGAACGTCTCGGTCGGCAAGGCGGGCCGGAGCCGCTGGCTTGGCAAGCGGCCGCACGTGCGCGGCGTCGCCATGAACCCGGTCGACCATCCGCTTGGCGGCGGCGAAGGTAAGACGTCGGGCGGCCGTCACCCGGTGTCGCCGTGGGGACAGCCGACCAAGGGATACAAGACGAGGAACCGCAAGGCAACCGATCGGTTCATTGTTCAGAGAAGGCCGAAGTAGCTATGTCCAGATCACTGAAAAAAGGTCCCTTCGTCGACGTGCCACTTCTCGAGAAAGTGGAAGTGATGAACCGCGGCGGGGAGAAGAAGGTCATCAAGACGTGGTCGCGCCGCTCGACGGTCATCCCCGAGATGGTGGGCCACACGATTGCCGTGCACAACGGGCGCAAGTTCATTCCGGTTTATGTGACGGAAAACATGGTCGGGCACAAGCTCGGTGAGTTTGCGCCGACGCGCCAGTTCAAGGGGCACACCACCAAGAGCGACAAGGCGGCGGCGGTAGCGGCAGCAGGCGCGCCGGCTGGTGCCGGTGCCGGCGGCGGTGCGCCGAAGGCAGGTAGCTAATGGCAGTGCAGGCCCACGCAACAGCGAAGTACGTGCGGACGTCCGCGCAGAAGGCCGGCCTCGTGCTGAACCTGATTCGCGGGCGTGACGTGAACGCGGCGCTGGCGACGCTGCGATTCGCGCGTAAAGGCGTCGCGCGCGATATCGAGAAAGTGCTGCGCTCCGCCATCGCGAACGCCTCGCAGAAGGACGGATTCGGCGGCGACGTCGAACGCCTCTACGTGAACGCGTGCTATGCCAACCAGGGACCCTCGCAGAAGCGCATTCGTCCGGCCCCGATGGGCCGTGCCTTCCGCGTGTTGAAACGGACCGCGCATCTCACGGTCCAGGTCGCCGAGCGACCGCTGCACATCGAGACAGCGCCGGCGCCTGCCGCACAGACAGGCGCGGCGGAGCCTGCCGAGGCGACGCGCGCGAGCGCCAGCACGCCGAAACGTCCGCGTGGGGCGAAGCCGAAGCCGAAGGCGGCGGCGAAGGGACGAGCAAAGACCGGGTCGAAGACCGGTGGGGCGAAGAAGAAGGCCGCGGCGAAGAGCGGCCGCGCGAAAAAGGCGAAGGCCTGAGGCTGAGAGCGAACGGAGACTTATGGGTCAGAAAGTACATCCGCACGGATTCCGGCTCGGATTCAACAAGACGTGGCGGTCGCGATGGTTCGCCGACAAGGACTATTCGAAGCTGCTCCACGAGGACTTGAAGCTGCGCGACACGCTGAAGACGCGATTCGCGCATGCCGGTGTGTCGAAGATTGAAATCGAGCGCGCCGCGAACAAGCTGAAGATCGATATCCACACCTCGCGTCCCGGGATCATCATCGGCCGCAAAGGCACCGAGGTCGACAAGCTGAAGCAGGAGATCCAGAAGAAGACGAACCGCGAAGTGTTCATCAACATTCAGGAAATCCAGAAACCCGAGCTCGACGCGCAACTCATCGGCGAGTCAGTCGCGATGCAGCTCGAGAAGCGCGTCGCGTTCCGTCGCGCCATGCGCAAGGCGGTTGAATCCGCGCTTCGGTTCGGCGCCCGCGGCATCAAGGTGCGGGTGTCCGGACGGCTGAACGGCGCGGAAATCGCGCGCTCCGAGTGGTACCTGCACGGTCAGTTGCCGCTGCAGACGCTGAGAGCCGACATCGATTACGGCTTCGCCGAAGCGAGCACCACCTACGGCCAGATCGGGGTCAAGGTGTGGCTCTATAAAGGTGAGCGCCTGGTACCGCGTATCGGGCGCGAAGAGGATTATCGAGCTCCCCGCCGGCCGGCGGGCGCGCGAGGATAGTGAAGCTTCCCGCTTCCGGATTCCCGCTTCCAGCGAAAGAAGCGAGGCCCGACAAGCTGGGAGCTGGGAGCTGGAAGCGACAAGGATCGAGCAATCATGTTGATGCCGAAGAAGGTCAAGTACCGGAAACAGCAGCGCGGCCGGATGGCGGGCAAGGCCTGGCGCGGATCCGACGTGTCGTTTGGCGACTACGGACTGCGGGCACTCGAGCCGTGCTGGATGACCGCCCGGCAGATCGAAGCGGCGCGCGTCGCGATGACCCGCTTCATCAAGCGCGGCGGCAAGATCTGGATTCGCGTGTTTCCCGATAAGCCGATCACGAAGAAGCCGCAGGAAACGCGAATGGGCAAGGGCAAGGGGGCGCCGGAAGAGTGGGTCTGCGTCGTCCGGCCCGGACGAATCCTGTTCGAAATGGAAGGGATCAACGAGGCTGACGCGCGGAAGGCGATGCGCCTGGCGTCGGCCAAGCTCCCGATCAAGACGAGGTTCGCGACCCGGTTCGCGGAGGAGCAGGCGTCATGAAGGTGGCCGAGATTCGCGATCTCGCGGTCGACGAACTGGAGCATCGCGCCAAGGACATGGACGATCAGTTGTTCCGGCTGCGCATTCAGAAGTCAATGGGACAGCTCGAGGCGGCGCACAAGCTGAAGGCGCTGCGACGCGATCTCGCGCGCATCAAGACGGTGCTGCGTGAAAAACAGACCGCGCAGGCGGCCAGCTAAAAAGTTTCTAGGCGGGGCGAAGCTCCGCGGATCAAAAAATGGCAACGAAATCTGAAGTCACCGGGGTTGTCGTCAGCGACAAGATGAACAAGAGCGTGGTCGTCGCCGTCGAGCGGCAGATTCGCGACGCGCTCTACGGCAAGACCCAGAAGCGAACGTCACAGTTTCTGGCGCATAACGAGTCGAACGACGTCAAAGTCGGCGACCGTGTCGCGATTGTCGAGACCCGGCCGATGAGCCGCCGGAAGCGCTGGGTTGTCACCCGCGTCGTCGAAAAAGCAAAGGAGATCTAGCCATGATCCAGATGCGATCGATCCTCGACGTGGCCGACAAC
This sequence comes from Vicinamibacterales bacterium, assembly GCA_035491715.1. Classification (GTDB taxonomy): domain Bacteria; phylum Acidobacteriota; class Vicinamibacteria; order Vicinamibacterales; family 2-12-FULL-66-21; genus JALZOC01. Next base: position 20,715 of record DATJKH010000017.1, on the reverse strand, counting down.
TCCGGCGCGCGGAAGATTGCCGCGATCAATCCGATTGGCGGATCGACCGGCCGCTATGCGCGGCTCGGCGACATCATCACGGCCTCGGTGAAGGAAGCGACTCCCGACGGCAACATCAAGAAGGGGCAGGTCGTGAAGGCGGTCATCGTCCGGACCGTCAAGGAACACCGGCGCAAGGATGGCAGCTACATCCGCTTCGATCGGAACGCCGCCGTGCTCATCAACGATCAGAACGAGCCGATCGGCACGCGCGTGTTCGGTCCGGTCGCGCGCGAGCTGCGTGAGCGGCGGTTCATGAAAATCATATCGTTGGCGCCAGAGGTGCTGTAAAGAAGTTGCCAGTTGCCAGTTTCCAGTTTCCAGACTGGAGACGACAGGGAACTGGCTACTGGGAACTGGTAACTGACATGTCCAGATTAGGAACGCCGATTCGCAAGAACGACAACGTCATCGTGATCACCGGGAAAGATCGCGGGAAGCGAGGACGGGTGTTGAAAGTGCTGGCGGAGAAAAACCGGCTGGTGGTCGAGGGCGTGAACGTCATCAAGCGCCACACCAAGCCGAATCCGCAGCGACAGATTAAAGGCGGGCTGGTCGAGCGGGAAGCCGGACTGCACGCGTCGAACGTGCAGGTCGTTTGTCCCGAGTGCGGGAAACCGACGCGCCTCGGCCGCAAGATCCTGGGCGACGGCCGCAAGGTACGTATTTGCCGCAAGTGCGAGGGAGTGGTCGACAAATGAGCCGCCTCAGACATCGCTACGAGAAGGAAGTCGCGCCGGCTCTCAAGAAGGAGTTCGGCTACACGAACGTGATGGCGATTCCGAAGATCGAGAAGATCGTCGTCAACATGGGGCTCGGCGAAGCGACGCAGAACGCCAAGATCGTCGACACCGGCGCCGACGAAGTCGCGCGGATTACCGGGCAGAAGCCGGTCACAACGCGCGCCAAGAAGTCGATCGCGCAGTTCAAAGTCCGCAAGGGTATGCCCATCGGCGCGATGGTGACGCTCCGCGGCGAGCGGATGTGGGAGTTTCTCGATCGCCTGATTTCGGTCGCGCTGCCGCGTGTGCGTGACTTTCGCGGCGTCTCCCCTCGCGGCTTCGATGGACGCGGCAACTACACGCTCGGTCTCAAGGACCAGTTGCTGTTCCCGGAGATCGACTATATGAAGGTCGACAAGGCGCGCGGGATGAACATCTCGGTGGTGACGACCGCGAAATCGGACCAGGAGTCGAGAAAGCTGCTCCAGTTGCTCGGGATGCCGTTCCGGCCCAATTAAGAGAGATTCAAAGAATGGCAACAACAGCCAAAGTTGCGAAGGAAATCAAACCGGCCAAGTTCAAGATCCGGCTGCGGCATCGCTGCCAGCGCTGCGGACGTCCCCGCGCTTACATGCGCAAGTTCGCCCTGTGCCGTCTGTGCTTCCGCAAGCTGGCGCTCGAAGGGGACATCGCCGGAGTAACCAAGAGTTCATGGTGAAAGAAGCTGCCAGCTCCCAGCTGCCAGCTCAATACGGAAGCCGCTGGAAGCTGGAAGCTGGAAGCTGGAAGCTGGAAACTAAAACGAGAGTCAAGAAATGACCGATCCAATCGCAGACATGCTATCGCGCATCCGAAACGCGACCATTGCCCGTCACGTTCGGGTAGAAATGCCGTCGTCGCGGCTGAAGGTCGAGATCGCGCGCATTCTCGAGAGCGAAGGCTACATCCAGGGTTTCAAAGTACTCGAGGCCCAGCCTGGCGAACGTCCGCAGGCGCAATTGCGCATGTTCATGAAGTACGGTCCTCGAGGCGAGCGAGTGATCAGCGGCATCCAGCGCGTCAGCCGTCCGGGACGCCGCGTCTACTTCGGACGCGACGAGGTGCCCGATGTGCTGGCGGGCCTCGGCACGAGCATCCTCACGACATCGCGCGGTGTGATGACCGGACGCGAAGCGGTCAAGGCCGGTGTCGGTGGCGAAGTGCTCTGCAATGTGTGGTGATTGACATGTCACGAATCGGTAAGAAGCCAATTGCGATTCCGAAGGGCGTGAAGATCGATACGCAGCCCGGGGTCGTCGAAGTCCAGGGCCCGAAAGGCAAGCTGCGGCAGCCGCTTCCGGCCGGCATTGGATTCGAGGTCGACGGGGATCAACTGCATGCGCGTACGTTGCGCGCCGATCCCGAGATCGGTAAATTCCATGGGCTCGCCCGCAGCCTGGTGGCCAACGCCGTCCGCGGCGTGACCGAGGGATTCCGCAAAGACCTCGATATCGTCGGCGTCGGCTATCGCGCAGAGGTCAAGGGCAAGCAGGTGGTGTTTGCGCTCGGCTACTCGCACCCGGTAGTGTTCGACATCCCGGCCGGGATTGACATTGCCATCGACAAGCAGACGCACATCACCGTGACCGGCATCGATCGTCAGGCGGTGGGTCAGGTGGCCGCCAACATTCGACGTCTTCGCAAGCCGGATCCTTACAAGCAGAAGGGCGTCCGCTACACGGGCGAAGTGCTGAAGAAGAAGGCGGGGAAGACGGGGGCGAAATAAAGCTCCCAGCTGCCAGCTCTCAGCTCCCAGCGCGTCTGGAAGAAGCTGGAAGCTGGAAGCTGGAAACTGGAAGCTCAAATATGAAGATCAACACGACAAAAGATCGCCGCACACGCATTGCGCTCAGGCAGCGCAAGCGTATTGCCGGCACGTCCGAGCGGCCACGGCTGCGCGTGTTCCGAAGCGTCTCGCACATTTATGCCCAGGTCATCGACGATATGAGCGGCACGACCGTCGCGTCGGCGGCCAGCACCGAGCCCTCGCTGAAGTCGACGTTTTCAGGATCGACGCGCGGTGGAAATGTCGCCGGCGCGAAGGCACTGGGCAAGACGATCGCCGAGCGTCTGATCGACAAGGGAATCAAGCGCGTCGTCTTCGATCGCGGCGGGTTTCTCTATCACGGCCGGATCCGCGCGGTCGCCGAGGCGGCGCGAGAGGCGGGGCTGGAGTTTTAGCTCCCAACTCCCAGCTTCCAGCTTCCAGCTGGAGGAAACGGAGCGCGGGAGAAAGATGTTGCGCACAACAGCATTGAATTAGCTGGCAGCTGGCAGCTGGAAACTGGAAGCTATGATCGAAACACGAGAAAAAATCGACGCGTCGCAACTCGACCTGAAGGATACCGTCGTCAACATCAGCCGCGTCACGAAGGTCGTCAAGGGCGGCAAGAACCTGAGCTTCAGCGCGCTCGTCGTCGTCGGCGATGGCCAGGGGGTCGTCGGATTTGGCGTCGGCAAGGCGAAAGAAGTCCCTTCAGCGATCAAGAAGGGAATCGAAGCCGCAAAGAAGTCGCTGATTCGAGTGCCGCTCGCGGGAACGACGGTGCCGCATCCGGTGCTTGGACGCTTTGGCGCCGGTCAGGTGTTGTTGAAGCCGGCGCCGGATGGCACAGGCATCATTGCCGGCGGCGCCGTTCGCGCCGTGGTCGAGTCGTGCGGGATTCAGAACGTGCTGACCAAGTCGATTGGCTCGGCCAATTCGCATAACGTGGTTCGTGCGACGTTTGCCGGCCTGATGGGACTGAAGGATCCAAGGATGGTGCGGCGGTTGCGTGGTAAGGAAGAGCCGGCTGAAGAACTCGCCGCGGCGCGCGATAACGGATAACGATCATGCCGAAGAAGACGACCAAGAAAACGGAAGCGGCCCGGAAGGTTCGCATCAAGCTGGTTCGAAGTCCGATTGGGTTCAACAAGACACAGGCGGCCACGGTGGAGGGCATGGGCCTCCGTCGGCTGGGCCACACTGTCGAACTGTCGGACACACCGGCGACCCGCGGAATGATTCTCAAGGTTCGCCACCTCGTTGAAGTGGCGGAGTGATTGGAAGAGACAACGATCATGGATCTGAGCAACCTCCGTCCCCCCAAGGGTGCGACGCATTCGAAAAAGCGCATCGGCCGTGGCCAGGGGTCAGGTCAGGGCGTGCAGGCCGGGCGCGGGCACAAAGGCGCGAAATCGCGTTCGGGCTTCAAGCACAAGCGCGGGTTTGAGGGCGGACAGATGCCGCTCCATCGCCGCGTGCCGAAGCGGGGATTCCACAACCTCTTCCGTCAGGCCTACGAGGTCGTCAACCTGGACGCGCTTAGCGAGCGTTTCGACGCGGGAACGGAAGTCACGCCCGATCTCCTGCGAGAGCAGGGCCTCGTGGCTCGCAGCGCCGAGCGGATCAAGGTGCTCGCGCGCGGCGACATCTCGAAGGCGCTGACGGTGCGCGCACACAAGTTCAGCGGCAAGGCGGCCGAGAAGATCGCCGCCGCCGGTGGGAAGGCCGAAGTCCTCGCGTAGGGGGCGTTATGGAAAGCCTGAAGAACATCTTCGCGGTTGCAGATCTCAGGAAGCGTGTGCTCTTCACCCTGGGACTGCTCGCGGTGTATCGCGTTGGCGGACACATTCCGACGCCAGGAATCAACCCTCAGGCGCTGGCTGCGCTCGTCGAGCAGGCGAAGAACACGATGTTCGGTCTGTACGACATGTTCTCGGGGAAGAACCTGTCGCAGATGACGATCTTCGCGCTGGGCATCATGCCCTACATCAGCTCGTCGATCATTCTTCAGTTGCTGACGGTCGTATGGCCGTATCTCGAGCGGCTGTCGAAGGAAGGTGAGCTGGGCCGCCGCAAGATCACGCAGTACACGCGCTACGGAACGATTCTCCTGAGTATCGTCCAGGCGCTTGGCATTGCCATCTTCCTCGAGAAGAACACCGGCATCGCCGGCGGTCTGCCGCTTGTGTACAGCCCGGGCTGGGGCTTCCGTCTTCTGACGGTGCTGACGCTTACGACAGGCACGTGTTTCATCATGTGGCTGGGCGAGCAGATTACCGAGCGCGGCATCGGCAACGGCATGTCGCTCATCATCTTTGCCGGCATCGTCGTCAATCTTCCCCGCGCCGTCATCACGACGATGGATCAGTTGCGGACCGGGCAGATGGGGCCGATTCGGTTATTGCTGCTCATCGTGCTCATGGCGCTGGTTATCGCGGCAATCGTGTTCGTCGAACGTGGACACAGGCGCGTGACGGTGCAGTACGCGAAACGTGTCGTTGGCCGGCGGATGTACGGCGGATCGAGCACGCACATTCCGCTCAAGGTGAATACCGGAGGCGTCATTCCGGTCATCTTCGCGTCGTCCATCCTGGCGTTCCCGGCGACGCTCGCGCCGCTGATCCGCGAGGACAGCTGGGTTGGGTGGCTGAAGCGGCCGATCGAGCAAATTGCGCCAGGCATGCCGCTGCATGATCTGCTCTATATTGTCGGCATCATCTTCTTCTGTTACTTCTACACGGCGATCATTTTCAATCCGGATGACGTCGCGGAGAACATGCGGAAGTATGGCGGGTTCATACCCGGGATCAGGCCGGGCAAGCGGACGGCGGAATACATCGACACCATCCTGACGAGAATCACGCTGGTTGGCGCGATCTATCTCTCGATCGTGGCGATCCTGCCGCAGTTTTTGATCAGCGGCTTCAAGGTTGCGCCGATTCCGTTGATCGGTGAATGGCTCGATGCCAGGCTGCCGCGATTCATTACCGAAGGCATGAACGTCGCGTTCTACTTCGGCGGGACGTCGCTCCTCATTATCGTTGGTGTTGCCATGGATACCGTCCAGCAGGTGGAATCGCAGCTCATCATGCGCCACTACGACGGGTTCATGAAGAAGACCCGGATCCGAGGACGACGGGGCCAATAGTGGCGAGACAGGGGGACTGCCCCAGCGCCATCAATGTCGTCATGCTCGGTCCGCCCGGTGCGGGCAAGGGGACGCAGGCGGAACAGCTGTCGCGCCGTCGCAAGCTGCCGAAAATCTCCACGGGAGATATTCTGCGCGAAGCGGTTCAGACCGGCACCGAGCTGGGCCGCGCCGCGAAAAAGACGATGGAGGCCGGCAATCTGGTTGGCGACGACATGATGATTGCCATCGTGCTCGATCGGCTGAACCGATCGGATGCGCGGTGCGGCTTCGTGCTGGATGGCTTCCCCCGGACCGTGGTGCAGGCCACCGCGCTCGACCGCATGGTCGCGGATCGTGGCCCGCTCGTCGTGCTCGACATTGTCGTGCCGGAGGACGAACTCGAGCGCCGGCTGGCGACACGAAAGATCTGCAGCAGGTGCGGATCGAACGCATCGCCGGACTGGACCGGCGATTGTCAGAAATGCGACGGCGCGCTCGTCACGCGCGTCGACGACGGGATTGAGATCGTGCGGGAACGATTGAAAGTGTACCAACGGCAGACCAAACCGCTGGTCGAGTTCTACTCGACCCGCTCCAGTTTCAGTTCGATTGACGGCAATCGCTCGGCGGAAATCGTGACCGCTGCCGTCGAAGCGGCCTTGGATGCAGTGATTGGCGCCGCGCGGCGCGGGGTGGCCCAGTGATCGTCTGCAAATCGCCGTCGGAACTTGAGCGGATGCGTGCGGCGAACGCCCTCGTCGCCGAGGTCCTCGCCGAACTGGCGACGATGGTCGCGGCAGGGGTAACGACGAGAGACCTCGATCAGGCGGCCGAGAGACTGGTGCGCGATGGCGGTGCCGAGCCGGCGTTCAAGGGTTACCGCGGCTATCCATCCACGCTGTGCGCATCGGTGAACGATCAAGTAGTGCATGGCATTCCGTCCAACCGGGCACTGCACGAAGGGGACATCATCTCGCTCGACATGGGCGTGAAGTTGAATGGTTTCTTCGGTGATTCAGCGGTGACCGTGCCGGTCGGGAAAGTGTCGGAGGAAGCCTCGACGCTGCTGCGGGTGACACGGGAGGCGCTCGAAAAAGGAATCGCGCAAGTGAAGCTCGGCGGCCGTGTGTCGGACATCGGCCACGCCATCCAGCAGCACGTGGAGGCGCACGGGTTTTCGGTCGTGCGGGAGTTCGTCGGTCACGGCATCGGCGCCTCGCTGCACGAAGAACCGCAGATCGCGAATTACGGGGAACCGGGGCGCGGACCGAGACTGGCCGAAGGCATGACGCTGGCGATCGAGCCGATGGTGAACATCGGCCGGCCGGCGGTGAAGGTACTGGCCGACGGATGGACGGCGGTGACGAAGGACGGCAGCCTGTCGGCGCATTTCGAGCACACGGTTGCCGTCACCAAGACCGGTCCGCTCGTGTTGACGCGGCGAGGTGTCACGGCGCCGGCAGCGTAAACGGGTGTGGGAAATCCGATCGCGGTCGAAGGGATCGTGCGGGAGACACTCCCGTATGCGCAGTATCGAGTAGAGATCGACGGACCGCGCCAGGTGATCGCGCATACACCGGGCGGGACGGGACGCAATTTTGTCCGGGTATTGATCGGGGATCGGGTGCGATTGGAGCTTTCATCCAAGGATCTTGGGAGAGGGCGCATCGTCGCGGTAATTCGGTAAGGACTCAGATATGAAGGTCAGAGCCTCAGTCAAACGGATTTGCGATAAGTGCAAGATCGTGCGCCGTCGTGGCGTGGTGCGTGTGATCTGCGCGAATCAGAAACATAAACAGAGACAAGGTTAGCTTCCAGCTTCCAGCTGGAAGGGTTGAGCTGGCAGCTGGCAGCTGGCAGCTGATAGCTAATAGCTAACAAGGATCAAGAGAATGGCACGTATTGCTGGCGTCGATCTTCCGCGAACGAAACGCATCGAGATCGGGCTCACTTACATCTACGGCATCGGACGCAAGCGTTCGAACGATATCCTGAGCGCGGCAACTGTCAGCCCTGACATCCGCGTCAAGGACCTCTCCGAAGAGGACGTTCGGAAGATCAGTCGCGTGATCGAAGAGCAGGGGGGCGTCGAAGGCGATCTCCGCAAAGAGATCTCGATGAACATCAAGCGGCTGATGGAGATTGGCAGCTATCGCGGCCTTCGTCATCGGCGGAATCTGCCGGTGCGCGGCCAGCGGACGAAGACCAATGCCCGCACGCGGAAGGGACCGCGCAAGGGTGCGGTCGCGAAGAAAAAGACTGTGTAGCTTCCAGCCTCCAGCTTCCAGCCTCCAGCTGGAAGTTCGAAGAGAGGAGCTGGTAGCTGGTAGCTGGAAACTGGAAGCTTAATTTTTATGGCGAAAAACGAACCGGTCGACGCGTCAGCAACACCCGAGGGTGGAGAAAAAAAGAAGGCCGGACGGCCGGCAAAAAAGAAGGCGTTCAAGAAGCGTGGCGAGAAGCGCATCGTGCATCACGGCTTCGCGCACATCCAGGCGTCCTTCAACAACACGATCATCACCATCACCGATCCCGAAGGAGCTGTGGTGGCATGGTCAAGCGCTGGCGGCATCGGCTTCAAAGGGTCGCGTAAGGGCACTCCGTTTGCGGCGACACAGGCCGCAATCGCGGCCGGCAACGCGGCCAAGGCGTTCGGCATGCGCAGCGTGGAAGTGCGAGTGAAAGGACCGGGCGCAGGCCGCGAGTCCGCGATTCGCGCGCTGCAGACGATCGGCATCGACGTGAAGTCGATCCGCGACGTCACGCCGATTCCACACAACGGGTGCAGACCGCCAAAACGGCGGAGAGTGTAGGCGCCGTTTTGGCGAATGTTGGATGTCCAATGCCCAATGTTCTGGCGGGCGAATCATTGCGCATTGAAGATTCGACATTGAGCATTGACAAGGTTCCAGAGGACTAAGAATGGCACGTTATATCGGACCGGTTTGCCGGCTCTGCCGGCGTGAAGGAATGAAGCTCTTCTTGAAAGGAGAGCGCTGCTACACCGAGAAGTGCGCGATCGAGAAGCGCAACCTGCCGCCCGGGCAGCATGGAAAGCTGCGCAAGGCGAAGCTCGTGGGCTACGGTCTGCAGCTCCGTGAGAAGCAGAAGGTCAAGCGCATTTACGGCGTGCTGGAGAACCAGTTCCGCCGTTACTTCGAGATGGCGGATCGCCAGCGCGGCATTACCGGCGAGACGTTGCTGCAACTGCTCGAACGCCGCTTCGACAACGTCATTTACCGGCTCGGGCTGGCAACGTCGCGCGCGCAGGCCCGTCAGCTCGTGCGCCACGGTCACTTCCTCGTGAACGGCCGCAAGGTGGACGTGCCGTCGTACTCGCTCAAGGCCGGAGACGTGGTGACCGTGCGCGGCACCAGCGCGCAGAACGCCGCCATTCAGCACGCGATGGAGGAAGTCAAAGGACGCGGGATTCCCGAGTGGCTGTCGTTCGATGCCGGCCAGATGACCGGCCGCGTCGCATCCCTGCCGACACGCGAGCAGATCAACCTGCCGGTGCAGGAACAATTGATCGTGGAGTTGTATTCGAAATAGGCTTCCAGTTTCCAGCTCTCAGCTTCCAGCTCAAGAAAGATTCTTCCTTTTAAAGCTGGTAGCCGGCAGCTGGCAGCTGGGAGCTTCGGTGCTCCCCGCCCGCAGCCTTCCCCGGATCTGCGGTGGGAGGCGGGGAGCGAGATGCAGGTCCGGCGGGCGTCCAGGTTCGGACGCCTGATCTGAAAGGTACCAGGAACATGTTGTGGAAAGGTTTTCAGCGGCCCAAGCGGCTGGAGTTCGAACGGGAGACGCTGACCGAACGATTCGGTCGTTTCTATGCGCAGCCGTTCGAGCGCGGATTCGGCACGACGGTCGGCAACGCGCTGCGCCGCGTGCTGCTGTCTTCGATTGAAGGCGCCGCGGTGACGGCGGTCAAGATTGACGGTGTGCTCCACGAGTTCTCGCCCATCCCGGGCGTTGTCGAGGACGCGACCGACATCATCCTCAACCTGAAACAAGTGCCCCTGAAGATGCACGTCGATACCACCAAGACGCTCTATCTGCGGATCGACAAGCCAGGTGAGGTCAAGGCTCGCGACATCGAGACCGATGCCGACGTCGAAATCCTCGAGCCCGATGCGCACATTGCGACGGTGGCCGACAACGGCAAGCTCCACATGGAGATGCGCGTGAAGCGCGGTCGCGGCTACGTATCGGCCGACAAGAACTTCGACGAGGATCTCGGCATCGGCTGGATCCCGATCGACTCGGTGCATTCGCCGATCAAGAAGGTGAACTATCTGGTCGAGGCGGCCCGTCTCGGACAGACGACCGACTACGACAAGCTGACGGTCGATGTCTGGACCAACGGGTCGGTCACGCCGCGTGATGCGGTCTCGCTTTCGGCCAAGCTGATTCGCGATCACCTGAACATCTTCATCAACCTCGAGGAGGTCGGCGACCTGCAGCAGGACGCGACGACCGATGCGCCGCGCGCGGCGTTGAACGAGAACCTCGACAAGAGCGTCGAGGAGCTCGAGCTCTCGGTTCGGTCGTACAACTGCCTGAAGAACGCCAACATCCGCACGATTCGCGAGCTAGTGCAGAAAACCGAAGGCGAGATGCTGAAGACCAAGAACTTCGGCCGCAAGTCGCTGAACGAGATCAAGGAGATCCTGGCCGGCATGGGTCTGAGCCTGGGCATGCGCCTGGATCAGCCGACCGCGCAAGCGCAGGACTAAGTCAGGAAAACTTACGGTGCTGGGATCCGGTTTGCCGTGATCCGGGGTCCGAGGGACTTCGAGCCGGACAACGGATCCCGGCCACCGGATCGCGACAAGGAAACAGGTTATGCGTCACAGAGTCAGTCACCGAAAACTCGGCCGCGTGACGGAGCATCGCATCGCGCTGCTCCGCAACCAGGCCGAGGCCCTGATCCGTCACGAGCGGATTGAGACCACCATTCCCAAAGCCAAGGAGCTTCGGCCGTTTGTCGAGCGGCTGATTACGATCGCGAAGCGCGGGATTGCCGGCGGCGAATCAAATGGCAAGTCGCTGCACGCGCGGCGTCTGGTCCTGCGCGACATCCAGGATCGCGATGTGGTCGGCAAGCTGTTCGACACGATCGCACCTCGCTTCGAGGCCCGTCCGGGCGGTTACACGCGCATCCTTCGCCTCGGCTATCGTCGCGGCGACAGCGCCGAGATCGCCCAGATCGAACTGGTCGGCAGCGAGTTCAACCCCAACGCGGAAACGGAGAAGACCGAAACGGCGGCCAAGGCAAAGCCGCAGGGCGTTGGCGGCCGGTTGCGCGCCGCAGCCGAGCGCTTGCGCGGCAAGAAAGCGGAAGCTGCTGCAGAAGGGGAAGAGGGCGCGGACAAGCAAGCCAAGTCGGCGCGGCCCAAGACCGACAAGCGAGGCAAGGGCGGCGGCCGCACGGATACGCGCGGGAAAGCTGCCAAGACCACGACGCCACGCAAGGCGGGAGGATCTTAGTTTCCAGCTTCCAGCTTCCAGCTTCCAGCTCCCAGATCTAAAGGAAAGGGCCGGCTCGCTGCGCGAGACCGGCCCATCTTTTTTTCTGGGAACTGGGAACGTGAAACTGACCGTTACACTTCTTCAGTCGCCTCGTGTCCCCGTTCCGCCTTCGCCGCGGCGATAATCTTGCCGTGCAGGTGCGACGGCACTTCTTCGTAGTGCGAGAACTCCATGTGATACGAGCCGCGGCCTCCGGTTGCTGACGTGAGGTGCTGCTCGTAGGTGAGCATCTCCGACATCGGGACCTTGGCCCTGATGATCGTCGAGGCGCCGCGAGAGTCCATCCCGCCGATTCGCCCGCGCCGGCCGTTCAAGTCGCCCATCAGGTCGCCGGCATAGTCACTTGGCGCGTAGACCTCGACGTTCATGATCGGTTCGAGCAGCGTCGGCCGCGCGCGCGACATGCCGTCCTTGAATGCCAGCGATCCCGCCATCTTGAACGACAGCTCGTTCGAATCTACGGCGTGGAACGAGCCGTCGTAGACCGTGGCGCGAAAATCGACCATCGGGTATCCGGCGAGGAACCCGCGCAGCCGCGCATCCTGAATTCCCTTCTCGACCGCCGGAATGAATTGCCGCGGAATCGCGCCGCCGAAGATGTCGTCGACGAACTCGAACTCACTGCCGCGCGGCAGCGGCTCGAACTTCACCTTGCAGTCGCCGAACTGTCCGTGCCCGCCGGTCTGCTTCTTATGACGTCCGTGCGCTTCGGTCGCCGCCGTGATGGTTTCGCGATACGGGATCCGCGGCAGCTTCAAGTTCACTTCGACGCCGAACCGTCGTTTCAGTTTTGCGACCGTCACCTCGATGTGCGATTGTCCCTGACCGGCGAGCAGCAGCTCTTTGGTCTGAGCATCGCGCGAGTAATTGATCGTCGGATCCTCTTCCTGCAGACGATGGAGAGCGGTGCTGATCTTCTCTTCGTCGCCGCGGCTCTTGGGCTCGATGGCATAGGAGATCACCGGCTCGGGAAACTTCGTGCCGGCAACCGTGAACGTGATCGACTTGTCGGCGAGGAGATCGTTGGTCTGGCTCTCTTTGAGTTTCGCCACCGCGCCAATGTCGCCGGCCTTGATCTCCGGGACCGCTGTCTGCGTCTTGCCTTGCAGGAGGACCAGGTGACCGAGGCGCTCTGGCAAATCCTTCGTCGCGTTGTGCACGGTCGAATCAGACTTCAACGTGCCGGCAATGACACGGAACATCGTGATGCGGCCGGCGAACGGATCGGCAACCGTCTTCCAGATGAATGCCGCGGTCGGCGCGGCGGAGTTTGCATCAACCTGCACGTCGTCGTCCGATTTCGCCTTCTTCGCTTTCAGTGGACGTTCCGCCGGCGACGGTACGTACGAGACCAGCGCATCGAGAAGCGGCGGGATGCCGATGTTCGCACTGGCAGAGGCGCAGAGCACGGGGAACACACGCCCTGCAGCGATGCCGCGCTTGAGACCCGACAGCAGCTCATCCTGCGTGAGGGTGCCGGCTTCGAAAAACTTCTCCATCAATGCGTCGTCCGCTTCGGCGACCATTTCGATGAGCGCTTCGCGGGCGGATTGGGCGGCGGCCTCGAGATCCGCTGGAATCGCTCCGCCGGTGGGCTTGCCGCTGCCGTCGGTGGCGAAGGTCCATGCCTTCATCGCAACCAGATCGACGACGCCGCGGAAGGTCTTTTCCTCACCGATGGGGAGCTGCACCGGCACGACCGCGCGTCCGAAGACGGAGTGCAGCGATTCAAGCGAGCGTTCCAGGCTGGCGCGCTCGCGATCGAGACGGTTCAGGACGACGATGCGCGGGAGCTCGAGTTCAGCCGCAGCCTCCCACACTTTCTCGGTTGAGACTTCAACACCGGCGACGGCATCGACGACCACCAGCGCGCCATCCGAGACGCGCAGCGCAGCGCGCGCATCGCTCAAAAAATTCGCCATACCCGGCGTATCGACCAGGTTGATTTTGTGCTTGTTCCATTCGACATAGGCAAGACCGCATGCCAGCGTATGCTTGCGCGCGATCGCCTCGTCGTCGTAGTCGGTCACCGTCGTGCCGTCGTCCACCCGGCCGAATCGATTCACTGCGCCGGCATCGAAGAGCAGCGCGGATACGAGCTGCGTCTTGCCGGCGCCGCTATGGCCGACAACGGCAATATTTCTGATATTGGGAGCCTCGTAAACCTTCATGATGGAGCGCCTCCGAGGACTGCTGTCAGCTGTCAGCTGTCAGCTACCAGCTACCAGCTGCCAGCTTCCAGCTTCTGGTCCCTTCCAGCTCTCTGGTATGTGTGGCGCTGTCTTAGCGGTCGGTAGCGATCAGCAACGTTACTTCAGTTGTTGTATCAAACCCGATAGCATCCGTCGGACTTGTTCCACCTGTCCAGTGAGTTTCCCGTGCAACTCCACCGGTAGGAACCGGAGATCTCGGGCAAGAAGCAAATCATACTCAAGTTCATTACAGGAACCCAAGGAATGCCACAGGAATCTTCGAAAATCGGGATCTGAGCCTCGGCCGGTGCCTTCGGCGATATTTGATGGGATTGATATCGCCGCCCTGAATAGCTGGTCGCGCAGCGGCCAACCGTCCGGCTTTTGCAGGTACGCAGAAATGGCGTACGTTCCCAAGGCCAATTGATGCGCTTTCTGCCACACCTGAAGATTTCGGTAGTCCTGCATTGGGCCTCCTTCTCTTGGAGGTCAAGCAGTGCAATTGAAGTGCTCAGCTGGGAGCTGGAAGCTGGAAGCTGGAAGCTAACTACTCGTATCTCAACGCTTCGATTGGATCCAGGCGTGCGGCCTTGATTGCCGGGAATAATCCGAAAAAGATTCCCACACTCGCTGAAAATCCAATGCCGATCGCAAAAGACCACCACGGCAGCGAGACGGGGAATCCTGACGCCCAGTGCACGATCAGGCCAATGCTGCTGCCGAAGATGATCCCCAGGACGCCGCCGGCGGACGTCAGAAACGCGGCCTCGATCAGAAATTGCCAGAGGATCTCGCGGCGGCGGGCACCGAGTGCCTTCCGGACACCGATCTCGCGTGTGCGCTCGGTAACAGAGATCATCATGATCGCCATGACGCCGATGCCGCCGACCATCAGCGCGATTGAGGAGATCACGATGAGCGCCAGGAACGTCGCGCTGCTGATTTGATCCCACACTTTCAACACCGCATCCTGCGTCACGATATCGAAATCGTTCGGCTGATCGAGATTGAGCTTGTGACGGATGCGCATCACCGCTTCCACCTCGCGCATGGCCTGCTCCCGCATGCCTTCGCGCGGGACGACGGCGATCATCGCGGTCCGGAAGACGGCGGGGTTGAAACTGCTCGCGGTGATTTTCGCGGACCCCTTGAGCACTTTCCCATAAAACTTCTCGTGGGCGCTGAAGGGAATGACGGCGAAGTCGTCGGCCCCGGTGCTGAAGCCGCCAGGGCTCGGGCGCTTCCCGAGGACGCCGATGACCGTGAACTCGTTGCTGCCGATCCGCACCTGCTTCCCGATTGGATCGATGTTCGGGAAGAGCGACTGCCACGGGTTGTTGCCGAGGACGACCACCTGCCGGCGGTGCTCGACTTCCGAGGGCAAAAACAGTCGACCGAACTCGAGCTTGGCGGAATTCACGGCCGCCCAGTTCTCGGTCGCACCGAGGATCATGACCTGCTTCGTCCGCTCGTGACCGTAGTAGATGCGAGACGTGGTATTGCCGAACGCACCGAGCCAGACGTCGATGAGCCCGACCGACGGACAGTCGCGCTCGATCGCAAACGCATCTTCCTTCGAGAGGTTTGGCCGGCGCGCGACTTCGAGAAAGCTCTTGCCGGAGGCGAAACTGAGAGCCCCCCATTTCTGCACGATGAGCGTGTTCGGTCCGAGCTGCTTGATCGAATCGCGCAGCGAGTTATCGAACCCGCGAATCAGCGACGTCATGCCGACGATTGAGGTGATACCGATGACGACCCCGAGCACGGTCAGCGCCGAGCGCATCTTGCTCGTGCGCAGGGTGTCCCACGACATCGTGACGATCTCGCCAAGCAGGCCGGTTCTGAGTTGTGCCATGGGTCGACCAGCTACTCCCGTCTCAGCGCCTCGATGGGGTCCAGCTTCGCAGCCCGCATTGCCGGGTACAGGCCAAAGAACAGCCCGACGACCGCCGTGATACCGATGCCAATCGCGACCGACCAGACTTGCACCGCCGCTGGAAGCGGCGTCAGTTTGCTGACGATGATCGCGGCGATAAAGCCGAGACCGGTGCCGATGAAGCCGCCAAACGTCGAGAGCGTCACCGATTCGGTCAGGATCTGCCAGATGATGTCGCGACGGCGCGCGCCAAGGGCTTTGCGGAGGCCAATTTCCCGCGTCCGCTCGCTGACCACCATCAGCATGATGTTCATGATGACGATGCCGCCGACAACCAGCGAGAGGGCGACGACGCCGATGAGCACGGCAAAGATGCCGCTCGTCGCGGTTTTGTAAATGTCGAGGAACGTGTCCGACGTGAACATGCCGAAGTTGTCCGGCTCGTTTGGCCGCAGCCGCCGCTGAATCCGCATCGCCACGGTGGCATCGTCCATGGCCACTCTGACAAGGTCCGGATTCTTCGGTCTGACGAGCAGTTGCATACCGAAGAACCGTGAACCGAACATCTTCCGGAAGACGCTGAGCGGGATGATCGCGAAGTTGTCCTGCGAGTTGCCGAGGAACGATCCTTTCTTCTCGCTGACCCCGACGATGCGGAAATGCAGGCTGCCGATCTTGATCATCTTGTCAATCGGATCGATCAGGCCGAACAACTTGTCCGCCACGTCCCATCCGAGCACAGCGACGGGGCGATTCGCGTCGATTTCCGCCGGACTGATCAACCGCCCGCGCTCTGCGTTGAACGTGCCGAAGTAGATGTAATCCCGCGACACGCCCTGGACCTGGACGCCATCGATGCTCTCGCTGCCAAACGACGCCAGGGTGCGCGACTGTGTCTGCGCGGCAACCGCTCCAATAGTGGTGCTGTATTTCCGCAGGGCAGCCGCTTCATCAAGGGTGATGCGCGGGTTGTTCCGCACTCGCTCTTCATCCGCTTCGGTGCGCACGACGGGCATTCGCTGAATCGTGAAATTGTCGGCGCCGACACCGGACAGGATCGCGTTGGTGACGTAGCCGTTCATCCCCTGAACGAGCGACACGACGGCGATAATCGACGTGACCGCGACGATGTTTCCGAGCACGGTCAGAAACGATCGCAGCTTGTTCGCCCAGATCGCGCCGAGCGCGATCACCGCCGCTTCGTAGAACTGGTTCATTTCGTTGGCTTCGATTCCGTTGCCGGCGCTGTACTGATCTTGACGGCGGCGCCGTCGGCGATCGATCGCACCGAGGCGAACGGACCGGTGATGACCGAGTCCCCTTCCTTCAGCCCGGATAGCACCTCGAAATACTTCTCGCCGGCGATCCCGGTCTTGACCGGATTGAACACCGCCTTGTTGTTCTGAATGATGAAGACGCCTTCGAGCTCCTTCCGGGTCTGGCCAGGTTTCAGCTCCGCCGCTTGCGCCGGCGGGATGGCGCTGGGTCGTGCCGCACGCTTCTCGTTCTCCGGCGCCCGGACGACGTCGCCCTTGTCGTCGACGATGACTTCACGAACGGTCGTCGCCTGGATCGGCACCGAGATCGTGTTGTCGCGAACCGCAGTCGTGATCTCCGCGGTGCAGGTGAACCCGGGCCGCACTTCCGCGATCTCCTTGTCCAGCGTGACGACGACCTTGAAGTTGGTGGCCTGTGTCGACGATTGCTGGCCCGAGCCGGTTTGGATCGGACTGTTGCCGATCTCGGTCACCTTTCCGGTAAATGTCTGTCCGGGAAGCGCATCGATCGTCACTTTCGCCGGCTGCCCGATCTTCACCGTCGGAATGTCGGTCTCGTCGACTTCGACTTCCGCCTGAATGACCGACATGTCCGCGATGGTGAGCAGCACCGTTCCCGCATTGTTCATCGTGCCGATGACGACGGTTTCTCCTTCTTCGATATTCCTGCGCGTCACGATCCCGGTGATCGGCGACTCGATACGCACTTTGCTGAGATCGTAGCGTGCGCTCTCGGCGGTGGCGCTCTCCGACTGCATCCGCAGTTCCTGCGTCTTGAATTGCTGCTCCTGCGATCGCAGATCGGCCTGGCGCAACTTGAAATCATTCTCCGCGCGCTCGAGTGTTTCCCGCGTCGTCAAGCCGCCTTTCCAAAGGTTCTGCTGACGGGTGTAGGCGTCCTCTGACTGCTTGAGCGCCACCTTCGCGCTTTCGATTGAGACCCGCAGCTGTTCGACCTGCGACTTCGAGGCCATCAGCGACGCCTCGGTGCGTTGCACCGCGGTCCGGAGATTACGCGGATCGATTTGCAGCAGGAACTGACCCTTCGTGACGCGATAGCCCTCGTCGACGGCGAGATCGGTGACGCGGCCCATCGTGTCGGCGCTGATATTGACATCGCGCTTCGGCTGGATCTTTCCCGATGCGTTGACGATGGCTTCGAGTCGTCGCTTTTTGATGGCCTCGGTCGTGACCTCGATTCCCGTGGCGCGCTTGAACTTGACGTTGGCGTACGCAATGCCGCCGAGTACGACGACGATTCCGGCGCCGATGAGAAGTTTCTTTTTCCCGCTCATGCCCCTGTTCCACCTCGAACGAACGCGATGATCAACGCAATGACGACGTAAACAGCCAGCAGCGCCGTTGCGATCGGCTGCGTCCGGCGGCGGTACAGCACCGCAAGTCCGATTGAAAGCACGACGAGTTGCCAGATCAGAAACAAATCGATCAAGCCGAGGAACTGCGCGGCAAATGACTTCTCTGGCAACATCGGCAATAAAACACCGAGGTTGGTCCCGCTCGACATTGTTCCCCGCCAATAGTTCAGCGGCATCGTAAACAGCGCTGAAAGGATGCTGATCGGGCCCGCGTGGACGACAACGGCCAGGTTCTGTTTGAACGTAGAGGTCCCGCCCATCGCGGCGTTGAAAACCGCAAACAGGATCCCGGAAATGACGAGCGCAAAGATGGGGAGAAGGATCAGAAATTGGCCCGCCGCGAAATATCCGACAAACGGCGCTATCCTTTGCATGCCTTGCAGCTGCTGATCACTGACGCCGCGCGCGACCATCATGTCGAGCCACGCGTCCTGACCAGTTTTTGTCGACAGAAGCCCTCCGACGAGGAGTGCCATTGTGACGGCAACCAACGCCAACATCCCGAACCACACGGGATGCGCCGTCACCGATTCATAAGTCTCTCGCGGTGAGGTGATAATTCCGATAAAACGCGCAGGAAGACTCTTCGGGGCAGGGCTTGCCCCAGTGTGGACGGCTGCATTGGCCATAAATTATTGGAGGTTCGCCCGCGACCGAAAATGGCCGGACGGGGACGACTGATTCTAGCATTTTGAATACGAAGAAATCCGTTCTGAAGTTTCGCCAACTGCGCGGGACAACCCCCTGCAAGTGCTTGCGTTTAGGGACAAGTGGCGGGACTTGGCAACTGCCGCAGTACGGTAAGCTCACTTGATGTGGTTCCCGCTCCGACGCGTCCTTATTGCAACGTCGCTTCTCGCCACTGCCAACCCCGTTTCGGCTCAGCAGTTCGACATCGTCGGCACCCGAGCCGCGGGGATGGGCGGCGCATTTGTGGCGGTCGCTGATGATGCCTCCGCCACGTACTGGAACCCGGGCGGGCTAGCGCTCGGCCACATGTTTTCGCTGCTTGTCGACCGTAAAGTCGCAGACTTGGAGGCGGAGACCCTGGATGATCCCAGTCGTCACGACAGGGCGTCACTAGTTACGCTGGGTACGCCGGCCTTCGGATTTGCGCACTACCAGCTCCGGACGGCCTCAGTAACGCCCGCCGGTACGATGTTGTTTCGATTTCCCCAGGGCGGAGAAACGCCCGTTCGCGTTGTTCGACTCGACAAGCTGACCGCGTATCACACTGGTTTGACCCTGGTCCAGTCGCTATATCAGGGAATCGCAGTGGGTACGACTCTCAAGGTCGTCCATGGTGACATCGCCTCGTCGATCGTTCCCGAGGGGAACCGCGACGAACGGCTCGATGATGCCGCTGGTCTCACGACTGAGGGCACGGACAAATTTGATGCGGATATCGGGGTCATGGCTGGCGGCGGGCGACTCAAAGTCGGGTTCACGATTCGAAACCTGACGGAGCCATCCTTCACCATCACCGGTACGTCCGACACCCTGCGCCTTAAGCGGCAGATGCGGACCGGAGTCGCCGTCAGCGTCGCTGACGGGTGGTCGATCGCCAGCGATTTCGACCTGACTGAAAATGGGCCGCCGGAGACGCCCGTCCGGGCTTTTGCCGCAGGTACAGAAGGACGCCTGACGCGGCAGATCTTTGTTCGTAGCGGGTTTCACCTCAACACCACCGGCAAAGCTCGCCCGAGTCTCTCCGCCGGCGGCAGCTATGCGGTCCGTTCAGCAGTTTTCATCGATGGACAGGCCACGTGGGGAGGAGAGAACGCGGAACGGGGGTGGGGCATCGCCACCAGAGTTGTCTACTAAGTCAGATCGAGTTCGTTACCGCACTTTCTCGGCTTTTCCTTCTTCCTTCCTGCGCGACACAATTGTTCTTGACAAAAAGTGTCAGCTCATGAGCTAATGCTGGCTCCCCAGCCTAACAATTTCATAGCTGTGCCACGACTGGTGGCGGAGGCCTGCGCCACCGGCGAGGTCGAGAGTCTGAACGATGCCCGTCCGTATCGGCGATCTATTGCTGAAGGAGAAGCGCATCACTCCTGCGCAGCTGCAGGAAGCGCTGTCCTATCAGAAGACCAACGGAGGAAAGCTCGGGTACAACCTCGTCAAGCTCGGCTTCGTCAAGGACGAAGAAATCACGGCGCTTCTGAGCAAGCAGTACGGCGTCCCTTCCATCAACCTGACCCAGTTCGAAATCGATCCCGGAATCATCAAGTTGATTCCGGCGGAGACGGCTCACAAGTATCAAATCATCCCGCTTAGTCGATCCGGCGCCACGCTGACCATCGCGATGACCGATCCGACGAACGTCTTCGCCATGGACGACATCAAGTTCATGACGGGGTACAACGTCGAGCCGGTCGTCGCCTCGGAGACCGCCGTCCTCGAGGCGATCAATCGCTACTACGCCGCACCGACCGCACGCTCGCGCGACGGCGCCGCCGGCGACGCGCCGTCCCTGAATCCTGCCTCGTCGCTCGACATGGTGACCAAGGCGCTCGAGGAAACGACCGCCGTCGCCGACGACGACGTCGAGGTCCTCGAGGAGCTGGACTCGATCGACGTCTCCTCGCTCGAGAAGCAGAGCGGCGAGGCGCCGATCATCCGTCTCGTCAACCTGATGCTCATGTCCTCGATTCAGAAGGGGGCGAGCGACATTCACATCGAGCCGTACGAAAAGGAATTCCGCGTCCGGTTCCGCATCGACGGCATCCTCTACAACGTGATGGCGCCGCCAATGAAGTTCCGCGAC
>DATJKH010000016.1:0-35763 GCA_035491715.1 Vicinamibacterales bacterium | reverse complement strand
GAGATCGTAAAAGCGATCACCCGGACGTCCGGATGGGCATCGAATGACGGGGGGACGATGAACGTCGCCAGGATTACGGCAACCAGCGAGTCGCTGGCCCACATCGCCACGAACACGCCGAGGAGGGCGCCGGCGAGCGACAGCACCACACCTTCAACAAGCACGTGGCGCATCAGCCGCCAGCGGCCAGCGCCAAGTGCGAGCCGGACGCCCATTTCGTGCATTCGCGCCGACGCACGCGACATCATCAGGCTGGCGATATTGACGCACGCGATCAGGACGACGAACAGCGCAATCGCCATCACAATCACGAGCGGCTGCGTGAACCGCTTGCGCAAGCCGGGCTCGATCCCCGTTCCACCCTCGCGAACCTGGACGCCGGTTTCGAGAAAACGCTGCCGCTGCGCGCCGACATAGTCCGCAGGTATCACCGTCGCCAGAACGGACGGCCATAACGTCGTCAGTTCCGCGCGCGCCTGATCGAGCGTCGCACCAGGACGCAGCCGGCCTGTCAGGCTAATCGGATTGACGGTGCCGTTCACGAATGCTCCAGTCGAGACATCGCGCACGATCGGTACGAACGTCAGCGGCACGGTGACGTCGACCTCAAGCGTCAATCCCAGCCCTTTGAACCCCGCGGGTGCGACGCCAACGATCGTGAACGGCGTGCCCTCGACGCGAACGGTGCGACCGACAGCTGCCGGATCGCCGTTGAAGTGCCGCTGCCAGAACGCATGACCGATGACCGCGATCGGAGCCGACGGCTCCCGGTCGATCCTGACGTCTGCCTCCGTGAGCAATCGCCCAACGACGGGTCGAATACCGAGCTCGCCAAAGTAGTTTCCGGTGACCGCAGAAACATTTCCGCGGGTTCGGACATCGTCGATTTCGACATTGATGATGCTGTACGAGGTCCAGCCCACAAGTGCTGACAGCGTCTGTTGGCGTTCCGCGAGCGCTCGGAACATCGGGAGCGAGAAGGCCCCATCTGCTGTCGATGGCGTGACCCGCACGATGGAGACCAGCGAAGACGGTTCGCGCACCGGCAGGTCGCGCAGGACGAGCGCATTCAGAATGCTGAAGATGGCCGTGTTGGCGCCGATGGCGAGCGTCAACGTCAGGATGGCGACGGCGGTAAAAACAGGCGTCCTCCAGAAGGTACGGATTGCCAGACGCAGATCCTGAATGAGTTCGCCCATGATGCCGCCACTCTCAACTGCCATGCCAGAATTCTTTTGCGGATTTGGCGCGTATTCCCGCGCTCTGCCGGTCTTTTCGGCCGCCGAACGCGGGACGCGTCGTCCCGAATTCGGACACTATTCGTGGCGCAACGCGACGATGGGATCCATTGCCGCCGCACGCCGCGCGGGGAGATAACACGCCAGCGTGGACGTCGCCAACAGAACCAGGACAACGACCCCCAGCGAGATCGGGTCAGCCGGCGTCACTTCGAACAGCACACGGCGAAGTGTGCTCGCGATCGCAATCGCCGAGACCAGGCCTATGGCGAGGCCGATGAAGACAGGCCGCATGCCGGCAGCAAACACCCACCTCATCACGTCAGCTTTCAACGCCCCGAGAGCCATTCGAAGTCCGATATCGCGCGTGCGATGCGCAATCGAGTAACTGACGACGCCGTAGACGCCGAGTCCGCCGAGGAGCAGGGCAACCGCTGCGAACAAGAGCGTCAGCATCATCTGAAAGCGCCGCTCGGCGACCGTCAACGACACGATCTCCCTCATCGTCCGAACCGCCGCAATCGGAAGATTCGGATCCAGTTTCCACACCTCGGCACGAAGCGCACTTGCGAGCGCCGCCGGCTCCTGCGCGGTTCGCACCACGATTGTCATGGGGCCGCTGGCCCACTGCGTGTACGGACGATAGATCGTCGGCGGCGGCTGGCGATCCAGTCCCCCGGGATACGCGTCGGCCACCACGCCCGCTATGGTAAGCAGCGGCCCTCGTATATCCGCATTCTGGCGGAGCTGCTGACCGACGACGGCAGTGAGCGGTTTGTCCGGCCAGAATCTGCGCGCCAGAGATTCACTGATCAATGCGGTTGGAACGGGCTCCTCAGCCTTCAGCAGACGGCCCGCCCGCAGGACATTCCCGCTCGCCGCAAAGTACCCCTCGGTCACACCCCGGATCATCGCCACCGGACGCGCCAGGATCAGGCGTTGGAAGTCTGTGTCGGTCGCGTAGAAAATGGCGCGGCTTGCGCCCTCGGATGCCGACAGCGCAGGCAGATTGCTGATCGCTCCGGCCGCGAGGACGCCCGGCTGCGAGCGGACATTGTCGAGCAGCGTAGTGTAAAAGGTTGCTCTCGCTTCGCCTCGTTCGTACCGGGTGCCGAAGAGCGACAGGTCGGCCGTCAGAACACGTTCGACGTCATATCCTCGATCGCTATTCATCACCCGAACGAAGCTATGAAGCAGGAGTCCGGCGGACGCCAGCAATACCGTGGCGAGCGCGATTTCGACTCCGACCAGAATCGATCGGATCCGTCCGGCTTCACCACTACTCACGGTTCGCCCGGCTTCCTTGAGTCCGGTGGCTGGCTGTCTCCGATGCGCATGCCACGCAGGGACGATTCCGCAAAGAATCCCTGTTGCGCCACTCACCGCGATCGAGAACAGCAGAAGCGGCATGTTGATTGTCGTGTCGGCGAGTACCCTCACATCAGAAGGACCGTAGAGCGCGATTGCCGTGGTGGCCCACTTTGCGACGACGGCACCGATCGTTCCACCGAAGATCGCCAGCAGAACGCTTTCAGTGAGCGCTTGCGACACGATGCGGCCGCGTCCCGCGCCGAGCGCGATCCGCGTCGCGAATTCATTCCCCCTGCTCACCACGCGTGCGAGAAATACATTCGCGATGCTCACGCACGCGGTGAGAAGCAGGAGCGCGGACGCGGCGAGAATCAGCAGAAGCCCGAGTCGCGTTTTTCCTGCGTACACCTCGCGGATCGGGATCAGGTTGATGGCAATGTTGCTCTTCAACCCGGGCACCTGGACGCGCGCCATCTCGGTGAGAATCGCCGCGAGTTGCTGACGCCCCTGATCGAGAGCGGTCGCGGCGGGCAAACGCACGAAGACGCCGTAATCCCAGCTTTCGCTATTCAGCGTCCTCGGCGTCGGCGCGATCGGCTTCCACACATCAATCCGCGGCGCGAACGGCAGGAGCGCGTGGAGCTGTGTTCGCGTCGGCGCCAGGAGCGAGGGAGGAGCGACGCCGACGACGAGATGGTTCGTCCCGTTGATGACGATCGATCGCCCGACGACCGCCGGGTCGGCGCCGTATCGCTGGCGCCAGAGGGCATCGCTGATGACGACGACCTGGTCCTTGCCGGGCTGCTCTTCGTCGGAAGTGAACGCGCGGCCGCGTTCCAACGGCACGCCAAGGAACGAAAAGAAGTTCGCGGAAACGTACGCGCCTCCGAGCCGCTCCGGGTCGCCATCGCCGGTGATGCTGGCTTCCCACGGCGTCAGCGCGGCCATTGCGGAAAAGACCGTCGGCGACTTGCGCCACTGGAGATAGGTCTGAACGGTGGCGGGCAGACTCGGGATCTGCGCGCGGCGCTCAGGGATCACGACTTCGGCGCTGTAAATCTCGTCGGGCGCGGCATATGGCAGCGGCTTGAGCAGAACCGAATACGCGACGCTCAGCATCGCGGTGTTCGCTCCGATTCCGAGCGCGAGCGTCAACGCAATCACTGCGGCAAAACCCGGATTCTTCGCGAACACGCGGAATGCGTACCGCGCGTCCAACATCAGTACGTCGAGCCAATGGATGCTGTTCATCTGGTAGATGTCCTCGTGCACGAGCGACACATTGCCAAGCTGTCGGCGCGCCGCCGAACGGGCGTCGCCGGCAGACATGCCCGCGGCGATGTAGCGATCGGTGAGCAGTTCGAGATGCTCACGCAATTCCTCCGACGCTTCGTCGGAGAGCCGTCCGCGGCTCAGGATGAAACGGGCGCGTGAAAGCGCGCGCACGATCGCGTCCCACATCTCAGGACCGCTCCGCGGATCGGAGGCGAGCGATCACGCCGGCGATGCGATCCCAGTTTTCCGTCTCTGTCGTCAGCTGCCGCCGGCCGGTTCGGGTGATGGCGTAGAACTTGGCCTTCCGGTTGTTGTCCGAGAGACCCCAGCTCGCCGAGATCCACCGGCGGTGCTGCAGTCGCATCAGCGACGCGTAGACGGTGCCTTCGTTAAGTTTCAGGACCGCGTCGCTGATCTGTTCTATCCGCCGCGCGATCCCGTAGCCGTGCAACGGCCCCAGGGTGTCGAGCGTCTGCAGGATCATGAGATCGAGGGTGCCCTGCAAGACGTCAGTCTTTGATGCTGTTCCTTTGGTCACGCCAAAGGTATATCCCGGCGACCTTTGGGATGTCAATAGGTGCGGTGTATTTGTCGGCGCGGACCGTTCGTCGACCGGTTCGATGCCCTGGGCGGCTTACCGAGCGCGCTCGAATCTCAGACTGCGAATGCTGCTCCGGTTGACGGTGAAGCCGGTCGCCGGGCGTCCAGCAACACCTGAAAACTTGATCAGATCGACCAGCGATCCGTAAAACGCATTCGGGAATACCGGCTGCAAGCGGATCTCGTCGCGCCCGGGGATCTGGATCACGAGTTCCGAGGCGCGCGCGACGATGTTATACGTCACGTCGAGATCCGCACTCGTGTAGGAACCGGCATACTCTCGCAATTGCGCCGACGTCGGCGCGAAGCCTTCGATGACCTGTTCCGACACCAGCGGCTTCGGTCCGGCGCCGGTGACGCGGATCTGACGTGGACGTTCGTCAGTGGGTGGCACGAACTCGGCGACTACCGACACACCCGGGATGGAGAACCGGCTCGAGTCGATCGGCCGCAACTCGAAACTGTCGGCGGGGCCGTCGCCTGCATCCATCGATGCCCACAGCTTTCCGTCCCTCACGTACACGCGGCCGTAGGTGTCGGTCGCCACATCTCGATAGAGGCCGGCTTTACTGGTGAGCTCAGCGGCCGTCAGCGCTGGTCGATTCGTGACAGGACCAACATCATGGGCCGGCGGCTCTGAACGCGGCGGCAAATAGACGGCCGCGACCTGACGCGCGAGCGTTCCAACTCGCGCATTCAGGTTGTCGACGTTGCACAGCACCGCGACGTTCAGGTCGTGGGCCGGGTAGCGAATGAGGTACGCCGCGATACCGCGATCGCCGCCGCCATGGCCCACCGTCTTCAGACCGTGGTCGTCGCCCACCTCCAACCCGAGGCCGTACGGACTCGTCCCGTTATCGCCGAGTGACACGGGCGTCTGCATCGCCACGAGATGGTCGCGACGTCCAACCCGTGCGTCGCCGAAGTTCTGCGCGAAGCGCAGCAGATCCGCAACGGTCGTGAACAGTCCCGAGTTGCCGACAATCGCCGACGTATCGACGCCACTGTCGCGGGCGAGATGAAACGCCTGTTCGCCGCCGTGATATCCGAGTGCATGATCACGCGAGATCGCGACCGATCCGCCGCGAAGCCAGGAACGTGTCATGCCGAGAGG
Organism: Vicinamibacterales bacterium; assembly: GCA_035491715.1. Classification (GTDB taxonomy): domain Bacteria; phylum Acidobacteriota; class Vicinamibacteria; order Vicinamibacterales; family 2-12-FULL-66-21; genus JALZOC01. Next base: position 30,225 of record DATJKH010000016.1, on the reverse strand, counting down.
GCGAAAGATGTTCGCGGTCACGAAGTCACGGAACGATTGTCCGCTTACCCGCGCGACGATACTGGCGAGCAGGTTATAGCCGCCGTTGTTGTAGCTGAACTCCGTCGATGGGGCGAAATTGAGGCCCCGCTGCCTGGCGAGGATTCGCAGAATGTGTTCATTGATGTCGACATCCCGCGCGGCTGGCGGCGCGAGTTCGATTAGGAGGAACACATCGCGTAGTCCAGCGGTATGCGCCAAAAGATTGCGAATGGTGACGCGATCCTTCCGGTTCACCCACTCCGGCAGGTATTTCCATACCTCGTCGTCCAGCGACAGTTTCCCCTGCTCGGCCAGGAGCATGATGCTGAGGGCAGTGAACGGCTTTGCGATCGAGGCCGGATCGAAGACCGTCGACGGCGAGATCGGGATCTTGAGGTCGAGGTTGGCCATGCCGTAGCCGCGCTCGAAGACCGTAGCCCCGTCCCGCATCACACCAACGCCGCATCCGGGTGAATCGCGAGTGCTCCACTCGGCGAAGAGCGCGTCGATCGTCGCACTGGCGACATTCGGAGTTGATGGTCCGCGGTGGCAGGCGGAGGCAACGCCGAGCACAATCGAGATCGCCAGAAGGCGAGTCACGATGGTATACGTCTATCGCGCGCGTTTCGCCGGCGTGATCACGATGTTGCGGTAATCCACCGGGCCGTGATCGCCCTGCAATAGGAGCGGCCCCGGATCTGCTTCGACACTATCGATCGCACCGCCGGTGATCCCGGGAATTTCGCGATTGCAGATGATGCTGGTGCCGTTCAACTGGTAGGTGATCATCCGGCCGACGAGCGTGACGTCCATGGATTGCCACTCGCCGGCCGCGCGGGCGACATTCTCGCTCGGCGCAATAAAGCCATAGACACCGCCCAGATGATGTGACGACGGCTCGAGACCGGCGGCGTCGTCGACCTGCAGCTCGTAGCGGCCGCGCAGGTAGACGCCGCTGTTCGAGCCCTTGGGCACGCGGAACTCCATGTGCAGTTTGAAGTCGTCAAACTTCTGAACCGTGACGAGGTTGGCGCCGCTGTCGGCGTTCTGAAGAATACCGCCCACCGCGCTCCACTTGTTGTCGCGACGTCCGACCGGCTGCCACCCGTCGAGTGACTTGCCGTTGAACAGGGTGATCGGTTCGCCCCACGCAGGCTGTCCAGTCCGCCGCAGCGAGGGGGCCCGCGTGCCGGACCACGTCACCTTCTGGCCGTCCCCCATCGTCATCGACCCGGTGATCCGTTCGCCGTCGAGTTTTCCCTCGAACGTGATGTCTTTCGGATTGCTCTCCCACTGTGGCGGGATCGCGAAACGGAACGTGCCGTCGGTGAATTCGATCTTCGCGATCGGCCGCGCGCTGCCGCCCGACCCGACGAATTGTCCGACCAGCGTGGCGTTGCCGGAACGTTCGACCTCGAGCCACGATGGCGACGTCTGCGTGCCCCGCTCGACGACGAGATCCCATCGGCCAAGCAGAGCGTCGGATGCGTTGCGCGACTGTGCGGACGTCCCAGAATAGTCCGCGGTCGCGAGCAATAACGCGGCGCCGAGTGCCACGCGAGCAATCATGATCCCTCCTCTTGGCCACTCCGGCGGCCGTGGGCCTACCATACGATACTCGCATATGGATGGCCACGGAAGAACACGAGCTGCTTAGCCACGGAAGAACACGGAAGACCACGGTCAGCCACGGAAGAACACGGAACAACACGGACTGCTTAGCCGCGGAAGAACACAGATGAACACGGATAAGTCGATAAATGCCATCCGTGTTTATCCGCGTTTATCCGTGGCTTATTGATCCGTGTGATCCGTGTGATCCGTGTTTTGCCGTGGCTGTTTTGGCCGGTATGAATGCGTGTTGTCCGTGGCGGTTGCGATCCGTGTCGCTCCGTGGCCGTCACCGCACGATTCTGAGACCGGTCGGGGCGATCGGGGGCGTCGCCGACCGGGCTGCTTAGCCACGGAAGACCACAAGATGAACAGGGAATAAGTCGATAAATGTGATCCGTGCGTGTTTATCCGTGTTCTTCCGTGGCCTATTGATCCGTGTAAGCCGTGTTTTTCCGTGGCTGTTTTGACCGGTGTGAATGCGTGTTTTCCGTGGCGGTTGCGATCCGTGTCGCTCCGTGGCCGTCACCGCACGATTCTGAGACCGGTCGGGGCGATCGGGAGCGTCGCCGGTCGTGGACCGTAGGTCGGCAGTGGCTGACCGAGCTCGAACGCGCCAAGGTCGGGCGTGGCGCCGACGAATCCATCGTTGATGTTGGGCAGAACTGCTCCGGCGTCGACGGTGGCGCATCCGATCTTTAGTGTCATGAACTGTGCGGGGATCGGCACGGGCGCAGGCCCCGGGACATTGAACGTCGACAGGCATGTCGTTCGATTGATCAGTCGTCCGTTCGTTTCGAGGCGTCGAGGCGTAGAGCGCGCTACGCGCCGCTCAGGGGACTCTTCTTCAAGGGTTGCGACCGGCCGAGGCAATTTCGATACCCGAAGAGGAATTGATCCGGCGGGCCAACGCATCGCATTTGCCGGCCTTTTTCGCTCGAAACGCAGCGGACAGCCCGATCCCGCTCGTGACGTACCTGTCATTACACATACGAAACTCTGTAAAAATGGGAGGGTCCCGCCTGTTAGAATGCCGGCCACTTGGAGGACAGCATGGCTTCTCGACCACCCCGGTCCTCGCGACGCGCGTTCCTCTCCATCGCGGGGTCAGCGTCCGCGTTCGTCTGGATCCCGAAACCTGTGCGGGGCTACTCGGCAGTCGACATGCGCGCCATGACGGAAGGGGGCACTGTCAAACCGGGCGTCTCGAAGTGGGAGCTCGACACGCCCGCGCTCTGCGTCGATCTCGACAAGATGGAGAAAAACATCGCGACGATGCAGGCGACGCTGAAGAAGAATGGCCTCCCCAGTCGCCCTCATTCCAAGACACACAAGTGTGCCGCGATCGCGAAGTATCAGCTCGCCAACGGATCGATTGGCATCTGCTGCGCCAAGCTCAGTGAGGCGGAGGCGATGGTGGCCAACGGTGTCGACAAGATATTAATGACGACGTCGAACCCGTCGAAGAACAAAATCAAACGGGCGATGGCGCTGCGGAAGGCGCACCCGAGTTTCATTCAAGCTGTCGATGAAGAGCAGAACGCGCGCGACCTGTCAGAGGCGGCGAAAGCGGCAGGTGTGGTGGCGGATGTCGTAATCGATGTTGCTGTCGGTACCCGGAGTGGCATTCCGCCGGGCGACGGGGCGGTGGCGCTCGCGCAGTTGGTGGACAAGCTGCCGAACCTCAAGCTGCGCGGCATTCTGTCTTACGACGGCGGTGTGCAGCACGCGAAGGGATTTGCCGCCCGCAAGGAGCGGGCGCTGAAGGCTATTGAACCGAACGTTGCCACGTTCGACGCGATGAAGAAGTCCGGATTGAACCTGGAGATTTTCAGCGGCGGCGGCACCGGCACCTACAACATCATGCAGGCAGTGCCCGGCTTCACCGACGTCCAGGTGGGCAGCTACCTGTTCATGGACATGCAGTACCTCGCGATCGGCAGCGAGGCCGGCGGCGAGGTGTTCGACGATTTCGCCCCGTCGCTCACCGTGCTGACCACCGTTCTGAATAATCGGTTCCCTGGTCGATTGACGACCGATGCCGGGGCGAAGGCGCTCACGCTCAATACGCCGACTGCGGGCGTGATTGGCGAACCGGGCATGGAATACAACGCCGGCTCCGACGAGTTCGGCGTCATCCGGTTTGCGTCACCACCGTCGAAGGAATACAAGATCGGCGATCTGCTTGAGGTGATCGTGCCGCACTGCGACCCGGCCGTGAACGAGTTCGACCAGATGTATGGCATCCGGAAGGACAAGGTCGAAGTCGTTTGGCCGATTACCGGGAGAGGGAAGTCGCAGTAGAGGGAGTAGGGGGGTGTCAGGCAGTGAATCGTGAACAGTCGAAGCAGCCGTCCTGCCGCCGTTCACAATTCACAATTCACTGCCTGACACCGGCTACACGCCGCTGGCCGGATCCCGATAGCTGCTGCCGTTGATTTGATACATACCGCGCATACCGCGCGGAATCGTCAGCTGATTGGTGATCGCCAGAAGATGATCGGGATCGTGAACCGCAAGCGGCTGTGCGAAAAGAACCCAGGACACGCTGAAGGTCGCGGTGTTGGCGCCGATGCCCAGGGCGAGCGAGAGGACGGCAATCGCGGCCAACCCCGGGCTGCGCCGGAGGACACGAAGCGCATAGCGAAGGTCGTGCATGGCGTTCTCTTGGACGGAAAAGAGAGAGCGGAGGTTGGTTCACATACCGCGAACGTGGAATCCGAAAGCCCGCGCCGCGGCGCCGAGCGGGTGATTAGCAGTTGCGGCATCTCGCGACAATCACGGTCATGTCGTCGTGCTGTTCCCGCGGACTGAAGCGGTGGACGCTGTCATAAATGGCGGTGACCAGGTCGCGCGGCGACAGCTCGCGATGCGCCTGCAACGTTTCGACCAGCCGTCCTTCGCCGAACTCGTCGTTTCGATCGTCGAACGCCTCGGTGATCCCATCGGTGTAGATCGCCAGAAGATCTCCAGCGGCGAGCCGCAGCTCCGCGGTCCGGCACTCCCATGGTGAGAACATGCCCAGCACTGTTGCCGTCGGCTCGAGCCGTTCGACCTCGCCGTCACGTCGTAGCAGCAATGCAGGCAGGTGTCCGCAGTTGGCATAGCGCAGCCGTCCCAGTCGGTCGTCGAACTCCGAATAGAAAAAGGTCGCGTAGGCGTTGTCGGCCGTGCTTTCGTAAAAGAGCCGGTTCACGGTCTGCAGAAAACGATCGGGTTGTTCCACGGCAGTGGCGCATTGACTGCGCAGGTTAGCCTGGAGGTTCGCCATCAGCAGCGCAGCCGGCATGCCTTTACCGGCGATGTCGCCGATGACGAGCGCGAGACGCTCCTGCCCGAGGTCGAGAAAGTCGTAATAGTCGCCGCCCACCCGTCGCGTCTGCACGCATGCGCCCGCGTACTCCAGCGTCCGCATTGGCGGGAACCGTTGCGGAAAGAGTCGCGCCTGCACCTGCATGGCGATCTCGAGCTCGTGGGCGGCGCGCTGCTCGGCCTCCAACTTTTCAGCGGCGGCGCGCCTTTGCGCTTCGACCGCGCGGCTCACTTCGTCGAAGCTCACCAGCGCGAACGAGTTGCGATCGACGTCTTCGAAGCGCGTGAACGCACCGCCCCACGCGAATCGGTCCTGCCCTGTTGTCGACGGATCGGCTGCATCGCCCGTCCGGTCGTACACCACGCGTCGGAGACGAGGCGCGTTTCGGAAGCGAACGCCCCGACGCCGCCACTCGGTATAGGTGGCGGGCAGATCCTCGGTGACGAATACCACCTGCGTCGCGCGGCCGACGAAGCGAGCCTGGGGCGTGTCGGGGTGAGCCTGGATCAGTGTCAGCACCGCTGACCCGTCGGGCGGCGACACCGCCAACAATCGCTCACCGGAGCCGACGCGAGCGTCGTAGGCGATATGGAATCCGAGCGTGTTCAGGTAGAAGTCCAGACTTCGCGCCTGATCTTTGACGTAAATGTTCACGGCGTGAACGCGGAGGAAGGGATCCGCCACGCCTGGTATTTTACGAGATGGAGGTCGCCGTCACCGCCCCGCTAACGCGCGGACGGGATCGACGCGCGACGCGCGGATGGCTGGCACGATGGTCGAGATCGTCGCCGTCAGGACGACACCCGCGCCAGCGAGGGCGACTGCCGCGGACTGACTCACGCCGATGGGAAAGAGGTTCGCGTCGAGCAGTGGCCGCACGAAGACGCTCACCGTCGCGCCGACAGCGACACCGACGACGACGAGCAGCGTGGCCTCGCGCAGTACGCTGCGCCGCACGTCGGACGGACGCGCGCCGAGCGCAGCCCGGATGCCCAGCTCCGGCAACCGGCGCCGCACCGAGAAGGCGAGCACGGCGTACACGCCAACGCCGGCGAGGAAGACACCCATGACGCCAAGCATCGCCGTCAAATTTGCACTCAGGCGCTCGGTTACCGTGAACCGCGCAAACCGTTCCTCCATTGTCACGGCGTCGAAGATCGGCACGTCGGGATCCGACTGCGCAACCGCGTTGCGCACCGACGGAATGATCGACGCGTCCGGCGACGTTTTGACGACGTAGGTGAGTTCAGTAATCGGGCCTGCGGTAGGCTGGCGATAAGGGAGATACCAGGCGTCCGTCCCCGGAATGTCGTCGTCCGGGTTCTCGCGAAGATTGCCGACCACTCCGACGATCTCCATCCACGGTGCGGGACCGTCGAGGCGGCCGGGTTTCACGCGCCGCCCGATGGGATTCTGTGCCGGCCAGTACCGCTCGGCCAACGATTGACTCACGATGACGACGGGGAAAGACGTCGCGTGTCGGCGTCGGTAAACGACCGACCGGCGAGGAGAGGAATTCCCAACGCGTCGAAATAGTGCGAGGTGACGGCGCGCGAATGCGCGAGAAAAAATCCGCGGCTCGGCGACACGATTCCGTCGATGGTGAATGGCGCTGCCTCGGTGCCCGCGTAGAAGGGAGGGGTGCTCGTCGCGCCGACGGCAGTGACTCCCGGGAGCGACGCGAGCCGTTCGAGCAGATCATGGACGAACATTTCGTGCTGCGCACGTTCGCGATAGCGCAGCGGCGACACCGCCACATCGAAGGTCACGACGTCGCGTCGATCGAATCCCCATGTCTCGCGATGAAGCGCCAGCAGACCCTGTCCCATCACGCCTGCGCCCACGAGCAGCACGAACGCGAGCGCCAGCTCGATGACCACCAGCCCCTTCAGTGATCGCCGGCTGCCGCGTGAGAGCGTTCCGGATCGCCCGATCGCTTTCAGGACGTCAGAGGCGCGCGTGCGCGCCATCCCGATCGCCGGTAAAACCGCGAAGGCAATGCCGACTGCCATGATCAGTGCGATCGTGAACGCCAGCGTCGGCAGGTCGAGCCGTGGTTCGATGTCGAACTCGCCAGCACCGTAGAGCGGGCTGAGCGCGACGAGCGGTCCCACGCTCCAGACCGTCACAAGGACACCGAGCAGTCCCCCTATGCCGGAGAGCAGCACGCCGTAGGTGAGGAACTGCCGCACCAGTCGCGCGCGTGATGCGCCGAGCGCGGTTCGCACCGCTGCTTCATTCTGGTGCTCGAGGGTCTGCGCGAAGAGCAGGCTTGACACGTTGGCCAGGGCAACGAGCAGCACGAGCAACGCCGCACCCGCCAGCGCGTAGAGGACGCGCGTCAGGCGTCCCAGCATTTCGGGACGCAGCCGCGTCACCTGCGCACCGGTCGGTGTATCCGGCGCCGGATGCGTCTGCCACAGCCGCGCCGCCATGGCATCCATCTGGTCGTTCGCTTGCGCCAGCGTGACGCCCGGCTTCAGGCGAGCGGGCACATAGACGCCGGCCGCGTTCGTCGGATCTTCGCGATAGCCGAGCGGCACCCAGAGATCCGATTGATACGGATGCTTCAGGCCGCGCGGCATCACTCCGACGACCGTCCGCGCGCGCCCGTTCAATCGGACCGTGCGCCCGACGACGTTGGGGTCGCCGCCGAACCGGCTGCGCCAGAGCGCATCCCCGAGCAGTACGGCGTCGCGTCTCGCCGGCGTATCTTCCTCGGCGGTGAACGTTCGTCCAAGTGCCGGACTGATGCCGAGGACATCGAAGAAGTTCGCGGTGATGACGCCCGCGGCGACACGTTCCGGACGGCCGTCGATGATGAGCGTCGCACTCGTCCCCGTGCCCGCCGCCATCGCATCGAACACGGTGTTGGTGCGCTGCCACGGACCGAAGTTGGCCAAGGTGAAGCCGCGCACGTCCGGTGCCTGTCCGGGTCGCGCGTAGTCTTCACGCACGCGGACCACTTCGTCCGTTGCGCTGCTGCCCCACGATCGCCAGAGGAACGCATTGACGACGCTGAACGCCGCGGTGTTGGCGCCGATGGCGAGACCGATCGAGACGATGATCACGAGGCTCGTGCCCGGGCTCGTTCGCAGCGTTCGCCACGCCCAGCGGAGATCGTGAGCGAAGCCGGCGAACGGACGCGGTCGGGTGACGATCGCGCCCGCGCGCACGAGATCGATCATCGCCCGCAGCGAGAGCCGCATTGCTGCCGCGAGACCGCGCTGCCGTTGGTCGGCGTAGAGGGACGCGAACGCATCGGCGGCGTCGGTCGAGAGATCGCCGACCATCCACGCCGCGCGGCGATACAGCCTGACCGCCCACGGTTCGCGCTGGCTCATCGCGCGCCTTTCAGGAACGGGCGTCCCAATTTCACCAGCATCGCCATCTGCTCTGTTTGCGCCGCGGCAGCCGCACGGCCAGCGTGGGTGACGCGGTAGTAGCGCCGTCGCGCGTCGGCGGAATCGGCGTCGCGGGGCGGCGGCACCTCCTGGATCATTCCGTCGGCAAGCAGCGTCTTGATCGTTGCGTACAGGGTCCCAGGCAGGATCTCGACCCGGCCACTTGTGGCCTCGCGGATGTCGCGCATGATCGCGTAGCCGTGCCTGGTCTCCTTGCCAAGGGCGAGCAGGATGTAGAGCGCTGCATTCATGTCGAAACTATAGTTGATATAACTATAGTGGCGCAATGGTTATCGATTATAGGGCCGGGTCTTCCGACCCTGCCTGGTGCGGTCGAAGGACCGCGCCCGACATCGCATTGTGTGGCGCCCCGGATTTACTGGAAGAGCCGCGGGGCGAAGTCGATGAGGCTCACGCGCCAGTAGCGCCAGACGTGGGCGTAGCCGGGTGTTTCGACGTCCACGAAGCTAATCTGCCGGGACTTCAGCCAGTTCTTCATGTCGCGATTCGAGGCGATCAGCGTGTCGTCTGTGCCGCAGGAGAAATAGAGCAGACGAAGTTGTCGAACGGCGCTCGCGCTCAGCTGCGGAAAGTTCGCGGCCAACATGGCGGCGTTGATTCCCGTCTCTCCCGGAGAGGTTGGTGCCGTTCGACCCGGCAGCATGACGAACGCCCCGCTGAAGGATCCAATCCACGCGAAACGATCCAGATGATTCAGCCCGGTAAAGATTGCCTGTTCGCCTCCCATCGACAGCCCCGCAACTGCACGGCTCTCGCGATTGGCCTTCACGCGATAGTTTCCCTCGACGAACGGAATCACGTCGTCGAGCAGGCCCTGCGCACTCAGTCGTGTGTGCATCTCGGAGACCTGTGCGCCTGGCAGCGCCGGCCTGCGAGTCGTCGGCAACACGTGCGGTGCGGCGGGCTCATCCGGATGTCCGTTGGGCATGACGACGAGCATCGGCTTGACCTTCTTGTCGGCAAGGAGGCCATCCATGATCTCTGGCAAGTACCCGGCATTCATCCACTCTTCTTCGTCGCCGCCCCAACCGTGCAATAAGTAGAGCACCGGATAACGCTCGTTCGACCTATCGTAGCCAGGCGGCGTGTAGACGATCATGCGTCGGCGCATCTTCATCGTCGGCGACGAGTACCACACCTGCCGGACGTCGCCGTGTGGGATGTCCTTGACGGCATAGGGCGACGACTCCGGCCCGGGTACGAACAGGACGTTTCGGCGCGGATTCGCCGGGTCGTTTAACGTGACGCCATCGACGTTGAATGTGTAGAAGTACGCTTCCGGCGCAATCGGATCGGTCACGACAGACCACATGCCCGCAGCGTCCTTCGTCATCGCGAGGCGGTTGCCGCCCGGCCATTCGCCGTTGACCATCACGCTGTTCGCATTCGGGGCGTTGAGACGGAATGTGACGCGACGATCCGGGGCGATGTCCGGCGACGTCACCGGCGGGGCGCCGCCGCGCCCGCCGCGACCTGGCGCGGCATTCGCCGGCGGCTGAGCGGTCGCCACCTCGGGGAGAAGCGAGAGTGTCAGCACGGCGACAAACGACGTGCAACAAAAGCGAGTGCGTCCTGGATTCATCGACAGAACTCTGGCGTGTGATGGTCGCAACGTCAATTGCGCATATTCATGCAGGCTTCGCCCTCGGAGTTACTTCGTCCCTGACTTCTTTCTCAGGTTCAGGAACACGTACGTCCCGAGGTTGGCGGACGTCACGATGTCGTTCATCCCGTCGCGATTCATATCCGCGACCACGAAGTGTGATCCGACGCCCGAGCGGTTGTTGACGAGCTCGGGCTCGAAGCGCGCGCCGCCGGGTGCAGCCTTGTCGCGCACCGTGTGGAACACGTAGAGCACAGGCTCACTCCACGGATCCGGATCGCTGTAGCTGAAATGCGACATGTAGCGCTTGCCGGTGACGAGATCGGGAATGCCGTCGCCGTTCATGTCGGCGCAGGCCGCCGCGTGCGGCTCGGTGAAGATCACGTCGCCGGCATTCTTCGTCATGAAGTTGTCCATCACGACGTGTTCGACGAATGAGATGTTCTTGCTGGCATCTCGTTTCTGTTCCCACCAGGCGACGCCGAAGCCGTGGCCTTCCATCGGACCGACGGCGTCGATCAAACCGTCACCATTCACGTCGAAACCGCAGATCTCGGCGCCGCCGGCGCCGCCCTGTGACGCACCCCACCGACCGAATGCGGTCGGATGCATCTTCCAGGTAGCCGACGCGCCGGCCGGCGGCTGTTCCCACCAGCCGTAGGCGTTGAGAAAATCCATCCGGCCGTCGCCGTTGATGTCGGCGACGCCGAGGCCGTGGCCGATGTTCACACCCCATGGGCCCGGCTCCGACACATCGTGCGTCGTCCACATCGCCGTCGGGTTCTCCGGATCCCATTTCTTTGCATCGAACGTGGAGTAGCGCAGCCGGTTCATGCCGGCGTGAATCAGATCCGGACGGCCATCGCCGTCAATGTCCTTGAACAACGTCTCCTCGTTGCCGACAGGTTGAATCGTCACGTACTTCTGCCAGCGGCGTGACAGCCCTTTCGGATTGGCGTAGAGAAAGCCGGTGCCGTTCCCCGCGTTGCCCGCCATCTGCAGGACGTCGACCCAGCCGTCGCCGGTGAAGTCGTAGGCGATGTTGACCATCGCCGGAATCGGCCATTCGGACGTCGGATTGAATGACACCGGCGTGTAGATCTGTTTGCCGATCTTGAAGTCCGGACCGGTGTAGTAGTACGCGCCCGCGGCGATGTCGGGGACGCCGTCGTGATTGAAATCGGCAACCGCCGCGCTCCACGAGTAGTAATGTGGATCGACACGAACCTGTTTGAAGTTCTTTCCTGTCTCTTCGGGCGCCCACGAATGATTCAGGATGTCCTTGTACATGAAGTCCTTGATCCGGACTTCGCCCGTCCCGCCGACATAGAAACCGATCTGGCCGTAACCATCCCTGTCGGCATCCGGAACAGTGCGGCCGGTGTTGCCGCCACCAAGCGCTCCACCATTGAACTTCGGCTGCACGCTGTTCTCGGTCAGCAGTACCTCGACCGCGTTGTAGTCGCCGGCGACGTAGACGCCATTCGGACGCTGGGCAAGGTGGGACTCCTTCGAGTATTGCGCGGCGAGATCAGGCGCCATCGGCGGCGGCGGACCGGGATTCACCGAACGGCCGCCGCTGAGCGCCGCAGTCTGCGCCGACATGCGTGCGGTGGGATCGTCGCCGCGACCAGCTGGCGGGGGAGCAGCGCCCGCCGGAGGCGCTCCGCCTGCTCGACCACCGGGAGCTCCGCCGCCGCCCCGGCCTGCCGGAGCCGCAAGCGGCTCTCGGCTGATCTCTTTCCCTGCGGCGTCGATCTTGACGACGTACGGAACGAGATCGTTCTCGGTTACCGACATCAAAAGGCCTTTCATTCCACCATCAGCCGTCTTTTCCGCGCGCATCAAAACCCCGGCCTTGCAGCCGGCGACGCATTTCACGCTCGCATAGATCTGCGTATCCTGGAATTCCTTCCCATCGAGCAGCAACCAGCCGCCACTCGCGTCTTTCGGTGTGCCGACGATCTCGCCGTTCTGCACTTTCCACTCGGCCGCGCCGAGTGGGCGGAAGCCGGTCAGCGAGGAGCCGGTGAATCGGTAGTCCGCTCGAAACGTCGGACCGGCCGTGAACACGGTTGCTGCCAGTGCGCACAACCCCATTGTCGCCACCGCCATGATGCGCTTCGTCATAGGTCCTCTCACCGGGAATCCAGACATGTAGAGAGTCTCGTCGGCACGCGGATCGCGACCGCATAATACGGCTGCGACGCCACGGAAAAACACAGAAAAGAAGGCCACGGAAAAACACAGAAGAGAGGGCCACGGAAAAACACGGATTAACACGGATGACGACTTCATTGAACCTAATGCGTGTTCATGTGTGTTCATCCGTGGCCGAAGGTCCGTGTTCTTCCGCGGCTGCTCTGGCCGACCCCGCCTGAGCCACGGAAAAACACAGAACAGAGGCCACGGAAAAACACGGATTGACACGGATGACGACTTCATTGAACCCAATGCGTGTTCATGTGTGTTCATCCGTGGCCGAACGTCCGTGTTCTTCAGCGGCTGCTCTGGCCGACCCCATCTGAGCCACGGAAAAACACAGAAGAGAGCCACGGAAAAACACGGATTAACACGGATTAACGCGGATGACGACTTCATTGAACTTAATCGGTCTTCATCTGTGTCCATCCGTGGCTAAATCAATCCGTGTTCATCCGTGTTCAACCGTGGCTAAATCAATCCGTGTTCATCCGTGGCTAAATCAATCCGTGTTCATCTGTGTTCGTCCGTGGCCAAATCAATCCGTGTTCATCCGTGTTCATCCGTGGCTAAACTCTCCCGTTCTTCCGTGTTCCGGCGTGGCTGAACGTCCGTGTTCTTCAGCGGCTGCTCTGGCCGACCCCGCCGGAGCCACCGAAAACACAGAAGAGAGGGCCACGGAAAAACACGGAATAACACGGATGATGACTTCATTGAACTTAATGCGTGTTCATCTGTGCTCATCGGTCTAATCAATCCGTGTTCATCTGTGTTCATCTCCCTTACACGTGCTTTCACTCAGCTCGGTCGTGGCCTGGTAATCGTTACCAACTCAGTCTGACCGGCTTCAGCCAGAGTTTTTGCCTGGCACTGCGGTGCCGCGCAATACGACTGTCCGCAGGTCAGGCCTTGAGTCGCGCCGTCACAGCCGGACTTGTGAGTTCCCGCAACGCGTCCTTGCCGACCCACCTTGCCGACGCCTGCTTCGATGCCGCCAGACGCCGGGCCACGACGACGGCTGCGGCATTGAGCGCGCGGTTGCGTTTTCCGATCGCCCGCAGGGCCATGTTCGTCGCCTTCTTGACGAAGTGTCGTCCATCGCCGGCTTCACGTTCGATCAGAAGAAGGCCCTTTCTAAACGACTCGTCGCCGGCGCTCTTGTCGTGCACGGTGAGGCTCCACAGCAGCGCGAAGGCAGTACGCTTCTCGAACTCGTTGCGGCGGTTGCTCCACTCCGCCACCTTGGTCCATGCATGCGGTGTGCGGTCGAACAAGTTGAAGCTCATGGCGTCGCAGAATGCCCAGTTGTCAAAGTCCTTGCACCACCGATCCATCTGAGCGGAGGTCAGCCGCTCCGGGTCGCCGACAAAGGACGCGAGGATCCGTGCCTCGTATATGCCGGTGCTCCAGAGGGCGACCGCCAGCCGCTGGTTGCGCCCGAGCATTGCGCCGAGTGTCTTGATGTCTTTCATGGCAACGCCGTAGGCATGGTTCGAAGGGATGGAATAGCGCGCCATCCCTTCCAGTGTCGCCTTGCTGGTATGACGCTTCAACCAGGTGAGCGCGAAGTCGACTTGATTCTGGACCGACGGCTTCGACCCGTTCGGCATTTCACGGCGGCGACTCATCATGGTCTGACGCCGCTCGAACGCGAGAGGCGAATCTCGATGGCTGCCGTGACACGGATCAGCGAGAAGTCACGCATGACGTTCGTGTAGATGACGTCACTTCCCGGGGCGCCGTGAAAATTGCCGTTCGGTCCAGACACTTTGTAGTACGTCGCCCCCGTCCGGAACCCCGAGAAGACCAGCAGTGCTCCAACAACGGATGGCCATGAACACCCGCGCGTCCTTGCCGGCACGTGTGTCGCGGCAGTCGCGATGGTGGACGATGCCCTAACGAAAAATGTCCACACGAGTACCTCCACTAATGGCCGCACTGGGCGTCCATGGTGTAGTCGGAGACGACCGGCAGAACTCTACACGTGCGGTTTATCGCCAAACTTACTTGAGCCACGGGATCGGAATAGCCGAGCGCGGCAGCGTGTGTAGTCGCGCTAGATAGATAGGCGACAGCCGTGACCTCCACCCCTTCCTTCAGATAAAGAAGGCCACGGAAAACACCGATGACGACTTCATTGAACCAAATCCGTGTTCATCTGTGTTGATCCGTGGCTATCAATCCGTGTTCATCTGTGTTGATCCGTGGCCATCAATCCGTGTTCATCTGTGTTCATCCGTGGCTAAATCAATCCGTGTTCATCTGTGTTCATCCGTGGCCCAATCCGTGTTCATCCGTGGCTAAACTCTCCCGTTCTTTCATGTCTACGCGTGGCTGAACTGTCCGTGTTCTTCAGCGGCTTCTCTGGACGACCCCGCCTGAGCCAACGGTAGAATGTGCCGCGATGTACCACGCGCTGGACGCATCACAGATCTCGTCGACGGTAGGAGAGATCAGCCGCCGGATCGGCGAGCAGTTTCCTGGCTCCGGACTCAGTGCCGTGAGCACGACGCTGTGCAGCCTCGCTGACGCATCCAAGGATCGTGTGGCGCGCCTCTCACGCCCCCACTGGTGGATTCGAGCCCCCGTTGGCGTCGCGGTCATCGCGATGGTTGCGCTTGTCGTCTTTGTGTTGCTGCGGGTCCGCGTGAATGCCGGTGGTGGGTCGTGGGCTGAGCTCGCGCAAGGGCTCGAGGCGAGCGTCAGCAACATCGTCTTTTTTGGCGTCGCGATCTTCTTTCTATTGTCGATCGAAGCACGAACGAAGCGTCGACTTGCTCTCAGTGGCCTGAACGAGCTTCGCAGCATCGCGCACGTCATCGACATGCACCAGTTGACAAAGGATCCGCCGAGCGCGCGCCGACCCGACGCGGCGGGGGAGTCAAGAATGTCGCGAGTGGAAATGGCGCAGTATCTCGACTACTGCTCCGAACTGCTGGCGGTGACGAGCAAACTAGCCGCGCTCCACGTTCAAGCCTTCAGCGACCCGGTGGTCGGCGACTCTGTCAATGGTATCCAGGCGCTGACGCTCGGCTTGTCCGGCAAGATCTGGCAGAAAATCATGATCCTCGATCTTGTCGGTTCGGAACTCCGTTAGTCACTTCACTGTGAACGGCACGTCGCGTGCGCGCGCAGACGACGCGTCGATCCGCAACACGTAGGGACCTGGCGACAGGGCGGCCACAGGCAGTGCAAAACTCGCGTCCGCCCCTGCGGATTTCGCCAACTGGTCGGGCGTGAGCGCGACGCGATTGGTGCTCACTTCTCTCAGCGCGCGGTCGAGGATTCGGAAGACGACAGTGACGGGCCCCGTTTGTAGCCCCAGTTTCTGATACAGGCGCACGAACGCCGTGACGTCATCGATCGAACTGAAATCCCGGCGCGTCGTCGGCGCCGTCTCGAGGACTCCACCCAACGCCTCGGCCGGAGTTGCGGTCGGTGCCCGGCGATCGAACAGCACCACACCTGACAGCGTCAGCGATTGATCGTTGAAGTCGGGGACATCGACGAACGTGTGGACGCTCCCGACGACGTCCGCATGCTCGTGACGAGTCGCAACACGCACTTCGTAGGTTCCCGGCTTCAGGTTAAGTCTGGAGACCGCTTCATATTTCAGCTCGCCGCCGTTCGACATGGAGACGGCCAGGCGCTGCCGGTGCCACTCGGCCGGCTTGTCATTATCGCCGATTGCGGTGGTGAGGATCTCAATCGGCTCGAACTGCGCCGCTGCCGAAACATCAGGTTTGACGTTTGCCGATGCATTCGCTCTCACGCCACTCGCCACGACAAGAACTGGCGTGCCCGCGGGACCGCGAAACGGCGCCGCGGTGACGCTCATCGATAGTTCGTGCTCAGGCAAGAGACCACGCGCGATCGCTTCCAACGGGACCGGTGGCGTCGTGGATTCGTTGCCACGCGACACTGCGTCGGCGTAGTAACCCTTGCGCGCGCGCACCTCCACGTCGGGACGGTTGACCTTCACCGTGATTGGGCGGAATCGCCCGTCCGGCTTGACGCCCGGTACCTGAAAGGCGAGGAGGTAATACGCAGACGACTCCTCGAGAATCGAGCGGACACTTTCTTCCGGAGCGTTCGTGTTCAGAATGGCGCGCCCGCCCGTCCAGTCGGCGACGGTCTGCAGCGATTGCTGTCGCTCGATCAGCGACGCGCGATTCGCGCGCTCCTGCTCCTTCGCCGCTTCACTGACCGCCCGGTCGTCTCCCGGCCTGAAATCGTCGCCCGCATGCACGTTCGTCGTCTCGAGCGAATTCGGATCGATCGTGTGGACCGTGACGTTCGCCAGTTGGGTCGCGTTCAGCATCCGTTTCGTCGCCGGCTCGAGATACGCATTGCAGGGGCCGGGGACGGGCGACAACCGCACGCGCTCGCCGATGAAGAACACGCTCTTCCGGCGCTGCGATTCGCCGCGAAGCGCGCCCGCGATCCGTGTGATGGCCTCAAGCCGGCACACGCCGCAATTACAGTTGCCCCATTCCACGCCTTCGGCGCGTTTATTTGTGCCGAAGGCGCCGCTGTCGATCGCGCGTTTGAGCCGCGACTTGTCGCTCGTGAAATTCTGCGGGCCGCCATAGATCGTATGCGCAACGGCGGCGAGGTCTCCCGGACCGAGACTATCGACGACGCGACTAGCCGTCGCGCGAAGCGCGGTAATGCCCGGCGGGTCGGCGATGGTGACCCGTCCGGCCACCATCACGCGCTCGAGGAAGGGATCGATCAGAATGACGACGAGGCGGCCTTCCGGTCCGTCGTTGCTCGCAACGTCGGACGGCACCATGTCAGCACCGGAACGGAGCGCGGCCGCCGGCATTGGCGGCAGTTCGATCGCCGAGAACGCGACGAGCTGGCGCGGCTTGCCATCCTCGAGGACGGTGAAGTCCGCGGCGGTCAATCCGCGAACCGGCCGGCGATTTTTGTCGAGGACCGACACATCGATTTGGACGGCGTCAACACCGGCACGGAAGGTTGGCGGCAGTTGAGAGAGTGGTTGGCCCGCTAACACGGAGACGAGAATCGCAAGCCAGCATCCGCGCATGCGGGCATTCTACCGGAGCGGTTATGGGACGCGCGGGACGATTGCACTCCTGCTGTCGGTCGCCCCATAATCCGTCATTCGATAAGGCGGGGGTCGCCACAACACACCGGGGGAGCGAATGAATCGACGGAAGTTTCTCTCAACCGCGGCGACAGGTGCGGCGGCGATCAGCGCGCTCGGAGGCTCGGTGTTCGGGCAAGGTCAGGCACCGGCGACGACTGCACCGACGCAGGGGCGTGGCGGACAAGGCGGCGGCCGCGGCGCCGGGTCGCCCGCGAATGTCCCGGCAGCCAAGCTGGCGCGCGTTTCGCTGATGACGCTGAACTTCAGGACCATGCTGAAGTTCCCGTGGACGCAGAATCCGACCGAGACCCAGACAGTTGACGTGTTGGATCTGCCGAAGATGTACCAGGACGTCTACGGCGTCAGCCATATCGAGTTTCAACACGATCACCTGGTGAGCGGCGGGCAAACGCCGCCCGACGCTGCGTTCTTCCGCGAGATGCGGGCCAGACTCGACGCCGCAAAGGTCACGGCCACACAGGTCAACATCGAGATCGGCGAGATCCCGAACCTGGCCGGCGAGGCGCGCGAGAAGTGGATGGCGCTCGGCAGGCAGTGGGTCGATGCGGCGCCGATTATCGGCGTCACGCGCCTGATGCTGAATCAGACCGGACTCAACGAGGAGAACAAGGCCAACTGCACGTCGGTGTGGAAGGAGATTCAGGACTACGCGAAGCCGAAAGGGATCAAGATTTCGGCCGAGACGAGGGGCACGGGCGGCGGACGTGGGGCCGCACAAGCTGGCGGACAGCCGCCGTCGACGGCGCCCGATCCCCGCGTCGCGGCCAGGACGGCGTTCCTCCGCCTGCGAGAGGTCATTGAAGCGGCCGGCGCCTATTCGAACGTCGACATCGGAAATGTCGGCGCGCCGGATCAGGAGACCCTTCACGAGGCGATCAAGGCTCTCTACCCGACCTCGTCGGGCAACATGCACATCAAGTCGAGCCCCAACTGGGACGTTGGCGCGGCCGTGCGGTACACCGAGTCGCTCGGATATCGCGGACTGTATTCGATCGAAGTCAACGGCCATGCTGCGGTCCGGCAGGTCTACGCCATCATCCTGGCAAACGTCACAAACCAGCTCGCGTAGAAACGAGGAGCCGACCAATGAATCGACGGGAATTCTTCACCGTGGCCGCAGCGGCCGCCGGCGTGAGCGCGACAGCACATGCACAGGAACCGGCACAGCCTCCGGGGCAGGGACGCGCTGGTGGTGGACGCGGCGGACGTGGCGGGGGACGCGGCCGTGGCGGGCCAGCCAACGTGTCGCCTGAGAAGCTGGCTCGGATCGAGATCATGACCCTGAACCACAACAGCATGATCAAGCTTCCATGGCAGGAAGCGACGCCGCAGCGCACGCTCGATATCTTCGACCTGCCGCAATACTACGTCGACGTGTACGGCGTGCGGAACGTCCAGTTCCAGAGCAATCACGTCGCGCAGAACAACGACAATCCAGACCTGTCGTACATCCGTGAGCTGCGAGCGAAGCTCGACGCAGCCGGCGCGAAAGCGCATCAGATCAATATCGAGATCGGGACGATGGCGCAGATGGGGGCGGATGGCAAGGCGGCGGCGCTCTCCGGTGATGCGCGCGCCGCCTGGCTCGAGCGGGCAAAGAAGTGGGTCGATCTCTCGCCGTCCCTGGGCGTGACGCGGCTGATGCACAACCAGGGAGCGCTCACCGACGACAGTAAGGCCGGCGTCACCGCGCTGTGGAAGGATCTACAGGACTACGCCACGCCGAAGGGGATCAAGATTTCCGGCGAGACGCGCGGCGCAGGGGTACCGGCGCCGGGCCGCGGCGGCGGTCAAGCGGCCGCGCCCGCGCCGGCTCCGGACATGCCGGAACCGGAGCGTCTCCGCTACGTGTGGGGCATCCTCTGGGAATGTACGCTCGGTAGCGGCGGCTACACCAACCTCGACTTCGGCGGCGAGACTCGCTTCCACAATCAGCAGCAACTGCACGATGCGATCAAGGGTCTGCTCCCGCGTAACTCCGGGGGAATGCACACGCGAGTCAGTCCGACGTGGGATCTGGGTACGGCGATTAAGTACGCCGAGTCGCTTGGATATAAGGGGATGTACACCATCGAAGTGAGCGAAGACGCGGCGGTTCGGATCATTTACAACGCGATCCTCGCGAACCTGGCGTAAGAGACCGATTCCAACGATTCGCCGCTGCATCCTTAAATATGAGCGTTTCGGCTGCCGAGGGCAGTTTCTCGATGTCGTCGAAGGCGCGACTGACCGAGCGGGACCTCGGGCGCTTCTCCGGCGACACGCTGTTCGAACGCCTCGCGCGCGCGGTGTGCCGTGCAGGGTGTCTGCCCCGCAAGGAACTCTACGAGGCGTGGGAAATCGCGCGCCGTATTCGCCGGCGCTTCCGCGGCGGACGCATCGTCGATCTCGCGGCAGGACACGGACTGCTGGCACACGTGCTGTTGATCCTGGACGACTCCTCGTCCGCAGCGCTCCTTGTCGACACTGCGCCGCCCAAGTCCGCGGCACGTGTGCACGCGATGCTTGTCGAAGCCTGGCCGCGACTCGCCGGCCGAATCACGTCGGCGAACCTATCCCTCGAGTCCACGACGCTCACCGCGGAGGATCTGGTCGTGTCGAGCCACGCCTGCGGAGCGTTGACCGATCTCGTGCTGGACCGCGCGGCCACGGCACGTGCCCGCGTCGCGGTGCTCCCGTGTTGTCACGACCTCGTGTTGAACCAGCGCGGCTCGTTGTCAGGATGGATGGAACAGTCACTCGCGGTTGACGTGATGCGCGCTGTGCGGCTCGAGCAGCGCGGATACCGCGTCTGGACGCAGACGATTCCCGCTGCGATCACGCCGAAGAATCGCTTGCTTCTTGGAGAGCCCGGGGTCTTTTAGACCTTGCCTGGGGCGCGCGACTATAATCGCCGTCTTCAAGCTCAAGAGGTGCCATGTTCAGACTCGCCTGCCGTCTGCTCTGCGTGATGGTCGCGTTCCTGGTTCTGATGCCGCATGCGCCGCGGGCGCAAACGAAGGCGCAGAACGACAAAGCGGCAGCGGATGCCGTGAAGAACAAAGGCCTCCCGCTCGTCACCGATCGGCCGCTGGCCTTTGCCACGTCTGAAGCGACATGGCTCTCGCTCGATCTGTCACCGGACGGGAAGACGATCGTCTTCGACTTACTTGGCGATCTTTATACGCTGCCGATCGCCGGCGGCGAGGCGACGCGGATCACTGACGGGCAGGCGTACGACATGCAGCCGGCGTTCTCGCCTGACGGGAAGAAGTTGGTGTTCATCAGCGATCGCAACGGTTCCGAGAACGTGTGGGTGTCGAACGCCGACGGGACGCACGCTCGCGCGATCACCTCAACCGAGCGCGAGAACTACATGTCGCCGACGTGGGCGCCGGACAACGAGTATGTCATCGCGGCCAAGGGCCCGCAGTTGTGGATGTATCACGAGAACGGCGGAAGCGGCGTGCAGATGACGGGCGCGTCAGCTGGACCCGCACCGCCCGGAGGCGGCGCCGCGCCGGCCGCACCGGCGATTCTCGGGCCGGTGTTCGGAAAGGACCCGCGGTCGCTCTGGGTCAACGTCCGCGGAAACGTGCGTCCTGGCCTGACCGCGCGTCTCACTCCGGAGATGGCGGTCGCCGATGAATCCAGCGCCGACTACGACCCGCATACTCCGTTGCGCAGCACACCGCGCGACGTCGGTCCGTACCAGATCGCGCAGATGGATCGCGAGAACGGACGTTTGCTCGTCCGCACGCACGAGCTCGAGGGGGCGTTCCGCCCCGTGCCGAGTCCCGACGGGAAGTGGCTCGTGTACTCCACGCGCTACGACGCGCGCGAGGCACTGAAGCTCGTCGACCTCTCGACCGGCGAAGATCGCTGGTTGAAGATGGACGTGCAGCGCGACGACAGCCAGGGCGGCGGCGCGCGCGATCGAGACGTCTACCCCAAATCGGCGTTCACCCCCGACTCGAAGTCACTGATTACCAGCTACGACGGCAAGATCTGGCGTGTGTCCGTGCCGGCAGGAGATGCCGTCGAAATCCCCTTCACCGCGAAGGTCGATCAGAAGCTCGGGCCGCTCGTGAAATTCGACTATCAGATCGACGACGAAAAGCTGAGAGTGTCGCAGATTCGCGGTGCGCGTCCGTCACCCGACGGCAAGCGGATCGTGTTCACCGCGCTCGACCGGCTGTATATCGCGGATCTGCCGCAGGGCCGCGGAACCAAGAAAGAGAAGCCGCCTTCCGCCGCCGGCGACGATGACAAGAAGGAGAACGCCGGTGCTGCGGACAAGACGGCTCCGGCCGGTACGGAAAAGCCCGCTGCCGACCCGCAGGAGAAGCCGGCGGCCGAAGCCCCGCCCGCGCCTGTGTCGACGATTCGCAACGCCAGGCGATTGACGACGTCCACCGACGTCGAGCACGGGCCGGTGTGGTCGCCGGATGGGCAGTTCATCGCCTACGTCACCTGGAATGACGACGACGGCGGCCGGATTTATCGCGTGCGCGCGGACGGCACCGGACAGCCGGAGCGTCTCACGGCTGTAGCCGCGTTCTACGACAAGCTGTCCTACTCGCGTGACGGCTCGCGGCTGATCGGCGTGCGCGGATCGAAGATGCACCGCATGCGTACGCTGGAGGATTTCGGCAGTCACAGCGGATCGGCGGAACTCGAGTATGTCTGGCTGCCGGCGGCCGGCGGCGCGATCACGCGCATCGCGTGGGAGGCCGGCGGCTCGACGCAGCAGGGACGCGAGGCGCCGCACACGGGTCCTGAGGCGGATCGCGTCTACATCTGGGCAGGATCCGATGGACTGCTGTCGATGCGCTACGACGGCACCGATGTCAAGACGATCGTGAAGGTCACAGCGCCGGCGCCGCCGCCGCTGCCTGGCGCGCCTCCTGGTCCGCCGCCGACGCCTGACGAAGTTCTGCTCTCGCCGGACGGCAAACGCGCACTCGTCCGCGCAGCCCGCAATGTCTACATGATCACCGTGCCGCCTGTCGCCGGCAATGCCCCGACCGTGGCGGCCGGGCCGTCATCATCGATGCCGACGTGGCGCCTGACGAAGGTCGGTGGCGATTTCATCGGCTGGGCCGCCGACAGCCAGTCGGCGTACTTCTCGATCGGCCGCAGCTTCTTCCTGCACGACATCGCCATGCAGGGAGAAGTGGACGTGGCGAACCGCGCGAAGGCCGAGACGGAGGCGGAACGCGCCGTTGCCACACCGCCACCCGCGAGCGAGCCGAAGCCGCCGGCGCCACCCAAGATCCCGACGCTCGAGTACGAACCGCACCGCGTCGATGTCGAGATCGTCGTTGAGAAGGATAAGCCGAAGGGGATCATCGCGCTGCGCAACGCGCGGTTGATCACGATGAAGGGCGACGAAGTGATCGCGCGCGGCGACATCGTCATTACCGACAATCGCATCACGGCGATCGGTCCGAGCGGCAAGGTGAAGGTTCCCGCCGGTGCGATAATCCGCGACGTGGCGGGGAAGACGATCATGCCGGGCCTCGTGGACATCCACGCGCACACGTGGGTCGCGTGGGGCGTTCATCGGAGCCAGGTGTCGCAGTTCCTCGCGCAGCTTGCCTTCGGCGTGACGACGCAGCGCGATCCACAGACGTCATCGGAAGACGCGCTCACGTATCAGGACCTGATGGAGACCGGCCAGTTGATCGGGCCGCGGCTGTACTCCACGGGGCCCGGTATCTTCGCGGCCGACAACATCCGCAGTCTCGACGATGCCCGTGACGTGCTGCGGCGCTACTCGGATCACTACAACACGAAGACCATCAAGCAGTACATGGTCGGCGACCGCAAGGTCCGCCAGTGGGTGATCATGGCGGCGAGGGAACTCGGCCTGACGCCGACAACCGAAGGTGGATCGAACTTCACGATGAACCTGACGTTGATGCAGGACGGCTACGCCGGCCTCGAGCACGCGCTGCCGATCAGCCCGTTCTTCGACGACGTCGTGAAGCTTGGCGCCGCCAGCAAGATCACCTACACGCCGACCTTGATCGTGAGTTATGGCGGCCCAATCGGCCGCCAGTACTACGTCACGCACACCGAGGTCGATGCTGAGCAGAAGTTGCGGCACTTCACGCCGCACGACGAGATGGACAAGTGGAAGAACACCGACTGGAACCGCGACGATCAGTACGTGTTCCCGCTGCATGCGAGGCAGCTCGCGAAGTGGTCTGTTGGCGGCGGTAAGCTGGGTCTCGGCTCGCACGGAGAGGTGCAGGGCATCGGTGCGCAGTGGGAGCTCTGGATGATGGCATCCGGCGGCTTGAAGCCGCACGCCGCGCTGCGAGCGGCGACCATCGACAGCGCCGATGCAATCGGCTTCGCAAAGGACCTGGGATCGCTGGAGGCCGGCAAGCTGGCGGATCTCCTCGTCCTCAACGCGAACCCGCTCGACGACCTCAAGAACACTGCGAAGATCGCGGAGGTGATGAAGAACGGCCGTCTCTACGATGCGGCCACGCTGAACGAGACGTATCCGCGTCAGCGGGCGCTGGATACGCAGTGGTGGTGGAAGCTCGAGCCGCCCGCCGCCCCTGCCAGGAAGCGCAGCGGATCGTAAGCGCGCGCAACGATGTCGCGTCGCGATTGAGGCCCCCGATGAATCGACCGTCTCTCTGGATTGCGATCATTTTTTTCAGCACGATCGGCGTCTCGGCACACTGGTCGTCTCCGCAGCAGTCGACCAGTGACGTGGCCAAACGAGTCATCGCGCCACCAGGACCGAAGCCCGTCGGGCCCTACAGTCCCGGAATCATGGTTGGAGATTTCCTCTACGTCTCCGGGCAGGGCGCACGCGATCGCGACGGCAAGCTGCCTGACGCTGTCGACGCGCAGGTCAAACAGACACTCGAGAACGTCAAGACGATCGTCGAGGCCGCCGGGTTGACGATGGACCATGTGGTCTACAGCCAGGTCTACCTCGCCAACATGGCGAGCTACGACACGATGGATCGGATCTGGCGCGAATACTTTCCGAAGCAGCCGCCGGCACGAGCGGTCCTCGGTGTTCACCGGATGCCCACCGACACCCCGGTCGAGATCAATGTCGTCGCGTTTCGCGATCTCTCCCGCAGAAAGCCCATCGTCCCGGGCGGATATCCGACGAATGCCTCGGCGACTCCCGGCGTGATGGCAGGCAGCAGGCTCTACTTGTCGGGGTCGTTTGGCGCCGACATCCGGAGCGGCAGTGTCCCCACGGATCCGGCGGCGCAGGTGCAACTCGCGCTGGACAACATGAAACAGACCTTGACGGCGGCGGGCATGGATTTCCGTAATGTCGTGTTCGTCAACCCGTACCTGACCGACAAGGCGTCGGGACAGATGAACGCCATCTACGCGAAGTACTTCGAATTCGGGAACACGCCGGCGCGCGCGACGATCCGGGTCGCCAGTTTGCCGGGCGATAACACGATCGAATTCACCGGCGTCGCCGTTGCTGATCTCTCGAAGCGCGTCGCGATTCGGCCGAAGAACATGCGGCCGAGCCCGACCGCAAGTCCCTGTGTCTTTGCCGACGACACGTACTTCTGTTCGGCGAAGGGGCCCTTCACGCCGGGACCCGACAAGGTGCAGGGCATCTATGCCGCGACCGTCGAGGCGCAGGTACGGCAGACGATGCGGAACCTCCTCGATGGTCTCGAGGAGGCTGGGCTGACCTTCGCCAACGTCGTCGCCACCAATGTCTACCTCGACGACATCGACGACTTTCCGAAAATGAACCGTGTCTACGCGCAATACTTTCCTGAAATATTTCCGACGCGCACAACGGTTGCGACGCTTCCACCAATTGACCGGAAGCCGGTGAACGATGACGTGTATCCGGGGCTCGAGCAGATTTCTCTGGTGGCGGTGAAATAGAAGGAGACGGACATGGCGTTGAGCGATCTGACCCGGCGCGAGTTGTTCCTGATGGGCAATGCGATCGCCCTGCCAACCCTGCTCGGCCGGCTGGACGCGCCGGCCGAAGCCGCGGCGGCGGCGGCCGGTCCACTTGTTGCGGGACCGCAGATCTATCAGTCGATTGGTGTCGAGCCTGTCATCAATTGCCGCGGAACGTTCACGATCATCGGCGGCTCGGTGGAACGGCCGGAAGTCCGCGCAGCGATGGATGCGGCGTCGAAGTACTTCGTCCAGATCGACGAGCTCGCCGAGGCCGTCGGCCGTCGTTTCGCCGAGCTGACCGGTGCTGAGTGGGGCATGGTCTCGGCGGGATGCGCGGCCGGATTGAAGCACGTTACGGTCGCCTGCGTCACGGGAGGCAATCCAGAGAAGCTCATTCGCATCCCGGATCTCGCCGGTCTCGACAAAACCGAAGTCATCGTCCCGCGATCGTCACGAAACGTGTACGACCATGCGGTTCGCAACGTCGGCGTCCGAATGGTGACCGTCGAGTCGATCGAAGAGCTCGAGCGTGCCATCAATCCGCGCACGGCGATGATCTATCTCATGGCCGACAGCGGGCCGAATGCGATGCTCGAACCGGTCGCGCGGATCGCTGGACCGAAGAACATCCCCATCCTCGTCGATGCGGCCGCCGAAGTGCTGACGATTCCCAACGTGCACCTGCAGCGCGGCGCGACCATCGTCGCGTACAGCGGCGGCAAGGCCATCTGTGGTCCGCAGTGCGCGGGACTGCTGCTCGGACGGAAGGACATCCTGCAGTCCGCCTGGCAGGCGAGTGCGCCGCATCACGGCCCGGGACGCGACAACAAGGTAGGACGCGAGGAGACGCTCGGCATGCTGGCGGCGGTCGAAGCGTGGGTGAAGCGCGATCACGCGGCGGAATGGAAAACCTGGCTCGGATGGCTGGACACAATCTCGAAGCGCGTTGCCGCCCTCGACGGCGTGAAGATGGCTGTGCGCGAGCCCACCGAGCTGTCGAACAAGAGTCCGTCGCTGGCGATCACGTGGGACGCCGCGGCGTTGAACGTCACGGGCGAAGACGTGGCCGAGGAGCTGGCGACGACGAAACCGCGAATTGCCGTCGGCGCCGGTGGCGGCGGCGGCCGCGCGGCGCAGTCGGCGGCTCCGGGCACGACCGGCATCACGATCACCGCATGGCAGATGCAGCCTGGCGACGACAAGATCGTGGCGGAGCGCGTCCATGCGGTGTTGTCGCGTAAACGTCCGCCGCGCGACACGACGATGGCGGCGCCGGCCGCCGACGTCAGCGGCCGCTGGGATGTGGATGTCGAGTTCTCGAGCAGCCGCAGCCCGCACACGCTGCAAATCGAGCAGGACGGCAACTGGATCCAGGGCTCGCATCGCGGCGATTTCTCGACGCGAGAGCTGGTCGGCATGATTGAAGGGGACAAGGTGACGCTGCGCAGCGTCGATCAGCGCCCGGGCAATTCGATCACGTTCATCTTCGCGGGCACGCTGGCCAACGGTACGATCTCAGGGCCCATCCACCTCGGCGAGTACCTGACCGCCAGGTTCACGGCTAAACGGCACACGTACACAACGACCCGCACACGCATCCGGATTCCGAGCGGGCCGCCGCTGGCGACGTGATCGCCTATGTCCGGCGAATCATTGAGATACCGGCACGCGCATGGCTGATTGCCACGATGAAAGCCACGGTGAGGCGTGACGCCTGAACGCTGGCGCGCGATCACCGAGATCTTTCACGGCGCCATCGCACGCGCGGCGCCGGATCGCGAGATCTACCTTGCCGCGGCGTGCCAGACTGACCCGTCGCTGCGCGCAGACGTGGACGCGATGATCGCGGCGCACGAAAGTGGCGGCGGTGATTTGCCGGCCGCGGCAGCTACGGACCTCGAACTCCGGCCTGGCACGCAACTCGGCGTCTATCGCGTCGAATCACTGATCGGTGCCGGCGGTATGGGCGAAGTCTACCGCGCGCGCGACACGCGGCTCGATCGGATCGTCGCCATCAAGATCCTGCCACCGCATTTACGCCAGTCGCCGGAACTGCAGGCACGCTTCGAGCGCGAAGCGCGACTGGTATCGCAGCTCACGCATCCGACTATCTGCACGCTGCACGACGTCGGCCGCGAAGGTGCCATCGACTTCCTGGTGATGGAGTACGTTGAAGGGGAGAGCCTGGCCGATCGTCTCGAGCATGGACGAGTACCGCTGAACCAGGCGCTGCAGATCGCAATCGACATCGCCAGCGCGCTCGCCCACGCCCATCGTCACGGGATCGTGCATCGCGATCTGAAACCGTCCAATGTGATGCTGACCAAGACGGGAGCGAAGCTTTTCGACTTTGGTATTGCCAAAGCGCACCGTGGTTTGCGTACACTCGAGTCCGATCCCTCACTTCCGACTCTGGCTTCTCCCGGCGCAACTTCGGTCACCGGGATCGGCGCCATCCTGGGCACCGTTCAGTACATGGCTCCGGAGCAGTTGACAGGTCAGATTGTCGATGGGCGAGCCGACATCTTTGCGCTGGGTGTTGTGATTCACGAAATCGTCACCGGTCGAAAAGCGTTTGAGGGAAAGACGCAAGCGAGCATCATCGAATCGATCTTGACGGATGATCCACCGCCGATTTCAACCATTCAGCAATCGTCACCCACGGCTCTCGACTTTGTCGTGAACAAATGCTTCGCGAAGGATCCGGACGATCGCTGGCAGTCGGCCCACGACGTCAAGAGCCAGCTCGAATGGATTGCACGGGGAAGTGTGTCAGCGGCGACAGCGCCGTCAGCGAGCCGCAGGTTCACAACCATCTGGCGCCGTGAAACGCTGGCGTGGGCGCTTGTGGGGATCCTGACTGCGTTGTCGGCAATGGCGCTTCTGCTGCTGCGCCCGCAGACGGGCGATCGTGGTGCGCAGTTGCAGTACACCATCGTCCCTCCGCCTGGTCAGCTCATTGCCGTACCCGGATACCGAAGGTCGATTGCGATCTCAACGGACGGACGCTCCGTTGCGTACTATTCCGGTACCAGCAACTACATTGGTCCGCTCGTCCTGCGTCAACTCGATCAGCTCGAAGGCCGGCTCATTCCGGACGTGCTCTATGCAGGCGAGATGACGTTTTCGCCCGACGGCCGGTGGATCGGGTTCGTCGATGGCCTGAACATCATTTGGAAAGTGCGTGTTGACGGCGGCCCGCCCGTCGAAATCATTCGCAACACGGTGGGCGCGGGATCACTCGCCTGGAGCGACGATGACAGAATCGCCTTCGCCACCCTCGATCCGGCGACTGGAATATTGCGGGTATCCGCCAATGGAGGCGACGTGGAGGTGCTGACACGGCCGGATGCCACGCACGATGAGATCGACCATGCGGCGCCATCGTTCCTTCCGCATGGACGCGGCGTGGTCTTTTCGATCATTCAGCGTGGCGGGAAGCAGGACGTCGCGGCGCTCGACTTGAAGACCGGCCGCTACAAGACCTTATTGCGTGGAGGCATGCCGCAATACGTCGAGGCGTTCGACGGATCGGGGCGGCGGCGCCAATTCCTAGTCTTCGTCGTGGATAACAGCGTACGCGCCGCGCCTTTCGACGGGGACAGGCTGGAAGTGACGGGCGAGCCCGTCATCCTAGCCGATCAGATCTACGTCACCGGCGACGGGAAGGCGAACTACAGCATTTCGCAAACGGGGACGCTCGTCTACATGCCCGCCACCGCAACGGCCGCGCGGCTGCTGGTGTGGGTCGATCGTGCGGGATCGGTCATGCCCGTCCCGGACGCGCCGAGCCTGGCGTACACGTCGCCGCGACTGTCGCCCGACGGCTCGGTTGCTGCAGCGGGCGTTGGCGGGAATTCCCATGTCGCGACATGGAGTTTGAGGAAGCGGCGCCTGACGCAGGTAACGACTGGATCGGGCATCGACAACTTTCCGATATGGTTGCCGAATGGACGTGACCTGTTGTTTTCCTCGACCCGAAGCGGGACCGTCTTCAACGTCTACCGCCAAACGGCCGACGGGTCTGGCGCGGGAGACCGCGTATGGACGAGCGGTAATAACCAATTCGCCTGCGACGTGCTGCCCGATGGTACGCAGGCACTTGTTGTCGAGCAAACCACCAGCGGACCGTCGATCTACCTCGTGCCCACCGTCGCCCAGCGGGGAAAACCGAATATGGTTCTCGCCAACGCCGAAAACTGCCGCCTATCGCCCGATGGAAAGTTCATGGCATATCAGTCCGGGGAATCCGGGCATCTCGAGGTCTACGTGCGACCGTTTCCCGAGACCCACTCCGCCCGCTGGCAAGCCTCGCAAGGAGGCGGCAACTCGCCGGCGTGGTCTCGGGATGGGAAGGAACTCTTTTACCTCGGTCCGTCGGACGTGATGATGGCGGCGCGCACGACCAGCACTGGAATGACGTTCAACGTCGAGGCGCCGCATAAACTGTTCGATGCGTCGTTCGCCCGGGCCGGCGAGTACCTCAACTATGATGTCGCGGCCGACGGCCGTTTCCTGATGCCGAAGCCCGATACCGGCCCCGCTGGTAGTACATCGTCTACGCTCGTCGTGAAGACGCGCGTATTTGACGTGTTCAAGTGACGTGACTGTATCCAATTACCTCGGTGACACCTTCGAGCCCGCGTATTCGGCCTGGAGGCGATCGATGTCGGCCGGCGTCAGCTCTCCGCGGTGCAGCACGACCCGATAGCGCAGGATCACCGGGCGATCGCGCGGAATGGCGACGGGATGCCGACCCGGGTAGACGGCGTTCTGCATGCTGGCACGCGCGCGGAGAATCCACGGCTGCGGAACCCCCGTCGTCGTTGGATGCGTCAGGACCGTCAGGCCGCTCTTCCCGGACTTGCCATAGGTGCCCGACACGTCCATCCACGGGCTCGGCGCGACGGCGTTCTCGATCGGCGTGACGATCCCTTGCGCGCCGGTGAAGCGGATGTCGGGCGGCATCACGACTCGGTAGGAGAAACCGCCGTAGCCCTTCGCGTCGTCC
>DATJKH010000015.1:0-73225 GCA_035491715.1 Vicinamibacterales bacterium | reverse complement strand
GACGGTGCGGTCCTGCTCTTTCAGGGGGACTCGCCGGCGGCGGCTGAAGCATTCGCGGGACGGGATCCGTACGTCCGCAACGGCCTGGTCTCCCGATGGCGCGTGCGCGCCTGGAAGACAGTGGTTGGCGACGCCGCCGCGGCGCCGGTGAGACCCTAGACGGGGGTCAGACGGGGGTCAGACCGGGGTCAAACCGGGGTCAGACCGGGGTCAAACCAGGGTCTGACGTGAAGGCTCAACGCGACCGCAGCGCCTCCAGTGGGGCGATCCGCGATGCCCGTCTCGCGGGTAGGTAGCACGCCGCCATTGCCACGACCATCAGGAACGCGGCGACCAGTGCGAACGTCAATGGATCGACCGGACTGACGTCGAAGAGAAACTGCTGTAGTACTCGACCGAGGATAGCCGCACCGGCAAGGCCAAGTCCCAGTCCGATCGCGATCAGTCGAACACCATCACCGAGAATGACCCGAACGACGTCGCGGCCGGCCGCGCCAAGCGCCAGCCGCACGCCGATCTCGCGCGTCCGGTGAGTCACGTCGTACGCCATCACGGCATAGAGGCCGAGCGAGGCGAGCGCCAGCGCGAGCAACCCAAGAATCGCCGCCGCAGCCGCGGCGAGCCGAGATGGAAGAATCCACAGCCGAAGCAGGGACTCGAGTGGCGTCGCGGTGAAGTGCACCGCCGAATCGATCGCGTTCGCTCGCTGTTTCAGAAGACCTGCCAGCGCAGTGACGTCACCGCTCGTGCGCACAATCATGTGCAGGTCGCGCTCGTCGGCGAGTCCCCGCGGCAGATAGAGCGACAACTCTTTGTCGCGCCAAATCGTCGCGCTCGTCGTGTCCCGAACGACGCCGACAACAGTCAGGGGAACCTTTATCGCTGTGACACTGAGCTTGCGCCCTAACGGATTGACGCCCGGCCAGAACCGCGCCGCAAGTCCCTCGCTGATAATGACGACCGGCGAGCCGTCGTGATCCTCACCGTCGGAGAACGTGCGTCCACCCGTGATCGGGATGTCGAGGGTGTCGAAATAGGTGCGTGATATTGACGATGTCGTGCAGATGACCTGTTCGACATGACCTTCGGGCCACGCCGCCGTGCGCCGAATACCGCCGTGTAACGGCACATGTGACGTCAGTGCTACGGACCCGCGCGTTGCCGATGCGGCCGTCTCCGCAAGCGCGTCGTTGAAATCGCGCGCCCGTTCGACGCTATAACCCTGGCGCCGCAAATCATATTCGGTAAAAACAACCCCGGCGGTCCGAAAGCCGACATCGAGCGCCTGCACGCGCTGCAGTGCGCGGGTGAGAAGGCCGGCGCCGACAAGAAGAATCACACAGACGGCGACTTGCATGACCACCAGCGCGCTGCGCAACCGTCCCGGGCGCAAGCGCAAGCCGATCAGCGCGCCGTCGTCATGCAGCGACGCCGCGATGCGGGGCGACGACGACTGGAGCGCTGGGGCAAGGCCGAGTAGCACGCTGGCACCAAGCGCGAGACACAACGTGTATGCGAAGACACGCAAGTCCGGGGAGAGATCGAGTACGACTGATCCCCACTCGCCTGGGACGTACGACACCCCGAGTGGATAGAGCAGATCCATCGTCCAGGTTGCGAGCAACAAACCGAGGCCACCGCCGGCGAGACTGATGATGGTGCTTTCGGCCAGGAGATGCCGAACGACGCGCCATCGCGTCGCGCCGATCGCCAGGCGAACCGCAATTTCGCGCTGACGACCGGTGGTTCGCGCGAGAACGAGATTGCCGACGTTGGCGCATGCGATCGCCAGCACCAGACCGACGATCGAAAGCACGAGAATGATGACCGGCCAGACCCCGGGATCGAGCGGAAAGAACGTGCCGGGAGCCACTGTCACCGCGGAGGGACGATCGCGTCCGGGAAATGCCGACGCGAGCTGGCGAGCGGTGCCAGAGAGCGCGGCCGCGGCCAGCGAGCGGGATACATTTGACTTGAGGCGTCCAACAACGAGCAGCCACCCACTCGATCGATCGATGAGGAGATTGTCGGGCGGAAGAACTGTACGTTGCACGGAGGTCGTGACCCAGAGATCTGCCGACAAGGGCTCGGTTCCACTGAATCGCGACGGTCCGACGCCGACGATGGTGAACGAACGACGGTTGATCAGGATCGATGAACCCACGATCGCAGGGTCGGACGCGAATCGCCGGCGCCACAACGAATAGCTGATGACCGCGAGCGCAGGATCCGCCGCCTGTTCGTCGGCGGCAACGAGGACACGCCCGATGGATGGTTGGATGCCCACCAGGCTGAGGTAGTTTGGCGTGACGACGTACGCAACCAGGTTTTCCGTCCCGCCTCCGAGCTGCGCGGTGACGCTGGCGGGAATGTAGGCGGCGACGTCCTCGAACATAGACGCCCCGTCTCGATAATCGAGGTAATCGGGGTACGAGAAGAGATTCTGGCGATGTCCCCGCGGATCAAGGGGGAAAAGGCGAACAACTCGGCCGGGGTCGCGAACCGGCATCGGGCGGAGCACCAGTGAATTCAGCAGCGTAAAGACGATCGTGTTGACGGCAATGCCGATGCCGAGTGTCACGATCGCTGAGATGGCGAACAATGGCGACCGCCGCAACGTTCGAACGGCATATCGCAGGTCTTTGATCACAAGCGATCTCCCACTGCAGACGGGTTGATGGATTCCAGGGAGCCAGATGCGTGCCGGACGAGAAATTATCGATTCTTCAATAACTTGCGCGTCGAAAGTGCCGCCACGAGTGTTCGCCCGCGGTTCTCGGAGATCCCGAAACCGCACATTCGTCCCGTTGTCGTCTGACCCCGGTCTGACCCTCGTCTGACCCCGGTCTGACCCCCGTCTGACCCTGTGTTATCGTCCCCGGATGGCGGTCAAGAAACGGTTGCGCTATCCGCGGTCCGAGCAGCTCTTCGCTGCCGCATCACGCATCCTCCCCGGCGGTGTCGACAGTCCAGTCCGTGCGTTCAAATCGGTTGGCGCCAATCCCCTGTTCATCACCCGTGGCCGCGGCGCCGAGATCGAAGACGCCGACGGTCGCACCTACCTGGATTACGTGATGTCGTGGGGTCCACTGATTCACGGCCATGCGCCACGAGGTCTGCTGAAAGCGCTCGCCGCGGTCGCAGCTCGCGGCACCAGTTTCGGCGCTCCGACTGAACTCGAAACGCGGCTCGCGCAGCGCGTTGCGATGTTGATGCCGTCGATGGAGCGCGTGCGATTCGTCAGTTCGGGCACCGAAGCGGCAATGAGCGCCATTCGTGTCGCCCGCGCGGCGACCACGCGCGACAAAATCATCAAGTTCGCCGGCTGCTACCACGGTCACGCCGATCCGTTTCTCGTCGCAGCAGGATCAGGCGCCACGACCCTCGGAGTGCCGACCAGCCCGGGTGTGCCGGCGGCAGCGGCAGCCGACACGCTGGTGGCGAAGTACAACGATCTCAATTCAGTTCGCGACCTTGCCAGCCAGCACGCAGGAGGGATCGCGGCGGTGGTCGTCGAGCCGATCGCCGGAAACATGGGACTCGTCCCGCCTGTCGACGGCTTTCTTCAGGGTTTGAGGAACCTGTGCGATCGCGAGGGGATGCTGCTGGTGTTCGACGAAGTGATTTCAGGATTCAGGGCGTCAGCAGGCGGTGCGCAGCGACTCTACGACGTGCGCCCCGACCTCACATGCCTCGGGAAGATCATCGGCGGCGGACTTCCGGTCGGCGCATACGGCGGCCGGATTGCGCTCATGGACCTCGTGGCGCCGGCAGGTCCTGTCTATCAGGCCGGCACACTGTCAGGCAATCCCCTGGCAATGACTGCAGGGCTCTGGTCGCTCGAGCAACTGTCACCACGGCTGTACAAGCATTTGGCGAAGCTCGGTGCGGAACTGGCGCACGGGCTGGCCGACGCGGCGCGCGCGGCGAGCGTGGCACTTCAGGTGAATGCGTTTGGATCGCTGCTGACGCCGTTTTTTACCGACCGGCCGGTTCGCGATTACGAGTCGGCGTTAGCGTCGGACACGGCGGCATACGGGCGGTTCTTTCGAGGGATGCTGGCGCGAGGGATTTATCCGCCTCCCTCACAGTTTGAAGCGTGGTTTCTTTCCGGTGCGCACACCCCGCGCCACATCGATCAAACGATCAAAGCGGCGCGGGATGCGATGAAAGAAGTTTAGTCGGCGATTATCTGACGTTGGGTGGCGTGTCGAGACGGACGCGAAGGATTGTCCCAGTAGGCAGCGACACATCCTTCCCCTCCGTCGCCGCAATAGTGCCTCCGGCACCGATCAGCACGCCAATCAGCGCGCCCTTCGCCCCGCCGATGATGCCTCCGATGATTGCGCCGACGCCGGCGCCGGCGCCGATCTTGGCGACCTCGCCTTTGATCCCTTCACTTTCGAGAGCCTGCGTGACTGTTCCGCGAATCGGATAGTTGCGGCCCCGGATCGTGATCTGATCGAACGCAACCGTCATACTTCCCTTCCGTTCCGTCCGGGTCGCCTTCGTAACCGAGCTGACCACGCCGCGAAGAGTCGACCCAGCCGGGATCAGGACCTCGTTGCCGCGAAACAGATCCGCGACGGTCGTCGCTTCGAAGCGCTGTTCGACCTGGGCGGTTTCCGACGACAGGGTATTCTCGATTCGCGCGTCGATCTCCTGACCGCTTGGGATGGCACTCGATCCAGTGCCCTGTTCCGATCGGCTGCGGTCGTCGACCACGCCGCCGGTTACCGTTCCAGACGTGCCGGTGGGCCGCTGACGTGTCGCATTCGGATCGCTATTCGTGCGCCACGTGCCGGAATCGGTGCTGGCCGAATCCGGGGCATTGGCACGCGCCTGAGAACGCACGTCCTGAATGCGATTCTGCAGATCGGTGTACTCGCTTCGGCTGACCGATCCCTCTTTCCGCAGCTTGACTTTGAGATAAACCACTTCGTCGCGAAGATCATCAATCTGCCCCTGCAGGCGTCCAGATGTGTCCTGACTTCCCCGCATGCGCGACACATCATTGCTGACGTCGTAGAGCTGATCCTGTAGCCGCTGGATGTCAGACGAGGTGACACTCTGCGCCACGGCCGGCCGCGCAAGCGACAGGCACAAGGCGATGACTGCCAACACGCCGACGATGTTGAATCTCAATCGGTTCATTACCGTCTCCCTTTGCCGCTCAGCCAGGCCACATTCCCGCGAGGCTCAGCATTCAGCGGAACTCTTACCGGCACTGGTTGCAAAAGGAAAGCCGGGACGAACTCGACGCAAAATGCGGGTGGTATGATCGGGATAACTCATGGCAGTGCTGAAGCTTCACAGAACGGTCGGCGTCCGCGTCGGATCCGTCCAGGTCGGCGGCGGTGCGCCTGTCGTCGTCCAGTCGATGACGATGACGGACACCGCTGATGCCCAAGCGACAGCTCAACAGTGCATCGAGCTGGCCGAGGCCGGTTCCGAAATGGTTCGCGTCACGGTCAACGTACCGGAGGCAGCACAGGCCGTCCCCGAGATCAAGCAACGCATGCTCGATGCTGGTGTCAGTGCGCCGCTGATCGGTGACTTTCACTACAACGGTCATCTTCTGCTCACGCGTTACCCGGACTGCGCAGCCGCGCTCGACAAGTACCGCATCAATCCCGGCAACGTGGGAACCGGCAAACGGCGCGATGAGCAGTTTGCGACGATCTGCGGCGTCGCGCGTGATCGAAATAAACCGGTGCGTATCGGCGTCAATGGTGGCTCGCTCAATCAGGAGCTGGTGCTTGCCAAGATGCAGGAGAACACCGATCGCGATCGCGGGCTGAGTTCCGAGGAGATCATCAACGAATGCATGGTGCTCTCCGCGCTACAGTCGACCGAGCTGGCGCTCGAGAGCGGACTCGGAAAAGACCAGATCATCATCTCGTGCAAAACGTCGCGGCCGCGCGATCTGATTGCGGTGTACCGTGAGCTCGCTGAAAAAACCGATCAGCCGTTGCACCTCGGTCTGACCGAAGCCGGCATGGGAACAAAAGGGCTCGTCTGGTCCGCGGCAGCGATGGGAGTGCTGCTCAACCAGGGCATTGGCGACACGATTCGCGTGTCGTTGACCCCCCGCCCCGGCGGCGATCGCCGCGAGGAAGTGTATGCCGCATGTGAGTTGCTGCAGGCACTTGGGCTTCGCTCGTTCGCGCCCAGCGTCACGGCGTGTCCCGGCTGCGGTCGCACCACCAGCAGCACCTTTCAGGAACTTGCCGAGCGGACGCAGGACTACATACGCCAGCGAATGCCGGAATGGAAAAACCTTTATAACGGGGTCGAAACGATGACCCTTGCCGTGATGGGTTGTGTCGTGAATGGACCAGGTGAGTCAAAGGCCGCCAACATCGGCATCAGCCTGCCGGGCACGGGAGAAGCGCCAAACTGTCCCGTGTTCATAGACGGCAAGCATCACACGACGCTACGCGGGACGTACGACGAACTCGCCACGGCGTTTCGCGAGCTCGTCGATCAGTACGTCGAGACGAAGTACCCGCGGCGATCCTAATCTATACGGCTCACCAGGTCCGCGCCGTCATCGTCAAGCTTCCGGCGGCGCTCACCGTCTGCTTCATCAAACTCAGGCACACCGTTCGCGTCTGATCCGCGTTCACCCGGACGGTCAGGATTCGTCCGTCGATCGGGTCGCGGCGCCGCAGTCGCGTCGGGCGGCGCGTCACTATCGCGCTGTGCGCGGTTCTCTTCGCGGTTCTCGGTCACCTCGTCCTTCAGTGGATCGCCGTGCGGTCGAGGCCGGTCGGTCTGCTCTGCCATGGTGCCTCCTCCCTGGCACATGGAGCAATCGCAGTGCCGGTGTTTACGGTCGATTGAACGATGCGACATGACGGGACCAGGCCGTCAGTAATGCGACGCCGCAAATCGTCAGGCCGGTCGACAGGCCCCACCACAGGCCAACAACACCAAGACCCATCACAAAGCAGAGCGTGTAACCGAGAGGTAATCCGATGAACCAGTGGCCGGCCAGGTTCCACAACATCGGGGTCCGCGTGTCGCCGAGCCCTCGCAAAACTCCGGTCGAAACTCCCTGAACACCATCGAAGAGCTGAAAAATCGCGCCAACGAAGAGCAGCGAAACGCCAATCGACAACACCGACGGATCAGATGTAAACGCGCCAATGAGCGTCCGTGGAATGATCAGGAACGCGGCTGCTGCACCCGCCATGAATACGACACCAAAGAGAATCGCCGTCCACCCCGATCTCACCACTCCCTGGTAGTCGCGACGGCCGATCGCATGGCCCACACGGACCGCTCCCGCAGAGGCGATGCCGAGTGGCACCATGAAGGTCAGAGCTACGAAGTTGACCGCAATCTGATGCGCTGCAAGGGCAGCAGGCGCGAGCCGGCCGGCAAGTGCCGTCGCCGCCGCAAACACACCAACCTCGAGCGTCACCTGAGTGGCGGCGGGGAGACCGAGCGCCAGCAGCCGGTGCATCGGTTCGATGCTGATGCCGCGCGGATGTGAATTCGGACGATTGCGCTGCCGGGACGGCAATCGTGATGCGACGAGCGATCGCTCACGGTACACGATGACTGCAAGCAGGACGGCCGCCATGACGACGCGCGCGACAACTGTCCCCCAGGCCGATCCTCGAACGCCCATCGCCGGCGCGCCCCAGTGTCCGAAGATCAGTAGCCAGTTGACGAACGCGTTCAGGAGGTTCGCCAGAACGAGCGCGATCATGACCGGACGCACGACGCCCATGCCTTGCAGGTAACGCCGGAACGATGCGTACAACAGGAGCGGCGGAATGCTCCACGCCAGCACGTCGAGATACGGTTGCGTCAGCGCCAACACCGTTGGATGAAGACCCCACCGTCCCAGCGCCGCCGACAAGATGAGGACCAGGATGGTGACCGGAATCGAAAGAAGCAGGCTGAGGGCCACGCCGTAGGCAAGCCACCGATGACACTCGTCGATGCGTCCCGCTCCGAACGCATGGGAGACGAGCGTATCGAGGCCGAGCAGCAAGCCCATGGCAAAGATGCAGACGCCCATGAAGAGCGAACTGCCGATGCCAACCGCACCGATTGCTTCGGGGCCGAGCCGCCCTACCATCAGCGTATCGACGAGCCCCATGGTCATCCAACCGAGTTCGGCCATGACCACTGGCACGGCCAACGTGAACATCGGACGGAATTCCTGACGAAGATCTCGGAAGCGGAAAAAGGCTACCGGCGGCGGCGCTGTGTGGTATTCCATTTCTCGACCACGCGGCGCAGTTCCTTGAGAGGCTCCTCGCTGTCGTCGACCTGCAGGCGCAGGACGACATCGTTGTTCAACCACACGCCGCCGTTCTTTTTCACGATCAGCATCGCTGCCGACTGCATGCCGCGCTTATCGCCGCCTGCAGCCTGGCCCGCGTCGAGCGCCGCCATCAGGCGCATCGAGAGATGGCCTTCTGTCTTCTCGAACGCATCGACCATGCCCGCGACCACGCCTTCACCGGCAAGAATGTTCCCCTGTGCGGTGCAATACTTCCCGCCCTTGTTCCCGGCCCACGAGGTGGCCTTCGCTCCGGTGTAGGCGTCGTAATTCCCCTTCGCATCCATCACCGCAAACTGGCGTCCTGTTTTCGTCCAGTCTGACGGTCTCGGATCCGGATCGCTGTCGAGCAGAGCTTTGATGATGGCCGTCGGCGTCATTCCGGCGCGGAGAAGCGCCAACGCCTTCGGACCATAGCTGACGTCGACGATGGCTTGCGTCGCCGCGACACCCACGTCCGCCTCGGCCCACAGTACGCCGTTACCAACCGAGAAGACGCGCGACTGCACCGCCCCGCCGACTTCGCCGGTTGCCGGATCGAATCCGAGAATTGAAAACGTAGCGACGGGTGGGTATGGAAGGCTCTGTGACCGAGTCGCCTGCGGGTGAACGGCCGCGGTCCAGGCGATGACAAGGACTGCCAGCGCAAGGCGGTCTGTCAGCGCCACGGCATCAACCGCTCGATCCACTGAATGCGGGTCAGGTCGTTGTAGATAACCGTGACCATCAACATCAACAGCAGGACGAAGCCGGCGAGCAGCATCTTCTCCTTGACCTTCATGCTGAAGTCGCGCCGCGAGACGCCTTCGAGCGCCAGGATGGCGATATGGCCTCCATCGAGCACCGGAATCGGCATCAGGTTGAGGAGTCCGAGATTCAGGCTGATCATCGCCATCAGGCTGAAGAGCTGAATCATTCCCTGCTCGGCCGCCATGCCCGAGAGATCGGCGATGGCAACCGGGCCCATCAGTTGCTTGACAGAGGTGTGGCGCGTAAACAGCCCACCCAGGGTTTGGAAGATCATCTTCGCCCACGTCCAGTTCTGGTCGAGACTGAGCTTGAATGCTTCGATTGGACCAGGCTCAATCGTTCGCATCTCAAAGCCGTTCAACTGTGCGCCAATCATGACGGTGTCGCCAACCTTTCGCGGCGTCACCGGCACCTGGATAATCTGTCCGTCGCGTTTAATCTCGAGCGTGATCTGTTTTCCCTCGTGCGCCTTGATCAGTTCGACGAGCGAATTTCGATTGACGTCGCGCTGGCCGGCCGCCGCCAGTACGATGTCGCCAGGCCGTAACCCCGCTTGGTGTCCCGGAAGGTCAGGCTGGAGCGACGCAACCTGCGGGTGCATGATCGGCAGGATCGCAAGGCTATCAAGGTTCACGAGATCGTACTTGCCGACGCCTGTTGGCACGAACTGTAGATCGCTGCCCTTGCCCTCTCGCTCAATGTGGATAGAAACGGTGCGTTTTGACTTTGCCGCAACCGCATTCAGAAAGTCTTCCCAGGTTGGAACCGCGTCTCCATCAACACTGACGATGTAATCGCCGGGCTGGAGACCGGGCGCCTTGAGAACGGATTGATCGAGGACGGTTCCCACAACGGTAGGCTGCTCCATGAACGCCGGAGCCGGGGCACCCTGATACAGCACGGCGGCCATCACGACAACCGCCAGCACCAGGTTCATCACCGGACCCATGATGAGCACCTGGAACCGCTGCCATTTCGACTTCGAGAGAAACTCGTCAGACGCCCCCGTTCGCGCATCGTCGGGATTCTCGCCGGCCATCTTGACGTAACCGCCGAGCGGGATGGCGCTGATGCAGTACTCAGTGTCTCCACGGCGGAAGGCAAGCAGCTTCGGCCCGAAACCGAGGGAGAACGTGAGCACCCGCACACCAATGCGCCGGGCCATGAGGAAGTGCCCGAGCTCGTGGACGAAGATGAGCACGCCGAGGACGAAGACGAAGGCGAGAATACTTGTCACTTAAAAGGCCTCTCGACGCGGGACGAAACGTGAGCAGATATGGGAGCTAAACTCTTGATTTTACCGTACCAGCGCCCGTTTGCGCGAACTCACGTGCCCACCGATCGACGGCACGCACGTCGGCGAGATCGCGGATGGCGGCGGGCCCTCCTGCCTCATATGCCTCCATCGCCCGGCCAATCAAGTCGGGAATGGCCGTCAATCCAATGCGCCGGTCAAGGAAGGCAGATACTGCAATTTCGTTAGCGGCGTTGAGCACGATTGGAAGCCCGGGATTTCCGGCGAGCGCGCGGAACGCAAGCGCGAGGCAGGGGAATCGGGCGGTATCCGGCGCGGCAAAATCGAGTCTCCCGGCGCGTGCCAGATCGAGAGGCGGAAGCGCCGCGCCCCAACGGGCCGGATACGAGAACGCGTACTGAATCGGCAGGCGCATGTCGGTGACGCCGAGCTGCGCGATGATCGACCCGTCAACGAGCTCTACCATCGAATGCACGATCGACTGCGGGTGCACCAGGACCTCGATCTGATTGGGCGCGACATCAAAAAGCCACCGCGCTTCAATGACCTCGAGCCCTTTATTCATCAACGTAGCCGAGTCGATCGTAATCTTCGGTCCCATCGTCCAGGTCGGGTGCCGCAACGCCTCTTCCGGGGTCACCGTCGCAATCTCGTGAACAGGTGTGTCGCGAAACGGTCCACCCGACGCGGTCAGGATCAGCCGCCTAACGTCTGTGGACGATCGGCCGTGCAAGCATTGATGGATAGCGTTGTGCTCGCTATCGACGGGAAGTACGGCGACGCCATGACGCCGCGCCGCTTCCATGACGATGGAGCCGGCCATGACCAGGATTTCTTTGTTCGCAAGCGCAATGGTTTTCCGCGCTTCAATAGCCGCCAGCACGGCATCGAGCGCCGCGGTCCCAGAGGATGCGAACAGCACGACGTCTGCCTCGGGATGCGTGGCGACGGCGATGAGCCCCTCCGGGCCGGCCAATGCGTGCGCCGGATCAACGGCCCCCCGACGGTGGAGCTCGGCGCGTGCATCAGCCAGCGCACGCGGCGCCGACATCGCAATCGTGTCGGGAACAAACCGGCCGACCTGCTCGACAAAGCGGGCGATGTTTTCCCCGGCAGCCATCGCGACAACGCGAAGCCGATCGGCGTGCGCGGCAACGACCGACAGCGCGCTCTGACCGATTGACCCGGTCGATCCGAGGATTGCGACGTGCCTGATCCCGGTTGTGCTCGCCATGTCAAAAACGGAGATACCGCACGAAGACGTAATAAACGGGTGCGGCAAACAACCAGCTATCGATGCGATCTAGTACACCGCCGTGCCCGGGGATGATGGCACCCGAATCCTTCACGCCTGCGCTGCGTTTCAAGAGCGACTCGAACAGATCACCGACGATACCCAACGCGGAGATGCTCGCGCCGACCAGGACGACGAGCAGGACGGGTGCGGTCGGGAATACGAACGTCGCTCCAATCGCGAACGCGAGCGTTCCGAAGATGATCCCGCCGATTGCGCCTTCACGTGTCTTCTTGGGGCTGATCGTCGGCGCCAAGGGGCGCTTGCCGAAGGCGCGGCCGGTGTAGTACTGCGCCGAGTCGCTGATGACAATGACGCCCATGATGAGCAGCACGGCTTCGCGTCCAGCCGTTGCTCGCACAGCGGCGAGCGCTCCGAGGGGCAATCCGATGTAGATTGCGGGAAAGATTGCCGCGGCAGAATCACCGAGCACTTCCGGACCCATTCTTTCCGCTCCGACTGCCGTCGCGGCGATCGTAATCAGCGCCGTCATCAGAATCACATCGACGATGGTCCAGCCACTGCCGAGGGCGGCACACGCGCCGAGCACTGCGGCTCCGGGAATCGCGCGTGGAACAGTGGCGCCAAGCGATGACGCGAGCGCCGCGTACTCCACAAACGCAAGTGCGGCGGCAATCAACGCCAGCACCAGTGTCCCGATCGGCGGCAAGAACCAGACGACGCCGAGGACAATCGGCAGCAGCACGAGCGCGCTCAGGACGCGGGTCATTTTCACTCCGAGGGGCTTCGCCCCTCGGACTCCCCCACAGGCTCTCTCGCGAGCCGCTTCGTCGGCTCGCTCCGTCCGCCTGGATCGCGTCGTCGTTCGGCTTCGCCGTGTCCGCCGGAGTACTTCGGTGCGAAGAAGGCGGCTCGCGTACGATCACTCGCGCACCCGTTCGCCAAGCATCCGATTGGTGTTAGAACGACGTCCGGAAATTCAGAACGCCGACACTTCACCGGCCGGCCACCGCCGGCTGGTTGATGCCGCCATAACGACGATCGCGCTTCTGATACGCGAGAATGGCCTCGAGGAGGTGCTGCTTGCGGAAGTCGGGCCACAGGGTGTCGGTCACCCAGATTTCGGCGTAAGCAATCTGCCAGAGGAGGAAGTTACTGACACGCATCTCGCCGCTGGTCCGTATCAGCAGATCGGGATCAGGTTGACCGGCGGTGTACAACAGATCACCAAAGCGCTGCTCGTCCAGATCCGCCGCACTGATGCCGGACGCAATCGCGCGCCGGGCCGCCTCGACTATCTCTGCCCGTCCCCCGTAATTCAGCGCAATGTTGAAGAGCATCCCCGTGTTTCGTGAGGTCTGCTCTTCGGCCATCTTCAGCTCCCCCTGCACATCCGGCGCAAGTTCATCTTCGCGGCCGATCACGCGAAAACGGATGTTGTTCTTGAGCAGGGTCTTCAATTCGAGCCGAAGGTATCGCTTCAGAAGCGACATCAGCGTCGACACTTCCGTCACTGGACGTTTCCAGTTCTCGACCGAGAACGCGTAGAGGGTCAGGACCTTGATGCCAAGGCGCGCCGACGACTCGACGATGTCGCGAACCGAGTCGATACCGGCGCGGTGACCCTCGACCCGCGGCAGATGGCGCTGGGCGGCCCAACGGCCATTCCCGTCCATGATGACGGCGATATGTTGCGGGAGTCGCGCGAAGTTCACCTGTCGTGCGAGCGCCTCTTCAGGCGAACCGGCCTCGACGACGGAGAGAATGTCCTGAAGCGACATGGCTGGTGCCGAAATTAAACCTTGATAATACAGTGTGTTACGGCTGCCTCACAAGTGGGGTTCAATCGGTTGAATATTCGACGCGGACGAGGAACAAGCCGTGCGCGGGAGCAGTCGTGCCCGCCTGCGATCGGTCGCCGGACGCGAGGATTTCCTTCATCCTCTCTGCCGTCCATCGGCCGGCGCCGATCTCGGCCAGGGTGCCGACGATGTTGCGCACCATGTGCCGCAGGAATCCGTCGCTCCGGAGGCGTATGACGAGCGGCACGTCATGTCCCCGTCCGCTCTCCCAGTTGATTGCGTGAATCGTCCGCTGACTCGATGCGACATCCGAGCCGGCGGATTGAAAAGCGGCAAAGTCATGAGTGCCGATGAGGTGTGCTGCTGCCCGCTTCATGGCGTCGAGATCGAGTCGATTCGGTAGGTGCCAGACATAGCGAACGAGAAACGGCGACACGATCGGCGCGTTCACGATTCGGTATTCGTAGGTCTTGCCAACCGCGCTGAACCGTGCGTGAAAATCTGCGGGCATCTCCTCGACCGAGAGCACGCGAACGTCTGTTGGCAGCACTGCATTCAGTGCGCGCGCGACCACGTGTGCTTCATGTGCAGCCGGAAATGCGATGCTGGCCACCTGTGCAAGTGCGTGGACGCCTGCGTCGGTTCGACCGGCACCG
The DNA here is from genome assembly GCA_035491715.1 of Vicinamibacterales bacterium. GTDB lineage: Bacteria > Acidobacteriota > Vicinamibacteria > Vicinamibacterales > 2-12-FULL-66-21 > JALZOC01. The sequence goes on along the minus strand of DATJKH010000015.1, from coordinate 59,205 downwards.
TGGACCGTGACGTGAGTTCCGGCGAGCGGCGCGAGCGCGTCTTCGAGAAGCCCCTGGATCGAGATCCCGGCTGCCTGACGCTGCCAGCCGACGTAGTTGGTGCCGTCGTACTGCAACGTAAGCTTGAGATTTCGCATTCGTGCTACGCCCGGGGATTACACGCGCGAGCCGGGTTTTGTGACCGGAATTCCTTTCGCACAGAGAGGACACGCCTCCGGGTCGTAGGTCGGCACATTCATCTGGATCAGACTGAAGAGGGGCACTGGAACATTGGAGGAATCGCCACTGCGATCGACGAGTGCTGCCGCGCCTGACACCGTCGCGCCGGCGGCATTCGCGACATCGATCGTCTCTCGGGTGGATCCGCCGGTCGTGACGACGTCTTCAACGACGACGACGCGATCCGCGGGGGACAATGTGAATCCGCGCCGGAGTGTGAGCTTGCCATCCACGCGCTCGGCAAACATCGCGCGAATGCCAAGCGCGCGGCCGACCTCCTGCCCGATCACGATCCCGCCGAGGGCCGGGGAAAGAACCGCCGTTCCCTGCAGATGCGTCAGTCGCTCGCCAAGCGCTTCTCCGAGGGCACTCGCGAACTCCGGATACTGCAGGACGAGCGCGCTTTGGAAGTATCGATCGCTATGAAGTCCAGATGTAAGGCGGAAATGTCCTTCGAGCAGCGCGCCGGACTTTCGGAACATGTCGAGAACAGTTTCGGCGTCCACTACGACGTCGCCTTTCCGTTGTGCGAGGTTCTCAGGTTGTCTTCGAACAGTTTGAGGATACGTTTATATTCGTCCGCCCAGGATGACGCTTCGGTGAAACTGTGATTCTCGACGGGATACGGGGCAAACGTCCAGTTCTCCTTCCGCAGCTCGACGAGCCGCTGCACGAGACGAACGGAATCCTGGAAGTGAACGTTGCTATCGACCATGCCGTGACAAATCAGCAGCGCCCCCTTCAGTCCCTCGGCAAAATAAATCGGTGAGCTCCTGCGGTAGGCTTCCATGTCTTTCTGCGGCACGTTGAGAATATTCGACGTGTAGCCATGGTTGTAGTGCGCCCAGTCGGTCACCGGTCGCAGCGCCGCGCCCGCGGCGAAGACATCGGGCGTCGTAAACATTGCCATCAGCGTGATGAATCCGCCGTAGCTGCCGCCGTACACGCCGATACGTTTCGGATTCACCTGCTCTTTCGCCGTCAGATACTTGGCGCCGTCGACGATGTCCTCGAGATCCTTGCCTCCCATGTGACGGTAAATCGCCGTGCGCCAGTCGCGCCCGTAACCCGAACTCGCGCGATAGTCGACGTCGAGCACCACGTATCCGCGCGACGCGAGCAGGTTGTGAAACATGTACTCACGGAAATAACTCGCCCAGTACTTGTGCGCATTCTGTGCATAGCCGGCGCCGTGAACGAACACAACTCCAGGACGCGCCGGATCACGTCTGGCGCCAATCATCTCGGGCGTGAACAGGCGCGCGTGGACGGCAACACCGTCACGCGCGGTAAAGGTAATGACTTTCGCATCGATCCAGTTGAAAGAGCGCCACTCGGACGTTGGCGTAACCGTCACCTGCTTCGCTGAGGCCCCCTGCCGGTTCGGCATCACGAACACTTCAGGCGGTTTGTTGCTGTAGGAATAGACGAGACCGATCGATGAGTCGTCAGGCGACACTTCTGCCTGGTTCGATCCGACCATCGACGTGATCCTGGTCCGCGCGCCGCCATCGAGCGGAAGCGAGTACAAATGCCGCTCTCCGGGATGCGATTCAGTCGTGGTCAGATAGAACGTCCGGCCGTCCTGTGAAAGATCTGCGGAACTAATCTCCCACTTTCCTTCCGTCAACTGGCTGGCTTTCGCATGCTCGGTCGAGAGATCGAGCGTGTAGAGATGCATCCACCCGTCGCGCTCGGAGAGGAACCACACCCGTTTGTCATCGGGCAGGAATTGCAGCGTGGGCGAGCCAAAACCGCCCCCCGCTTCCCGGATCCACGCATCGTCGTGCAACGTGTCGATGACGCGTGTCTTCCCCGTTTCGGCATCGATGGTCACGAACCATCGATCTTTGTTGTCGGCGGAGGTGGCTGAGGCAACCGCGTACTTACCGTCGGTTGAGAAAACCGGCGTCCCCCAGCGAATTTCACGTTCCGCTTTCGATGACGAACCGGCTGGCTTCTCTGCTTCCGCCACAGGAGGCGCGAAGCTGCCGTCTGCCCATACTGATTTCCCGGTCTGCAGATTCAACACCGCAAGGAGACGTCTATCCTGCATATCACCGACGTTCGATCTGCCGGGGATGTCCTCGGTGTAACCCGTTTCGGTGACGTAGTTAGGCACGATCGTGTTCTTCACGCCTGCTGGTCGTTCAGCAACCACGATGAAAACGTGTATGCCGTCGGGCGACAGAATCAGGTCTGTGGCGGATTGACGATCCTGAAGCTCAAAAGTTGGCAGCTTGTCCTTCTTCGCCTTCTCGTCATCCTTCTTCTTCTGTTCCTTTTGCGTGCGAAGGTACTCGATGAGCTTTTCTTCTTCATCCCGCAGGAACTTCTGGCTATCGGTAAGTCGTGGTTCCGCCTTCTTGGGAGCGACGTCGGTCAACTGCGTCACGATCCCGCTCGACGTCGAATCGACGGGGACGATGAAGAGGTTTCCGTCCCGCACGTATGTGACATGCGTATCGTTTCGTGCCCAGCGCGGATTCGATTCACTGCCGGTCGTTCGCGTAATTTGCCGGCGCGCGCCCCGCCCGCTGTCAACCAGAACGACATCCCCACCGTCTACAAACAGGATGCGGCGATGCGCTTTGTCCCACCGTCCGTTGGCTGCCGGCGCCGACTTGACCTCGTCGTCTGACAGCTTGCGGAGGTTGCCGCCATCGCGATCGACGAGGAATGTCGAGGCTTGGGTTTCGCCCGGTTTGCGCCACTCGAAGAACAACTTCTGAGAGTCGGCCGACCAGCGGAGACCGGTCGGGGGGTACCCGACGAGATCGGGTCCGCGCATGATGCTGTCGACTGTGAGTTCGAAACGGCCGGTGGACGGGCGAGCACCCGGATCCGTGCTGGTCCGCGTTTTTCCGTTGTCCTGTGCCGGAACACCGGCCATTGAGGGGCCGACGAGGAGCGCTATCGCGAGCGCGAAAACGTGTCGTGTCATCAAATGCGTCCCTGGGAAGCGATAAACCGGCAAGCAGCGGCGGGTATTCGGCCAGTAGTATACATTTTGGAAACAACCATCCCGGGCGGACCGTCAAACCGAGGACGGTACGCGCCGTTTCTTGCTAATTCCTACAGCATTGAGTTCTGAAGTTCTGTCATTGGAGAGTCCTGCAATGCGTTTCGAGCAACAAACATCGGCCTGTTTCAAGTGTGTGGTCGCCTGTGGCGCCGTTCTGTTACTGTCCGGTTTCGGGCGGGTCGTGTTCGCATCCGAACAGACCCCCGCCGCACCCACGTCCCCGCCGCAGACGGCGGCGCCTGCCACGCCGGCTCAACAGGCCGGCACTCCAGTGCCCGCGCCCGAACTGCAATTGAGCGCAGACGAGGCGGTCAAACTGGCGCTTGAAAACAACCTTGGGATCCGTGCCGAACGTCTGAGTCCGCAGGCGCAGGCACTTGCCGTCGCGCAAACGCGCGCCGCTTTCGCGCCCATTGTCTTCGGTGGATCGACGAAGAACAGCAACAGCAATCCACCGCAGAACTTTCTGGCGGGGAATAACTTCGTCACCAATCAGGGATTTCGATCGACCGCGGGCGTCGCTCAACAATTGAAATGGTTCGGCGGACGATATCAGGCTTCACTCGACGGCGCGCGGAACACGACGAGTGATCCGACCGACCCGTTCAATCCGCGGCTCTCGTCGAACTTCAACTTCAATTTCACGCAGCCGCTCCTGCGCGACTTCATGATCGATTCGACCCGGCAGCAACTGCTCGTCGGTCAGAAACAGCAGGAGATCGTCGACCTTCAGCTGCAGCAGCAGGTGACACAGACCTCGCGAACGGTACGTAATGCCTACTACGATCTCGTGGGTGCCATCGGGCAACTGAAAGTCTCGCAGCAGTCGCTGCGCCTCGCGCAGGAAACGCTCAAGAACAACGAGCGGCGGGCTGAAGTCGGCACCATTCCTCCAATCGACATTGTCGAATCGCAGGCGGAAGTATCGCGCAACGAAGAATCAGTGATCATCAGTGAGTCGGCGGTGAAGTCGTTCGAGGACGCGCTGCGCACACTGATCATGAATCCACAACAGCCTGATTTCTGGGCGGTGCACATCGTGCCGTCGGAAGAGCCGGCGCTGACCCCCCGGGCGTTGGATCTTGACGGCGCGATTCGCAACGCGCTCAACCAGCGCACGGACCTCGCGCAGGCGCACCGGGAGATCGATCAGACGGACATCACGATGAAGTTCGCCCGCAATCAAAAGCTGCCGGCCCTCAATGCCATCGTCAACTACGGGCTCGCCGGCGTCGGCGGAACGCGTACCCTCTACGACACCTCGGGCGGATTCCCCGTGCCAACCGGCGTCGCGCAGCGCAACTTCAGCGATGCGCTGCGGGACATCGTCGGAAACGATTTCAAGACGTGGAGCGTGCAGTTCCAGGTGAGCTACCCGATCGGCACGAGCGCCGCCGACGCAGGATACGCGCAGGCAAAAGTGCAGCGTGAACAGCAGATCACGACACAGCGGCAGCTTGAACTGCAGATCACGCAGCAAGTGCGGGAGGCCGCACGCCAGGTCGACACGTCGTTGAAGCGAGTCGAAGCGACGAGCAAGGCGCGCGAATTCAGCACCAAGCGTTACGAAGCGGAACAGAAGCGAATCGCGGTGGGGCTCTCGACGACGTTCCAGCTAAACCAGGCACAGCGCGACCTGTCGACCGCCCAGCTGGCCGAGCTGAACGCAATCATCGCTTACAACCGCTCGCTCATCGCATTCGAATCCATTCAGTCCGTGCCACCAGGGAGATAGGCTCAAGGTTACGGCTTAGAGCCTAGGGCTAGGGCCTAAGGGGCTCAGGGTACAGCGCATCTTGTTGTACCCTGAGCCCCGATTTCTGTACCTTAAGCCTTAAGCCTTAACGCCCTGAGCCTTGAGCCCTGCATGAAGCTGACCGTGACGGTCATCACGCGCGACGAGGCGGCCAACATTGCCGCCGCGCTTCAATCCGTCTCGTGGGCGGACGAGATCATCGTCGTCGACTCGCAAAGTCGGGACGACACGGTCTCCATCGCTCGAAAGCTGGCCACGCGCGTCGAAGTGCGCGAGTGGCCCGGCTACAGCGCCCAGAAGAATTACGCGGCCAGCATGGCGTCGAACGATTGGATCCTCTCGCTCGACGCCGACGAGCGCGTCACGCCGGAACTCGCCAGCGAGATTCAGCAGCTTCTCCAGAGGGAACCTGCGGAATGCGGCTACCGGATTCCGCGGGTGACGTGGTACCTGGGACGGTGGATCCGCTCGACGGATTGGTATCCGGACTATCAGCTTCGCCTCTACGATCGCCGCGCCGCGCGATGGAACCAGCGACGCGTCCACGAATCAGTCGAAGCGGATCGCTCACCGGGAGTGCTTCGCCACGAACTTCAGCATTACGCCTATCGCGACATCTCGCATCATCTCGCGACGATCGACAGGTACACGACGCTGGCAGCGGAGCAATGGCTTTCCGAAGGACGTCGAACGACCGCGCTCGAGATGTTCTTTCATCCGCGATTCGCCTTCATCCGGAATTACGTGCTCAGAGCCGGATTCAGTGACGGCGCCGTCGGCCTGCTCGTGTCCAGGATGAATGCGTATTACGTGTTCCTGAAGCTGGCCAAGCTGTGGGAATTGCAGTCCGCCAGCCGCCAGCCCCAAGCGCCCAGCCGCAACAACTGATGTTCTCTTTGCACATCGACACGGCGCGCACGTGGCGAGGCGGACAGAACCAGGTGTTGACGACGGTGATGGGGCTGCGCGCGCTCGGGCATCGCACCATGCTCGTGGCGCATTCCGAGGGTGAACTGCGGCAACGAGCCGCCGAGGGTCTCGACCTCGTGCCGCTGGCGCCGAAAACCGAGATGGACCTCACGGCCGCTTGGCGGCTCGCGCGCATCGTCAAACAACTGAAGCCTGACATCATTCATGCGCACGACCCGCATGGCGTCGCGATGGCGGCTCTGGCGCTGTCGATGAGCACGCAGGTCACGAAGCCGCCGCTCGTGGCATCGCGCCGCGTTGATTTTCACCTGCGAGGAAATGCGCTCTCGCGGTGGAAGTATCGCCAGGTCGATTGCTTCGTCTGCGCGTCCGAGGCGATCCGCCAGATGCTCGTCGGCGACGGCGTTCCTGGATCACGCACCGTCACGGTGCATGAAGGAATCGATATCGAGCGTGTCGAGAACACACATCCCGCGAATCTTCATGGAGAGTTCTGGCTTCCGCATAACGCCCCGATCGTCGGCAACGTTGCCGCACTCGTTCCGCACAAGGGACAGCGTCATTTGATCGACGCGGCACGGTTGGTCGTCCGCCAGTTGCCTGACGCGCGATTCGTCATTGCCGGTGAAGGGGAATTGCGGCCGGCACTCGAGCGCCAAATCAAGGAGTACCATCTCGAGAAACACGTCCTCCTCGCCGGCTTCCGACCCGACGTGCTCTCGCTGCACAAGGCGTTCGACATCTTCGTGATGAGCTCGGTGACCGAAGGGCTGGGCACGTCGTTGTTGGACGCCATGGCGGCGGGAAAAGCGATCGTCGCCACCCGTGCCGGTGGTATCCCGGAGGTAGTCGCAGACGGGGAGACCGGTATTCTGGTTGCGCCGCGCGATCACGACGCGATGGCAGACGCAATTGTGCGGATGTTGAAGGACGGGACGCTGCGGCGGCAGATGGGCGACGCCGGTCGCGCGCGCGCGCGGTCACTCTTTAGCGCTGAACGCATGGTCCAGAATACGCTCAACGTCTACCAGCGCATTGCCGTGCAGCCGCATAACGAAGACTGACGTCATCGAACCGCAACCAACCCCGATTTGCATCCGGATCTCCCTCTCGGACATTCGTCAAACGTGACTGCTGCGCCATTCTGCGAAAAGGTGACGCCGCGTACGATATTCGACGTGGGAGTGCCGTCGGGCTCGATCAGATTCACTTGATTGATCGGCTTGCGTGCCATCCCATCGAAAACGCGCAATTGATACCCATTGACGACAAATCCGACGCGGTAGCCGTCGGAGGCCCAGGCGATTTCGTCGCAGTGCTCGGTGCGAGGTGTCAGCTCGGCGACTTTCACGACGTCCGCTCTCGTGTTCCCGAGCCAGAGCGTCTCACACCAGCCGGTGGCGCATTTCTGTTTTTTCACCAGGGCAATCTTCTGCGCGTTCGACGGGCTTGCAGCGATCAATTCCTGCACCGCCCCCGCGCGCTTGCCAAATTGAAAGGCAACGACGACGGCCACCAGTAATACCGCCGCGCTCACGCCCTTCTTTGCAGGCGTGGCCGGCACAGTCCTCGAAGCGGACATTGAGAATCCCCCTGTTTTCTGCCAAACCCGCAGGCGTTCATCATGCCGACGTGGCACAACGAGAAATCAAAGCTCACCGGATCGTTCGGACTCAACGCTCGGAGTGTCGCCGTTATATCAGCAGCCATGCGCCACCCGGGGCTGGTGTAGCGCGTCAGCTGAAGACATCGGCCTAAACGAATCACGTGCGTATCGAGCGGCACGATCAGTTTCGACGGCGGGACACGTGTCCATACGCCGAGATCGACGTGGTCGCGGCGCACCATCCAGCGCAGAAAAAGATTGAGCCGTTTGCACGCACTCCCGGCCGACGGACGGGGAAAGAAGTAGCACACACCCGGGCGTCGTGGTTGACGACCGTACGCCCGGCGCATGTCCAGGGCAAGCGAGCGTGTTGAAAAGCTGTCGAGCGCCGGACCGATGTCCTCGTCGTCAGCATTCAGGCCTTCGACGAAGAATCGTTCGATCGAACCCGACCGCTCGATCATCTGTCGCAGCATCCACAAGAGCGCGATCAGATCGTCGCCTCGAATCCACCGGTGCACCATCATCCGCATCGCTCGAGGTGCGGCTTCCGGGGTGAAGTGGCGGACGAATTCCGCAGGCGTGCCGCCGAGAAAGCTAAACAGCGTGTCGATCGAATTGAGGACGCTCGCCACGCGGCCGAACGCAAGCGCGGCGGCGCAAAACCCGGCGATCTCTCGATCAGCGGGATCGGTGAATGGCCTCACCTTCTGAATGGGATCGCTGGCGGAGTCCTCGCGATTGTAATCGTGATAGAGCGCATCGAGCCGGCGGGCAAGCTCGACGTCGTGGGAGGCGCGTCGCATCGGACGCGATGATGATAAGAGGCGCAGGGCCTGTGGCTCAAGGCTCAGGGCTCAAGGCTTAGGCCTTGCGCGAACCCAGGCCCTGAGCCGACAGTCACCGTCAGTTGATTCTTATGGCCAACGACCGCGTGTTATTCGTTTCTGAGGTCTCTGGCACCGCATTGTCGGCGTCGCTCACGGCGATGATGTAATACAGTCCGGCCGCGGTACCGGACGGGATCGTGACTGACGCCTGTCCGGCACTCGTTGCATTCGGACCAAGCGCTATCGCCGGACGATTTCCAATCTCCTGGTCCGACGCATCGAACGTGAAGTTCGATGACAGGTAGAACCGCGTCGTCGAAGCGCCGGCGGTGCCACCGCCCGTATTCTTCACCGTGTCGGTGGCCTGAATGGTCGCGCCGGCGACGGCGTTGGCCGGTGCGGTCAGCGCGAACTCGGTCAGATCCGGCCCAACTCGCGTTGTCCCGTACGAGACGTTGTTGGTTTCTGCCGACTCCACAACCGCCTTGGAATCGTCCGCGCTCACTAGAATGAAGTACTGCCCGAGTTCCGTGTCTGCCGGGATCGTCAGCGTAGTACTGCCGGCATTGGTCTGTCCCGGTTGAAGCGCCGGCACGCTGCGGCCGCCGAGAAGTTTATCGCCGGAGTCGAGCGAGAAATTCGTCGACAGATAGAACGACGTCGTCGAATTCCCGGCTATGTTGCTGCCCTGGTTCTTCACGGTATCGGTCACCGTCAGCGGGAATCCTGCGCCGGCCACAGTCGGGATCGAGGTGGTGTATTCAATAAGATCAGGACCAACCTTGAACACTGTGCTGAACTTGACGTTATTCGTTTCCAAGGTTTCCGTCACCACTCCAGCGCCGTCGGCTTTCGCGACGATGTAGTAAGTGCCGGCCGCGGTGTTTGCCGGAATGGTGACCGTTGTAGACCCTGCCTCGATCTGTCCCGCCGCAAGCGCGCCGACAGATCGGCTGGTCAGCATCGTGTCGGAACCGTCCAGCAGAACGTTGGCCGAAAGGTAGAGAGTCGTCGAGGACGCAGCCGCGGCGCCACCGCCTTGATTCTTCGTCGTGTCGCCGATACTGATCGAGCCACCTGCAGCGGCGGTCGACGGGACCGTCAAGGTTGTGACCGCCAGGTCCGGCCCGATCAGGATGACGGATGCCGTTTTCACGTTGTTGTTCTCGTTCGATTCCGTGATCGTGAGGTTGGCGTCAGCCTTGGCTATCAGATAGTAGTTGCCGACCGCGATAGTGGATGGAACGGTAAATGTGCTGGCGGCAGAATCGGTCGTCCCGGGTGCCAGCGATCCAATGCTGCGCGTGCCAAGGGAAATGTCTGCGGCATCGATCACGTTGTTGGTTGACAGATAGAACGCGGTCACAGACGTGTCCGATGGTCCGGCTCCCTGGTTCTTGGTCGTGTCATTCACGGTCATCGGCGAGCCGGCGCCGGCTGATGCCGGCCCGGTCAGGGTCGTGACGGCAAGATCCGATGGCGAATCGTTGCTGACAATGGTGACAACGGCGCCGGCCGATCCAATGACATAGGCAGGATCCGGAGTGACGCTTACGTTGACGCTTTCATTCGGCTCCACAGTCAGATCGTCAATCGGTATCACTGGCACGTCCGCCGTCGCCGACCCTGGATCAATGGTCACGATTCCCGAGAGTGCGTTGTAGTCGCTGCCCGGCATCGCCGTCCCGCCGATCGTGTAATGAACGGTCAGGGCGTCGGTCGTGTCGCCGCTTCGGGCGAATGTAAATGCACCGGCGACCGTCCCGGCTTCCGCCGCCGTCGCCGTCGATGCGGTCACCGTCACTGCCGGCGCGTTCGACGGCGGAATTGATCCGTTGCAGCTCGGAAGCGAAAACGCGCCGATGCGCGTTTGCCACCCCGCATCACTCGTGACTGCGTAGTACTCCTGCGTATACCAGAACGTGCAGTCGTCGACGGGATCAACAACCATCGAACTGTAGTCACCCCATCGCCCGCTCGTGTTGGTCTGAGAACCGGTACCGACCATCAGATCGCTTTCACCGAGCGTCATCACGTTCGGCGGATCGGTCGCGAGACGGCCGGTATAACGAATCGATGGAAACGTGGAAGGCCCGGTCACGCTGAACCCGAGTGCGAGGTTGCCGGCAGAGTCCAGCGCGACACTCCCCATCCAGCGATGATTCGAATCAGGCGCGTAGGTGCCTTGTTGATAAATCGACGGCGACGAACCCGGATTCCTGATTTCGTACCAGCGCAAGCCCGCGTGATCCGTGCCGTCGACGTCGACGGTGTGGGTCACGACCATCGCTTCGTAGTCCCCGAAATTCCGATACTGCAGTCGATACAGCAAGCGATCGGACATCGCGTCGACCGTTGTGGTCGTGCCGGGCTGCGGCAGACAGTTTCGAGCGTTCCCGCACATGTCCGAGTCGAAGGGTGCCGTGGGCAGCACCGCGACACGCGTGAACGACGATTGCGACGGCGTCGTCCAGTCACTGTGGAACTGCCAGAGCTGGAGCTGATCGGAAGGCGCATAGCCCCAGGCGTCGTCATCCATCTCGACAAAGTAGGCCGGCGCACCAGCGGGAGGAGCCGGTCCATCGAGGTCGGCAGGAAGCATCCCGCCGAGATTCATGTCGGTCGACGCCAGGTCGTAATAAATGGCCGCGGCCGGCTGGCCGGCCAGCATCTTCGCGCGATCGAACGCGACAACACCCTGCCCCGCCCACTGCAGCGACAGCGCCGTGTACTGATTGATTGACATGTAGTAGCCGTCGGGCCACACCGCCAGCTTGGGGTAGTCGTTCAGCTTGTCGAATGAGTACTGATAGCGATAGTAGGCGCCAAGCGGATCGGGCGTCGCCGACACCGCGATACATTCGTAGAACGGACCGAATAGAAGAATGCCGAACAGGTTGTTCGGAACCGCGAGCTGGCTCATCACCCAGCGATCGGCGAGGTGATCGTAGCGAACGATCGGATCGCCGTCGTTGCGCGTTTCACATGGTCCGCCGAAGCCGCTCCACAGTGTATTCGCTGCCGCGGGGCCATAGAGCAAGGCTGGCGGAGTGGTTGCGGTGCCTTTGCTGTAGACCGCAAACGAGAGATTGACCCACTGCACAAAGTGATTCGGCCCGACATCGCCGCTGGTATCGGGCGGCAGCACGGCGTTCACGTTGCCGATGCCTTCAACGTTGCGTGACGGCCCGGGGATCGTCGGAACCTGCGGGGACGCCTGGACAACCGGGTCGGAGAGCAAACCCGACGGATGTCGCGACACCCGCCGCCATCTCGGCTCGCGTTCTTTCACCATCTCGCCGATTGGAGGCGTTCCTGGCGGGAGATCGCGGAGCCTCGGGGATCGATCGAATCGATCCAACTTGATGACCGACGGCGCGCCCGCGCGCGCTGCCGATGGCGCCGGCCGCTGCGCCCTGATGCCGGTGATCGACACAAGCGCACTGAGGACGGCCACGACAAACAGGCGGTGTCTCATGCGCGCCGGCGCGCGCAAGTCTTATACCGTTGAGGTGGTCACGAGCGCTTTCTATGGAGCCAATAACCCACAGCGGTACAGCACTTTATGTAGATGGAGAACTTACCCGGAACGGGCTACCCGCGAGAGGTACTGTAGTACGCAGACAAAAGCGCATGGATTGGGAGCCTTGCTCGGGATTTGCCGTCGATCAGAACTTTGTTATCGGCATGCCCTCGCGACACATCGGGCACGTCTCTGCCGGGTAGTTCGCGGACGCGGCATAGTCCGCGAGCGCGTAATTCGGTACCCCGAGATCGACGATCGCTTCCATGCGATCGAAGATCTCAACGGTGGCGATCACATTTCCGCCCGCTTCAGTGATCAGCGCGGCACTTCGCTCGAACGTTTTGCCCGTATTCCGCACGTCGTCGGCAAGCAGGACCCGTTTTCCCGCAAGCTGCTTTCGGTAGAAGCTTCGCAGCACAGAGGCTTCGGCTGCATTGGGCAGCGGCGCAAAGCTGCACGACGGATGTGACAGCGGCCGGCGACCATCGATGAGCCCGGCGATCGTGTGCGCCAGGAGCGCGCCGCCGGTCGCAGGTCCTGCGACGACATCCGTCTGCGCGATGATCTCGCCTGGCAGGACGTCGAGGAGATCCTGAGCCAGACGCCAGATCGTCGAAGGATGCAAAAAGAGCTGATGCGGGTTCAAATACACGCGACCGTGAAAGCCGTTTCCATAATCGAAGTGCCCGTCGCGCATCAGCACTTCCAGATCCTGCAGCGTCTTGAGCGCCTGATGGCGCACCCCGTTCTGTCGTGTCACGTCGAATGGCCTCTTCTCAGTCAATAGCGGCATTGCGATAAACGACCTTTCCTCCGACGATGGTGGCGATGACGCCGCCGACCAGTTGCCAGCGATCGAATGGCGTGTTCTTCGACTTCGAAACCAGTTTCGCCGCATCAATGGTCGTCGGCAGATCCGGCGCAAGCACCGTGATGTCGGCCGCCGAGCCCTCGTCGAGTCGTCCACCCGGCAGATGCAGCACGCGCGCCGGATTCACCGACAACAGCTCGATCATCCGTTTCATCGAAATTCGACCCGGATGCACCAGCCGATCGAAGACGATCGGGACGGCGGTCTCCAGGCCGACAATTCCAAACGGCGCGCGATCGAATTCAACCATCTTCTCGTCGATATGATGCGGCGCATGGTCGGTCGCAATCACGTCGACGCTGCCGTCCGCGAGGCCCTCGAGCATGGCATCACGATCGGCAGTCGCGCGGAGCGGCGGATTCATTTTGCAATTGGTGTCGTACTTGACCGGACCGTCGAGGGCGTCGTCGGTCAATGTGAAATGATGCGGCGCCACCTCGCAGGTGACCTTGACGCCGCGATCCTTTCCGGCACGCACAGCGCGGAGTGATTGGTGCGCGCTCATATGAGCAACGTGCACGTGCGCACCCGCAAGCTCGGCGAGCGAGATGTCGCGTTCGACCATGATCGACTCCGCCTGGCCGGGGATTCCTCGCAGCCCGAGGCGTGCGGCGACGAATCCTTCGTGCGCGACACCGTCCCCCTTCAATGAAGGATCTTCGCAGTGGTTGACGATCGGCACGCCAAGCATTTCCGCGTACTCGAGCGCTCTCCGCATCAGAAGCGCGGTCGCCACCGGACGCCCATCGTCGGTAAACGCCACGCATCCGGCATGCTGTTGTTCACCCAGCTCGGCCAGCTGCTCGCCCTTCGAGCCGATCGAGACGGCGCCGATAGGGTAAACGCGAGCGCGTCCGGCTTCGTTCGCCTTCTTCAGAATGAACTCGGTAATACCGGCATGGTCGTTCACCGGCTCGGTGTTGGGCATGCACGCGACGGCGGTGAACCCGCCGGCAACGGCCGATGCCGTCCCGGTCGCAATCGTCTCCTTGTGTTCCTGTCCTGGCTCTCTCAGATGGACGTGGATGTCGATCAGTCCCGGCGCAACGATCCAGCCGCGCTTGACTTGAAATACGCTGGCACCGTCAACCGGCAGGTCTTTGCCGATGCGCGAGACGACGCCGTTGTCGATGAGGAGGTCGAAGTCGCCGTCGCGGCCATTGGCGGGGTCGATGACTCGACCGCCCTTGAAAAGTAGTTTCATTCGATTAATGAACGTCCAATGGATCCATGGAATCCCGACCGGACAAGAGATACAACACGGCCATTCTGACGGCGACGCCGTTCGATACCTGCTCGAGAATCACCGAGAACGGGCCATCGGCAACAGCCGAATCAATTTCGACGCCGCGATTCATCGGACCGGGGTGCATCACGATCGCATCCGCCGCCGCCCGCCGCAGCCGCTCCGGTGTCAATCCGAACATCGTGAAGTACTCGCGAACCGACGGGATGTAGTGTCCGTGCATCCGTTCATGCTGGATGCGGAGCATCATCACCACGTCGGCCCCTTCGACTGCGTCGTCGACCGACGTGGTGGCGTGAACACCGAATTCATCGATATGCGACGGCATCAGCGTCGCGGGTGCGCAGGCCCACACGTTGGCACCCATGGTGTTCAGCAGCAGGATATTCGAGCGAAGCACGCGGCTGTGCATCAGATCCCCGACAATGGCGATCTTGAGCCCGGCGAGCCGGCGCTTGTGCTCACGAATCGTAAAGGCATCGAGCAGCGCCTGGGTGGGATGCTCGTGCATTCCATCACCGGCGTTGATGATGGTCGAACGACACATGCGCGCCAGCAGGTGCGGCGCGCCCGACGACGAGTGGCGCATGACGATCATGTCGGGCGACATGGCTTCGATGTTTCTCACCGTGTCGAGCAGCGATTCCCCCTTGGTGACACTCGAGGTTGCGGTCGCGATGCTCAGCGTATCGGCGCTGAGACGCTTCTCGGCGATCTCGAACGAGGTGCGGGTGCGCGTGCTCGGCTCGAAGAACAGGTTGACGACGGTTCGCCCGCGTAGTGTGGGGACCTTCTTGATGGCGCGGCCGCCAATCTCCTTCATCGCTTCAGCGGTGTCGAGGATCAGACTTATTTCGTCGGCATCGAGGCCGTCAATTCCGAGCAGGTGCCGCGACTTCAAAGTGACGGCAGCCGCCGGTGTCTCTGCGCTCGTCGTCATGATTCCCCCTCGATGAGCACTTCGTCTTTCCCGTCGATTTCCTGCAGGTGGACCTGCACGCTCTGTTTCGACGAGGTCGGCAGGTTTTTCCCGACGTAGTCCGCCTTGATTGGAAGTTCGCGATGGCCACGGTCGACCAGTACCACCAGCTGAATGGCTCGCGGCCGGCCGAAATCGATGAGGGCGTCGAGCGCGGCGCGAATCGTCCGCCCTGTGTAAAGCACGTCATCGACCAGCAGGATCTTCCGATCGTCAATCGAGAACGGGATCTCCGTCCTGCGGACCAGTGGCTGTGGCCCCACGGGATGCCGCATCAGGTCGTCGCGATAGAGCGTGATGTCCAGCGCTCCGGTCGGGACATCGTCGCCGTTGATTTCATGGAGCGATCGGGAGATCCGTCGCGCCAGCGGCACTCCCCGGGTGCGGATGCCGACAAGCGCAATTTCATCAAGCCCGCGATTTCGCTCGAGGATTTCGTGAGACATCCGCGTCAGTGCGCGCGCCATGCGATCGGCGTCCATCACGAGCGCCATCGAGCGCTCCTACACGACAACAGGCTTGGCG
Organism: Vicinamibacterales bacterium; assembly: GCA_035491715.1. Taxonomy (GTDB): domain Bacteria; phylum Acidobacteriota; class Vicinamibacteria; order Vicinamibacterales; family 2-12-FULL-66-21; genus JALZOC01. The sequence continues at coordinate 43,692 of DATJKH010000015.1, read as the reverse complement.
GAAAATGCGGCCGCGGCGGTCGCCGCAGCACAGTCCAGGCAGGAACGTCCACGTCATCACCTCTTGGCGACCTCACAGGGCCGCGTTAAAGAGTTCGACTGATGATATCACGAAGGGAGCTGTCAGCTGACGCGAAACTACCGACTATACGAAGGAATGAACACAATCGGCCTGTCCGCCGTGAATGCGCGGGTGAAGAGATCGGCACGTGCAAAGCCGTCCATGTCCCGCGCCACCGGCAGGCCGAGAAAATACAGTACTGTTGGCGCGACGTCGACGATTGATCCTCGCGGACGCCGGCCGGGTTCGACGGCGCTGCCATACGCGATCAGAAACCCGTCGGGCGCTCGCTCGTGTGTGCCGGTGAAATCCGGGTTTCCAAGCATGCGACCAATGGCTTGCTTCATCGGGTTCAACGGCTGCATCCCAAACCCAGATACGACAACGACCAGATCTCCTGGCGACATCGCATCGAGCGACGAGCCGAGCTCGGCGTCGATGTAGGCATAATACCGGTCAATCGCCTGTGATAGCCGGCGGCGTTCTTCCTCCGGCACGTCGCGGAACGCTCGCGGCTGGGTATACCGAAGGTAGTAGTGCCCGACCGCATCGAGACCCTCGTACCGGAGCGCCGTGAGTCGCGGAGACATTTCGTCGGCAAGGTTCCGCATCACGGTGCTATAGCCGCGATCGCGCCGCAGCACGGATTCTTCCGGCGTGCCGGTCGTGACCGTGCCGATCTGGCCGGGCTGCGGATCGAGTCTCGTGGATGGCTGAGTGAAAGACGCTTCCAGCCATGGAAGCGCATCGTGCGGGGTCGCCGCTCGATCGAATTCGGCAATCGATCCGACGAGCTGATGAAATCGATCGCTGACGATGAATCCGTTCACCTCCTCGGCAGGATAGGTCAGCGGCCATCGAACAATGCCGACGCGGACACCGGCGTTGGACGCGATCGACCAGATCGGCCGCGCCCGCCAGGTGTTCGAGGCATTCGGTTCGTCGCGGATGAAGCCCAGATGGACGAGCGCATGCGACAAACAGTGATCGGGCAGGAGATCCACCATCCGATCGTCACTTCGCGCAAAGTACGACGCCGCCGAACGCACGCCGTTCTTTGCTGGATACATCCCGGTCGCCACCGCCGCCCACACCGGATCGGGTTGCGTCGGCCGCACGGTAGCGAGATCCATCACCGCTCCCTTTTCGTTGAGCCGGGCGAATGTCGGGAGTCGTCCCTCGGCGACGCGGGGAAGCACATACTCCAGCGACGCGCCGTCCAGCAGAATCATCGTGACGCGGGGCTGGCCGCTCGGGCCCGTATGCGGCGGTTGCGGCGCCGCCGTCATCGGAATCGGTGGCGCGAGATCGACACCTTGTCCCCGCGCCGCCAGGGGCAACGCCAACGACGCAAACGCCGCCAGCACGAAGAGTGACGCTCCAACCCGGCTGCCACGTCGGCCGAACGAATAATGCGCAATGGCAATGACGAGCAGCACGGCCGCCGACGCCGTCGTGGCAAGGGCTCCGGCTGTCATGCGGCGTATCGCATCTTCAGTCAGCGAGACGTAGAACCCGCGGACGTTCAACCACATCAAGGTCGACGCCACCGCCGCAGACGCGGCGCCCATCCAGGCGAGCACGCGCACGCTCGCCCACCCCGGCGACAAGACTCTCAGCGCGAAGAACTCGCGCAGCACCATGACCAGGTAGAAAATGACGGCGAGATGGAGACCGTACGAGAGCGCCAGCGTCGCGAACCATCGCCACGTGGTGTTCGACATCAGCGGCACATGCGGGTTCAACTGAAGGACGAGAATCGTGAGGTACGCGGCTCCCAACGCGCCGGCCAGCAGCGAATTGGTAAGCATGCGCAGGAATCGCATAGGCAAAGTGTAGCGCTCAGGCTTGAGCCTGAGCGAGCGCCGAAGCCTTCGCCTCGGCGAACGGTATACTCATCACGATGCCAGTCGACATCGACGCCAGGGTCGTCTCGAACACTCACCTGTCGCACGATTACAGTGTGCTCGGCCTCGCCGCGCCGGAGATCGCCTCGCTGGCCGAACCCGGTCAATTCGTCATGATCAAACCCACGGCCGGTGTCGATCCGTTGTTGCGTCGGCCGTTTTCGATTTTCGAGATTCTGCGCGACTCCGTCGGAACACCCACCGGCATTTCGGTGCTCAACAAACGAATCGGTGCGGGCACCTCGCTCCTGTATGACGCGACGCCTGGCAGTCATATGGGATGCCTTGGTCCGCTCGGACGGCCGTTCGAACCAGTGACACCCCCGGCGGAAGCGTGGATGGTGGCAGGCGGTGTCGGGCTGGCACCGTTTGTGACACTCGGGGAGGCGTTACGCCTGACCGCGACGAAGGCTCGCCTGTTCTACGGTGCGCGGACCGCTGCCGATCTGACCCATGTCGATCTTTTTGAACGACTGCACGTCGAACCTGTGCTGGCGACCGAAGACGGCAGCCGTGGAACCCGCGGCTTTGTCACCGGTCCACTTGAAGTCGCGCTCAGCACCACACCGCGATCGACCGACGTCCGCCTCTATGCCTGCGGTCCGACGCCAATGATGCGGGCCGTGGCAAAGCTGGCGGCCACTTATGGTCGCCGCTGTGACGTCTCCCTCGAACAGGTGATGGGCTGCGGGCTTGGTGGCTGCTACAGTTGCGTGGTCCTGACGCAAACGCCCTCGGGATCTCCGCACTTCGTCCGCTCGTGCCTCGATGGACCGGTATTCGACGCCACACGGATTTTGTGGGACGCGCTCGCACATTGAACATGAATCTTTCGGTTTCGCTCGGTTCGCTGACGCTGGCCAACCCGCTGATCGCCGCGAGCGGATGCTTCGGCTACGGCGTCGAGTACGCTGACGTTGTCGATCTGTCGACGCTCGGCGGCGTCGCCGTCAAAGGGCTGTTCCTGAGCGAGCGCGAGGGCCATCCACCGCCGAGAATCGTGGAGACGCCGGCCGGAATGCTGAACGCGATCGGACTCCAGGGGATTGGCGTGCATCGGTTCGTGCGCGAGAAACTGCCGGAGCTCCGCGATCGGCGCGCGGTCGTCTTCGTCAACATTTGCGGGACGACCATCGACGAGTACTGTGAGATCGCGCGCATCCTCTCGGATCACGAAGGCGTGGCCGCGATTGAGTTGAACATCTCCTGTCCAAACATCAAGCAGGGCGGCATCACGTTCGGGTGTAGCCTGACCGGCACCCACGACGTCGTCAGCGCCGTTCGAAAGGTGACGACGCTCCCGGTCATTCCCAAGCTGACGCCCAACGTGACCGATGTGGCGTCGTTCGCTCGCGCTGCGCAAGAGGCTGGCGCCGATGCCGTGTCGCTCGTGAACACGTTCCTCGCGATGGCGATCGACGTGCACACCCGGCGGCCGAAGCTCACCAATATTGTGGGGGGGCTGAGCGGTCCGGCGATCCGTCCGATTGCGGTACGGATGGTCTACGAGTGCCGACAGGCGGTGAAGGTGCCGATCATCGGCATGGGAGGCATCGCAAGCGCAGAGGACGTACTGGAGTTCATGATCGCCGGGGCTACCGCTGTTCAGATCGGCACTGCGAATTTCGTCGATCCATTTTTGTGGCGCAAAGTTCTCGATGGACTGCGAAGCTACATGGCTGCGCATCGGATTGAGAATCTCGCGTCATTGACGGGCAGCCTCGACACCTCGCGGCAGGCAACGGCGTGGATCAGCTCTTAGTCGCGCTCGACGTGGAGAGCGCCGCAAAGGCCATCGCTGTCGCCGATTCTCTTCGCGGCGTCGCCGGCGGATTCAAGATCGGCAGCCGCCTGTTCACCTCGGAAGGACCATCGATCGTTCGCGCTCTGGTCGACAAGGGCGATCGCGTGTTCCTCGATCTGAAATTCCACGACATTCCCAACACCGTTGCACAGGCAGTGGCCGCGGCGACATCGCTCGGTGTCTGGATGCTGAACGTGCATGCCTCGGGCGGCAGGAAAATGATGGAAGCGGCGCGCGACGCTGCAAAAGAAGCCGCGATACGTGCAGGACTGTCGCCGCCCATGGTGATCGCCGTAACCGTCTTGACCAGCATGAATGCGCCTGCTCTCGAGGAAACCGGGTATCTCGCAGCCGCACCGAAAGAAGGTGGCAGTGCCGGTGTTCTCGGTCAGGTCGTTCGTCTCGCGCATCTGGCCGAAGCGTCTGGGCTGGACGGCGTCGTCGCGTCGCCGCAAGAAACCGCGACCCTGCGGCAAAGCTGCGACTCTCGCTTCTCAATTGTGACGCCCGGGATTCGCGGTGGTGGTGCGACGACAGCCGGCAAGGACGACCAGGAACGTACGATGAGTGCTGGTGAAGCGATCGCCGCCGGCGCCAGCTACATCGTGGTGGGCCGGCCGATTATTGCTGCGCCCGATCCGCGCGCGGCGGCCGAGGCCTTGATCGAGAATTGCTGAGTTTTGACTGCTGAATGCAGGGCGCGGTCTTCAGACCGCGCCACCATAATTCCGCATCAACGTCACTTCGCAGTAAGGATGAAGTGCCCGCGGCGATTCTGCTGCCAGCAGGACTCGCTCTCCTCCGAGCAGAACGGCTGTTCCTCGCCCTTACTGACAATCGTGATCCGGTCGGTCGCCACGCCAAGGCTCACCAGGTAATCGCGGACCGCATCAGCGCGGCGCTCACCCAGCGCCAGATTGTATTCATTCGTTCCGCGCGAGTCGGCATGTCCTTCAACCATCAGCTTGGTGGAGGTCCACTTTTTCAGCCACTCGACGTCCTTCTGAAGAGTGCCACGGGTCTCTTCCGTCAGATCGCTCGCATCGAGAGCAAAGAAGACATCACCGAGCGGCTTCTCGCTATTGAGCTGCTCGAGTGTCTTGCTCCGGAAGGCCTCCTCCTCGGTCGGCGCAGCTGGCGCTGCCGGCTTCGGCGCAGGCGGTGGAGGTGGCGGTGGGGGCGTCGTCGCTGGCGGCGGCGCTGGTGGTGGGGCCGGCGCCGGAGGTGGTGGCTGCGGTTTGGGATTGCCGTGACACGCAGTGCCACTCAATGCGGCGATCAGAACGAGGGTGGCGCACAGTTCGGATCTGCGAATCATCAACTAATGTCTCCCCCATCGGCTCGCTCGTCGCAAGCCGATCGTCACGTAGAATTGAACGAACCGGAGCTTACCGGCCCATCCCCACGCTGTCAACGATCGTTTCGGCAAAATGGACCGATTACTACAGGCCACAGCACAAGCTGAACGCGATCATTTCTGGTTCAAAGGATTTCGTCGGTTCATGACGCCGCTCGTCGCCGAGGCGGTACGAGGCCGGTCTACCCCTCGCATTCTCGATTGCGGGTGCGGCACCGGACACAACCTGGGATGGCTTCGAGACTACGGCACCGCCATGGGCATCGATCTGAACTGGACAGGCCTCGGCTTCGCCAAGAGCCGAGGCGACGACGCCATCGCGCAAGCCACGGTCGCGAACCTTCCGTTCCCGGATCAGACCTTTGACCTCGTCACATCGTTTGACGTGATCTACTCCCTCGATAACGCAGCGGAGGCGGCGGCGGTCGGTGAAATGTTTCGAGTGCTACGACCGGGCGGGTTTCTGGTCTTGAACGCCGCGGCAATGGACTTGCTGAAAGGCAATCATTCAGTACTCTCAAACGAGGTGCGGCGTTACAGCCGCCGCAGTCTCACCGATCGCCTGGCACGAGCAGGGTTTGTCATTCGGCGGATGTCGTATACGAACGCGACCATCATGCCGGCGGTGGCAGCTGTGCGCCTCCTTCAGCGCATGTCGGGGCACGAAGAGTCGAACCAGGAGATTTCGATTCCTCCGGCGCCAGTCAACGCGGCGCTCGCTGCCGCGCTCGCAATCGAGGCACAACTCTTGCGCCTTATCGATATGCCGTTCGGCAGCTCAATCATGGCATTTGCGCAGAAGCCCGCAGGCGGGGTAGAGGCCCGCGCCAAGCCGCGCAGCGGCTAGCGAACAGAGTAAGAGTAGATGCGCAACGCGAGATGCCGCTGATCCTGTGATCTGTCGCGCTCGGCTGGCACGAAGAACTTGTCGCTGGTCATCACCACGCGACCATCTGCCACAGCCAGTGCGTCCGCCGGAAGAACTATTGATTGCACGAAATCAGACGACGGGTTGAAACGAGCGACCTCGCGGTCACCGACGGAGACCAGCACTGCCGGCGCAGCATCGAAGTATCGGAGCGGTGATTCGCCGGAGATGGTCAACGTCACATTCCGACCGATCGGACGTACCCAGAGGACTGCCGTTTCAGATGTCCATCGCCAGGAGCGCGAGGTGCGCGGGTTGTACTCCGGCTCGTACCAGCCCTCATCCACCGCAATCATCGGCATGCCAGGGCTCTGCACATCAAACTGCTCGAGACCGACCGGAACGGTTCCCTTCGCGCCATTTGCCGCGTGCGACGCCACTTCCAATGGCAGATAGCCTATGTCGGCGAGCAAACCTGGGCGTAGAGCGATTCGTCGCGAGAAGAATCCCGGCTTGACCTCGAACGTCTCGAGCGGCTGGCCTCGCAGCGAGAGGTCAATCTGAACTGGCGGATCGCCGGCCGCGCCCAGGTGACGGCCACCAATGATCAGCGTCGCCTCTTCGGACCGTGCCCGAATCCACGCCACGCTTGGTTTTCGATGAGGACCGAGCCCATCGCGCGCAGTGACGCCGGCAACTTCCGCCGTCAATGCCCAGCCGCGATCGAGCATCCATCCCGGCGGCTGCATTGAATAGAGATCGGAATCCCCTGGCCGGGTGCCGCCGACGAATGGCGGTTCGAGGAAGCCCCAGCGGAACTCGAGCGGACGGCGTCTCGAGACCGGATCGATCAGGGCCAGATCCGTCCGGCGCGGATCGGCGACGAACATAATCTGGCTCGCAGGGTCAGCGCGCCATTGCTCGACCAGCGTGCGCCACTCCTGCCCGTGCGCCGCTCGCAACACCCGCTGCGGCGCGAATTCCACACCGCTCGCCGTGCCGGTCACCTGCAACCAGTCGACCGCGCGTCGCGCGACGGCGTGCAGGCCGATGATCCGCGATTGATTGGCCGGGCGACCCCCGGCGCGCGCCGCTTCGATGAGCGCGCGAAAGGCTGGACTGCTCCGCGCGCCGAACGCCCACGTCGCCGGAAACGACAGCGCGATCGACCAGGCCACGAGTGCCGTGGTTACGAGCACCGTCGACGTTCCGCGGCCCCAGTCGAGCGCACACACGGCGAGAAACGCGACCGGCACGACGAGCGGCAGCGCATACCGAACGGTGACGGTTTCCTGAAACAGCAGGTGAAACACGGCGTATGGCGCGTAGCCGACGATCAGAATCCCGAGCGCGCGCGGCATCACGCCGAGCGTGCGCAGGACGCCGATGAACGCGACACCGATCACGATCGCTCCGGCGATCGGATGTCCCCACGGCCAGAGGAACGAATACATTGCGGCGTCGAGCGCAGCCGCCTTCGTTCTCGTCGTCCACAGCATGACGACGCCGGAGAAGTCTTCACCGGCCTGCGAGCCGAGTGCCCGCGCATATTCGGAGAGACCGCCGCTCGCGACCACGAGAGGAAGCACCCACACGAGGACGCCAAGTGCCGCTGCCCCCACGGCAGCCAACCGATTATGCGACCGCAAGCCACTGCGCGGCAGAAGCAGCGCGAGCCCGAGAAGCGGCAGCGTCAGCAGTGCGGTCTGCGAGCGAACGCCGATGGCGATGCCCGAGACAAACGCGCCTCCCAACAGCGCCGACGCGCTGCCCGATCCGGTGAGCACAGACACGATGAGCGACTGCGCGGCGACGGCTGCCGCCAGACCAGTCATGTCGCTCAGTGGACGGAGCGCGGTGAACCAGTAGAGCGGAGACATCACCACGACGAGCGTGGCGCAGAAAGGCATTACCCGGCTTAGCAGGCCCGGCGTTACGCCAGCGAGTGCCCGGAACAGGTCAAAGAGAAAGAATGCGAGTGCCGCGCCGCAAATCGCACTCCAGATTGCCAGACCGCGTATCTCCGGGCGAGGGACATGCATCGAGCGAAGTACCGAGGTGGATGCCTTCGCCAGTCCGATGAATACCGGATAACCAGGAGGATGCGGTTGATGTTTCGCGACGTCGAAATCGGCGACACCTAAAGCGAAATTGATCGAGTCGACGTCTTCGAGCGACAGCGGCAGGAACGCGAGGTGAGCCGCCAGGAAGACCACCGCGAGCGCCGCAATGGCTTTTCGCAAGGCGTGAATTCAGACCTGACGGAGACGAAGCGCCTCGTTCAAGCTTCCGAGACGGTAACCGCGCAAATCGACTGTCACATGTGCGTAACCGAGCGCCCGGAGCTGCGAGTCGATCGTCTCGGCCATCTCGGGCTCGAGCGCCCGCGCGATTTCGTCGCGCCCGAGCTCGAGTCGCGCGATCGTGTCGTGGTGACGGACGCGGCAGATGCGGAATCCGAGATCGTGCAGCACGGCCTCGGCGCGCTCGATCAGCCGAAGTTTCTCGTCGGTGACTTCACTGAAGTACGGGATCCGCGACGACAGACACGCAGACGCGGGTTCGTCCCATGTTGGCAGACCTGCCCGGCGCGACAGCTCGCGAATGTCCTCTTTCGTCAGACCGGATTCGTCGAGCGGACTGCGCACGCCGAATTCGCGCGCCGCCTGGCGGCCGGGACGGTAATCACCGCGATCGTCGGCATTACTGCCATCGGCAATGACCGGGATCCCGCGTTCGCCGGCGATTGATGAGAGATGCGTGTAGAGCTCGTGCTTACAGAAGTAGCACCGGTTGGCGGGATTTGCGCGGTACTCCGGACGCGCCATCTCTTCGGTCTGGATGACGAGATGGTTGAATCCGAACTGCTCGGCGACACGCCGCGCGATCGCGCGATGCCGTTCCGGATAACTCGGACTGTCAGCTGTCACGCACAGCACGCTCGAGCCGAGCGCCCGATGTGCGGCGTAGGCGAGGTAGGCACTGTCGACGCCGCCGCTGTAGGCGACGATGAGCGATGGCAACTCGCGGAGCGCGAGATCGAGCGCTGCCTCTTTTCGTTCAAGCGAGGCGGCGAGAGGCAGGGACGTCGCTTCCCCCACGGTGCCCCTAGTCGAAGTCCTCCCGCTCCGTGTCGTCCTCGTCGTCGAGATCGTCTCCTTCGTCATCGAAGTCGTCGTCGTCACCGTTGGTGTCGTCGTCTTCGTCCTCGTCGTCGTCCTCGTCTTCCTCGACCGACTCGAGCTCCACAGGGGAGGTACCGGTTACTTCGAGATTGGATCCGCAGTCGGGGCAGCTGATTAGATCGCCCTTGTCGACATCGAACTCGTCGACTTCGATTTCGGCATCACATTCCGGACAGGTGGCCATACATGCTCCTGGCGGCGGTCGCTTCCTCCGCGCGGCTGGCGATCGCATGGACACACGAGGCACCCATGTCGACTCGCGATAACCTTCGGATTATAGCGAGAACCTGATAAATTCTGCAACGAGCCCTAAGGCAGCAAACGCGCGCGACCGATACGATTTCACGTGACTGCCGCCACCGTGACCACGACAAAAACCGTCATCGTCGCCGACGACACCGCCTTCGTGCGGGATCGATTTGCCACCGCCCTTCTCGGTGCCGGGCACACGGCGCTCACCGTGAAGAGCGCGGCGGAGTTGCTCGTCCGGGTGCGCGCCGACCTCGCGCGCATCGATCTTATCGTTCTCGATCTCCGCCTGCCACACGCGGGTGGCGTCGAGCTCGTCAGGGCGATTCGCAAGCTCGATCAGGGGCGACTGGCGATCCTCGTCTTCAGCGGGACGATTGCGACCGCGGAAGAAGTCCGCGAATTGGCCGCGCTCGGCGTCGCCGGCTACGTGAACGAGTACAGCGCGGTCCAGCACATTCTCCCGTCGCTCGCACCGCATCTGTTTCCAGATAATTTCAACCGACGCGGAAGTCCCAGAGTTGTTCTCGGCATTCCGGTCGCCTATCGATTCGGCAACACGATCTCCGCCGCGTTGACCTTGAATTTGAGCAAGGGTGGCTTGGCGATCCGCACGATGAGTCCATTGCCACAATCATCGAAAGTCCGCGCGCGGTTCCGGCTACCGGGTTCGAAGCGGGATATCGAAGGGGAATCACGTGTGGCGTGGAGTGATCGCCGGGTGGGAATGGGCCTGCAATTCGAAAAGGTCGAACCCGCCGATCAGGCCGCCATCGACGAATTCGTCGATCAGCATTTCTTCACCAACAGAAAAGCGTAATCGGCCTATTCACGCAGAAGTCTGAGCGCATTCGCGATCACGATCAGTGATGCGCCCATATCCGCTGCGACAGCCATCCAGAGCGTCGCAGCGCCCGCGATCGCAAGAATCAGGAACGCGGCCTTCAACACGATCGAGAACGCGATGTTCGCTCTGATGTTGCGCATCGTCGCGCGGCTGAGGCGCAGCGCGTACGGGATTTTCAGCAGTTCGTCGGCCATCAGCGCCACGTCGGCGGTTTCGAGCGCCGCGTCGGTGCCCGCCACACCCATGGCCATGCCGACGTCGGCGGCCGCAAGCGCCGGCGCATCGTTGACGCCGTCACCAATCATCGCCAGAGCTCCGTACCTGCGACGCAGATCCTCGACTGCAGTCACCTTATCTTCGGGCAGAAGGGCGGCGCGGTAACCGTCGAGATCGAGCGATTCCGCGATCGTCTTTGCCGCGGAGTCGTGATCACCCGTCAGCAGAATCACATGTTCGACGCGCTGCTGGCGGAGCAGTTCAACGGCATCGCGAGCCGCTTCGCGAGGTTGATCAGCGACGCCAATGACACCAATCGGAGCGCCGGCCGCTGCCACCATCACCGAACCGCAACCGCGCTCAGTAAACGCGTCGAGCGATTCCTCCATCTCGGGTGAGCACAGTCGACGCTCTTCGAACAGTCGATGGCTACCGACGACGATGGCGTGATCGGCGACTCGCGCTTCGGCGCCACGGCCGGGAAGCGCCTGAAAGGCATCGACCGACACCGGCCGTATTCCTGACTCGGTCGCGTACTCGACGATCGCGCGCCCGATTGGATGCTCCGACCGCATTTCGAGAGAAGCGGCAAGTCTGACAACTTCGAGGGGATCGACACCGAGCATCGGCTGCACACCAACCACACGGAGACGTCCGTGGGTCAGTGTCCCCGTTTTGTCGAACGCAATGCAGCGGATCGACGCCATCTTTTCGAGATGAGCGCCGCCCTTGATCAACACACCCTTACGCGCCGCGGCGGCAAGGGCGGAGACGATGGATACCGGCGTCGAAATCACCAGTGCGCAAGGACACGAGATCACCAGGAGCACGAGCGATCGGTAAAACCACGTCGACCAGCTGCCGGACAGAAATATCGGCGGCGCGAGCGCGACGACGACGGCAAGCGCCAGCACGACCGGCGTGTACACACGGGCAAAGCGATCGACGAACGCCTGACTGGGCGCGCGCTGCGCTTGAGCGCGCTCGACCAGATGAATAATGCGGGCCAGCGTCGAATCGCGACGTAACCTCGTTACAACAACGTCGAGCGCGCCGCGACCGTTGATCGTCCCGGCAAACACGTCGTCGCCGGCGGTCTTCTCAATCGGCAGCGATTCCCCGGTGACGGGCGCCTGGTTCACGTAGCTGTCGCCCGCGATCACGCGACCATCGAGCGGCAGTTTTTCACCCGGGCCCACCAGGATCGTGTCGCCGACGCGCACATCGTCCACGGGCAGACGTTGCTGAAGGCCGTCGCGGCGAACGATCGCGTCGGCTGGGGCGAGATCCATGAGCGCGCGAATGGCGCCGCGTGCGCGGTCCATCGCACGGGCCTCGAGCAACTGCGCCAGGGCAAACAGGAACACCACCGACGCGGCTTCGGTCCACTCGCCAAGTGCCATCGCGCCGGCGACCGCAATCACCATCAACACATTGATGTCGAGGTGACCTGAGCGGATTGAGGTGGCGGCTCGTCGGGCCGTGAAGACGCCGCCGAGCGCGATTGACACGGTGAACGGGATCCAGAGCAACGATGCCGGGAGTTGGACGACAGATGCGATCACGCCGAGCGCGAAGGCGACTCCTGAGCAAACGAGCAGGTACAGGCGACTTGCCGCCGAGGCGGCAGCCGGTGCGGGCTCTTCATGTTCGAGCCACGCGCGCATACCTGTTTGGGCAACCGCTTCGGCGATTGAACCGGTCGATAGCTTGGCGGCGTCATACTTGATCCGAAGGCGCTGACCGATGACGTCGGCATCGAGCGATTCGAGGCCGGACAGCCGTTTCAGCCGCCGCTCGAGGATCGCAACCTCCTCGTGGCAGTCCATGCCCTCGACCTTGAACGTCGACTCCGCGTGGAGTTCGCAGACCTGGCACGTGCTCATCGAGCCGTCCGCGATTCTTCGACGTGCGTCGAGGCCTGTTTCAACAGCTCGAGAATGTGCTGATCGTCGACGGCGTAGTAGACGAGCCGTCCGGCGCGACGAGGTCGAACGAGCCGCATGCCGCGGAGGAGCCGCAACTGGTGCGACACGGCCGACTCACTGATTCCCACGAGCGAGGCGATATCGCAAACGCACAGTTCGCCGACCGACAACGCGTCGAGAATACGAACCCGTGTCGGATCGCCAAGCACGCGGAACGTATCCGCCAACGCTTCAACAGTTCGCGAAGCCATCAGCGCCGACTTCCGCGTTTCGGCGAGATGGGGCGCATCACACTTGGCGTCTCCGTCGATGCGTTCGGCAATTGACATATGAATATATGAGCAAGTGCTCATATATAGGGTAGCGCTATTGACAGGATGTGATCAAGCATCTACTTGGCAAGACGCCACACCGGGGCGTCTTGACACATTTTTGTCCGTCTCGGTAGTATGCGGGATCGGACTGTAATCGGCCTTTTTTCTATACCTTACGCAGTCGGAACGGGAACGGCAAGGTTCGCGCTAGCAAGATCGGGAACCCTAGCGGCCGCCCTTACCCTGGCGCAGAACAGTACGGAGTACTTGTGTGATTGAGGTCCAACACATCACGAAACAATACGGGCGTGTGACTGCCGTCGACGACGTCAGTTTTCGCGTCGAACGTGGAGAGATTCTCGGGTTTCTCGGGCCAAACGGCGCCGGAAAGACGACGACGATGCGCATCCTGACCGGCTACATGCCGGCGACAGAGGGACGCGCCGTGGTCGCCGGTTACGACGTCTTCACCCATCCGATCGAAGCGAAGCAACGCACCGGCTACCTGCCAGAGACGCCGCCGCTGTATCCAGACATGACGGCGCGCGAGTATCTCGATTTCGTCGCAAAGATCAAAGGCGTGCCGGCCAGCGAGCGCAAGCAGCGCGTCGAAACGGTGATGGAGCGGACGCGGATCGCCGACATGGCGAACCGTCATTGCTCGAAACTTTCCAAAGGTTACCGGCAGCGGGTCGGTCTCGCCCAGGCGCTGATTCACAATCCCGACGTGCTCATCCTCGACGAACCAACCGCCGGGTTGGACCCGAAACAGATCATCGAAACGCGAGACCTGATTCGAAGTCTGGCCGGAGATCACACGATCGTTCTGAGCACGCATATCCTTCCAGAGGTCGCGCAAACCTGCCAGCGCGTCGTCATCATCAACAAGGGACGCGTGGTCGCGGTCGACACTCCCGACAACCTGACGGCTCGATTGAAAGGAGCCGCGACGCTGTATGTCCAGGTCGATGCCCCGGGTGCGGATGCGGGTGCCGCTCTTGCCGCCGTGCGGGGCGTCACCCGCGTGACGAGCGCCGATCAGCCGCGCACGCCGCTTGGTCCCGATGCGATGCCTCCAGTCTCGTCAGGCCCGCTCGCCTTCGAGGTAGAGAGCGAACCGGATGTCGACGTCCGTCGCGATCTCGCCCGCGTCATCGTCGGTCGCGGATGGGGGCTGCTGGAGCTTCGTCCAGTTCGAATGAGCCTGGAGGATGTGTTTCTGCAGGTCACCACCGAGGAACGTCCAGAGGAGACGGCGCATGCGTAACGTTCTGGCCATCGCGGAAAAGGAGCTGCGCTCGTATTTTGCCTCTCCCATCGCGTACATCTTGATCGGGTTCTTCTCGCTGCTGTTCGGATGGTTCTTCTACGTTTACCTGATGGCGTTCGTGAACCAAAGCGAGCAGATGATGCAATTTGGCGGCGGCGGTGGCGCCAACGTCAATCAGATGATGATTCGCGGGCTCCTCCAGAACACGGCGGTGATCATCCTGTTTGTCATGCCGATGATCACGATGCGGACCTACTCGGAGGAAAAGCGATCGGGGACGGTGGAGCTCTTGCTCACGTCTCCAGTTACGGATCTGGAGATCATTCTCGGCAAATTCATCGGCGCGCTCGCGCTCTACGGCGCCATGCTGCTGGTGACGATGCTCTATATCCTCATCCTCTTCAAGATCGGCAACCCGGAATGGCGCCCGATCGTCGCCGGTTATCTCGGGCTCCTTTTGATGGGCGGCTGTTTCCTTTCGACCGGCCTCTTCATCTCGAGCTTGACGAAAAACCAGATCGTGGCCGGGTTCCTGACGTTTGCGACCTTCCTGATGCTGTGGGTCATTGGCTGGCTTGGCGAGTCATCCAGCCCGACGACGAGGGACGTGCTGAATTACATCTCGATCACCGAGCACTTCGAGGATTTCGCTCGTGGCATCATCGACACGAAGCACGTCATCTATTACCTGAGCTTCATTACATTTGGGCTTTTCCTGACGGCCAAATCGGTCGACAGCGAGCGTTGGCGTGGATAGCGGTATGTTGAAACGAGTTCTTGGTCTTCTCGGCTGGCTTGGCGTTGTGCTTGTGCTCAGCGCCTTTGTCATATGGCTCACACGACCGGACTGGGAGCAGTGGAGATTCCGGTTGGCCATCGCCGGCCTCGCATGCACGCTGCTGTATATCCTGAGCCAATGGCGGGAGATCCAGCGATCGTTCTCCGGACGCCAGGCGCGCCTCGGATCCCTCGCCGCCGGCAGTGTCGTTGTCGTTCTGGCGATTCTGTTCGCGATCAACTATCTGTCGTCACGACACAACAAGCGATGGGATCTGACGGCGGCCAAGCAGTTCTCGCTGTCAGATCAAACGAAGAAGGTGTTGCAGGGGCTGCAAAAACCTGTCCGCATTCGCGTGTTCGATCGGAGCGAGGGCTTCGCGCGCTTCCGTGAACGACTCGACGAGTATCAATATGCCTCGAAGCAGATCAGCGTCGAGTACGTCGATCTGGAAAAGAGACCGAGCCTGGCGAACGAACTCAAGATTCAAACGGCCGGAACGGTACTGATGGAGTACGAGGGCAGGACGGAACGGGTCACGTCCGACGGCGAGCAGGAATTGACCAATGGCTTGATCAAAGCCATCCAGGGCAAAACTCACAAAGTGTACTTCGTCCAGGGGCATGGCGAACACGCGCCTGAAACGACCGATCGAGCCGGATACAGCACCATCACCTCGTCGTTGAAGAACGACAATTTCGAAACCGACTCGATCGTACTGGCGCAACAGAAGGCGGTCCCCGACGACGCCTCGATACTCATCGTCGCCGGACCAAAGACCGACTTCTTTCCGCCCGAGGTCGAGATGCTCAAAAAGTATCTCGGCAAGGGCGGGAAGGTCATGTTTCTTCTCGATCCTCCAGAGCGAAGTGATTCGGCGCCCTTGACCAACCTCGTCGCCCTGGCGAAGGACTGGGGTATCGACGTCGGCACCAACATCGTTGTCGACGCGAGCGGTATGGGTCAGCTGCTCGGCACGGACGTGTCGGTACCCGTCGCCGCGAAGTACGAGACGCATCCGATCACCGATCGATTCAATCTCCTGACCGCGTACCCACTGGCGCGGTCCGTCAGCTCCATTGAAGGGGGCGTCAACGGACACAGCGCTCAGAATCTCGTCGACACGAGCAAGAACAGCTGGGCGGAGACCGACATCAAACGGCTCGCGACGTCCGGCCAGGTCGAACGAGAGGTCGATAAGGGAGACAAGGCTGGACCGGTGTCGCTGGCAGCAGCGGTGTCCGCGGCGGCAACCGATACGCCACCGCCGACGCCCGCTCCTGGTGACACGGCGAACAAGCCAAACGATGCGCCGAAACCGGAAACGAGGATGGTGGTCTTCGGTGATTCGGACTTCGTCACCAATGGATATCTCGGCATCCCCGGTAACCGCGATCTGTTCCTCAACGCAGTAAACTGGCTGGCGCAGCAGGAGAATCTCATCTCGATACGTCCAAAAGATCCTGAGGACCGTCGAGTGAGCCTTACCGCGGGTGGCGCGACAAAGATCTTCTGGCTCGCCATTCTCATCATTCCGGGGTTGATCCTCGCCGGCGGTGTGCAGACCTGGTGGCGGAGGCGATAGATGCGCGGCATGAGATTTCTCATCCTGCTGATCATTGCGATCCCGCTGGGGTGGTACGCGTACTACGATTCGAAGAAAGGGCCGGTCGACGACACACCGAAGAAGGACAAGGTCTTTGCCGTCGAGTCGGACAAGATTGACGAAATCGACGTGAAGTCGGAATCCGGCGAGCGAACGACGCTGCGCAAGAAAGGCAGCGACTGGGAAATCGTGCAACCGGTTACCGCGGCGTCGGATCAATCGGCCGTCTCGGGAATCACGTCGAACTTGTCGTCAGTGGAAGTTCAACGCGTCATCGACGAGAACGCGCCCGACATGAAAGAGTATGGTCTCGATGCCCCGCGAGTCGAGATCGCGTTCAAGGCAAACGGGCAGCAGCACCGCCTCCAGCTTGGACAGAAGACGCCGGCTGGATCGGACGTGTATGCCAAGCTCCCCGACAGCAAGCGCGTCTTTCTCATCTCGTCGTACCTCGATTCGACATTCAATCGCAGCACCTTCGATCTTCGCGACAAATCAGTGCTCAAAGTCGATCGCGAAAAGGTCGACAGCATGGACGTCACCGCCAAAGATCGGACGGTGCGATTCGAAAAGAAGAACGGCGAGTGGCTGATCGCGCAGCCGGCCGCAGGCCGGGCCGAGTTCGGCGCTGTCGATGGCCTGCTGTCGCGGGTGGGCTCGGTGCAGATGAAGTCGATTGTCCCTGAGGCAACCGACCTCAAAAAATACGGCCTCGATAAGCCGGCGATCACGGTTCGACTGGGTTCGGGATCGTCACAGGCTTCACTGGCGATCGGCAACGCCGCTGAATCGGGCAGCGTCTATGCCAAAGATTTCTCGCGACCGGCGGTTTTCACGATCGACGCGACGCTCGCCGACGATCTGAAGAAGGACGCGTCCGAGTACCGTCAGAAGGACCTCTTCGACGCGCGGTCGTTCAACATCACACGGATCGAGATCCTCCACAACACCCAGACAACGGTTTTCGAAAAGACAAAAGTCAAGGACAAGGACGGGAGGGAAGAGGAAAAGTGGAAGCAGACGGCGCCCGCAGCGAAGGACGTCGACGCCTCGAAGATCGAGGCTCTTCTTTCCGCGGCAACGCGTGCGCGAGCGACCGGCTTTGTCGACACGGCGGCAAAAACGGGGCTCGACAAACCGGAATTGACCGTGGTGTTCAAGTACGATGAAGGCAAGGAAGAGCGTGTCACATTCGCGCGAACCAAGGACGGGGCGTACGCCGGGCGCGCCGCGTCACCGGGCGCCGCGAAAGTCGACGCCGCGGTGATCGACGCCATCGTCAAAGCGCTCGGGGACGTGAAATAGCCGCACGCCTGAATACTGTTCGTGCCGCGCTGGCCGCGAGCGTCATCACCGCCGCGGCCTGCGCGTCGCACCACCCCGCAAACACGGCGGCTGCCGAGCCGTCACTCCCCGTCCGCGAGCTTCGCGCGGACCTGACCACGATCTTCAACTCTCCGATCAACGAACGGGGCGTCTGGGCGGTCGACATTCGCTCGGTCGACTCCGGCGAACGGCTATTCGAACTCAACTCCGGCCGACTGATGATGCCGGCGTCGAACATGAAGGTCCTGACGCTGGCGGTTGCCGCAGAATCGCTCGGTTGGGAGTACAGGTTCGAAACGACGCTTGAAGCTCGCGGAACCATCTCGGGCGGGGTGCTGCATGGAGATCTGATCGTCAAGAGCAACGGCGATCCGACGATCAACACGCGCGCGGGACGCGGTGCCGAGGTGTTCGACGAGTGGGCCGGCGCGCTGCGCGCCGCCGGCGTTGACTCGATCGATGGCCGAATCATCGGAGATGACCAGGCATTCGACGATGAGTGGATTGGCGCGGGATGGGCCTGGGATTACCTCCAGTACGATTACGCCGCCCCGGTCGGCGCGCTGGAATACAACGAAAATTTCGCATCGCTGACAATCGCGCCGGCAATCGATTCTGGCCGCCAGCCACTCGTTCAGTTGCAATCGGGATCGGGTCTCGAACTCATCAATCACGCAGCGACAGGACCGGCCGGGTCGCCGAACACGATTGACTATCGGCGGCACCTGGATCGGCCGGTGCTGGAAGTCACCGGAGCGATTCCGCTCGGCGGTCAACCCGATACACGCACGGTAGCCGTGGTCAATCCCACGATCTTCTATGCGCAGGCGCTCAAGACCGAACTATCGGCGCGCGGTATTGCCGTCAGCGGACCGGCCGTCGACTTCGACGATGTTGCGGCGGAGCTGGCGGCGACAAGTACAACGACGGAACACGGCGGAAGCGTCCAGACCTCAAAGGTGATTGCGAAAACCGAGTCACCGCCATTGCGCGACATCGCGACGGTGCTGATGAAGGTCAGTCAAAACCTTTACGCGGAAACGTTGCTGAAGACCGTCGGTGCCATGCAGGGCGGACTGGGAACGACCGAGGGCGGGCGCGTCGTGGCGCGAAAAACACTGTCCGATTGGGGCATCAGGACAGATTCGTACGTCATGTACGACGGTTCCGGGCTTTCGCGATACAACTACATCACGCCAGGAACCGTGGTCGACGTGCTCCTGCACCTTTACAAAGATCCGCGACATCGTGAGGCATTCCTGTCAACGCTCCCGATTGCTGGCAAGGATGGAACGATTGCAACGCGAATGCGCGGCGGGCGCGCTGAAGGGAATGCGATTGCCAAGACGGGGTCGATCTCGAACGCCCGCTCACTGTCAGGTTTCGTCAAGAGCCGCGACGGCGAGACGATCGTCTTTTCGATCCTGGCCAATGATTTCGTGATTCCATCCTCGACCATCACGAAGATGGCGGATCTTGCGGTCGAGTCGCTCGCAAATTTTACGAGACACTGACACCCGGTACAATGACCTCGTGCTTCGCGTAGCCACTCTCGTTGGACTGATCGCGTGCGCTGGCGGCCTCGCCCTGTACTACTACCAGCGGGGCCTCACGACGCCGTCGCCCAATGCCGTCGTTCAGCCCGTTGACGAGGACGCGTGGATCGATCAGCTCTACAATGCGAATCCGGCAGAGGTGGACGCGGCAACCCGTCAAGTCCATGAATTGGGACCCCGCGCGCTGCCGTTGATCCACAAGACATTTCAGGACCCCACCGCATCAACTCCGCGAGTCAAGGCAGCACTGAAGGCCTGCGCCATCCTCGGCCCCGTCGCCGCGCCGGCAATACCTGAAGTCGCCGAACAGCTGCCGGATCCCACGTTGACCGCCGAGGCAGCCGTCGCGCTGAGCTTCATGGGCCGCGGTGCGTTCGGACCGCTGCGGGATGTGCTCGCCAGCGACGACCCGGTCGTGCGCCGCGAAGCGCTGCGATCGATCGGCAAGCTCAAGGATCGCGCACCGCTCGATGCGCGCGCCGTCGTGCCCTTGCTCATCAAGGGGGTCAGCGATTCCGATCCTGGAGTGCGCGCGGTAGCGGTGACCTACCTCGGCATCATTCACGAGGGGGGCGCCGATGCTGTCGATGCGCTCGTCGCCGCGCTGAAGGATACGGAAGTCGATGTCCGACGATCTGCGGCAGCGGCGCTGGGATCGTTCGGCGAAGAAGCCGGACCGGCCATTTCCGCTCTCAAAAAGGCTGCCGGCGATCCGGATCCTGAGGTCGCTCGAGAAGCTGGAGTGACGCTCGTCAAATTGCAGTCGAAATGAATTCCCGGGTCAGCGCGAGCATTTCGTTTGGATCGCCCTGAAGTCCCCCGCCTTGCGCCAAATCAGGACGACCGCCTCCCTTGCCGCCAAATCGCTCGATCAGTTTCTTCAGCATCAGCGCGCAATCGATCGCGACGTCCGCTGCGCGCGCGATCACTACTGCCGAAGGGGACGTGGTGCTGAACAACGCAGCCAGATGTCCAGGACGCGTTGTAATCGCGCCGGTCAAAGACTTCAGGCCAGTCTGATCCCATCCCTCGACCGCCGCAATTACGGCACGAACGGGACCGAACGCTTCCGCTCGATCGGCGAGCGATAGACCTTCGAAGGCCGTCAACCGGCTTTGCAGATCTTTGAGCGACCGCCTCGCGTCTTTCATCTCCGCCTGCAGCCGCTCGATTCCCGCCGGCAACTCAGTCGGCAGCACGGAGACCAATCGCACGCTGGCGGCGATGGTGTCACGCAGGGTTCGATACGCTCGGGTCGCGCGAACGCCACAAAGAAACTCCACACGTGTGCCGCCACGGAAGCGCTCCGACGAGGCGACGACAACGGCACCGATCGCGCCGGTCCTGGTCACGTGCGTGCCGCCGCACGCCGAGAGGTCGAAGTTCGGCACCTCGATCAACCGCAGCGTCCCTGTGCGCTGCGATTCCTTTCGCATCGGAAGCGCCGCGGCTTCTTCCGCGCTCGCGAACCGCACGGCAACGGCCAGATCCTCCCAGATGATTCGATTGGCTTCATCCTCGGCGCGTTCGATGTCGGATGGCGACAGCGTGCGATTCAGATCGATCGTCGACGAGGAGGATCCAAGATGAAAACTCTCGGTCCGGGCACCGGCGACGCGATCGAATGCTGCCGACAACACGTGCTGTCCGGTGTGCTGCTGCATGTGCTCGAACCGTCTCGCCCAGTCGATCTCGCCTCGCACGTCACCAGGCTCGATTTCACCTTCAATGACGTGAAGGATCTCGCCGTCGTCCCCGTCGACGACATCGACGACCCGCGCGGTGCCGAGTCGGCCAGTGTCGAACGGCTGCCCTCCTGATGTCGGATAGAAGGCCGTGCGATCGAGCACAACCGCGGGTCGCCCCGCATGTGTGAGCACCCGTTTGACGGTTGCGTCGAACGCGGTGAGGTACGAGTCCGAATAATAAAGACGCTCGGTCACGATCGCTGTCCGACGTGGCGCAGCGCGGGGTCGGCAACACCGGCCTGTTCGAAGCCGCGCGCACGTAACCGGCAGCTGTCGCAGCGCTGGCACGGAGCGCCTGATGGATCGGGATCGTAGCAGCTGTGCGTGAGGCCGTAGTCGAGACCGAGCTTCAGTCCTTCCCGAATAATGTCGGCCTTTGACATATGCACCAGAGGCGCCTTGATCTGAAGGCGTCCGCCCTCGACGCCCGCCCGCGTCGCCAGCGATGCGAGCCGCTCGAAAGCATCGAGGTATTCGGGACGACAGTCGGGATAACCGGAGTAATCGAGAGCGTTGACGCCGAGGACGATGGCTTCAGCACCAAGTACTTCGGCCCAACCCAGGGCAAGCGAGAGGAAAATCGTATTTCGCGCCGGCACGTAGGTCGAAGGAATGCCAGGATCGTCGAGATCTCGGTCCTTGGGAATGGTTCCGTCGCCGACCAGAGTCGACCCTCCAAACGCGGCAAGGTCGACATTCAATTCAACGTGCTTGGTCACACCCAGGTTCTTTGCCACGTCCCGCGCTGCTTCGATTTCGCGCGCGTGCACCTGGCCGTAACGCACCGTCAGTGCGTACAGGTTGTAGCCCTCACGGCGCGCAATCGCACCGGCGGTGTAAGAGTCGAGTCCGCCGCTGAGCAGAAGAACTGCTTTAGACGCCACGGGTGTTTGCATCCCAGATGTACTTATGTGCCTGAAGCTGCAAGCGCACCGGTACTCTGTCGGCGAGGATCCACGCCGCGAGATCTTTGGCCGGCAGAACGTCATGGACCGGGGAGAACAATACCGCCGCGGTGCGGGTCAACAGATGGTGGCGCTCGACGACATTCTTCGCGAACTCGTAATCCGACCGATCGCGGATCACGAACTTCACTTCGTCGCGCGACGTCAACAAGTCCAGGTTCTCCCAGTGATTCTTTTCTGACTCGCCACTGCCCGGACACTTCACGTCCATGATCCGGATCACATCGGACGGAACATCCTTGATGCTGCGATGTCCTCCGGTCTCGACCATGACGGTCTTCCCCGACGCGAGCAGATGTTCCATCAGGGGATAGACATCCGGCTGCAGCAGAGGCTCGCCCCCGGTGATCTCAACCAGATCGCATCCGTACTCATCCACCCGAGCGAGAACCGCGTCGACCGACATCTTGCGGCCTTCGGTGAACGCGTACGGTGTATCGCACCAGGAACACCTGAGGTCACACGCGGTCAGCCGGACGAACACACACGGCCGTCCGCTATGGGTCGATTCTCCCTGGATCGAATGGAAGATTTCGTTGATGGTGAGCACTCGGGATCCATTGTACTTGCAGGAAACATTGAACCGGCCGCAGGTAGAATACGGGCATGGTGCGACCGATTTTCTATTGGAAACCGACCTGAACCACGTGCCGAAACGCCAGAAGTTATCTGGACCAGCAGCACGTCGATGTTGACGAGCACGACATCAACAAGGAGCCGCCGACCCGAGCGTTCCTCGAGAGGCACATCGACGCCGACCGGTTCCTCGACTTCGTGAGCACGCGCAGCCCGGTATTCAAACAGCGACCGCTCCCAAAGTCCAAGAAGGAAGCCATCGATCTGATGATGGAGCAACCGAATCTCATCCGTCGTCCGATCCTGATCCAGGGATCGAAGGTCACGTTCGGATTCGACAAAGACGCGTATCCAAAGCACGGCCACGGATGAACGCGGATCATACGAGCCACGGATGGACACGCATCATATGAGCCACGGATGAACACGGATTGACACGGATCGGATCGCGCCGCTTCGACAGGCTCAAGGCGTCCCGAGCTGGTCGAGGGACGGACGCCGCATCCCGGCATCGGGTTACACAGAATGAGTGAGATCCGCATTGGAACCTCCGGTTGGAGTTATCCATCCGGTAAGGGGACGTGGAACGGCATCTTCTATCCCGTTCCACCGGGGCGTCGATCGAGTAGCCGCGGTGGTTTCGACGAGCTTCGGTTCTATGCCGAACACTTCGACACCGTCGAGATCAACTCGACGTTTTATCGTGTCCCCACGCAGGCGGCCGTAAAGGGCTGGGTGGAGCGTACGCCGCCAGGGTTCGATTTCTCGCTGAAACTGTTCCAGAAATTCACCCACCCGGAGATGTTCGAGAAAGCAACTGGCGGCGACCCGTGGACGCTCGACGAGAAAGACGTCGACGAGTTCCGATTCGCGCTCGAGCCGCTCGCGACATCCGGAAAGCTCGGAGCGCTCCTCGCGCAGTTTCCGGTGAGCTTTCGCAACCAGCCTGATACTCGGGGGTATCTCGAGTGGCTGCTGCAGCGATTCAAGGAATATCCGGTCGCCCTCGAGTTACGCCACCGGAGCTGGAGCGATCATCCTGTGGAAGTCCTGCAGCTCCTCGAGACATTCGACGCGGCCTGGGTGCAAATCGACGAACCGAAATTCCGTGGATCGATCCGCCAGAATCTGATGCCGAACGTGAAGACGTTCTACTACCTGCGATTGCATGGCCGGAACGCGGCGCAGTGGTGGAAGCACGATGCATCGGAGGATCGATACAACTACCTGTACTCGACCGACGAGTTGAAGCCGTTCGCTGCCGCCGCGAAGGACGCCGCGCGCGAAGTCAAGAAGGCGTATCTCTACGCCAACAATCATTTCTCAGCCAAGTCGGTTGCCAACGCGGCGATTCTCAAACACGATCTCGGCCAGTCGCTCGACGGCGAGTATCCCCAGGAATTCATCGAGCGGTATCCCGACCTGAAAGGCCTGGTCAAGGTGTTGCCGGACCCTCTTTTACGTACGCCTTCTTGACCACATCGGCGACCTGGATCTTATCGACGACTTCAATTCCCTTTATGACTTTGCCGAAGACCGTGTACTTCGCGTCCCACTCAGGGTGCGGCTTGACGTCGATGAAAAACTGGCTGTCGGCGCCGCGCGGATCGGTTCCCGGATAGGCCATGGCAACCGCACCGCGGACGTGGTGTCGCTTCTTCGTAATCTCGGCGGCCCCGATCGGCTTACCGCTCGCGGCGCGTCCCCAGTAGTCCTTCATCAGCACATTACGGGTCTGCGGATCGCCGATCTGGACGATTCCGATTTCGACGCGATGAAATCGGAGACCGTTATAGAAGTTCTTTTTCACGAGGCCGACGATTTGCGCCACGGTCTTTGGTGCCTCCTCCGGGTAGGTCTCGAATTCGATCGTTCCCTTCGCCGTCTCCAGAACGATGACCGGACCGGCGCCGGGTGAGGTTTGATCGCGCGGTGCGAGACCGAGGGCCGCGACCGCCACGCAGATTGTGAATATCGCACGAGGAATCATGTTGCTGCCTCAGGCTTCCGGCTGAAGCCGGAAGCGACAAAGTCTGGTTGGCGGGGGCTCCGGCCCACGCGGGTGACGCCGATTTTCGGACAAAGGTCGAAAAGAACGCAACTGCCGCACAGCGGATACACGGGCCGGCAGACATTCTGTCCCCATGTCACCAGATAGAGGTTGACGACCGGCCACCATTTTCGATGAGTCGCCCGGTACAACGCCTGTTCGGTCTCTTCCGGCGTTCGTGTTCGTACCCAACCCAGCCGATTCGAGATGCGATGCACGTGCGTATCGACACAAATGTTGTCCGGGCTCCTGTGCGCGAGAATCAACACCAGGTTCGCGGTCTTACGACCGACGCCCGGCAGGGTCAGCAGCTCCTCCATCGTGTCGGGGACGGCGCCGCCATAGCGCGAGAGGATTTGCTCGCAGGTCTGCCGGACGTGCACAGCCTTGTTTCGATAGAAGCTCACCGGGTAAATGAGGCGCTCGATCTCTTTGACCGCGACGCGTGCCAGTGTCCGCGGCGTCCGCGCCACCCGGAACAGGCGCGTCGATGCCGCGTGCGTCACCGCATCCTTGGTCTGCGCCGACAGCATCGTCGCGATCAGAACCTGGAACGGATCTTCTTTTTGGTCCTGGGCGATCTTTTCCACCGCCGGTTCTTCGAGGCCGTCGATCGCACGAGCGAGACGGTGCATCACCGCGCGAACTCGACCGCGCGCGATGACCGGCTGCGGCGGCAGCCTCATACAGGTGTGAGTGGTGGATTGCCGGACAGGACAGCGATGACATTTCTGACGGCGAGATCGGCCATCGCGGTGCGAGTCTCGCGCGTCGCGCTTCCGAGATGCGGAACCAGTACGACGTTCTCGAGCGGAAGCAGCCCGGCGTGAACGGATGGTTCTTTCTCGAACACGTCGAGCGCGGCGCCGGCGAGAAGATGCTCGTTCAGCGCCCACACGAGCGCTTCTTCGTCGATGAGGGATCCCCGCGCCGTGTTCACGAGCAGGGCGGATCGTTTCATCCGCGGCAGGGTACGGCGGTTGAACAGGTGCTTCGTCTCAGGCGTGGCCGGCGCGTGAATCGAGATGACATCGGAACTGACGAGCAGTTCGTCGAACGACATATCGTGCTTGGAGAAAACCGGCGTCATGCCAAACGCGGCCGCCTTTGCCGCCACAGCCCGTCCGATGCGGCCACGGCCGATCAGCCCCAACTGCTTCCCGCGCAACTCCATGCCGAGCATGAAATCGAGCGCCCAGCCGCGCCATCCGCCACGACGGATCAGTCGATCTCCCTCCGTGACCCGGCGTGCAAGCGACAGGATCAAGCCCCATGTGAGTTCGGCCGTGGCTTCGGTCAAGACATCCGGCGTGTTGGTAAACACCACGCCGCGCGACGTCACCGCCGGCACGTCGACATTGTCGTAGCCGACCGCGACGTTGGCCACGATCTTCAGATCCGGCAGACCGGCGTCGACAACCGCGCCGTCGATTCGGTCCGTCAACAGACAGATCAAACCCTGCTTTCCCTTGAGTCGTTGCTTCAATTCGTCGGGGGTGAGTGGCGACGCGCCGTCATGCAAGTCGACATCGCACGCGGCCTCGAGTCGCGCGAACGCAGCAGACGGGATACGACGCGTAAGGAGAACGGGAGGTTTAGGCACTGGACGCTGAAATGGTGATTGTCGATGGCTGAATGCTGATGGCTAATGGCCGTGAGATTCGCAATAGCCGCAATGATTGCACTGAACTGTTGGTTCGATCAGGCACGGACCTCCCGACGGTGGCAGCGAGCCATACCGATAGTGACTCGAGTGGCGGACGAGCGCCATCGGGACTTCGATCACGTCTTCGCTGCTCGAGAGCCGCTTTGCGACCGCTTCACGGACCATCTGCCGTAACAGCTCTTCATTCATACGTCGTCCCGATACTCGAGGTGATCGACGATGCCGATGACTGCGGCGTCGACTGCGGCGGCCTTCGTGCCTAACGCCTCCCCCGCCGCCTTGCCTTCAATGACCACAAGGACGCGCTCACCCACGCCCGCACCGACGGCGTCGATGGCAATCAGTGCGACTCCGCGCGCCGTTCCTTCCAGCGTCAACGGCTGGACGAGGAGCAGTTTGGCTCCTTCGAGCTTCCGGTTCTTCTGTGTCGAAACGACGGTCCCGACCACGCGGCAGATTTGCATCTCAGCTTGGCGCGGTCTGAAGACCGCGCCCACATTCCGTGTCCGACACCTGTAGGCGGCGTCTCAAGACCCCGCCTCCAGATCCCAATGATCGACGATCCCGACAATGGAGGCATCGGCCGGCGGCTCGGATGGATAGAACGGAAAAGCCGCTTCACGGCCACGGACGAAGAACACATGTTCGCCAGTGCCGGCGCCAACCGAATCCAGCGCGACGAGCGTCCGTCCGACATTGGCGCCCGATGGATCGACCGGTTGCAAGACCAGCAACTTGATGCCGGTCAGGTTCGCGTCCTTGACCGTCGCAACCACTTCGCCGATCACTCGTGCGAGCTGCATTTTCAGGAGTCCTGCACCTGGATCGTGTCGATGATGCCGACGATCGCGGCATCAACCGGACAGTCTTTCATGCCCGACGCCATGCGCGCCGAACTGCCACTGACGATGAGCACGGTCTCGCCGAATCCGGCATCGACAGTATCGACGGCGACGAGATAGTTGCCGTCCGGCTTGCCGAAAGGATCGACCGGGCGCGCCACCAGCAGCTTGTTGCTGACGAGCCGTTCGTCCTTCCGCGTCGCCACGACGGTCCCGACGATCTTGGCAACGATCATTTCGTCGCGGCGTTCGCCTTACCGATTGGCAGCGTGTCTTCGAGATTGGCGTGAGGCCGAGGAATGACGTGAACCGACACCAATTCGCCGACCCGGCGCGCTGCCGCCGCGCCCGCGTCCGTCGCCGCCTTCACCGCCGCGACATCGCCGCGCACGATCGCGGTCACGTAGCCGGCGCCGATCTTCTCCCAACCGACCAGCGTCACCTTCGCGGCCTTCACCATCGCGTCGGCGGCCTCGATCATCGCGACGAGGCCCTTCGTCTCGACCATGCCGAGCGCCTCACCCATGCTGTTTCTCCTTTTGGCGCGGTCTGAAGACCGCGGCCTACATCTGCGGCTGCCGCCGTCAGGCGCGCACCTATTTCAAATTCCGAACCGCGTCTTCTATCAGTGTCGTGAGTTCGCGGTATGTTAGCCGAATTTCCTCGTCTGCACCTACGCCGCTGAATCTGTCGGGGACCAATCGCTCGCCGGAAACCGACGGTGGCGCAAAGACGACCTGACAGTCCTGCTGAATCTGCTCGGGCGTGCCATCGGGGTCCGGACATATTGGCGCAGGCGCCGCGATGCCATAGCGGCCACGCAATCCCTGAAGCCGCATCACTTCGTCGCGCGAGAGCAGCCGTTCGCCGCCGAGCATGCGGGCGACGAAGCTGATGTTGGCAAAGTGCTCGATCGTTTCCATCTTGTAGTACGCCGAATACAGATCGTTGCCGAGCGTCAACGCCCCGTGATTGGCGAGCAGCATACCGTCGTGTGCCCTGACGTACTTGCGTACCGCTTCTGGCAACTCCTTGGTCGATGGGGTCGCGTATTCCGCAATCGGCACACTCCCGAGGGTCGTCACCACTTCCGCAAGCACGGCGCGATCGAGCGGAATCCCCGCGACAGCGAACGCCGTTGCCACCGGCGGATGCGCGTGCACGACAGCCTGAATCTCCGGACGCTGCCGGTAGACCTCGAGGTGCATCTGCATCTCGGAGGACGGCTTGCGCTCACCCGACATCTTGTTTCCGTCGAGATCGGTGATCACCATCATCTGCTCGTTCATGAAACCCTTGCAGACGTTGGCCGGCGTCATCAGCAGCCGATCGGCTCCAAGACGCACACTGATGTTGCCGTCATTGGACGCGGTATAGCCGCGGGCGTACAGCCGTCTCCCGACTTCGACGATGTCGGCGCGGAGCTGAGACTCTGAAGAGGACATCACCGCTTCATCCACTTCCGCCGGCAATCCTCCGAGCAGAAGTAGCGTGTCGCCTCGCCGGTTCCGTCGTGAAGCGCGCGTCCCGGCACGACGAAGACGCCGCATACCGGATCGCGCACCAGACCAACGCTTCGTTGTGGTGCGTTGTCGCGAATGTATCCCGCCCCTTCGAGCACGCCGCGCAGGAGGCGCGATAACGATCGCGCGATGATCACGATCAGGATGGCCCAGAGAATCAGCCGCGCCATGTGCTAATCACCGGGACCTGGTGGCTTCGAGGTCGAAGGAGTCGCCCCCTGTCCGTGGCCGGCGCGAATGCCTTCGAGTCCTTTCCGTGCGACCTCAGCTTCAGGTGTATTGGGGGCGAGTTCGAGAACGCGCTGCCATGCCTTTTCGGCGCCATCGATGTCCTGCTTGCCGAAAGCCCGCACGATGCCGATGTTCAAGAGCGTTTTCGAATGCTTCGGATCGATCGCGAGCGACCGATCGAACTGCGCCAGCGCCCGATCCGGCTGATTCGAGTAGTAATACGCGATCCCGAGGTCGGTGCTGGCGTTGACGTTTTTGGGATCAACCTTCAGCGCCTGTTCGTACCAGCTGGTCGCTTCCCCGTAACGCTCGGCATCGAAATACAGGTTGCCGAGCTGGACGCGAATCTCAGCATCGGACGGACTCCGATCCGCGGTCGCCTTCAGCTGAGCCGCGCGCGCTTCGTCGAAAGGTGGAGCGGCCTGGGCCGAACCGGAGGCCGGCGCGGCTGCGGTCGTCGCCGCCGGCGTCGAGGTGACGACCGTCGCGCGCTGGCTGCCGATGATCCAGCCGACAAGGACACCGAAAAAGATGCCGGCAATGCCGAACACCACTGAGTCGCTTCGCATCTCTGAGATAGAACCTTGAAGAACCGTGGCGAACCTAAAACGAGATCATAACAACGTCCGGCGGAACCAGTCCACCAGGGTCCGGGCGAGATCGGGATCGCGGCCGAGCATCACGGTGCCGTGGCCGGCATGATTCAGGATGAGGGCCTCGCGAATCCCCGTGCCAGCTTTCTGCAATTCTTTCACCGACCGTGACGCATACGCATCATCGTCGCTCGCAATCAGCAGGGCGGGACGCTTTGCGTATGTTTTCATCGCGCCTTCGATGCGAAGCCCACGATAATCGGTCGAGGGGGACAGCAGTGCGATGCTTGCGATCGCGGGATCGGCTGCGGCCTCGAGCACCGCGAGATTCGCACCGACAGAGGCGCCCGCGATCCCGAGACGCGATGGCTGAACGTCGCTGCGCGACGACAAAAAATGGCGCGCGGCCGTGACGTCACGCACGAGAACGGAAAAGTCCGCGGGTTCTCCTTCCGGAACGGAGCCGGTTGATTCGCCGTGTCCGCGAAGATCGATCGCAAGGGCACCGATGCCCTGTGACGCCAGGCTTGTCGCCACGGTGTCCCAATCCCGACGGCTCTTGTGCAGCATATGAACCAGGATCACCGCGGGCCCGCGAGTCCCCGGCTCATACCATGTAGCCGCAAGCGTGACGCCGTCGTCGGTCCGGATTGTGACCCGCTGGGAGCCTGCCGCCGCGTGCGGGGTGGGAAGAAGCGCGAGCGCTCCGACGATGGCAGCCGGCCGCAAGAAACGGAGGACACGCGTGATGTTCCTCACTTCCGCCTCTCCAACAAGGCGACCATATCGCGCACCGCCCGATCCATTCCGACGATTGCCGCGCGTGCGACGATGCTGTGACCGATGTTGAGCTCGACGATTTCAGGGATCGCCGTGATTGCCTGAACGTTCGTGTAGTTCAACCCGTGCCCAGCGAGCACTTCGAGGTTCTGTCGAGCAGCCAGCGCAGCGGCGTCCTTGATCCGCTGGAGCTCAGTCTCGACTGTCGATACCGACTCGGCATATCGGCCTGTGTTGATTTCTACCGCGTCCGCCCCGACTGACTTCGCGCCGCGAACCTGATCCGCTTCCGGATCCAGGAATATGCTCACGCGAATTCCGGCGTCGTGCATCTGTTTCGTAAAGTCACTGACGGCAGCGCTGTGCGCGACGACGTCGAGGCCTCCTTCGGTCGTCAACTCCTGCGGCCGCTCCGGGACGAGTGTGACCTGATACGGGCGTACGTGCAGTGCGACACGCGCCATATCCGCGGTGACGGCCATTTCAACGTTCAGTCTGGTTGCAATCGCCTGACGCAAGATCTCGAGGTCGCGCTCTTTGATGTGACGGCGATCGCTGCGCAAGTGAACGGTAATGCCGTGGGCACCCGCCATCTCGGCGACGAGAGCCGCGGCCAACGGTTCCGGCTCGCGGGCTTTGCGCGCCTCCCGCAACGTTGCAATGTGATCGATATTGACCGCTAAGCGCACACTGGAATCCTGCGGCCTCTTATCCGAGGTGCTCTCGAACGACGCCCGCGATTTCGGCGGCCCATGCCTGGATTTGGTTCTGGTCCTTCCCCTCGATCATGACGCGAAGGAGCGGCTCGGTCCCGGAGTATCTGACCAGCAGGCGGCCCTCGCCACCGAGGCGCGTCTCGACGCGCTCCATCGCCGCGGCGATCGGAGGCACACTCGCAAGCGCCTGCTTTTCGCGGACCCGGACGTTGACCAGTACCTGCGGATAAGTCACGAGCTGTGACGCGAGATCTGCGAGCTCACGCCCACTCTCGGCCATGATCCGAAGCACGCTGAGAGCCGTGACAATGCCGTCGCCAGTGAAAAGGTGCTCAGAGAAAATGATGTGGCCGGACTGCTCGCCTCCGAGCGACAGGTCCCGCTTGATCATCTCCTCCATGACGTATTTGTCGCCGACCGCGCAGCGCACGAGATCGATGGCGCTCTCGCGCAACGCGATCTCGAGACCAATGTTGCTCATAACGGTGGCGACAATGGCGTCGCCCTTGAGTCGTCGCGCCGCCTTCCAGTGCCTCGCGCACATCAACAGCACGGCGTCGCCATCCACGATGCGGCCGTCGGCATCGACAAAGATCGCTCGATCGCCGTCACCGTCGAACGCAACGCCCATGCGGCAACCCAGTTCGCGGACGGCGCGGGAGATTTGCTCGGGATGCGTGGAACCGCAATCGAGATTGATGTTCCGCCCATCCGGCCGCGCGCTCAGCACGTGCACGTCGTAACCGAGCTGCCGAAAGAGTTTCGGCGCCACCGTCGTCGTCGCCCCGTTTGCCGTGTCAATGGCGATCTTGAAATGACCGAGCCGCTCGGGTTCCGGAAGCGCGAGCCGTGCATGGGCAATGTACGCGTCG
Organism: Vicinamibacterales bacterium; assembly: GCA_035491715.1. Taxonomy (GTDB): domain Bacteria; phylum Acidobacteriota; class Vicinamibacteria; order Vicinamibacterales; family 2-12-FULL-66-21; genus JALZOC01. The sequence continues at coordinate 11,859 of DATJKH010000015.1, read as the reverse complement.
ACAAAATCCGTCCGTTCGACCGGTGCGTCGGCCGACCCGCCAACCGACCAACTGCCGTCGTGCACAATCGATTCGACCTCGCGCTCGAGCGTTTCCGTGAACTTTTCCCCGGCTCCGGAGAACACCTTGATGCCGTTGTCTTCGAACGGATTATGCGAGGCGGAAATCACCAGCCCGGCATGAAAACCCAGCTCACGAGTGACAAACGCGATTGCCGGCGTCGGGATGATGCCGGCCGAGGTGATCTCCGCACCGGCCGCATGGACCCCGCGTGCCAGCTCACGCTCGATCCACTCTCCCGACTCTCTCGTGTCGCGGCCGACCACAAAGCGCAGCGGCGACGGACCGCCGCCGTGCCGCATCGCGCGCACGAGAGCGCCGCCGAGACGGGCCACCGTTTCGTGGTCGAGCGGGTATTCTCCAGCTTTCCCGCGGACGCCATCAGTGCCAAAGAGTCGATGCATGTATGACTACTTGATCGTCACGTCGACGACGGCGGGCTCGATCGCGCTGATTCCGAAGGTTTGTGATGGATCCACCTGGACACGAAGATTGTATCGGCCGGGACCAAGACCGTAAAGGTCGACAAAGGCGTCGATCGATCCGGCGCGGAGATCGGTCAACGCTTCCCTTCGTCCGCGAGCGGTCACGCGTGCAAGCACCGGCCGGATCGCGGCGCTCAGACCCGTCTGCAGGTTTCGCCACCGAATGGGGACGCCGGCAAGTTCAAGTTCCACCGGCGCCGGCACAACATCGACAGTAATCGTCGCATTCTGTGGCTGGACCAGGCGAACCGCCGAGTCGGTCATGCCGACGGTCACGACATCGCGGATCCGCACGCGGCTGCCGGTGATCTGCACCGGTTCGGTCGTCGCACCGGTCAGCTGTTTCAGTCGACTCTCCGGTCCCGCAACCTCGACGGTGGGGGGATCCGAGGTCACGCGGCCGATGACAAATCCGGGCGCCGGCTCACCGTCCAATGCCGGCACCACCGGCACGGTGCGGTGGCCGGATTTCTCCAGATCGACAGCCAGTGTCCCCGGAATCACCTGCGCGACTTCAACGCCATAAGGGGCGCGCACTTCGTCGCTGCGCAGGTGAAACATGCGCGAGCCCGGACGGGCGGTCGCCAGATCGAGCACCGCAACCACGTCTCGCGCCTCCAAGCGTCCGAGGACAGCCGAGGATCCACGCAGCCGCACGTCGACTTCTGTCGGGGGATCGCCAACGAGCTCGAGTTCCGGAGGAATATTCCGGTATTCAAGCGGGACCCGCAGGCTGCGCTCGACGAGATGATCGCCGGCGACAATGAGCCACAGCAACGCCGCCAGCGCGACGGCCATCAGCTTCAAGCCAAGGTGGCGAAAAGGGGAGTACGTCATGACACGGCAGCAGCCAGCAGCCAAGAGCCAACAGCCAAATTACACATCCAGCGATCGAGCGCCAATTTGCCGCTTCGACTTGCGCATCGTGACGAGCGATCGCAAGCGGTCGCGAAGTTCGTCAGGACTCAAACGCCGATCGATACGGCCGTCGATCGCCACCGAAATGTATCCGGTCTCCTCGGACACGATCACGGCGACGGCATCACCCTCTTCGGTCAAGCCAATCGCGGCGCGGTGCCGGGTGCCAAGCTCGCGGCTCACACGCGGATTGACCGTCAGCGGCAGAAAACAGGCAGCCGCCGCCACGCGGTTCTCCTGAAGAATGACGGCGCCGTCGTGCAGCGGCGATCCGGGCTGGAAAATCGTTACCAACAAATCGTAGGTCAGCGTGGCATCGAGCGGAATTCCGCTTTCGATGTAGTTCCGCAAGCCGATTTCACGTTCGACCGCAATGATCGCCCCGACCTTCTGCGACGACAGCATCGTCGCGGCGACGACAATTTCCTCGATCGTTTCGTCGGCCGCTTCCTGCCGGTTGAAGTACCTGAAGAACGGCGCCTGGCCGAAGTGCGCGAGTGCCCGGCGGATGTCCGACTGGAAGATGACGATGGCTGCGAATGCAACATACAGAAGCGCGTTGCGGATCAACCAGTTGACGGTTTGCAGCGGCGCCAGTCGCGACACGTAGAACAGCGCGACGATGAGCAGCGTTCCAACTCCCATCTGAACCGCCCGCGTTCCGCGAATGAGTTTGAGAAACTCGTAGATGAGGAACGAGACGATGGCGATGTCGACAAGATCCCACCACCCCATCGGCGGCCGGCGCAAAAGGCTGCCAAAAAAGTCGGCCATGCAGGGAATAGCTTATCTGAAGGAGGGCTGAATGGCCGCGCCAGGTCTTCACATGGACGGATTGTCGAGAGCGGCCGCCCGGATACGGTCGGCCACTTTGACGACGTCAACCATTTCCGCCACGCGGTGAACTCGCACAATGTGCGCGCCCGAGAACACACTCGACGCGATCGCCGCAGCAGTGGCCCATTCTCGTTCCACCGGGAGCTTCTTGCCAACGGCAGCGGTCAGAAACGACTTGCGTGAAGGGCCGCAGAGGATCGGCCGATCCAGAGCACGCAGCATCTCGAGTCTCGCCAGGACTTCATACGAGTGCTCCGCCCGCTTCGCAAACCCGAGACCGGGATCGACGACGATGGCCTCTCGTCGAACGCCCGCGTCGCAGGCCCGTGCGATGGCGGCCTCGAGCTCTCGCTTCACTTCGGCCGCGACGTCGATGTAGCTCGCCTCGGTGTACATGTCACGTGAACGCCCGCGGTTGTGCATCAGGACGACGGCCGCGCCGGTTGCCGCCGCGACGCCGGGCAACTCGGGATCGAAGAGAAAGCCGCTGATGTCGTTCACCATCGTGGCGCCGCGAGAGATGGCTTCCCGCGCCACAACTGCCTTGTAGGTATCGACCGACACGATCGCACCACTCGCGGCAAGGGGCTCGATGACCGGCAGCACGCGGCGCAGCTCCTCCGCTGCATCGATCTCCTCGGCGCCCGGGCGCGTCGATTCGCCGCCGACATCGAGAAGGTCCGCGCCTTCCGAGATCATGCGCAGTCCATCCTCGACCGCGCGCGATGGATCAAAGCGCACACCGCCGTCTGAAAATGAATCAGGGGTGACGTTGATGACGCCCATGACGAGCGTACGCGCGCCCAATGAAAGTGCCGCGCGATTGGGAAGCGGCACGTCGTAGCGGGCGCGCGTGATCAAATGGAAAAGGGAAAAGGGAGCGGGCTCCCTTTTCCTATTCCTGCGGCAGCGGCTTATTGAGAGGCGGCAGCGGCGAGACGATCGATGGCCGCTCCTTGGCCGGACGCTTGGAGCCGTCCTCGGTTGCCGCGACGACGTTTCGCGGAGTGTGTTCCTCGAGTGGCTCGCCGGCAACGATTCGGCGGACCTGTTCGGCGTCGAGCACTTCGCGGGCCAGCAATTCCTCGGCGATGCGCAGCAACGCCGGCTTGTGCTCCTCGAGGATCGCGCGGGCGCGCTCGTAATTGCTGGTCACGAACCGCTTGATCTCGTGATCGATCCGGATGGCCGTGTCTTCGCTGTAGTCCTGGTGCTGCGCGATCTCGCGGCCGAGGAAGATCTGCTCTTCCTTTTTGCCGAAGGTGAGCGGACCCATCGCGTCGCTCATGCCCCACTCGCACACCATCTTGCGCGCCATCTCGGTCGAGCGCTCGAGGTCGTTGCCCGCGCCGGTGGTCATGCCGTTCATCGTGATCTCCTCGGCGATGCGGCCACCGAGCAGAATGGCGATCTGGTCGTTGAGATATTCACGCGTGTAGTTGTGCTTGTCTTCGACCGGCAGCTGCATGGTCACGCCGAGCGCCATGCCGCGCGGGATGATCGTCACCTTGTGCACGGGATCCGCGTGCGGCAGCAGCACGGCGAGCAGCGCGTGGCCGGCCTCGTGAACCGCCGTGACCTTCTTCTCTTCGTCGTTGATGATCATGGAGCGGCGTTCCGATCCCATCATCACCTTGTCCTTCGCAAACTCGAAGTCGAGCATGCGAACGACCTTCTGGTTGTAGCGCGCGGCATTCAACGCCGCCTCGTTGACGAGGTTGGCGAGGTCGGCGCCAGAGAAGCCGGACGAACCGCGCGCCAGCACGTGGATGTTGACATCGTCGGCGAGCGGAATCTTCTTGGTATGAACCGCGAGGATTCCTTCGCGTCCCTTCACATCGGGGCGATTGACGACAATGCGGCGATCGAACCGGCCGGGCCGAAGGAGCGCCGGATCGAGAACGTCGGGACGATTCGTCGCCGCGACGAGGATGACCCCTTCGTTCGATTCGAAGCCGTCCATTTCGACGAGCAACTGGTTCAGCGTCTGCTCACGCTCGTCGTGTCCGCCGCCGAGACCTGCGCCGCGATGACGACCGACCGCGTCGATCTCATCGATAAACACGATGCACGGCGCGTTCTTCTTCCCCTGCTCGAACAGGTCGCGAACACGCGAGGCACCGACACCGACGAACATCTCAACGAAATCAGAACCGCTGATCGAAAAGAACGGAACGTTCGCCTCGCCGGCAACGGCGCGGGCCAGCAACGTCTTGCCGGTTCCCGGTGGTCCCATGAGGAGAACGCCCTTGGGGATGCGTCCACCGAGTTTCTGGAACTTCTGCGGCTCTTTGAGGAATTCGATGATTTCCTGAAGTTCTTCCTTGGCCTCATCGACACCGGAGACGTCTTTGAACGTCACCTTCTTTTGCGAACTCGACGAGAGCTTCGCGCGGCTCTTGCCGAACGAGAGGGCTTTGTTTCCTCCGCTCTGCATCTGCCGCATGATGAAGATCCAGAACCCGATCATCAGCAGGATGGGCGCCCAGGAATAAAGCAATGCCGCCCACGGGCTCGTGGTTTCGGGCTTGGCCTGGATCTGCACCCCCTTCTCATGGAGCTTTTTCGTCAGCTCCGGATATTCAGGTGCGTAGGTGCGGAACTTATCGCGTCCGTTGCCGAGATTGCTGGTCTTGAGTTCCCCGGTGATCTCGTGGCCGACCATGACAACCGACTGCACCTGGTTGTCGTCGACCTTTGCGAGGAACTCGGAGAACGCCATCGGGTTCTCCGACTTGCCGGCAAAGGCATTCGAGAAATTCCAGATCAGGACCCCGACCACGACGAGGACCATCCAGAACAATAAGCTCTTTAGGGTCGAGTTCAACCTGGGCCTCCTAACCGCCTTGCTTTCAAGAGTAACACGCCTCGCGAGGGCTCCGTGACCCGAAAATCCTCGGCCACTGACTCCCCGACGACCCACACAATCCGGTCCTCGCCATCGACGACAAGCGGGAGCGAATCCCTGATTTCTCTAGGGATTTTGCGATCCACCAGGAAATCCTGCAGTTTTTTCCGGTGCCCCATCCCGAGCGGCCGAAAGCGATCTCCACGCCGCCGCGATCGGATTGCCAGCGGTAGCGAAACGGGATCAGCGGCTATTGCCACCTCCAGCCCCCGCGCCGGTCCTGGACCGGCTCGCCCGTCGAGGGACGCCAGCCGGTCGGCCGAAACCGCCCACCCCTGATTATCGAGCGTGACCTCACCAGGAATAGACAGCGGAAACCGGAAAGAGTTCTCCGAGCCGGCATCCCGGTCCCGCGCCCTTGCCGCCGGCGGCCCGAGGATGATGACGTCCCCCCGTCGCGTCGCCCGCTGCCCCGGAAGATCGGCCGACGCTCCATCGGCCGCAAGGGCCAATCGGAGAATCTCGTCGACATGTTCAAACCCGACGAACCGCCCATGCGACGAGCGCGTCAGCGCGTGCAGCGCGATTCGCGACGACAGCGAAGGATCGAGCGACCTCAGCGCGACGGCGTCAATTTCAGTTTTCCCGTCCGTTGTAGTTAAGACGATCGTACTCGCCAGATCGATTGCTTCTTGGTGCAATCGATCGTCATCGGCCCGTGCCATCGACGCTTCGCGCGCGAGCAGAGGCGCAATCTCCGGATTGAACTCGCGCTCCAGATACGGGATGAGCTCGTGCCGCACGCGGTTTCGAGGAATCGTCACATCTCGATTGGTTGGATCCTCCCGCCAGACAAGGCCACGTTCGCGCGAATACTCACGAAGGTCGGCTCGCGGGATCTCGATGAGCGGCCTGATCACCGCTCCGGCACGCGGCCGGATGCCAGAAAGCCCCCGCGAGCCGGCGCCCCGCATGAGCCGAAGGAGGAACGTCTCGGCCTGATCATCGAGGGTATGGCCAACGGCGATCACCTCAGCGCCCAACCGATCCGCGGCCGACTGCAGAAAGGCATAACGCAGCTCACGCGCCATATCTTCAATCGACCGCCTCGCGTCCCGTGCCGCCTGGCGCACGTCCTCGCGACCAACCTCGATAGGCAGGCCCAGTGTCTTCGCCAACTCACGGCAGAATGCCTCGTCGCCGTCAGCGTCCGCGCCACGAAGTTGATGATGAAAGTGGGCGACCCCGACGACGCTGAGGTCCCCCGCACGCTGCAGATCCAAGAGCAGATGCAGCAGCGCGACCGAATCAGGACCGCCCGACAACGCGACGAGCACACGATCGCCAGCACCCATCAAGGCGTGCCTCGAAATCGTGCGCCGGACGCGCTCGGCGAGCGTCATATCAATGTTCAGCGAGGAAAAAATGGTGGCGGTGCAGGGACTTGAACCCCGGACACTGCGGATATGAGCCGCATGCTCTAACCAACTGAGCTACACCGCCAGAACCTTCTATTGTAACAGCGTTCAGGCGTCGACGAGGGCGGCAGCGAGGAGCGGAATCATGATTTCGTGATGGCCGACAAGAGAATATCCCTTGCCGATTCCGAGCACGGGGCGCGCAACAACATTCGTTTGCGGCCGATAGAGCCGTGTGAAATCAAGATTGACGGTCGTAAGGCCATCGAGCGACGTGCCCTGGTTTCGGGCGATCGCGACCGCCTTCAAAAACACTTCCGGCAGCACAACTGCGGATCCGCAATTCAGGTAGACGCCGCCTGCAAGGCGCGCCACGCTCGAGACGAAGTACCTGAAGTCGCGCAGACTGCCTTCGCCAAGCGCCGCGCCGGAAGCGCGCGGATGCATATGAATAATGTCGGTGCCGATCGCGACATGGACGGTGATCGGAATCTGAAGCCGGTCCGCTGCGGCGAGGACGCTGAGATGCGCCTGCGCCGGCGACAATTCGCGGAGACGCCGGGCGACGGATTGCCCGAGTCCGAGACCCTGCATCACGCCGTCATTGATCGCGGCATTCAGGAGCTCCCCCGTCTCCTCCGCCATGCCAAACCGTCCCGGTCCGAGCGCTTCGTCGACATCCTCCGAGGTGCTGCCCGCAATCGCCAGTTCGAAGTCGTGGATGATCCCGGCACCATTGGTCGCAAGCGCGGAAACAAAGCCGCGCTCCATGAGATCGATCAGGATCGGACCGAGGCCGGTCTTGATCACATGCGCGCCAAAGCCCCAGATGATCCCGCGATTCCCCTCACGTGCCGCGCGAATGGCCGAGACGACGGCAGTGAAATCGGCAGCCGCAAGAATCCGCGGCAATGAGTCGATCAGCGCCGGAACGCCGCCGCCGGGGCGATACGGACGCGCAAAGTCTGCGGCGTTCGCCTTGCTCTTTCGCGATCCGAGTTTATAGGTGTGAATACCGGAAAGATCGAAGTCTTCGTACGGAAACTTCACGGCAGCATCATGTCATAGAATCAACATCGCATCCCCGTAGCTGTAGAAGCGATATCGCATCGCGACCGCCTCGCGATACGCATCAAGAATCACCTCACGCCCGGCAAACGCCGCCACCAGCATCAAGAGCGACGATGCGGGAAGATGAAAGTTCGTCAGCAGACCGTCGATCACTTGAAAACGATAGCCTGGATAAATGAACAACGACGCCGCGGCGTTTCCCGCTCGTACGCTGCCATCGCCACGGACCACTGCATCTTCCAGCGCCCGGGTAGTAGTCGTGCCGACGGCAATGATTCGCCGACCTTCCCTTTTCGCCTGCGCAAGGGCCGCGGCTGCCTCGATCGAAATCGCATAGTGCTCGGGATCGACGACGTGATCTTCGACGCGAGTGACGCGCACCGGCTTGAACGTTCCGTACCCGACGTGCAGCGTGATCTCGACCCGTTCCACGCCTCGCTCGTCGAGCGCCGACAGCATCGCCGGTGTGAAATGGAGCCCGGCCGTCGGCGCCGCCACTGAGCCGCGCACCCGCGCATACACGGTCTGATACCGCTCCCGATCGGAGAGCGTGTCGGCGCGCTTTATATAAGGAGGCAACGGAACGTGGCCGAGCGCATCCACGAGCGCGTCGACATCTCCACCACCTTCGGCCCAGAGCCGAATCGTCCGCCGCCCGTGAAAGTGGCGCGCGAGGATTTTTCCGACCAGTACTCCGGCGTCACCTTCGAAGCGAATCAGTGAGCCGGGTCTCAGCTTCTGCCCTGGATGCACGAGCGCATCGGCGAAACGCTCACCGGGAACACGCGTGTCGTCGTCGGCGGCGGGCACACCGTCGCTCGAATCGCGATCCGGCTCGTCCGGCTGAGTCGGCCCCAGCAGGAGACATTCAACGGCGCCCCCACTCGTCACGCGACGACCGAGCAGGCGTGCGGCCATCACTCGCGTGTTGTTGAGTACAAGCACATCACCGGGCACGAGTATTGAAGGCAACTCAGCAATGGTCGTGTGACGGTGAGTCTGCGTCGCGCGGTCGAGGTGGAACAGCCGAGATGCGCCGCGCGCATTCGCGTGCTGCGCAATCAGTTCTTCTGGTAAATGGAACTGGAAATCGGAGACGTTCATGCGACCGAGGAGTCAATCTACCGCAGAACAATTTTCATCCCGACAGGAAAAGGATGAAGCCCAACCTAACCATGTACTACCGTCGAAGCAGCCGAGTGCCGTTGTGGTCGCAACCCCGGACCCCGACGGTGGCGCAGCTGAGGTAGTTGCGGAAGCCAAGCCCATCATTGTCGTCCGCAATCTCGCGCTGACCGTTATTGGCGCCCTTGCCGTGATCCTGGTTCTCCAGTATGCGCAATCGGTCCTCGTCCCGATCGTTCTCGGCGTCCTCATCAGCTACGGACTTGCACCGTTTGTGAACGCGCTGCAACGGCTCCGCATTCCGCGAGCCTTCGGTGCCGGCATTGCGGTGGGGTTGCTTGTCGGAGGCATCGGTCTCGGGATCTATACGCTGTCGGATCAGGCGATGGCCATCGTCAGCGACATCCCGACCGCCGCCCAGCGCGTCCGTGAACAGGTGCGCGCGCACCGGCGCACGAATGGCGGCGCGCTCGAAAAAGTTCAACGCGCCGCTACCGAGATCGATCGTGCGGCGCAGGAAGCGGCGTCAACCACACCAGCGCAGACGCCGGGCCGGCCGGCTGGCGTTCAGCAGGTTGAAGTGGTTGAGCCGTTTCGACCCAGCGACTATCTCTGGTCGGGCAGCGTCGGACTGCTCGGCTTCACCGCGCAATTCCTCGTCGTGCTGTTTCTCGTCTACTTCTTTCTCGTGACCGGTGATCTCTACAAACGGAAACTGGTCAAGATCGGTGGGACGACGCTGTCGGAAAAGAAGATCACCGTGCAGATCCTCGACGAGATCAACGTGCAGATCGAGAACTTCATGCGCGTGCAGGTGTTCACCAGTTTCCTCGTCTCCGTCGCGACCGGCATTGCGCTGTGGTGGCTTGGCGTCGATCATCCGGTTGTCTGGGGGCTCCTCGCGGGTATCTTCAACAGCATTCCTTACCTCGGACCGGTTCTCGTCACGGCCGGCCTCGGCGTCGTCTCGTTCATGCAGTTCGACGATCTGCTGAGGACCGCGTATGTATGCGGCGTCGCATTCGCGATCACGAGCCTCGAAGGCTTCTTGCTCACCCCGATGCTGATGGGCCGTGCGGCGCAGATGAATCCGGTCGCCATCTTCATCGGCCTTCTCTTCTGGAGCTGGATCTGGGGCATCTGGGGTACTGTCCTTGCGGTGCCGATGCTGATGATGATCAAAGCGATCTGCGATCACATCGAAGACCTGCAACCTGTCGGGGAGTTGCTGGGCGAATAAGCGCCTGCGGCCCGAGCGACGCGAGGGAGGAAAGCTCGTCAGCGCGCCGCCGAGCGAAAGCGCGTGGGTGGGGCGCCACGCGCAGTGAATAATGCGAACACAAAATGCATGACTCTCATGCCCGCACGCTCGCCGCGCTCCGTAAGTGGAGCGTTCTCCTCGACAGCGCTTTCCGCGTGCCGGGAACGAATCTCAGCTTCGGACTGGATCCCATCCTTGGCCTCATCCCGGGAATCGGTGACCTGACGACCCCGCTATTCGCGGCGCTGTTGCTCCTGCACGGCGTCCGGATGCGCATTCCACGGGTCATTCAGCTGCGAATGCTGATCAACGCCGCGATCGATGTGGTGATTGGCCTGGTCCCGGTTATTGGCGACTTCTTTGATTTTGGATGGAAGGCGAATGTCCGGAATCTCGCGCTGCTCGAGAGCTACGCGCATCCGGAGTCGAAACCCACCAGAGGAGACTGGATTTTCGTCCTTTCTATTGTCGGCGTTCTCGCCGCCCTCACGGTGATCCCGCTGATGTTCGCGGTCTGGCTGCTCTCGCAGTTTCGGTTGTTGTGAACGCCAGCTGGGAAGGCTTGCGTTGCAACGGCGGCCGGGAACGTGGTACCTAACTCCTTCTGTGCCTACTAGAAACATGCGCGTATGGCCCGGTGCGCCGTCTCCACTTGGCGCGACCTGGGACGGCGTCGGCGTTAACTTTGCGATCTTTTCCGAGCACGCCACACGAGTCGAGCTGTGTCTGTTTGATTCGCCGGAGGACGAAGTCGAATCGGTGACGATTCCGTTGCCCGAGCATACCGACATGGTCTGGCATGGGTATCTGCCGGACGTGCGCCCCGGACAGCTCTATGGGTATCGGATCCATGGCCCATTTGCCCCGCACATGGGGTATCGCTTCAATCCCAACAAGCTTGTACTTGATCCCTACACGAAGGTTGTCGGCCGCGCACTGCGATGGGATGAGTCGTTGTTCGGGTTCCGCTACGGGCAGGACGACACGACGTTCGACGATCGCGACAGCGCCCCCTTTGCGCCACTTGCCGCGGTCATCGACGCGGCGTTCACCTGGGGGAACGATCGGCCGCTTCGCACACCGTGGCACGAAACGCTCATCTACGAACTGCACGTCAAAGGGTTCTCCAAGCTGAACCCTCACATACCAGACTCGCTTCGCGGAACGTATCTCGGCCTGGCGTCCGAACCAGCAATTCGACACCTCACGACCCTTGGCGTGACCGCTGTCGAACTTATGCCGGTGCATCACCATCTCAACGACTGGCATCTGGTCAATCGCAGCCTCACCAACTACTGGGGCTACAACACACTCGCCTATTTCGCGCCGGAAGTGCGATACGCCACGTCGCCATTCGCTCAGGACGCCGTCCGTGAATTCAAGATGATGGTGCGGGCGCTGCACTCGGCGAATCTCGAAGTGATCCTCGACGTCGTCTACAACCACAGCGCCGAGGGAAACCACGCCGGTCCAACGCTGTCGCTTCGCGGAATCGACAACACCTCGTATTACCGCCTGCAGCCGAATCAGCCGCGCTTCTACCAGGACTTCACTGGATGCGGGAACACGCTGAACATGCGAAACCCTCGTGTGCTGCAGCTCATCATGGATAGCCTGCGGTACTGGGTGAACGAGATGCACGTGGACGGGTTTCGGTTTGATCTCGCGAGCGCACTGGCTCGTGAGTTGCATGCTGTCGACAAGCTGGGTGCGTTCTTCGACATCATTCATCAGGATCCGGTCTTGTCGCAGGTGAAGCTGATCGCTGAGCCCTGGGATCTCGGCGAAGGCGGCTATCAGGTCGGCAACTTCCCGACGAAGTGGACGGAATGGAAC
>DATJKH010000014.1:0-13472 GCA_035491715.1 Vicinamibacterales bacterium | reverse complement strand
CCCGCTCGCGATGAGCTGTTCCGCCTTCTCCCTGTTGATCTTCGACCAAATGCTTCGGGCTCCGCGCGGCGTGAATTTCTGCAGCCACGCCTCCGAGTCGTGGGCCTGCTTCTGTCCGTCGATCCAGCCGTGGCAGAGCGCCGCCTCCAGCGCCTCCGCGTACGAGACCGCTGTCAGGGCGCTCCCTTTTTTCGCGATCATCAGCCAGACGCCGGGTGAGGACTCATGATGGCCCGTCAGCCATCGCTCCCAGTCCTTCATCCCCTCCATGTGAAGAATGGGGAGTTTCGCGCGCGTTGTCGATTTCACTGGATGGTCCGGTTCCGTTCCTCGATGTGAAACGATCTCGTTCATATGATGCAATGATCGTAGTGCACGTACTCGGCTGAGCGGTTCGCGCTGAACTCGGACGCGCGGCGGTGCCGATGCTCGCGCGGACGGCCGCTGCAATCGGCACCAGGTTCGTCTTCGTCAAACATCCATACATCTATGGCAGAATCGTATGTATGAAGAAGACCCTGCACATTGACGAGCGTCTCTTGCGGGAGGCGAAGTCAGCGTCCGGAGCGACGACCGATACGGACACCGTTCGACTCGGCCTCGAGGCGCTGGTTCGTCGCGGTGCGTACGAGCGCCTCCGGGCGCTCCGCGGATCCGAGCCGCGCGCGCGCGAGACGCGACGTCGGCGTGAACGCGTGTCATCAGCCAAACATTCCGCGGCATGATCGTCCTGGTCGACACGTCGGTGTGGATCCGTTTCCTGTCGAATCGAGACCCATATGCTCCCGAGCTCGATGCGTTGTTGAGCCGCGACGAAGTGAGTGGGCATGACTTCGTGTACGGAGAGCTCCTCATCGGGGACAAGGGCGGGCGCAAGCAGCTGCTGGCCGACTACGAGCAAATGCATCAGGCGCCGGTCGTGTCTCATCACGATGTCGTCGAATTTGTGCGCGTCCGGCGATTGCACGGACGAGGTATCGGTTGGATCGATGCGCATCTGTTAGCGTCGGCGCTCGTGGGGCGTCTGAGACTGTGGACGACGGATCCGGCGTTGGCAACGACAGCGAAGCAGTTGGGGATCGCTTACGAGTAGGTCTGTCTGTAGGAGCTCCCCTGAACTCGGTGAGCAAGATGGCGGAGGCTGCGGCTGCCGTCGGTGTCCGCGTCGAGCGCGAGATGACGGCAAGGATCACTCCACGAGCTGATCGCCCGTAGGCCCGTCATGCTGTGACATCTGAGCCCCGCCGGGCGGCTTCGATCGTGGCAACGTCGATCGACACCGAGCGTGATCGATCACCGACGCCCAAGTCGAAGGCAACGGATATCGGCGGCGACCTCCGACATGTCGTTATTGAGTTGATGGTCGCGACCGCGTAGTCGGCGCACAACCGCTTGCGGTATGGCCTTCGCGTAGAGATCGACGTGCGCGACCGGCGCCGTGTCGTCCTTTCTGCCGTGATAGAGATAGATCGGCGTGTGGTCAGGCAACTTAGTACCGAGATCGGATAGCGGTGTGATGTCCTCGCTGGACCATCCGCCGTCACCCACAAATGGGGCTGCAAGCAGGAAAACACCGCCGATCGTCAACGCGGGAGGATCGTCGGCCAGGGTTCGGATCAAGATAGTGCCGCCGATCGAGTGGCCAACGAGGATGGCGCCGGCGTCGAGCTCCGCGAATTCGCGCGTGAGCGTCGCCCTCCAGTCCTCATACTTCGGATCGCCTTCGTGCGGCATCCGCGGGTAGCGGATGGCGTAATCGGCACCGAGCTCTCGCTCGAGGCTGTCTACAATCTTGTCGTCCCACTCGTCATGGACGCCCTTGCCGCCGCCCTGAATGAACAAGATCTGCGTGGTCATCGCGATGCACCAGTGTCGTCGACGAATCCGCCCTGTGGGGCACTGAGGACGAGGTCGACGATATTTCGAGGATCAGTGACAGGGTTCGGTGTTGCAGGATCATCGCCAGGGACAGATTCGAGCAATGCGGTACGCGTCGAGTCCTTTGCCCGAACGCGCAGAGCTTTACGCTCGATGTGCGTGTCGATCCGCTCCGGTACGCGGCGAAGCCGCTACGGCGAGACATCTCGCCAGAGCTCGCGATGAACGCAACGCGAGCGGAGGCGGATGAAGGAGCAGGCTTGGAAAGCGAAGCGTTCGAGCAACACTGAGCTACTTCCAAGCGCGCTAACACACAGGCAAAGAGCGGCTTACCCATCCAAAGCGATCACTTGGTGTGCCCTATCAGAATCTTCTTTTCACTTGCGCCGGCTGGATGAATTCACCCGATTTGCGTCGCCCAGAAATGAACGGCGCCGGGCGATCTATCCTTTCGACCTATGCGATCGTGGAAGGGTGTATACAACCTGCAATGAGAACTCGCTAACCGGCTATCGAAGCGAACCGGTCATCGAATGTCGGCGACCTGTGCAGCCGCTACACGTGCCGCCACAATCTCTCGCAGTTCACGCTTCAGGATTTTTCCCGCCGGGCTGATCGGGAAGGCCTCCATGACCTCCAGCCGCTCCGGCAGCTTGAACGAGGCAATCTGCTGCGCTCGTAGGTGTGCAACGAGTTCCTCGAACGATAGCCGTGCACCAGGTTGCAACACGACGCATGCGCACGCCTTCTCGCCGAACACCGGGTCGTGCATGGCCACCAGGCTCACCTCCTTCACCTGGGGGAGCTTGAAGATCAGGTTCTCGACCTCGTCGCAGCTGATCTTCTCGCCACCTCGGTTGATGAGGTCCTTGCGGCGACCTTCGGTGTAAACGTAGCGCCCACGCTTCCTGACGATGTCGCCCATCCGGTAGAAACCGTCCGCGGTGAACGCCTGGGCATTGATGTCGGGCGCGTTGTAGTACCCGCGAATGGTGTAGGGGCCTCTCGTGACCAGCTCGCCCGATTGGCCGTCGGGCACCACGCTGTCCCGATCGTCGAGCACCGCAATCTCGTCCCACTCGCTGACCGGAGCACCGGAGCTCTCCAAGAGCAAATCGTCGGCGTCGGTCAGCCGCGTCATGTTGATCAGACCTTCGGCGGTCCCATAGATTTCCTGCGGCGTGCAACCGAACTCACCGCGAAGACGCTCTCGCAGTTCGGGCGCCAGCCGGGCGCCACCGTTTTGCACGACTCGCAGCGACGACACGTCGAACTGGCTCGCGAGATTGCCATTCACCCACGTCGTGATCAGCGGGACAACGCCAGCCACGTTCGTCACTCGCTCACGTGCGATCGTGGTGAACAGGTCGGCCGGGTCGGTGCTCTTCGAGATGACGAGCGTGCCGCCAGCGTGGAAGACACCGAGCATGCCGGGACAGGCGAGGTTGTAGTTGTGACCGAGCGGCAGGAGGGCAAGGAAAACGGTTTCGGCAGAGAACCCGGCGACCTCGGAGCAAATCCGCGCGTTGTAGACGTAGTCGTTGTGCGTTCGCGGAATCAGCTTCGACAGCGAAGTGGTCCCGCCCGACAGGAGCATCGTGGAGACGTCCAACGGGTCGGGCCGTCGTCGCGCAAGAACATCCTCAGCGGCCGGTTGATATTCACCAACAGCCGCGAAAGCTGTCTGGCCTTGCCCCGGTTCTCCGACCACAATTACCGACGTGAGCGACGAGAACTCGCCAACCATCTCGGCGGCCATCGCGCGGTAATCGAATGAGCCGATGCGATCGGGAATGAAGTAGGCAACGGCGCCGGAACACCGCAGGAAGTGGCGGATCTCGGTGTGGCGATGAGCCCGCAACGCCATCACCGGAATCACGCCGATGTAGTTGAGCGCGAGATACAAGATGACGAACTCTGGGCAGTTCGGCAGCTGTACGACAACGCGGTCATGGGACTGTAAGCCGGCGCTTGAGAGCCCGCTCGCCAATCGCTTTGCCGATTGAACGAGATCTTCGTAGGTCATCCGCGTCTCGCCCTGGATGACCGCGGTCTTTCCCGGCTCGCGGCGCGCGGTCCGCTCGACCATCTCGGCGACAGTGATGCCCTCCCAGATGCCGGCCTCGATGTAGCGTCGCGCGAGCTCCTCAGGCCAAGGTACGCAACCCTGCAACATCGGCTCTGCCTCCTTCTATTCGACCGCGCCGATGGTCAGCGTGACGGTTCCGACGCCCTCGATCATGCCTTCGAGACGATCGCCGGTGTTCACGGGGCCGACGCCTTCCGGAGTGCCCGTGTAGATCAGATCGCCGGGGTTGAGATGATAGAAAGTGGAAAGGTGCGCGATGACTTCGGCCACCTTGTGAATGAGCTGCGAGATGTCGGCACTCTGCCTCACTTCGCCGTTGACGCGCAGTTCGATTCGGCCGGCGGAAGGGTGGCCAATGTCGCTGGCCGAGACGATCTCGGAGAGCACGGCCGACTGCTCGACGTCCTTGCCCAGATCCCAGGGTCGCCGCTGCTCGCGTGCGGCGAACTGCAGGTCGCGGCGGGTCATGTCGAGCCCGCAGGCGTATCCGAACACGGACTTCGTTGCCTGGTCGGCCGAAACGCGAAACGCCGCGACGCCCATCACGGCGACTAATTCCAGCTCGTAGTGGTAATTGTTCGTGCCCGGTGGATACGGCACCGTCGATCCCGACGGCACGCAATGCTCGGCCGACTTGGTGAAATAGAACGGCGCTTCACGATCGACGGCGACGCCCATCTCTCTCGCGTGTGCTTCGTAGTTGCGTCCGACACAGAAGATTCGCCGAACCGGTATCCGCTCGGATCGGCCGCGCACGGGCGCGGTCACCACAGGCGGCGTCGGAAACAGCAGTTCAGTCACTCAGGACCTCTCAGTCGCAGGATGGAGACGCTCGTATGCCGCCGCCAGGGCCGGATCGCGCCTCTGGATCTCCGCGTGGCTGACGCGCCCGCTGCGACGCAGGTAGTCGTAAGCGAAGGAGATCGGATCGAGATGCAGCTTCGGTTCGAGGTTTTCGTACCACTCGGTGCTCTTGATCGCCGCCTGCTGCAGCGAATCGGATCCGGGACGACGAATGCGACGGAATTCTTCCAGTATTGCCGCGACGTCGTCACCGATCGTGCGCCATGCATCGAACAAGGCGATGGCATCCTGCATTGCGAGTCGAGTGCCTGAGCCGATCGACGGATGCCCGGTTCGTAGAGCATCGCCGAGCAGCACCACGTTGTCGAAGTACCAGTTTGAGTTCTTGACGATCGTGTAACGAAACCAGGTGCTGCGGTTGGACAGAAGCGGATGGCCCTGTAGGTCGTCGGCGAATGCGGCTTCGCAATAGGCCAGGCCCTCTGCCTCCGACATACGGTCCAGGCCTGCCCGGTGAAATGTGCTCGGAGGAACTTCGACCAGGAATGTGCTGTGTGTCGGGCTGAACTGGTAGCAGTGCGCGATGATCAGCCCATGGTGATTCGGCCGGAAAATCAATGAGAGCGGCTCGAACAGTTGTGTCGTCCCGTACCACGCCAGCCGATTCGGCCGTTCGTCGAGCGTCGGCTCGAACCGCTCGCAGTATCGCGTTCTGATCGGACTGTTGGCGCCGTCAGCAGCCACGACCAGATCCGCATCGGCAAGTTCGTTCGTATCGTCGATACGGCGCTCGAACTCGAGTGCGACGCCGACCTGCCGGCAGTGACGATGCAGGGCGCCAAGGAGATCAATCCGGGCCATGCGATGGAACGTGTTGCCCGCGAGGGTGATGTGCTGGCCCTTGTGCACGATCTCCATGTCGTCGAAGACGATTTGCCCGGACGTGATGGAATCGTAGACTTCTGGGGCGATCTCGCGGACGAACGCGAGTGCGACATCGGAGAAGACAAGGCCCCAGCCGTAGGTGGCGCCCTCAGGGTCGCGCTCGTAGACGCGTATGTCGTGGCCGGCTTGTACACGTCCCATCAGGTACGCGAAGAAGAGTCCCGCCGGCCCGCCGCCGATGATTCGTATGTTCACGCTTTCGCGCGCGCCGTGTTGAACTGGGAGACGTTGCGCCGGATCTGCCCCTGATGTTTGGCGACGTGCTGGACCAGCAGATCGTCGACCACGAACGACGCCGGTTTTATGCCCCAGCGCGGGTTCTTGCTCGTCGCCTCGACCGCGAGATCCGCGTCGCTCAGGCGCCTCAGTTCGTCGCCAGCGCGCCGCACCGCTTCACGGATGTCAGCGATGACGTCTTCGAGTCGATGCGCCGCGGTGTTGGTGACGGCGGCGATGCGCGCGGTGTCGGTGTGGTCGCGGCCCCAGCGCTCGGTCGGAGTTCGCACGATGCGCAGCGTCTCACCAGTCCAGAACGGCACGAATTCCCGGATGTGACAGAGGTTGTCCATCACAGTCCACACGCCATCCCCGGGCACCCAATGAATGAGTTCGGCCGGGAGCTGCTGTACCTCGGCAAGGATCTCTTCGGTGGTCTCGGCCAGCTTGGCTGCGGCTGCCATGCCGCGCGTCTGCGGGTCAGGCATCGTGACGGTCCTCACGGAATAGCTGTAACGCTTCCTGCACAGGCCGATCGGAGAACGAGAAAAGAACGGCCTCATCGTCGGCTTCGTGTATCACCCGCTTCCAGCTCGGCACCACGAAGATGTCGCGCGGCTGCCACTCGACGACGAAGTCTGTGCCGATCCGACTGCGGCCCCGTCCCTCGACAGCGACAAAGATCGTCGCGTCAGTCGATCGGTAGTGTGCGGTTTGGAATCCCTTCGGCAGCAACTGAATGAACGCAGCGATTGTGGCCATCGGGTACCCGCCGGTGACGGGATTGCTGTATCGCATCTTGAGCCCGTGGCAGGGATCCCAGACCTGACTGCGTGCGAGTTGGGCCAGCGCTTCGCGCGTGCGAGCGTACGGATAGTTGAACACGGGCGACGCGCCGGCAGCGGGCCGCTCATCGACCGGCAGCAGGTTGGAGCCGTAGCGCGCCTGCGCATCACCGACGACGCGCGCGATCGGCTGCTCCTCCTCGTCGTGATGCTCGGCAAACGACGCGTCGAGGAACTGGACGATCGGGATATCGAGCCCATCGAGCCAGAACATCGGTTGGTCGGTCTCGTTGCCGTGGTCGTGCCACGCCATCGGCGGCGTGATGATGAAGTCGCCGTAGTGCATGGGCGTGCGCTCGCCGTTGACGGAGGTGTGGGCACCGTCGCCGTCGAGGACGAACCGCAGCGCACTCTGGCTGTGGCGATGGGCGGGGGCGACTTCGCCCGGGAGCACCAGCTGGACGCCGGCGTAGAGGTCGGTCGTAATTCTTGACTGCCCACGCAAGCCGGGATTCTCGAGGATCAGGACGCGGCGTTCGGCTTCCTTCGCCGTGATCAGGCCACCTGCCTCGATCATCGCCGCGCGTATCTCCGGAAACAACCAGGACGCCGGCTGGCAACCGCTGACGGGTTCAGGCGTCACGAGCTTCGCGAGCGACGTCCACAACGGCGTGAGGTGTTTCTGACCGATCCGCTCGTAGAAGGCGAGACGCTCTGGCGTCTCGGCCGGTGGCGCGGCTGCAGGCTGGGCCGACATACAGACCTCTCGAAAAAAATTGACAGTATACGGACAATATCTATACTGTCAACCGCCATGACGATCTCTGTCAGACGCCAGAAGGTCCGCGAGTCCTTTTCTCAACTCCCAGGCCACCTCATTCGACGCGTGCACCAGGTGTCGACGGCGTATTTCGCGGAAGAGTGCGGTGGGGATCTCACCGCCGTCCAATACGCCGCGCTCGTCGCGATCGGGGCGCATCCGGGCATCGACGCTACCCGGTTGTCGGAAATCATTTATTTCGATCGCTCGACGATCGGCGATGTCCTCGATCGCATGGAAGGCAAGGACTGGATCCGGAGGGCGTCGACCCCAACGGACCGACGGATCAAGCTGCTCGAGCTCTCTCCTGCCGGGCAAAGTGTGCTGCAGCAAGTCGAGCCGGGCATTCGGCGCATCCAGGAGCGGCTGCTCGCGCCTCTGACGGCGACGGAGGCGAAGACACTGATTCGTCTCCTGGGCAAGATGGCCGACGCCGTCGAGGACGATGGCGGTGACGACTAGGGGCCTTCCGGCTGAAGCCGGAAGCCACGGCGTCGACGTCCAAACCTTTATCGACGCACACGCAGTGTCACCGTTGCAGAAGCGACTGCTGTTTCTCTGCTTCGTCGTCATCGCCATCGACGGTTTCGACACAGCGATCATTGGGTTCATCGCGCCGGCGATTCGGGCGGAGTGGCGCCTCGGCGTGACGCAGCTCGGGCCGCTCTTTGCCGCCGGACTGTTCGGCCTGATGTTCGGCGCGTTCACCGTTGGCCCGCTCGCCGACCGCTATGGCCGCAAGAGGCTGCTCGTGGCGTCGATGGTCCTGTTTGGCGCCGCCAGCCTCGCATCGTCGTACAGCACTGGGCTGACGTCGTTGATCGGTCTGCGCTTCGCGACCGGACTGGGTCTCGGCGGGGCGATGCCCATGACGATCACGCTGGCCTCCGAGTTCTGCCCTTCGACGCGGCGGTCCTCGCTGGTGACGTTGATGTTTTGCGGTTTCACGCTCGGATCGGCGGTCGGCGGTCTGATTGCCGCACCGGTGCTTCCCCACTTCGGCTGGCGTGTCCTGCTCGTGGGCGGCGGCCTCGCACCGCTGGCGCTCGCACCTATCCTCGGCGTGCTATTGCCCGAATCGGTGCGATTTCTGGTGACAACAGGCAATGCGGACGAGCGAATTGCGGCGGTGCTCACGCGCATCGCCCCTGCCGCTGATCTAAGTGGGGTCAGATTCATCGACCAAGCGGCGCCGAAGGTTTCGCCGGTGGTCCAATTGTTCGGCGGCGCTCTGCTGAGGGGCACATTGCTCCTCTGGTTGGCGTTCTTCATGAGCCTTCTGGTGGTCTATCTGATGACCAACTGGATGCCGACGCTGCTGCAGCACGCCTCAGGCGCATCGATAGGAGACGCGGCGTTCATCGGGGCGATGTATCAGGTCGGCGGCACGATCGGCGCCATTCTGGTGGGGCGGTTGATGGACCGCTTCGAACCGCACGTCGTGCTCTTCGCCAGCTATCTGACAGGAGCGGCGTGCATCGTCCTGATCAGCCTGTCCACTCACACGCGCGAGGTGATGACGTTGGCGGTATTTGCTGCTGGTGGGTGCATCTCGGGAGGCCAGGTTGGCGGCAACGCGCTGTCAGCGGCGTTCTATCCGACCGCCTATCGCGCGACCGGCGTGGCATGGGCGAACGGTGTCGGCCGCAGCGGCTCGATTGTCGGGTCGCTCCTGGGCGGCGTCCTGCTCGGATACGGGTGGCCCGCAACGACGGTTTACGCTCTCGTGGCCATTCCTGCCGCCGCGGCGGCAATTGCCTTGGGAACGCTCGGCATCGTACGTCGACACGAGGCCACCGGGAGTCTCTGGACGCGTCGGCGCGACAGCAACCAGGAGTATCCGAGATGAATATCCAGGCCGCGGTGGTGAGGGAGAAGTCTGGCCCGTTCGCGATGGAAGAAATCCAGCTCGACGAGCCAAGGGCAGATGAGGTAATCGTCCGGGTAGTCAGTGCTGGCATCTGCCACACCGACTTGATCCCGAGAGAACAGGCCATTCCCGCTCCGTTCCCCGCCGTCTACGGACACGAGGGCGCTGGCGTTGTCGAAAAGGTCGGACCGCAGGTTGTGAAATTGAAGCCGGGGGACCATGTGGTTATGAGCTTCAACTCCTGCGGCCTGTGCGTGCCGTGCAGGAAGGGAGAGATCAGCTACTGCGTCGACCATTTCGCCTCCAACTTCGGCTTCGCACGCTTCTCCGACAAGTCGAAGACGATGCGCAAGGGCGACGAAGTGGTGCACGGGGCCTTTTTTAACCAGTCTTCGTTCGCGTCGCATGCGCTGGGCACCGAACGAACCGTCGTCAAGATTCCGAGCGACGTGCCGCTCGAGATCATGGGGCCGCTCGGCTGCGGCATTCAGACGGGAGCGGGTGCGGTCCTGAACTCGCTCCATCCCCACGCGGGCTCATCGATAGCCATCTTTGGCGGCGGTTCCGTCGGGCTCAGCGCGCTACTCGGGGCGGTCGCCGTCGGCTGCACCAAAATCATCCTCGTCGACGTGCGTGACGAGCGGCTGAAGTTCGGCGCGGAGCTGGGCGCCACGCACACCGTGAACGCGGCCAATGAGAACCCCGTGGAGGCGATCCGGAAGATCACCGGGCCTGGAGCCGACTTCACACTCGAATGTTCCGGTAATCCGAAGGCCTTTCGTCAGGCCATCGACGCTGTCGCGCTCAGGGGTGTCTGCGGGATCGTCGGTGCACCCGCGTTCGGCACCGAGGTGCCTGTGGATGTCTGGGGCATCCTGCTGGGCCGAACCGTGCGAGGAATCGTTCAAGGTGACTCGGTGCCCGATCTCTTCATTCCCCGCCTGATCGAACTCTACAAACAAGGGCGCTTCCCGTTCGATCGGCTGCTCAAGACCTACAAGCTCGATCAGATCAACCAAGCGGTCGAGGACCTGAAGAACGGAACCATTATCAAGGCGGTTCTTCATCCCTGATTCACAGCGCCTGCCGATTCACAAGGGCATTACCGGTATTCCATCGAGGACATACATGAATAGAAGAGAACTTCTCAAAGCGGGTATGAACTCAGCGGCAATCGCCTCAGTGCTGCGCCCTGGGACACTGTGGGCTCAAACACCCGGGAGCGCGCCTGGAACGGGCGACACCATCTACGTGAATCCTGAAACAGGCGTCGATGGAAACTCCGGAGCCAAGAGTTCCCCCCTCAGGACGCTCGGTGAAGCCGGCCGACGAGTGAGTCAGAGCACGGGCACCGGCCCGATGACGATCGTCCTCTCCAAGGGCATCTATGCCGTCGGCGAATCGATGTTGTTGAAGCCGCAAAAGCGATCGTTCTCCGCAACGGACCGGCTGACCATCCGCGCCGAGTTCCTTCCCGACGATCCGGGATGGACGTCTGACGGGATGCCCACCCTTATATTCACTCTGCCGTTTCCGAATCCTCCAACGTGGAATGGCCGTCCGGATCCCGCCGGTGGAGCTGCTGACGGCATACTGATTGAGACCAGCCACGTCTCCATACTAGGGCTCAAGTTTCTCGGTCTGCCCGTGCTGGAAGCGCCGAGGCCGGGCATCGAACGGCGTCTCTATGGCATCAATCGGAATAGCCGGGAACTCGAGGACTTGGAAATCGGCCACTGCATGTTCCTCGGAGATCTGGTCACCAATCCCATTCACGTTGCGATTATCGCAAACGGCAACGGGATAGATATTCACCACACTATCTTCCGTGAGAACAAGATCACGGTTGTGTACTGGCAGGGCGGCAGCAAGGGCCATGCTATGCGGAACTGCATCATCACCGGCTGCTATGGAAGCGGCCTCTGGACTGCCAGTATCTCGGCTGACTTCAAGTTCGAGAACAATATTGTGGATGACTGCCGTTACGCCTGGACCTATCAAAATGCGGCGGCGGCTCCGCCCTTTCTCTACAATCCGGACGGCACGCAGTCGGATTTACCGTCGCGCGGTGGCGCTGTAGCCGACGCGGCGGCCGAGGGACGTGCAGGTGCAGCACGTGGAGGTGCAGGTGGGCGTGGCGCCGGTGGCGGGGGGCGTGGCCCCATACCGCCCGGTGAACTGATTCACTACAAGATCGTGAACAGCCATTTCGGCAAGAATCTCAATCTTGCCGGGTCCGGTACTGGAGCGACCCTCGGATATGTCGCGATCGATCCGAACTTCATGGAAATGGTGGGAAGCAAGGTTACTAATCAACCGGTTCCCATCGAGATGGACCAACGGAAGCGGAACTATCTGCATCCGGTCGCAGGAACGGATGCGGCACGAGTCGGGGCGGGTCTTTTCATGAAGGGACTTCCGTAGTGGGCAACGGCATCGTCCCGCCTTGGAGCAAGTAGGTCGCCGGCATGCGCGCGGCGTGGTACGAACGTCAAGGTCCGGCACGGGACGTGTTGCAGGTCGGCACCATGGCCGATCCGACACCCGGGCCGGATGAAGTACGGATACGCATCGCCGCATCCGGCATCAATCCCGGTGACATCAAGAAGCGACAGGACGCCTTCGGATATGGGATGCCGTATCCGCGCGTGATCCCGCACAGCGACGGTGCGGGAGTCATCGATCTAGTGGGAGCGGGCGTGGCCGCTGACTCGATCGGACGCCGCGTCTGGTGCTATGGCGCGCAATCCTATCGTCCATTCGGCACTGCCGCAGAGTTCACGGTCGTGCCGGCTTCACAAGCCGTGCCGCTGCCCGACAACGTCTCGTTCGAGCAGGGTGCGTGCCTTGGCATTCCGGTCATCACCGCACATCGCTGCGTGCAGATGGCGGACCTGGTCGATGGGCAGACCGTCCTGGTACAGGGCGGGGCTGGTGCAGTTGGGCTCTGCGCCGTTCAATTCGCTCGTCGTGCGGGCGCGACAGTGATTGCGACGGTCCGCACCGCCGCGGACGCCGCGACCGCACGGAACGCCGGTGCACATCACATCGTGCGTTTGGGTCCCGACCTCGTTCCGCAGGTTCTCGCCTTGGCGCCGCACGGCGTCAACCATATCGTCGAAGTTGCGTTCGGTGCGAATATCGCGGCTGACACGGAGATGCTCGCTATTCGTGGCTCGATCGCCACCTACGCGACTAACGTTGACGCACCGGACATCCCGTTCTGGCCGCTGCTCTTCAAAAACATTCGAGTGGACTTTCTGGGCAGCGACGACTTCACGCGCGCGGATAGAGAGGCTGCGGCACGCGCGGCCAACGATGCCCTCGTCGCAGGATGGGACGGCATGCCGATCGCCGAGCAGTTTCCGATTGGCGAGATCGCGACCGCCCACGAGCGAGTCGAAGCGCCCCACCAGCGCGGACGTGTAGTCGTAGTGCCATGAATCCCGCCCGACCCTAGGCGCGACGAAAGCGAGTTGTCGCGCTCGATGGTCGAAATTCCTCTCTGGCGCCAACCGCCAGAGCACTGTTGGCCGGTAAACTTGAAATCGCCGTAAGTGATTTCGAGAGATTTGGAGATGTTTCACAATCGACAAAACCTCGACGCGATCATGGCTGTGTAAGTGTCGAATCTAAACAAAGAGATGTCCGAGTGGTTGTCCGCCTTCGCGGCGGAGCCGCTTCGGCGCGACATCTCGCAGGGTTTGAGCCCCACGTATCACAGTCCCATCACAATCGTCGCCGTCACGTAAGGCGTGTCGAAGTAGAGGCAACTGAGCCGTCAGTGTTGACCTTGAGCCTGCCTCTCGAACGGAGCGTCGCCTTGTGACGCGGTCCGTCTCCTACGGGTGTAGTATTAGGCATGCCACGAAGGGCCGCGGCGCCGCCTCGCCTGACCGCGCGGCAACTGGCCGTCATGCACGTGCTGTGGTCGCGCGACGAGGCGTCGGTGACCGACGTCCAGCGCGCGATGACGGGACGGCGCCTCGCGCTGACCACGGTGGCGACGATGCTCGTGCGACTGGAACAGCGCGGACTGGTCAGTCACCGCGCCGAGGGCCGCCA
>DATJKH010000013.1:0-35619 GCA_035491715.1 Vicinamibacterales bacterium | reverse complement strand
GTCGATGGACTGGGCACCGAGTGCCAGCAAGGCAGGTGTCACGACCCGCTCGCCAATATCGAATCCGGTTCCCGCGAGCCCGCCGGTGTCGACCAGCATGAATCGCTTATCCGGCAACTCGATCAACGTGGAGTCTCCCTGACCGACATCGAGAAACACGACGCGTAATGCGCCGGCGTCGGGTGGCGAAACCGGTCTTGCGAATCGAGGTGGCACGACCATCAGCGCCAACATGCAGGCAAGGCCGGCGACACCAAGGCGCCACCATCGACGGCGTAGAAGCAGACAGCAGGAGCTGTAGTACGCGCCGATCACCCACCATCGCGGAGCCACAACCGCTTGCGAGGTCCAGCGCGCATAGTCGACCAGCGACGCTGAACCAACAAGACCGGATGCCGCTAAGTGGGTGATGTAGCCCGTCGCGAACCCGACGCTCTCTGAGGCGGGGGCCGCTGCGAGGGTGAGCATCGCGGCCGCCTGCACGATCGCCATCAACGGGATCGCAAGAAAATTCAGCCCGAGTCCCGCGATGGTGACGCGCGAGAAGAACCACGCACTCACAGGTGTCAACGCAAGCTCGGCACAGACGGTTGCGAAGAACAATGAACTGACCGACCTCAGCGCTGAATGCGCGAGGCGCATCGGTGCAGCGACGCGACGGGAACGGCCAGGAGCAGTCACGTCGGACGCAGCACTGAAGACGCGACTCAATCGCGGCGTACCGATCAGGATCCCGAGCGTGGCGCCAAACGACAAAAGGAAGCCGCCGTCGAATGCCGCCACTGGTGATGCCGCCAGACCCGCTGCCGCCGCGACTGCGAGCGCGTTCAGCGGAGGTCCACGTTGATCCAGCATGCGAGCGCCGAGATACACACAGGCGGCTGTCACCGCCCGCGACACCGAAGCGCCGCCACTCGCCAGATGACCATAGAAAAGCAGCGCCACCATCGTCATCGCGGCGGAAGCAGCGGCCGGTACATTGATCAGCCGAAACAAACCGAGAAGAATGGCTGCGAGTATCGCAATGTTGCCACCGGAGATCGCAATGACGTGATACGTGCCGGCGTCCTGCAGCCGGCGCTCGTCGACATCCGAGAGGCCCGATCGATCGCCGATCAGAATCGCAATGGCGATCGCCGCTGACCGAACACTCCACCGACCCACCGCGCGAAGCAGTCGTGTACGCACCCATGCGCGTGCCGATGCCGCAGCTTCTGACATGAAGCTGCCTCGCGTGACGATCTCGACAAGCGCTCCGCTTTTCACCGTGCCGAGCAGTACAACCCCACGCCTCGCCAGCCCACGCACATCGTCTGGCACTCCCGGATCACCATAGGGGGTTGGCCGACGAAGAAGCACCGGAGCACGAATCGTGCGCCCGTCGCGCCAGCCGCTCAGCAGATCGATCGCGACAACCCCGGCAACACTGAGTCGAACACCGCCGGCGGTTCGGCGACGGGCACCGTCAGTCTGATCAATCCTGACGCGCGCGTCTAACAGTAGGGAAACTCCTGCCGGCGACAACGCCCCGTCCTCGCGGAGAACGCCCTCCAGCAGCACCGGGCGGTCGTGGCATGCCTCATCGCATGAGTTGAACCAGGAAACAAGATCGGGGTCGTAGGCCGCCAGTGCGGCCGACAGGCCGAGTGAGGTCCCGCTCAGCGCACAGCCAGCGATGATTGCGACGGCGCAGCGGATGCCCGACCCGTCGGCGAAGAATCCGATTGCCGCAATCAGCGTGAGTAACGATGCAGCGCCGATACGGAGCGACGCATCGAAGGTCGCGTTATCGCCGAGAACGATTCCCGCGGCGCAACCAAGGAATAACGGAACGGCGACGAGTGCGGCAGGTAGACGCACGCGGCGCTGGATGCAACGCGTGCGCTGGACTCATTCGATTGCGTCGAATCCGACTGAGTGAGGAAAATCGCCGGAAATCGCGGGTGGGTGGCTGCCCCGGGCACGCGCCCGAACTGTGCGGCGCGCAGATTCTGCCGCGCCGCTACGCCTTTCGCGTCGTTGTTTCTGCGTGGTATTCCTGCAGCGCACGCACGGTGAGTCCCTCAGACCGCATCGCTTTGATGGCATTCACAGTCGCGGCGGCGCCCGTAAGAGTGGTAATCGAAAGCACACCGTGCATCATCGCGATCCGCCGGACGGTCCGGTCGTCGAAGAACGACTCGCGTCCGAGCGGCGTGTTGATCACCATTTGAATCTTGTCGTTGAGAATCTCGTCGCCCACGTGGGGACGTCCCTCATTGACCTTGAAGACAATCTCGGTGCTCAGGCCATGTGCGCGCAGATAGCTGGCCGTGCCGCGCGTCGCGACGAGATGGAATCCGAGATCCCGGAGGTCGCGTGCGATCTGCACGACCGCCGGCTTGTCGTGATTGTTGACGCTGATGAACGCCGTGCCTTCCGTTGGCAATTGCATACCGGCGCCAATCTGCGCTTTGGCGAACGCCGTGCCGAAGCTGGCCGCGCCGCCCATCACCTCGCCGGTCGATTTCATCTCCGGCCCGAGGATCGTATCGACACCGGGGAATCGAACGAAGGGGAACACTGGCGTCTTGACGAAGAATCCGGACACTTCGAGATCTTCGGTAAACCCGAGTTGCTCGAGCGTCCGACCGATCATTACTCGAGCGGCGACCTTCGCGAGCGGCACGCCGGTCGCCTTCGACAAGTAGGGCACGGTTCGAGAAGCACGCGGGTTGACCTCGAGCACGTAAATCACGTCGTCTTTGATCGCAAACTGTGTGTTCATCAGACCGACGACCTTGAGCGCCCGTGCGATCCGTCTCGTGTAATCGCGGATTGTCGCGACGTGGCGATCAATCACCTTGTATGGCGGAATGACGCACGAGCTGTCGCCGGAGTGAATACCGGCTTCCTCGATGTGCTCCATGATTCCGCCGATGATGACGGCACCGGTGGCGTCGGCGATCGCATCGACATCGAGCTCGACGGCATCCTCCAGGAACTTGTCGATCAAGATCGGATGTCCCGGCGACACCGACACGGCGGTGATCATGTAACGGTCGAGCGCCGCCATGTCGTAGACGATCGCCATCGCGCGTCCGCCAAGCACGTACGAGGGACGAACGACGAGTGGGAAGCCAATCTTTTCGGCGACGTCGCGCGCCTCTTCGGGCGTCAGGGCAGTGCCGCTCGGCGCCTGTGGAATCCCGAGGTCCCAGAGCAGCTGCGCGAACCGCTCGCGATCCTCGGCCAGATCGATCGAGTCCGGTGAAGTGCCGATGATCTTGATCCCGGCCGCCTGCAGCGGCAGCGCAAGTTTCAATGGTGTCTGACCGCCGTATTGCACGACGCACGAGACTTCACCGCCCGCCTCCTGCTCGCGCGCGATGATGGCTGACACGTCTTCCAACGTCAGTGGCTCGAAGTACAACCGATCGACGGTGTCGTAGTCGGTCGACACCGTCTCGGGGTTGCAGTTGACCATCACGGTCTCGAACCCCTCCTCGCGAAGCGCGAACGCCGCATGACAGCAGCAGTAGTCGAACTCGATCCCCTGCCCGATGCGGTTGGGCCCGCTGCCGAGGATCACGACTTTCTGTCTCGGCGTCGGATCCGCTTCGCACTCCTCCTCGTAGGTGCCGTACAGGTAAGGCGTGAACGATTCGAATTCCGCAGCGCAGGTGTCGATACGTTTGTAGGCCGGTCGTAAACCATGTTCGGCGCGCGCGTTTCGAACGGCGTCTTCGTCTGCGCCCAGGATAGGCCCGAGTTCGCGATCGCTGAATCCCGATCGTTTCAGCGTGCGCAGCATGTCGCGGGAGATGCCGCGCAGGCCAACGAGGCTTGCCGACCGTTGCAACTCGACAATCTGCGAGAACTGCACGAGGAACCAGCGGTCGATGCGCGTGAGTTCGTGCACCTCGTCAACCGTCCAGCCCCGGTCGAACGCGCGGAAGATCGCCCACATCCGTCGGTCGTTCGGCACGCTCAACTCTCGTTGAAGCGCACCCTCTTCTTCCTCGGCGGTCAACCCCGTATGCGCACGTTTGGTGTTGTCGCCAAACAGAAGACCGCTCGCACCCAGTTCGAGCGAAGCGAACGCCTTCATGAACGCTTCCTTGAACGTCCTCCCGATCGCCATCACCTCGCCCACCGACTTCATCTGCGTCGTCAGCGTCCGGTCGGCGCGCGGAAATTTCTCGAACGTCCACCGCGGAACCTTCACCACGACGTAGTCGATGGTCGGCTCGAAGGAGGCGGGAGTCAGGCGCGTAATGTCGTTGGGGATCTCATCGAGGTGATAGCCAAGCGCGAGCTTGGCCGCGATCTTGGCAATCGGAAATCCGGTCGCCTTGGACGCCAGTGCCGACGACCGCGACACGCGCGGATTCATCTCGATGACGATGATCCGGCCGTTGTCGGGATTGATGGCGAACTGAATATTCGATCCGCCGGTCTCGACGCCAACGCGACGGATGATCCGACGCGCGAGATCGCGCATCCGCTGGTATTCCTTGTCGGTCAGGGTAAGCGCCGGCGCGACGGTGATGCTGTCGCCGGTGTGGACACCCATCGGATCGACGTTCTCGATCGAGCAGATGACGACGAAGTTGTCGGCACAGTCGCGCATCACCTCGAGCTCGAATTCCTTCCAGCCGATGACCGATTCTTCGAGCAGGACTTCGTGAACGGGACTCAGATCGATGCCGCGGCTGGCCAGCTCGCGGAACTCTTCGATGTTGTACGCGATCCCGCCGCCAACGCCGCCGAGCGTGAAGGACGGACGGATGATGATCGGAAACCCGAGCTCCTCGACCGCCGCAAGGGCATCTTCCATGTTGCCGACGTAACGGCTCTCAGGCACATCGGCGCCGATCTCGCGCATCGCGTCGCGGAACTTCAATCGATCTTCCGCGAGATTGATCGCGTTGACCGACGCGCCAATCAGCTCGACGTTGTACTTTTGCAGTGTGCCCTGCTTTGCCAGCGCGATGGCCAGGTTCAGCGCCGTCTGACCGCCGACGGTTGGAAGTACCGCATCGGGACGCTCGCGTTCGATGATCTTCTCGAGGATCTCCGGCGTCAGTGGCTCGACGTAGGTCCGATCCGAGATCTCCGGATCGGTCATGATCGTCGCCGGGTTGCTGTTGACGAGAATGACTTCGAGGCCTTCGGCGCGAAGCGCCTTGCACGCCTGCGTGCCCGAATAGTCGAACTCGCAGGCCTGGCCGATGACGATCGGGCCTGAGCCGATCACCAGCACGCGCTTGATGTCAGTACGCTTGGGCATTACGCTCGCTTTTCCATCTCGTCAAGAAACTGCCGGAACAGATAATCGGCATCATGTGGGCCCGGAGCCGCCTCCGGGTGGTACTGCACGCAGAACACAGGCTTGGTCTGATGACGAAGCCCTTCGACCGTCCCATCGTAGAGATTGACATGCGTCACCCGCACGTCTTTCGGCAACGATCCTGGATCGACCGCGAAGCCGTGATTCTGGGAGGTGATTTCAACCTTCCCGCTGTCGAGTTCCTTCACCGGATGATTGGCGCCTCGGTGACCGAACTTGAGCTTGTAGGTCGAGCCGCCCATCGCAAGCGACAGAATCTGATGTCCGAGGCAAATGCCAAACACCGGCACATCGGCCTTCACCAGATCGCGCGCGTTTTCCACCGCATAATCGAGAACCGCCGGATCTCCCGGACCGTTGCTGAGAAACACGCCGTCCGGGCTTGATTCAAGAAGCTCCGATGCTGGAGCGGTCGCGGGATACACGCGCACGTCGCACCCGTACGCCGTAAACCGCCGCAAGATGTTCCACTTCATTCCATAGTCGTACGCGGCAATTCTCAGCGGTCTCTTCGCACGACGCTGCGGGTAGGGAGTGAATTCGTCAGGCGTGGATGGCTTCCAGTCGAAGGGCGCGTCGCAGGTGACCCCGCGAACGAGGTCGGAACCCTCCATGGGCGCGAGCCCCCGCGCTTTCTCGATCAGGACTCGATGATCCGCCTCGCCCGTGGCGATTATTCCGCGCATCACACCGGCCGAGCGGAGCACGCGGGTCAACGCTCGCGTGTCGATGTCGGAGATGGCGACGACGTTGTTTCGTACGAGGTAATCGCGGAGCGTGCTGTCGGCGCGCCAGTTGCTGGCAACCGGCGACTCGTCGCGAATGATGAATCCCGCCACCTGCGGCGCGCGCGACTCGCCGTCGTCGGGCGCAACGCCGTAGTTGCCGATTTCCGGGCACGTCATCGTTACGATCTGACCGGCATAGGACGGATCGGTGAGGATTTCCTGGTATCCGGTCAGGCTGGTATTGAAGACCACTTCGCCGCCGGTTTCTCCGGCAGCACCCGCCGACTCTCCTTCGTACCAGAGACCATTTTCAAGTGCGAGTGTAGCTTTCATCGTATGCGTTCGAGCGATCCTGTGACGCGCGCCTGCTCTCCCGCTGTGACGCGCGTACTCGTCGTCCAGGCGCGGTGATCGGTGAGTTCCAACCTGACCACGTGTGAACCAATCGGAATGTCGGGAATGCTCGCTGGCGTCGTCCCTACCGCTTTTCCGTCGATCAGGACTGTCGCGCCTCTCGGTCTCGAGTCCACGAAGATTGTACCGGCGTAGGTTGTCGACGCCGGCTCACGTGGCGGCGTCGCTGTCGTCGCAGGTCGAGCACTTCCCGAGGCTGCACCGCGCGCGTTGACGGGCTGCAGACGGACCGACACGGTCCGCATTGGCTGACGCGTGGTAAGCGTGACGTCTTCATTCGACGCCGTAAAGCCAGGCTGCACGACGCGCACCGTGTATCTGCCCAGCGGCAACGCGTCGAGTGTCAGTGGCGTTCGTCCGCGCCACTTTCCATTTATGGTGACGCCCGCACGCGATGGCGCCGAAAGGACAGTCAAACGCGCTGTCGTGACAACTGGTGCCGCCGCAGAGCGTGTCGGTGTTTCGGCCGCCGGCACGTCGCCGGGGACCGGTGGTGCTTCTCCACGCGGCGCGGTCGTCGGCGCCGGCGACGGTGCAACGGCTTGTTCACTGTAGGTACGGCTTGGCTGCTGTGGCTGACTGGCTGAGGGTGCGGGATTCGCCGCCGGCGTGTCGGTTACTGATGACGGCGTGCCGGTCTCGCGGAAACCGACTGAGTAGCCAATCGCCGCTCCAATCAAGAGTCCGAGGATCACTCCTAGCGCGACCGGCAATGCGGCCGGCCGTGGTCGTTCGACCGCGGTCGGAAGTACGTCGGTCTCGAGGGCTGAAGCAAATGCCCGATCTTCGTGTGGCTCGGCGCGAAGGTGATTCAGCGGCGCTGCGGCGGCGACTTCGCGATCGTCGGTGAACTGATCGCGCTTCCATGTCGTTGAATGATCCGCGATGATCGTGTCGTCGAGCGCGAGATCGGCTGCGGATTCTTCCTCCGCGTCGTCGAATAGCGTCGGCGCGGCTTCCTCCGCGTCGCGCGTAAGAAGATGATGGGCCGCGTCCTCGTCGCGTTCGACCTCCACATCATCGTGGGTCGGTTCCTCTTCCGCTTCGGTCGTGAGTTCAACCGGAGGGACCAGTGCCGGGACCGGTGTCTTTGGCGCAGCAGCGACCGACGGTTGCGGTTCTCGCGCCGGTGTGGCCGCCACGGCGACGCCCGCGGCATCAATAGTTCCGGCTCGCGCAGCGGCCTCCAGGGCAGACGCAAAACCGAGGGCAGTCGGGTAACGCCGCGCAGGGTCTTCACTCATCGCACGCGCCAGCACCGACCGAATCGCGGCCGCATGGCTGGCGACGTTTTCTCCAGCCAGGTCGCTGATCTGGTCGCCCGTTCCGGAGGGGCGCCTGCCCGTCAGCAGCTCGTACGCAATGGCCGCGAGGGAGAACACATCGGCCGGAGTACTCCATTCGTCGCCCGCAATCCGTTCTGGCGCACTGTATGGCCGCCGTACGGGGGCGCGCACACCTACACGCTCCAGGGCTTCGACGATGCCGAAGCCGCTGGCGCGGGCTTCATCGGGCGTTACAAAAACGTCGCGCAGGTGCAGGCCGCCGTGACCAACGCCAGCCGCTCGCGCGAAATCGATGGCGCCGGCCAGTTGTGTCAGAAAGGGCAAGGCCTGGTCGAGGGAGGCGGGTGCATAGTGACGCATCGCCACATCGAGCGATTCCGCCGCGACATACTCCTCGGCGCGATAGGCCGCCGTCCCTTCAACTCCTGCCGCAATCGGTTCGACGATTGATGGATGAAATAGGCCCGCATCGGCCGCCTTGGCCAGTTCATCGGCCAGCGACTGCGCCTGCTCGGGCGTGACGTCGAGGCGGAACACTTTGACCGCTACCAGCCGGTCACGTGTGGGTTCGTAGGTGCGGAATACGGGCCCTAACGCGCCAATACCAATCTGATGCAGGACCCTGAACGGTCCGAATGCAGGTGGTGGCGCGAAGGCAGCCGGGTCGTCTCTGGTCATTCCGGGGAGGGACGAAAAAATGTAGCACAGATCGTTCCACGCTCGAAGCTGAAGCGCGGGATCCTCGGTCCGCCCCACTGCGTCAAATTACCGCAGCCCGTCCGACTCGCATGATTCTGCGCCGGACTGGGGCAAGGCAGTTCGAAGGAAGACGCGAGCAAGCGCAGCGAAGCGAGCCACGCGAACGGAGCGAGCCGGCGAAGCGGCTCGCGAGAGAGCGTGCGGGGAAGTCCGAGGGGCGAAGCCCCTCGGGGTAAAATTTGACTTATTTGCGAACTTTGACACAGTACGAAGCGTTGTCCGAGTCATCAGCCTCGAACCGCGCCGGCTCGCCTGCAGCGACGGCTGCCGACGAGTCCCGGCCGGCCGGCCTCGACGTTCGCTCGCTCGAGTGGATTCGTCCACTCGTTGGCGAGTACGCATTCAACTTCCAGAAGCTGAGTCAGCTGTATGCGGGCGATCCGGCAAAACCGGACTCCTGGCGCCAGGCGATCGCTCGGGTCCACAGCCAGCCACGGGATCCCGCGATTGCCGGAGTCATCGCGACGCAGCAGGCAGGGCGCGGGGCTCCACCCAGGGCTCAGGAGGCAGCCGCGCGGCTCGCAGATCCCCGCGCCGTCGTCATTGCCACCGGCCAGCAGGCGGGCGTATTTGGTGGGCCCCTCTTCACGTTGCTCAAGGCGGCGACTGCGATTCAGCTGGCGACGAAGATCACGCGGGAACACAACGTGCCGGCGGTTCCAGTGTTCTGGGTCGATGCCGAGGATCACGACTGGCAGGAGATCCGGAGCTGCACAATTCTGGACGCGGAATTTCAGCCCAAGACGATCACCTTGCCGAACGTCGAAGGCGCGGGCGAACTGCCGATCGCACAGCTGACACTTGACGATCGGATCAATGCAGCGATCAACGACCTGCTCGCGACATTACCGACGACCGACTTCACGACCGAGCTCGGCGACACGATCCGCCGCGCGTATCGCCCACGCGCGAAGATGGCCGAGGCCTTCTCGACCTGGATCGAATCGATCCTCGGCCCCCACGGGCTGGTCGTCTTCGAAGCGGCGGATCCGGCGGCGAAATCCCTTGCGGCCCCAGTGTTTGTTCGCGAGCTCGAATCGCCAGGGCGCACCGCGGCGCTCGCCGCCTCTGGCGGTGAGAGACTTCGCGCGCTCGGACATCAGCCGCAAGTGGCACCGCAAGAGGGCAGCGTGTCGCTGTTTCATCTCGACGGCGCGCGCCAACCAATTCGTCGTGAGGGCGATCAGTTCTTCGTGGGTGACACCCCGGTAACCCTGAAATCGCTGCTTGATGAAGCACGAACGAATCCCGGCCGGTTCAGTCCCAACGTACTGCTGCGTCCGCTCGTCCAGGACACGCTCTTTCCGACCATCTGTTACGTATCAGGTCCGAGCGAGCTTGCGTATCTTGGTCAGTTGCGCGAGGTCTACGAGCATTTCGACATCCCGATGCCGCTCATTTATCCCCGAGCGAGCGCAACGCTCATCGACGGTAGTGCCTCGAGATTCCTGAATAAACACCAGATGCCACTCGATGCGCTGCGTTCGCAAGATGAATCCGCCCTCAATCAGCTTCTGCAATCACAGCTTCCACCCGAGATAGAAGAGTCCCTCAAGAATGCCGAGGACACGCTGCGCGGTGCGTTGCAGCGCGTCATCGACGCAATGCGCGCGCTGGATCCGACCCTCGCTGGAGCGGCGAAAACGACGATGGGCAAGATGGAGCACGATCTGAAGTCGCTCCAAGGCAAGGTCATTCAGGCAGCAAAACGGCGTGACGAAACCCTTCGCCGCCAATTCGTGCGTGCTCAGGCGCAGATTTTTCCGCTGGGCCACCCGCAGGAACGCACACTCACACTCGTCTACTTCATCAATCGCTACGGGCCGGGTCTCGTCGATACGCTGTTGCGGACACTGCCGATGGAATTGGGTCGGCACTGGGTGGTGACTCTCTAGAGGCAGTCTTCACTGTCGCGCTGTCACGGGCCGACGGCTTCAACACGAAGAATCGAAGATTCGAAGATACGAAGCTGTCGTTTGCATCCGCCGCCACGCGCTTCGCGCGTCAGGGAGCAAGAGAACCACAGAAACAAACAGCCCGCGATCAAGTGCTGCCTGTTTCTGTGGTTCTCGTGCTCCCTGGTGCCGGCCATAGGCCGGATGGCGGCGGATGCCTGTTACGTGCCCGGCTGGCGCACTGGGCGCCAGCCGGGGCTCATGGTGTTTTTCTTCGATTCTTCGAGCCTTCGAGTCTTCGACGAAAACCGTGGGTCCGTCTCAGCGTGACGGTAAACAGTCCTGACTACAGCGCCCTCGCCGCGTCGCTGAGTTGTTTGTCTGCCCGCTCCAGCCGCGCCCGTGTATCGCTCAACCACTCCGAGTCGCGCTCGAGCACCTCGCGCGATTCGCATAGCGCCCGGCCAACCTCCGAGGGTGCAGGCCCTCCATGTGTCTTTCTGACTTCTACGAAGTGACGGGCACTGAGGACTTCGCTGAGTTTGTCCTCGTCGAATTCGACCGATCGGCCAATCACCGACAATGAGACTTCGCGCAGTAATCGGGCGCGGGGTTCGGCAGGCCGACGAGCCGCTTCAGCCACGAGAGCGGTCGCGATCTTGTGACCAGCCTTGAACGGCACACCTTCGTCCCGCGTCAGTGTGTCGGCCAGCTCCGTGACGGTGATCCAGCCTTCCTCGGCGCGCGCGGACAGTCGTTCGCGATCGAATGTCGCCGTGCTCATCGCGGCGGTCACGAGGCGCACCGCGCGATGCGCGTCGCTGAACATGGCGAACACGAGCGGCTGCAAATCATCTTCCGTATCGACGATGTCCCCGAAGGGTGTGTTGTGCACAGAAAGTACGATGGCGCTCGCCTGGCCGAGCGCCTTGCTGCTGATCGCTCGCGCATGTTCGAGCGCAACAGGATTGCGTTTTTGCGGCATGATGCTGCTCGTTTGAACGAACTCATCGCTTAGCCGCAGATAGCCGAACTCGCTCGTGCACCACAACAACAAGTCCTGAACGACGCGACCCAACCCGGCCACGAGCACGGATGCCGCCGAGACGCTCTCGAGCAGGTAGTCAATCGTCGCGATACTGCCGTACGTATTGCCGGTTGGACCATCGAATCCGAGCAGATCACTCGTTCGCTGACGATCGATCGGGAATCCCGTTCCGGTAATCGCACAGGCGCCGAGTGGATTTCGGTTGGTCGTTGCATAGGCAGCCCGCAGCCGAACCGCGTCGCGTTCCAGCTGTTCGACTACGGCGTGCAGGTAGTGTGCAATCGTCGTCGGTTGCGCCGGCTGCGTATGCGTGTGCGCGGCAAATACATCCTCACGATGGTCATCTGCCTGCTTGATCAGAATGTCACGCAGACGAGTCGTGCTCTCATACAACGACAGAATCAACACGCGCTGCTGCATGCGGTACATCGTCATGTCGATGTCGTTCCGGGAGCGGGCGGTATGCAGCCGTCCGGCCGAATCTTCTCCGCAGGAACGCACGAGCAGGCGGTCGACGAAGAAAAACAGGTCTTCGCACGTGCCGTCGTATTCAGTTTTGCGGATGTCGGAAACCGAAATGCTATCCAGTCCGTCGCGGATCGCGCGGACTTGCGCGGATGCGACAATGCCCTGCTCGCCGAGCATGACCAGATGCGCATAGTGAATGCGCATCAACGGGTCGAGAAATAACGTCTTCGCGTCTTCGAAGGCGGTGTTGAGAACGCAGGCAACGTATTCCGGCGAAAAGCGACTACTTCTTTCCAACGGTGTTCGTCCTTGGCAGCTTCCCCAGGCTTAGCAGATTCGCCAGCAACGTATACGCCCCATCCGTGCCCGCGGGCAATTGACGCCACAGTCCGAGGCCCAAATAGATCCACCGCCCCTTGCCGTACTGCGCCTCAACGAGCGCCCCGGTTTTCCATCCCGGGTTCAAGGGAAAGGGATCTGCGGTTCGTATGAGATCCACGTATTTCGGATCGCGCTCGGCAAGAAAATAGGTGCCGCGTTCCTGCACCCAGCCTTCCCACGTCTCAGGCCCGAGGCGATTGGGCACGGTGAACACCGGGTGCTTCGGAACGAGCACTTCGATGGGAGCGTTCTCCTCGGTTACCCGATCCTGACCGTTTTTCGCCGGATACGGACCGTACTGCGCCTGATTGAACTCCTGTTTGTTGTAGTTGACGAGAAGCACACCGCCACTGCGCACGTAGTCGAGCAATCGGCTGTTGTGCGCCCGCAGATCGGGCCGTCGCTCGTATGCTCGAACACCGGTCACGATGACGTTGTAGCGGCGCAGGTCGCCGGACGCGAGTTCATTTGGATCCAGCAAATGAACCTCGGCGCCGAGTTGTTGAATGGCGGCCGGCATCTCGTCGCCAACGCCCATCACATATCCGACTCGCAGCCCCGTCGCGATTCGAACATCGATCATCTTGACGCGGGTCGCCGCGGCTTCGACGACGTGACGGCGGTGGATGTGCGGATACTCGACCACCTGATAGCCAACGCGTGACGTGCTACCGGCGGCGGACACAAGAGCGTGAATCATCGACTCACCCGCACGAGCCCGCACAGGAGGCGTGATCTTGAACGACGTGGTGACCTGCTCGTCCGCTCGCTCGAACTTTACGGGCGCGGATGCGGGGGTGACCGTCCAGCCGGCCGGCGCTTCAATCGACGCGGTGGCGTTCACCGGCCCGTTGATGTTGTTGGTCACCGCGACCACGACGGTACGCACGCGGGCTCTGCTCGCCGCCCTGGAAACTGCCGGTCTTGGTTCCTTTTCCGCCTTGAATTCCAGTTCTTCTTCTTCGGCGCGTTCACGTGTCTCAGCGGACGCTGCAGGGATGACCGCTATGTCGGGGCTCGTCTGCACGGCAAACGCGGGAACGACTTGAAGCTCCATCCGCTTTTCACCGGCGACAATGTCGCTGTAACGGAACTCGATGGCTCGATCGATCGTGACGTCCGCACCGCCGATCGTCAGGGAGAACTGCGCATGAAAGGGGCTCGGCCTGAACGGCAGACCAAAGGGGACATCGCGCTCGAAGTCGTAGCGTGCGGCGTCACGACGGGGTGCCCAGTAAGGCGTCGACAGCGGCACTTGTCCGACACGAAGTGTTGAATCGCAGGAGACGCCACGGCCGGTTTGAATCGCTCCACTGGCAGGCGCACAGACTGCCTCACTCGATGACGACCCGTCACCCTGGGTGCTGAAGCCGGAGAGACTCACTGACTTGAACGTCACATCGGCGGCGCCGTTGTTTCCGGCGACGGTCGACACTTTCACGCTCTGTCCCACAA
Source organism: Vicinamibacterales bacterium (assembly GCA_035491715.1). GTDB lineage: Bacteria > Acidobacteriota > Vicinamibacteria > Vicinamibacterales > 2-12-FULL-66-21 > JALZOC01. The sequence continues at coordinate 21,853 of DATJKH010000013.1, read as the reverse complement.
CAACCGTCCCATCGTCGGCGAGCGCCTCGAGACGAATGCCGTGTGTCAGCAGAAGCGCCTCCTCGAACTGCGGCTCCTTTTGCGCCAAACGAAACTCGATCTCGTATCGCCCTTCTGGCGATAACTGCAGGGCGGGCTCTTTAGACCCCGCCGGAGATCCAGCCAACGACGCGCGCAAACTTCTCAACGCGGTCAGGCCCTGAACTAGCGGCGCAGCTGCTGCCGCGGGTCCGCGGGTCTCCGCCGCCTGCCTCGCCTGATCCACGTTCATTGCAATTCCTTGCAGCGCGATCACGAGGTTCGCCGGAGGCTGGGCGCCTGCATACTTCGCCAGTCCCGCCAGTGTGGTATCGACGCCGTCGAACATGTCTTTCGGGGCGACGCCTGCTTCGCCGATCACACTATCTTTCAGCCGATACGCCCGTGCAGGAGACGCTCCAGGGAGCAGGAGCAGCTGCGATGTGCCCTGACACTTGTGCATGCTGCGACCCTCGAGGCCGAGCTCGGAATAGGTACGGCCCAACAGCGGGTCGAACTGACTGGTCGCTGTCACGCGAAGAAGATCAGGCGTCTGCCCTTGCGCGCCGAAGCCCTCGGTGCAAAACACTCGCTTCGCCTGCCATGGTCGAAGCCCCTCGCGAATCTGCTCTGGATAGCGCGACGGATCTGCAGCCGCGCGAAACGCCTCGAGCGTGAGCCGTGTAGATGCTTGATGATGCTGGCCCCCGCCATTACCCCCGCATAGAAAGCCGACAATGATGTCCGGACGAATGCCGCGAATGTGGCGCACGTAATCGCCAACGATTTCGTCGTGTCCCCATTTCTGAATCGATTCTTCGATGCTGAACGAAAAGCCGAAATCGACCGCGCGTGTGAAGTACTGCTCCGCCCCGTCGAACCGATGGACCGCCAGCAGTTCCTCCGTCCGCAACACGCCGAGGGCCTGAAAGATCTCCGGCCCGATTTCATTCTGACCGCCGTCGCCTCGCGTGGCCGACACGAGAGCCGTGCGCATTCCGCGACCATGACTCATCAAGGCAAGGAGCGCGTTGTCCTCATCATCCGGGTGCGCCGTCGTCTCCATGAAGGTGCCGGTCGACGCGAGTTTCCGGAGCAGCAACTTCAGCGACACGTCCCCGGGCAGTTCGCCAACGGTCCGAACGCGCAGCTGCGCGGGCACGGTGACGCTGATAAGGAGAAAAGAGAGGGGGAGAACAAGCAGTCGGAACAAACGCATTGGGGAATAGTAGTGCGAGGTGACTAAACAAGAGAAACGGGAGAAACGGGAGCAACCAGGTGTTTCCTCTCGTTTTCTCGTCTCTCTCGTTTCTCTCGTGACTTGTTTGTCGTGCACCCACGAACTCAGAACAAGAACTTCACCCCCAGCTGCATGATGCGCTGGTCATACCCGGTCTTCCCTGCCGTTGGGTATTGGTCGCCGTGGAAGACGAGCGCGTTCACCGGGTTTCCCTGGGCGTCGGTCGTCACAACTCGGTTGACTCCAGCGATGTTCTCCGTATTGAAGAGATTTTTGGCCTCGAAGAACAACTCGCCCCTCATCGTGTCGCGGAAGGGAATGAACCGAGAGTAGCGGAGATCGAAGTTGAGAACTCGGCCAAGCCGGCCAGCATTGCGTTCGATATTCAACGGACGATCGTTGTTGACGCCATCCTGGTTCAGGTCCAGGTTCGATCTGATGTTGAATGGAAGACCGCTGTTGGCCTGCAGAATGATCCCGAGCTGATTGTTATTGAGGAGTGCCGCGCCCAGACCGCTGCCGGCCTTGGTTGGCGCCAGGACCGCGGACACTCCCAGCGTGTGCGTCTGGTTGAACGGCGTCACGCCCTCTTCGCGGTCGAGGTTTGTCGGATCCGAGACGCGATCGTCGCCGCTTCCGACGACATAGGTGCCGGTCAGCGGTGCGTTATCGACACCACGCGCCAGCGTGTAGGTTACCTGCGTCATCCAGCCATGCGACATCCGCTTGCTGAGCGAGGCGGTGAGCGCGTTGTACGTGGACTCGCCGATCGACTTGAACATGTTGATCCGATTGAACGTCGGATCCACGCGCGCGCTTGACGAGAAAAGGGGACGCCCGTCGGCCAGTACCTGCCCGGACGGCACCAGATTGACGTCAATCAGCACCGGGAGATTGCGCCCGATCGAATTCACGTAACCAACTGTGACGGCAATCTGATCATTCAGCGCGCGTTCAACCTGCGCGTTGCTCAGCCATGCCGACTGGGTCCTGAACTCGGGATCAACCGCGTTGATGCTCTGTCGCGGCAGCACGAATCCCGGCGGCGGAGATGCCAGGCTTGCCGGAAACGCGGGAGCGCCGGCGGCGGAAGGAAGCAGCGGTCCGATGTTGTAGCTCTTGGGATCGCCGTTGCTCAGAATGGCGTTGTCGTAAAAGTCGAGCAGCGGCGGCTCATACATCAAACCGATTGACGCACGCACGACCGTGCGAGATCGCTGATCGACAGACCACGACACACCGGCGCGTGGACCGATATTGTTCTTGTCGACCGTGAAGCCCTGCGAGTACGGATTCGGGCCAAACGGTCGCGCCTGGGGCACGTCGAAGATGTCGTAACGAAGGCCATACAGGAGTTTGAGCCGCGACGAGACCTGCCAGTCATCCTGCGCGAAGAATCCGTAGAACCCGGAGTTGTACTTCACGCTGAGATCTCCGAGCTGCTGCTGAAAATTCGTATACGAGCGAGGGTCGGCACCGCTCAGAGCCGCCTGATAAGCGGCAATGGTCGCGAAGGTGTACTGAAATAACTCGCCGCGCACCCGTTTATCCGCAATCCACTGGGCGTCGAGCCCGCCTTTGAAGGCGTGGCGGCCGCGAATCCAGCTCACGTTGTCGATGAATTGCGTGATGCCCTGGTTGAAGTCGAATCCGACAGAGTTGCCATCGCCGATTCGAGCGCCGCCAAACTCCGCCTTTCCGCTGACGGTGATCGCGGGACCGTCGACCGAAATGCCAGGCGTGCGGAACTGATGCCGCCGCGCGTACTGGATGCGCAGCTCATTCAGCGTCGATCCGCCAATCGAGGAGACGACCTGACCGGATGTGGAATCCATTCGGTCGGTGAAGTCGGTCGCGCGATCGGTGGTCGTCAGGCCACCGGCGATGTTCGAAGGCGAGTGGTTCTTGAAGCCGAAGTACCTGATCGACAGTTGGCTGCCTTTGGAAAGCTGATAGTCCGTCTTTCCGAACCAGAAGTTCACTTGTTGATGCGCAGGTATGACACCGCCGGCCGGAAGCGTTATTCCAAGAGCCTGCGCATCCGCCGGCGCGACGGTGATCACCTGATTGCCGGTGATGAGACTTCGATCGACGAACTCGTAGGCGCCGTAGTAGTGCCACTTGTCCCTTGTAATCGGTCCACCCAGCGTCGCGGTGAAGTCGTCAGCCTCCGTGTCAGGCTTCTTGGCAGTGGGCGCGAGGAAGAACGGCTGTGCCGACATCGCATTTCGCTTGAACCGGTAACTCGCCGATCCACGCACCGCATTGGTACCCGACGGAGTGATCGCGTTGTAGACCATCCCCGTTGTCTGTCCGAACTCAGGCGCGAAACCGTTGGTGATGACCTTGACCTCCCGGACGAGCACTTCGGAAATCGGAAGCAGCCGGAGTCCCGCTCGGTCCTTCTCGGTGTTGGTATTTCCATCGATCTGATAGTTCGTGCGCATCTGCGATCCGTTCGCGTTGATGCGCGGCACACCAAACTCGTTGTTCTCATAGCCGGTCACGTTGGCCTGGAGAAACGCGAAGTTGTACGGATTGCGCGACACGAGTGGCAGGTTTCTCATTTCCGTCTCGCCGATCGTGCGCCCGAGATCGATCTTTCCAGGCTCCGCCACCGGCGACTCGCTGGTGACGGTGATCGCTTCGGACACGTTGCCGACGGTCATATTGATGTTGATGACCGCCGACTGCCCGGCCGACAGTGTGAGCCCCTGCTGCTCGAACTTGCGAAATCCCTGCAACTCGGCTGATACGCGATATCGCCCGAGCGGCAACAGCGGCGCGCGATAAACACCGGCTTCATTCGACACGACGACCCGGCTGTCCCCGGTATCGACGTTGGTGACGGTGACGCTGACGCCCGGAAGCGCCGCGCCCGATTGATCGGTGATCGTGCCCTCGATCGTGCCGTTGATTGCCTGTGATTGCGCCGCAGGGTGCGCGACGCTCATCGCGACGAGGACCGCCGCAAAGAAGAACCCGACTACCCGAAACATCAAGAGCCTCCTGTTACGCGAATGGATTCAACCATTATGGTGTGGCCGAGCGGCTGATCGTTAGACGCGTGAGCGTACCGAAGAGGTCCGGTGAGGGTTAAGCGGTGGGATAGCCGGCCCTAACCGGGCTGACCGAGGATTTCGCTGTAGAAATTCTCGTACTGCGGAACGATCAGGTCGCGGCAGAACCGTTTGCGCACCAGACGACGGCTCTCGGCAGCAATTCGCCGGTGCAGTTCCGGATCGGTGAGCAACCGGGTTGCGTCCTCAGCCATTCCATCCACGTCGTCAGGGTCGCGAAGAAACCCGCTCACGCCGTGGTCTATTACCTCGTGAAGTCCGCCCACGCGCGACGCCACGACCGGCACCTCGCAGGCCATCGCTTCCAGCGCCGCTAACCCGAAACTCTCCTGTGACGACGTGAGAAGAAAGAGATCGGCAATCGAGAGCAGAGGAATGATCTGATCCTGCTCCCCTAGCGCTTCGACGAGACTACTGACTCCCAGTGCCTTTGCTTCATCGAGCGCAGGCGCGAGGTCCGGGCCGTCGCCAACCAGGAGCAACCTCGACGGCACGCGCTCCGCGAGACGAGCGAAGACTTGAACGACAACAGGCACACGCTTCACGGGACGAAAGTTGGAGACATGTATGACGAGCTTCTCGCAGCCCGGAGGACAATACCGCGCGCGTAGCGGCGCGGCCTGGATTCGTTGATACACATCACAGTCGAGGAAGTTTGGGATGACCGTAATCGGCCTCTGAACCGACAGCGCGGTGTAGGTGTCCTGTCTCAGGCTCTCGGAAACGGCGGTCACGCCGTCCGACATGTCGATCGAGAAGGCCACCGTCTCCGCATAGGAATGGTCGCTGCCGACGAGCGTGATGTCGGTTCCATGGAGCGTCGTGATAATCCGCGGGACCGCGCCCTTCCCTGGACGGAGGAGAATCTGTTTGGCCAGATATGCCGCCGTCGCATGCGGCACCGCATAGTGCGCATGGATGATGTCGAGTCCCTGTTCCCGCGCGACTTGAACCATGCGATTGGCGAGCGCGATGACGTACTGCGGTTCGCGGAATAACGGGTATGCCGGCGTGCGGACGCGGTGGAACGTCAGGCCGGGCTGATAATTTCCGAGCCGGAATGGTGTATCGGTGCTCAGCACGTGAACCGCGTGACCACGTTCGGCCAGCGACTTGGCCAGCTCGGTCGCAACGATCCCGCTGCCGCCGACCGACGCATAACAGACAATGCCGATATTCATCGACGCTCTGCCTGCGGGTCGTTCCAGTTCTTCATCAAGTGAGGCCGCAGGACTGGTTCTCGGACGACAACGGCCTCCGCGAATGCCACACCAAGCAGCGCACCGAGATGCGCATCGCGGCTTTCGATCATTTGCTGAAAGTGCGGGGCGGTGAGCCTTGTAGACACGCTGGCTGGTGCAGCCGTGGTGAACTGCGATTGGTGACACGCGAGCGCGCGCCGTTTCGTCTCGTAATTCGCCGACACGTCGATGGCAAACGACTCGGGCGCCGAATCGTTGATGAAGTAATAGCAGATCCAGTCAGGCCGCCACGGCTCTCCGGCATCGGAAGCAAAGCGGCGCAGGCCGCTCTTGAATGCGGCGCGTGCGAGCACATCGCTCGCCGCGCGATGATCGGGATGGCGGTCGTTCCAATACGGGAGTGCCACCGTGCGCGGCCGTCCGCTGCGAATCAATCGGACCACGTCGAGGATCTGATCGTCCGTTCCGGTGATCCCTCCATCCGGCCAGCGCAGGTTCATACGCCACGTCGCACCGAGCACCTCGCGTGCCTTGTCGGCCTCCGCTTCGCGCTCCTCCGGTGTGCCGTTCGATCCGAGCTCTCCGCGTGTCAGATCGCACATTCCAACGCGCAACCCCATCGCCGTATGCAGGGCGACCGCGCCCCCGAATCCGATTTCAATGTCATCGGGGTGCGGACCGAAGACCAAGAGGTCGACTTGTGAATCAGTCATCAAGAGCGATCATAGTCAACATCAGTGTTAGAATTGCGTTGCTACCCCTGCTCCGAGACATGTGGATTTGAGCCCAACGGGTCCTGCCGTCGCGACCAAGGCGCGTGTGCCTGTGCGCCTCCGTTTTCCTAAACGCGGTTGGAAATTCTATGCAATCGTGTGCGGCGCCGGGATCTTCATCGTCTTCTCGATTATTTCCATCTACTTCTATATCTCCTTCTCGCGGATGATCGACGCGCGTCTGGCCGGCGAGACGCAGCGCTCGGACCCGCGGATCTTTGCGCGCCCCTATGAATTCCGTCGCGGCCAGGCGCTGAGTCCCACGCAGATCGTCGATCGCCTGAACGACCTCGGCTACTCCTACCGGGCGAAGGCCGAGCAACCGGGCGAATTCACCGTTGGGCGCGACGCCGTCGTGCTGATCCCACGAGCCGGCGATCGACGAGGACAACTTGTCCGCCTCGTCTTCGCCGCCAAGCGAGCGAAGGCGGCCGAGCCGACATCGATCGAACGCCTGGAGATCGTCGGGACCAAGAAGACAGTCGACAGGGTGACGCTCGACACGCCGTTGATCACCGCGCTCGTAACCGAAGCGCGTCAGAAGCGTCGCGATGTGCCGCTGGCCGTGATCCCGCCGGTCATGGTGCAGGCCGTGCTCGCCATCGAAGATCGCCGCTTCTACGATCATCCCGGCATCGATCCGATCGGCATCATGAGCGCGGCGATCGACAACGTCTTCGGGCGGAAGAAGTATCTGCGCAGTGGCAGCACGGTCACGCAACAGCTGGTCAAGAATACGTTCCTCACACCGGAACAGACGCTCAAACGCAAAGTCTCGGAATGGTTCATGTCGGTGGCGCTCGAGCGGCGACTGACCAAGGAACAAATACTGACGCTGTACCTCAACGACGTGTCGCTCGGTCAGCGTGGATCGTTCGCGATTCACGGCGTTCAGGAAGCGGCGCGTCTGTTCTTCTCCAAGGACGTCACCAATCTGTCGTTGAGCGAAGCGGCAACGATCGCCGGCGTCATCCAGTCGCCGTCGCGGCTGTCGCCCTTCAACAATCCGGAGCGGGCGAAAGAGCGTCGCAATGTCGTGCTGCAGGCGATGGCCGATTCTGGATTCATCAGTCAGGACGCCGGAGACCGCGCGTGCAAGGAGCCGCTGCAGATGGCGGCACGGGCGCTCGATGCCGAAGCCCCGTACTTCGTCGACTACATCGGTCAGGAGTTGCAGGAGAAGTATCCGAAGGAGACCGGCGCGATCGACGTTTACACCACGCTAGATCTCCACATGCAGCGGATTGCGCAGGATGTCGTCCGCGAGGGGCTCACCCACGTTGACGAGCTGCTCGCGAAACGGAAGCGGCAGCGAGCACAGGCCGCACTCATCGCGGTCGACCCGAGAACCGGCGACGTGCTCGCCCTCGTCGGCGGGCGCAGCTACAACCAGTCCCAATTCAACCGCGCAATCGCGGCAAAGCGTCAGCCCGGGTCGTCGTTCAAGCCGTTTGTGTATCTCTCGGCATTCGAGCGCGCCGCCGCCGACGGCCGCACCGACCTCACGCCAGCCACCGTCGTCATCGACGAGCCGACGTCCTGGGAGTTCAATCAGCAGACGTGGACGCCCGGTAACTACGACGGCGAATTCGAAGGACCGGTGACGCTTCGTCGCGCGCTGGCACTTTCGAGAAACATTCCAACGATCAAGGTCGCGGAAACCACTGGATATGATCAGGTTGCCTCACTGTGGAAAAGAGTTGGTGCAGCCACGCCACCGCGGCCATATCCTTCGATCGCGCTCGGCGTTTTCGAAGCAACCCCGTTCGAAATCGCAACCGCCTACACGCTGTTCGCCAACGGCGGAACGATCAAACCGCTCCATGCGATCTCCCGCCTGATCAGCAATACCGGCAAAGACGTGGCGCTTCGCGGCGACGCGCCACGAACCATCGCGCGAGCCGACACCACATTTCTCGTGACCAACATGATGCGCAGCGTGCTCAACGAGGGAACGGGCGCCGGCGCTCGGGCTGCGGGCTTCACGCAGGATGCGGCGGGAAAGTCAGGAACGACCAACGATCTCCGTGACGCCTGGTTTGTTGGCTTTACACCTGAGGTCTTGACCGTCGTCTGGGTGGGCCTCGACGATAATCAGCCGCTCGGCCTCAGCGGCACGCAGGCGGCGTTACCACTCTGGACAACGTTCATGATGCGCGCGCTGGGAGGCCGGACCAGCAGCGGCTTCGAAGCGCCGGAAGGGATCGTGTTCGTTGATATCGATCGCGATACCGGCAAAGTCGCAGTCCCAGGTTGTCCTCGTGTGTTCCACGAATCGTTTCTCGCCGGCACGGCGCCCACCGAACCGTGCACGCTGCATAGCTTCTAAGCCACGGATGAACACGGATGAGCCACGGAAGAACACGGAAAAACACGGATGAGCCACCGAAGAACACGGATGAACACGGATGAACACGGATCGGATCCGGAATTCCGCACCACGGATCCCGAAACGCCACACAAAGGTGACTGACAAAGGGGTTTAAAATACAGAGTTGGTCATCCTCGTCCGCTCGTCTTTTACCCAAGGAATTCCATTTTGATTCGATTCTGCTCAGTGCTCTTGCTCGGTGCGGCGGTCACCGGCAGCCTCGCGTGCCGTAAGCCGTCAGCCGATAGGGCGGTGACCGCTGGGTCGGAGAAGACGGCGGCCACATCAGGTCAGACCGCCTCGCAACCAACCGCACCACCGAAACCCATGCCGGCGGCCCTGCCGGAGGTGCTCGCACGCGTGAATGGCGAAGAGGTCACCAAGGTGGATTTCGATCGGCTGATCAAGAACATGGAACTCAGGGCCAATCAGCCGGTGCCGGCGGAACGTCGCGACGAGGTGTATCGCAAAGCGCTCGAGCAACTGGTGACCTATACGGTGCTGTCGCAGGAGACCCGCGCGCGCAAAGTGGATGTGACCGACGCGGAAGTCGACAGCGGCGTCCAGCAGATGCGTGCTCAGTTCCCGACGGAAGATGCGTTCAAAAAGGCACTGGACTCGCGCGGCATGACGCTCGACAAGCTCAAGGCCGACACTCGAATCGATATCAGCATCAATAAGATGGTAGAAGCCGAGGTGGCGACACAACCCCCGCCAACCGACGCGCAGGTGCGCGAGTTCTACGACAAGAATCCCGACAAGTTCAAGCAGGATGAAGCGGTGCGCGCCAGTCACATTCTCTTCCGCGTCGATGAATCAGCTGATGCCGCAACGAAAAAGAAGGCGATGGACGAAGCGCAAAGCGTCCTGAAGCAAGCCCGCGCCGGCGCCGATTTCGCGGAGCTCGCCAAAAAGCATTCGGCAGATGGGAGCGCGCAGCAGGGTGGAGACCTGAATTTCTTCACCAGAGGCCAGATGGTTCCGCCATTCGATCAGGCGGCGTTTGCGATGAAGCCGGGGGAGATCAGCGATATCGTCACGACCCAGTTCGGCTACCACATCATCAAGCTGACCGATCGACGGGCGGCATCGACTGTGCCGTTCGAGCAAGTGAGCGGCCGGATCAAAGAGTTTCTGACCGAGCAACAGAAGCAGCAGAAGGCCGACGCGTTCATTCAGTCGTTGAAGCAGAAGGCAAAAATCGAGGTGCTCGTCTGAACGAAGAAGTCCTCGCAGCAGCGGCGGAAGCACTCGCCCGCGGCGACAGCGTCGCGCTCGTCACGGTGGTGCGGTCACAGGGTTCCACACCGCAACGCGCGGGCGCGAAGATGCTCGTCTGGGCAGACGGCCGTACGGTAGGTACGATCGGCGGTGGCTGCTACGAGAATGATGCCTTCTGGAAGGCTCGCGAGGCGCTTTCGTCCGGTCGGCCACAGCTTCTACACTACGAACTGAACGATGACTTCGCACAGGAAAACGGACTGATCTGTGGCGGACGTATGGACGTACATGTCGACCCGCTGACACCTTCCCCACGGCTCTTCATTATCGGCGCCGGGCACGTCGGTTTTCATCTCGCGAAAATCGCGGGCGACGTCGGTTTCCGGCTCCACATCGTCGACGATCGTGAGAAGTTCGCCAACGCCGACAGGTTTCCTGGCGCCGACGTCGTCGTCGAACCCATTCCCGAGTGGCTCCATCGGGCCGAGATCCCCTCGTCGTCATACGTCGTCGTGGTTACGCGCGGACATCAGCACGACCTCGACGCCATGCGAGCGCTCGCGGCTCGGGATCTGAAGTACCTCGGACTGATCGGTAGCCGCGCGAAAGTCGCGCGCATCTACGATGCCCTGCTCGAGGAAGGCCTGCCGCCCGAGTGCCTCCAGCGTGTTCATGCGCCGATCGGGCTGGAAATCGGCGCGGTGACGCCTGCGGAGATCGCCGTCAGCATTCTCGCCGAACTCATCGCGATCAGCCGCGGCGTGGACACGACGTCCATGTCCATGAAGCGCGTCAGGATCAAGGCTGAATGATCGGGGATCCCCCCGATCCGGTGGCTGCCCGGTCGTCCTCTCCCGATACGATCATCCGCAACGCGACGATCGTCACGATGAACGATCGCCTCGACATCATCGACGGCGACGTCCGCGTACGAGCCGGCCGGATCGCTTCGATTGGAGGCAACATCGAGGCAAGCGGCAACGAACGAATCCTTGATGCCGCTGGCGGATATCTCCTGCCAGGTTTCGTTCAAACGCACATTCATTTGTGTCAGACGTTGTTTCGCGGATCGGCCGATGACATGCCGCTTCTCGAATGGTTGAAGAAACGAGTCTGGCCGATGGAAGCCGCGCATACACCCGCGACACTCCGCGCTTCGGTGCGACTCGCAGCAGCCGAACTCCTTCTATCCGGGACGACATCCGTGTTGACGATGGAAACCGTGCACGACACCGACGTCGTGTTCGAAACACTCGTCGAAACCGGTCTGCGCGCGTCGGTCGGCAAGTGCATGATGGACGGGTCGGGTGAAGCACCGCCGCGACTGCAAGAAGACACCAGGCGATCCATCGACGAGAGCCTGGCGTTGAAAAAGCGTTGGGATGGCGTCGCCAACGGCCGGCTGCATGCCGTGTTCGCGCCTCGATTCGCCGTTTCGTGTTCTCGTGAGCTCCTCGAGAGCGTTGCCGATCTCTCCAATCGAGAAGGCGCAATCGTGCACACGCATGCATCTGAATCGCGTGACGAGATCGAAGAAGTCCGGCGCCTTTCGAAAGGGTTCTCGAATCTCGAGTACCTCGCCGACACAGGGCTCGCCACATCGCGCCTGTGCGCCGCACACTGCGTCTGGGTCACTGAGCGCGAGCAGGAGCTGCTTTCCGAGCGCGACGTCAAGGTTCTCCACTGCCCGAGCTCCAATCTCAAGCTCGGATCGGGACTCGCGCCAATTGCGGAGATGCGCGATCGCGGGATTTCCGTGTCGCTTGGTGCCGACGGAGCGGCGTGCAATAACCGCCTCGACATGTTCGAGGAAATCCGACTTGCCGCGATGATCCAGGCGGTCCGAAAGGCGCCCGGCGCGCTCACCGCGCGCGATGCGATTTGGATGGCCACGCGAGAGGGCGCGCGGGCACTTGGGCTCGAAGCCGAGATCGGATCGATTGAGCTCGGCAAACGCGCAGACCTTATCGTCGTCGATCGCGATCGGCCGTTTCTGGCGCCAGATCGAGACGTCTGGTCGACATTGGCCTTCGCGGCAACCGGACGAGACGTCCGGATGACGATGGTGGACGGCGAAGTCGTGGTGGATGACTTTGAACTTACCCAGCTTGACCGCGGGGCCATAACCGCCGAGGCTCGCGCCGCTGCCGCGACGCTATACGCCAGGGCTGGCGTATAGGGCGTACGAGGTTCGTTCGGTTACGTACTTCCGACTAAAGCCGGAAGCCTCCAGGGCCACTAACTCACGAAGTACCGTGTATAATCTAAGTTAGCACTCGACCCGATAGAGTGCTAAGAATCTATGTCTCGCCATCCTCCGCTAGCGGAACGGGATAAGCGAATCCTCGGCGTCCTGGTCCATGCCTACATTGACCAGGGGGAGCCGGTGTCGTCGCTGTGGCTCGCGAATCGTGGCTTTGGTGTGTCCTCGGCTACGCTGCGGAACATCATGGCTCGACTCGAGGAACTCGGCTACGTGCGGCAGCCGCACACCTCTGCCGGACGTGTGCCGACGGATCTCGGGTATCGGTTGTACGTGGATCAACTGCTCGCCGAACGGAAATCGCTGCGTCCCGCGCCTCAAGTGGAGGCCCGGCTGAGGCGTGCGGGGACAGTTGACGATCTCCTTTCCCATGTGTCGCAGGAAGTTTCACGCGCTTCGCACCAGATCGGGTTCGCTATCGCGCCGGACATGACGACCTTCGAGCGCCTCGATTTCGTGCCGCTCGCGGGTGGCAAGCTGCTGGTCCTTGTGGTCGCCGCTGGGGGTCACGTGACGCAAAAGGTTATCGAGCCAACCGAAGAGTACGAACCCAGCGAACTGCAGCAGGCGGCAAACTATTTGAACCAGCAGTTCAGGGGAAAAACGCTGGTGGAGGTACGCCAGGCGGTTGTCGAACGATTGCGCGAGGAGCGGACGCTCTACGATGAACTCATGGCACGGGCGCTACGCCTCGCGAGCTCGACGTTCGAAGGCATTGATCCCATACCCACTGTTTTCATTCAGGGCACGTCGCTGTTGCTCGACGATGTCCGGACTGAAGACCCTGAGGTAACGCTGACCACGTTGCGAACGCTGTTCCGAATGATTGAAGAGAAGACGCGGCTCATTCAACTTCTGGACGATTACCTGGGCACAACCGGTCTTACCGTCGTGATTGGAAGCGAGCATCACGATACGGATCTTCAGTGCTTCAGCCTGGTCGCGTCGACCTATTCGGATGGACACGGGACCGGCGCGGTCGGAGTGATCGGTCCCACACGCATGCGCTACTCTCGCGCGATCAATGCGGTCGACTCACTCTCCAAGGCGATCAGCCGAATGGTGAGCGGGAGCGATACATCGCTTCCGTAATCTAAGTCACTTTGTGCCTTCCACCTTCATGGTGGAAGAAGAAGACTTCCGGCTCAAGCCGCGAAGCTACATGAGAAACCACCGTGGACGACAATCCAACAAACGAGACATCCAGCGCTGTCGACAGTTCGCCGGCAGCTACCGAAAACGATCCATCCGCGCTGCAACGCCAGCGGGATGAGTACTACGATCTTCTGCTGCGAAAGACCGCCGAGTTCGACAACTATCGCAAACGCACCGAACGAGACCGGCAGTCGCTATCAGACGCGGCAGCAGCGAGCGTCATTGAGGAACTGCTGCCGTTGATGGACGATCTCGAGCGGGCGCTGAAGGCGGATGTCGGCTCGGAGGCCGACGCCTACCGCCGAGGCGTCGAATTGATTCACAAGCAGCTCGGCGAGATCCTGCGCAAGCGTGGTGTGCGTCCGATCGAGGCGGTCGGTGCTGATTTCGATCCGTACTACCACCAGGCCGTGTCATATGAACACGCGGAGGGAAAGCGGGACGGTGAAGTGATTGAGGAATTCCGGCGTGGATACATGCTGGGCGACCGGCTCCTGCGGCCGTCGATGGTAAAGGTGGCCAAAGGGTGAGCAGCGTGACGAAGCGCGATTACTACGAGGTTCTCGGACTCGATCGCCAGGCAACAGACCAGCAAATCAAGAGCGCCTACCGAAAGATGGCGCTCAAATACCATCCCGATCGGAATCCCGGCGACCACAAGGCCGAGGAAGCCTTCAAGGAAGCGGCGGAGGCCTATTCGGTCCTCGCCGATCGCGAAAAGCGCAGCCTGTACGATCGATTTGGACACGCCGGTGTTGCTGGAGCCGGAGCCGGGGCGGCTGGATTCGACCCAACTATTTTTGCCGACTTCTCAGACATTTTTTCCGGTCTCGGCGACGTCTTCGGCTTCGGCGATCTCTTCGGTCAGCGTCGACGACGCGGCGGTCCTCAGCGCGGCGCCGATCTGCGATACGACCTGGAGATCTCGTTTGAGGAATCCGCCAGCGGCACAGAGACGTCCATCCAGATTCCGCGCGAGGAAACCTGCGAGACGTGCAAGGGATCGGGTGCTGCAGAAGGCACCTCAGCGGAGACGTGCAGCCAGTGCCGCGGTTCCGGTCAGCTTCGCTATCAACAGGGCTTTCTCACCGTTGCGCGGCCGTGTCCCAACTGTCGCGGCACGGGCAAGACGATTGCGAAACCGTGTCAAACGTGTCGCGGCGCGGGGCGAGTCGGTCGTGAGCGCAAGCTGACGGTGAAGATCCCGGCAGGGATTGCGACCGGCCAGCGCCTGCGGCTCTATGGCGAAGGAGAACACGGCAGCGCCGGCGGTCCTCCGGGCGACCTCTACGTTGTCGTTCACGTGCAGGAGCATTCGTTCTTCCATCGTGAAGAAGACGATCTCTATTGCGAAATGCCGATCAGCTTCCCCACCCTCGCGCTCGGCGGATCGATTCACGTGCCGACACTCGATGGCCGGGAGCAGGTACAGGTCCCAGCCGGCACGCAGCCTGGAACGCGTTTCAAGTTGCGCGGCAAGGGCATGCCGCATGTGAATGGGCGCGGCCAGGGAGATCTCTACGCGATTGCGCGCGTCGCGGTGCCAAAGAAGCTGACCAAAGAGCAAAAGCACGCGCTCGAGGAATTGAATCGGCTGCTCCCGCAGGAAAAACTGGATGAAGAAGCGGGCGGCGAGGAAAAGCCGTTCTTCGAACGCGTCAAAGACATCTTTGGGTAAGTATCCGGCACTGGACCTCACTTTCGCCCCCGGCCCGGGGGCGGGAACCCTTCAGGACATGTTGTACGCCGAGCTCGATGCGTTCGAGCCGGTCGCGATTCAGGAACACGAAAGTGGCGATGGCTGGCGCGTCTTCTTCCGCTCGGCTGCGGACCGCAATGCGGCAAGAGGCGCCTTGGCATCCGAGTTCGGCAACGCTCTTCGTCTCGCGGCAATGGAGATAGACGACGAGGATTGGGCGCGACGCAGTCAGGCTTCGCTCACTGCCATTCGTGTCGGACGAATCATCGTCGCGCCGCCGTGGGACGCCGATCCCGGATCCCGCACAACGGATCCCGATTCAATCGCCATCGTTATCGACCCCTCGACCGGCTTTGGCACCGGTCATCACGCTTCCACACGCTTGTGCCTCGAACTGTTACAGAAACGGGATGTGCGCGGCCTCCGGGTGATCGATGTCGGAACGGGCAGCGGAGTTCTCGCGCTTGCGGCATGGAAGCTGGGTGCCTTTCGCGTAGTGGCGATCGACATTGACCCGGACGCGCTCGACAACGCGCGCGAGAACGTCAAGCGAAATGGCGGTCAAGACGCAATCACGATTCGCGAGAGCGATTTATCGAGCCCATCGCTCGAACCGGCGGATATCGTGATTGCAAACCTCACTGGCGCGCTGCTTCAGCGACATGCAGCGTCGTTGCGTCACCTGGTTGGCCCCGAGCGTGCGCTCATCGTGAGCGGCTTTACCCGCGATGAGGCCGACGACGTCATCAAAGCCCTGGGCAACGAACCGGTGGACGTGGTGAGCGAGGGCGAATGGGTTGCCTTCTCGCTCACGCCCAAGAGCTAGCAGCCAGGAGCCAGCAGCCTCACAGATCCTTCAGCGCGAATCGAGCAATTGCGATGGCTGCGACAGCGACCGCATCTGCGCGTAGCGTTAAGCCGCCCAAGGTAACGGACAGGCATCCAGCGGTTTCCGCGTTTTTCCGTTCTTCGGAAGTCCACCCCCCTTCCGGCCCGACAACCAGTGCCAGCGACCCGGCCGCGTGGTTTTCCAGCAGACGCAATGAGCAGATGTCGGTCGTCGACGCCGATGGCTCGATCAGCATCAGCCGCAATCCGTGTGCGCTGGATCGCAGCCATTCTTCAAACGGCCGAGGTGGGTTGATGGCAGGAACGACGGCACGGCGACACTGTTTGGCCGACGCAATGCTGACGCGTGTCCATCGGTCGGTGTCGCGCGGCCCTCGCGCGATAGTCCTCGCGGTAACGATGGGTTCGATGACCACCACGCCCAGCATCGTGGCGTCGCGAACGACCGCGTCCATCTTCTCGCCCTTCAGTACCGCTTGAACGAGCGTGATCGGAACGCGCGCCTCTGCGGCAGCCTGGATTGGCTCGAGCAGTTCGACCGTCACGTTGCGACGGGCTGTGTTCGTGACCCGTGCGCGGAACTCGTGACCGCGGCCGTCGAACACGGAGATCTCGTCGCCCGCGTCGAGTCGCAGCACGCGAGTGAGATGCATCGCCTCATCGGGCGGCAATACCGTCTCACGCACGCCCGCATCGAGCTGTGGCACGTAAAAACGCGGAAGGGTCACGCCGGAATTATGAAACAATCGCGCTATACTCGCGACAATCGGCAATCACAAACGTGCTCTTCAGAGGTCAGAGTCTCGGGAAGTACAAGATCGTTGCGCCACTCGGCAGCGGCGGATTCGGTACCGTTTACCTTGCGCAGGACACATGGATCGACAAGAAAGTTGCGATCAAAGTCCCGCATCGTCAGGGCCTGGACTTCGGTGAACTCCTGAGAGAGCCTCGCCTGCTCGCGAGCGTCAGCCACCCCAACATCGTCGCCATCACGACCGCTGAAAAACAGGAGAACGTCTTCTTCATTGTCATGGAGTACGTCCAGGGAGAGACGCTCGAAAACCTCATCGCGGCCAAGGGGTATCTCGATCTGAACCGTGCGCTCGATTTCACGTGCCAGATCTGCAACGCCGTCGATCATGCGCACACGCAAGGCGTGATTCACCGCGACCTGCGGCCTGCCAACGTGCTGGTCACCGAAAACGACATGCTGAAGGTCGCCGATTTCGGGACGTCACGTTTCCTCGAGATCGCGGCGCACGGGACGACCGTCATCGGCAGTCCGCCTTACATGGCGCCCGAACAATTCCATGGCAAGGCCGTGTTCGCCTCCGACATCTATTCGCTTGGCGTGACGATGTATCAGATGTTGACGGGGATCCTGCCCTACGACACGCCGGCGCCGGCGGACCTGGATAAGCTGATGTCTGGCGAACTGGTGACACCGCCGCGGCTGAAGAATCAGGCGATTCCAAAAGCGATCAGCGATATCGTCATGCGCGCGATGGCGCCGGAAATCAAAGATCGCTATCAACGAGCGCCCGATTTACTGAACGACATCATGGCGGCAATCGCCGCGACGCAGCCTCGCCGCACCCCCCAGCCAAGCGCAATTCCGCGACCCGAACCTGCGCCGCAACGGAGTCATCGCGACGACGCGCAAGGCATTCAGAACCGCCTCCGCGCACGTGAAACCCCTTCCGCCCGATTTTGCTGGCAATGCCGCAAGCCTCTTCATGCCCGCGCGGATCGGTGCCCGTTCTGCGGCGAGGCGCAATAGCGGATTGGACTCCCGGCCAGCCGCGACGCCTGTGCTAACATCTTCAAACGCCTCATCTTAAGGAGTGGGAATGGCTTTTTCGGGCACCGGCAAAATCTGGATGAACGGGAAATTGGTGGAATGGAAGGACGCGACGATCCACGTCGGATCGCACGTCGTCCATTACGGCAGCGCGGTGTTCGAAGGCGCACGCTGCTACAGCACGGCGAAAGGTTCGGCATGTTTCCGGCTCGACGCCCACATGCGCCGACTGTTCGACTCCGCCAAGATTTACCGGATGGAACCGCAGCTCGATCAGGCGGCCTTGACGGAGGCGGTGCTCGAGACCATTCGCGCGAACCAGTTCAAGGCGTGCTACATCCGGCCGATCGTCTACCGTGGGTACAACGAGCTCGGCGTCAACCCGTTTCCGTGCCCGGTCGACACTGCGATCATGACGTGGGAATGGGGCGCATATCTCGGCGCCGGCGCGCTCGAGAAGGGTGTAGACGTCCGGGTCAGCTCGTGGACTCGTGCGCATCCGAACACGTTTCCGACGCTTGCAAAGTCCTCGGCCAACTACGCCAACTCGCAGCTGATCAAGATGGAAGCGGTGGCGGAGGGATACAGCGAAGGCATCGCGCTCGACACGCAGGGCAACCTGAGCGAAGGGAGCGGGCAGAACTTGTTCCTCGTCCGGGACAACATTCTTTATACGCCGCCACTGAGCGCGGCAGTCCTTCCGGGGATCACGCGAAGCACAATCATCACGCTGGCTCAGGATCTCGGGTTTACTGTCGTTGAACAGGTTCTGCCGCGCGAGATGCTCTACATCTGTGACGAAGTGTTCTTCGTCGGTACGGCGGCGGAGATTACGCCGATTCGGAGCATCGACAAGATTCAGATCGGAAAAGGCCAGCGCGGCCCAGTGGCCGAAGCGCTCCAGGTCGCCTTCTTCGACATGATCAACGGCGAAACGCCGGATCGACACGGTTGGCTGACCTACGTGTATCCTGGCGAACCCTTGCAGCCGGCGGAGGCCGGTTCTGCGAAGCGCACCGGGAGCGGCGTCTAAAGACGCCGCCCGACAACCCGATACCAGACGTAGGGCGAGGTCTTTAGACTCCGCCAACGTTTATCCATGCACATCGACGACCTTCTGAAAGTTGCCGCGCAAAGCGGAGCCTCCGACCTGCACCTCAAGGTTGGCAGCTATCCGATGATGCGCGTCAACGGCACCCTCGCGGTCTGCTCCGAGGAAAAGCGGCTGGATAAGGCCGACACCGAGGGCATGGCAGACGCCATTTTCAACGACGATCAGCGCGAGAAATTCCGGCGCGCGCAGGAAGTCGACCTCGCCTACAGCATCCCGGGAGTGGGACGATTCCGTTGCAACGTCTTCCAGCAACGCGGCACTGTCGGCCTCGTCCTTCGCGTCATTCCGACCCGGATTAAGACGATCGACGAACTTGGCCTCCCGCCGGTGTTGAAGCTGATCGCGCAGGAGGAGCGTGGGCTCGTCCTGGTCACGGGAACGACGGGCAGCGGGAAGAGCACGACGCTCGCCGCAATGATCGATCACATCAATACGTCGCGTTCGACACACATCATGACGGTCGAGGATCCGATCGAATACCTGCACCGCGACCATCATTCGATCGTCAATCAGCGCGAAGTGAACGTCGACACGCAGTCGTTCTCGCATGCGCTCCGAAGCGCGCTCCGCCAGGACCCTGATGTCATCCTCGTCGGGGAAATGCGCGATCATGAAACGGTCGAGACCGCGCTTCTTGCAGCCGAGACCGGCCACCTCGTCTTCTCGACCCTGCACACGCTGGATGCCACCGAAACGGTCAACCGCATCATTGCCGTGTTTCCACCGCATCAGCAGCGCCAGGTGCGCATTCAGCTCGCGAGTGTGTTGAAGGGGGCGATTGCCCAACGACTACTGCCCCGCGCCGACGGACTCGGGCGCGTGCCGGCCGTTGAGGTCATGATTGCCACCGCATTCATTCGCGACTGCATCATCGACAAGGATCGGACCGCACAGATTCATGGCGCCATCGCGTCCGGCACCTCGCAGTACGGGATGCAGACATTCGATCAGTCGATCTTCAACCTCTATCAGCAGGGATTCGTGACCGTCGAGGAAGCGCTCCGCTGGGCGTCCAATGTCGACGAGTTCAAGCTCAAGATCCAGGGAATCTCGACGACCGCCGACCTGGCGCGCGACGAGATGGCCCGCGGCGGCTCGCCGGAGATTACGCGGTTTGGCGGGTAATCATTTTGTGGCTTCCGCCTTTCGGCGGAAGATCGAGAAATGTCGGCCTACACCGACGCACTTCACCTGCTCGCGCGGCGCGAACTGACGGAAAAGGAACTGCGCGATCGCCTTCTCGATCGCGATCATCCGCGCGACGAGATCGACCGCGTCATTACCCACCTGCTCGAATCAAAAGCACTGGACGATGGCCGTGTCGCGCGTGCGTACGCGCGGACGGCGGCAGGTGTCAAAGGACGGGGACGGTTGCGCGTCATGCGCGAGCTGAACGTCATGGGAATCGCGCGGGAAACCGCTACCGAAGCGGTGACAGAGGTTTTCGCGGATGTCGACGAGCGTGCGCTGATTACGAAGGCGCTGCACAAGAAGATGCGCGGCAAGTCGCGCATCAGTGATGCGCGCGAGCACGCGCGGCTCTATCAATATCTGATGCGGCAGGGATTCACGCCAGCCGGAATCGTCGCG
Organism: Vicinamibacterales bacterium; assembly: GCA_035491715.1. Lineage (GTDB taxonomy): Bacteria > Acidobacteriota > Vicinamibacteria > Vicinamibacterales > 2-12-FULL-66-21 > JALZOC01. Next base: position 1,477 of record DATJKH010000013.1, on the reverse strand, counting down.
GCCTTGAGAAAACTCGGCGGCCGGACAGACGGTGATGAGACGTGAACCAGGAGCCGCACTAACCGAAGTGCTTATCCGCCACACGTTCCGTGAGTCCGGGCCAACGACTGTCGCGGACCGACAGTCGCGGTGATGAGATTGGCCAGGTAATCCCGAGAACAGGGTCGTCCCAGCGAATGCCCTCTTCGAGTTCTGGCGCGTACTCTGCCGTCATCTTGTAGACCACCTGTGCCTCGGCACTCGTCACGCAGAATCCATGCGCGTAGCCGGCCGGAACAAACAGCGATCGCCGATTCTCGGACGACAAAATGACACTCACCCATTGTCCGAAGGTCGGTGAGCCATGGCGGACGTCTGCGACCACGTCGAACACCGTTCCGTCGATGACACGGACGAGTTTGCCCTGCGCCTTCGGTTGACGCTGCAGGTGCAGACCCCGGAGGGTTCCATACTCCGACTTGGAATGGTTCTCCTGGACGAAGTCGGCATCGACGCCAGCGGCGAGGAACTCGGACCTCTTGTAGGTTTCCATCAGGTAGCCGCGTTCGTCGGAAAACACCTTCGGTTCGATAATCGTCACGCCAGGAAGAGCGGCCGGTGTGAATATCAGGGGCATGATGAGCGATAGGGACAGACGCTACATGTCATCGTCGAGGATTCTCAGTAAGTATTGCCCGTACAGGCTTCCTTTCATCGATCCGGAGATCCGCTCCAGGTCGGCGGCACTGATGTAACGAAGACGGTACGCGATTTCCTCCGGACAGCCAATCAGGAATCCCTGCCTCTCTTCGACTGCCTGAACGAAGTTCGTCGCCTGCACGAGGGATTCATGCGTGCCGGTGTCCAGCCAGGCGATGCCGCGCGGCAGACGTTCGACGAAGAGCTGCCCACGTTCGAGATACGCGCGGTTCACATCGGTGATCTCGAGCTCGCCGCGAGCAGACGGTCGCAAACCTCGAGAGATTTCGACCACCTGATTGTCAAAGAAGTACAAGCCAGTGACCGCGAATTGCGACTTCGGTTGACTCGGCTTTTCTTCCAACCCGACCACGCGTCCCTGCTTGTCGAATTCCACGACACCATATCGCTCAGGGTCACGGACCCGATAACCGAACACCGTGGCGCCCTGCTCGCGTGCAGCCGCCGCACGAAGGTAGTCCGACAGGTGCGCGCCGTAAAAGATGTTGTCGCCAAGCGCGAGACACACTCGATCCGGCCCGATAAACTCCTGCCCAATGATAAAGGCCTGCGCGAGACCCTCAGGCGCGGGCTGCGCGGCATATTGGATGTTCAGGCCAATGTCACGACCGTCATCAAGCAGGCGCCTGAAACCGTCCTGCTCGTGGGGAGTCGTGATCACGAGGATGTCGCGGATGCCCGACAACATCAGCAGCGACAGCGGATAGTAGATGAGCGGCTTATTGAAAACCGGCAGGAGTTGTTTGCTGACGGCTCGGGTCAACGGATGCAGCCGTGA
>DATJKH010000012.1:0-122397 GCA_035491715.1 Vicinamibacterales bacterium | reverse complement strand
TCGAGTTAAAACTTCCGCAGGCCGGAGTAGGCTCGACTTGGCCGAAGGTACAGCGTATTGCGCGAGTAGTCGATCGCCAGGTTGAACCGCCGCAGTATGCCGAGTCCGATGAGCCCATCGGCTTCGCCGAGCAAGCCGCGCAACGCCGGCTCACGAAGCGCCCAACCTTCGGCACCATCGATGACCCAGCGACCGAGCCCAATCGAAATGCCGGGTAATCGGATCGCTTCGGCGGACTGCTGCGCCACTGCGATCGTGTCGCGGATCGCTCGTTGTTCGCGATCCAGCAGTCGGTGGTCGCTTGCGAACGTGTAGCCAAGCACGACGTCGGTTGCGAGGCCGCTGCCAAGCGCGAAACGGGCTCGGATGGGGGAGGGTTCGTCTGCTACGCGCAGGGACACATTGATATATGCCAGCCAGCCTTCGCGCTCAAGAGGCACGGCGCTGTAACCTCGCGAGCGAAATATTGATGGTGTCCAGAAAGAGAGTTTTCGTGTGTCGAAGTCGATTTCAGGGACGAATCGCCCAATGAGGTCGGCACCTATGACGCCATCCGCTACCGCAGGCGAGGTTGAGTCGTTCGAGGAAAGGAGCGCGAGCCTCTGATGGCGTAACGCGATCCCGCCGAGCCCGATACTGACATCATTGACGAATTGGCGACTCCGAACGGTATCCTCCGGATGATCTAACAATGATGCGAGCCGCGGGCCGATGGCGGACCACTCGGCGGCCGTGTCAACGGTAAAAACTCCCGGTGCGCCATCGACCAGAACAGAAATCTCCATCCGGCCCTCCGGTGACAACCTGAACCCGATACGTGTCACCGGATCGGCACAAGTTGCTGGCGCCGCGAGCAGCAAAGTACTGATCGTCGCGAAGGCCAGCCAGTCCCGCCCGGCCCAAGTCGTGCCCCGACTCGAAGAATCAAATATCGACATGACACCGCGATATTCGTAACCGCTGGATCGCGACTTCGCAACAGAACGTGACCATGCCATGTTGGATAAACGTTGCCATCCGTGGCATGTCGGTTGCTCGGAGGCAGCCGCTCGACCAGTCACCAACAAGCGAGGTCGCCATGATACGTCGCGGAGCGTTGTTCATCGGTTGTCTTTTCGTTCTCGGTTCCGCGCAGTCATCAATCGCACAGGTCGCGCAAACCTACCGAATCGACGACCTCGGCTCGCTTGGCGGTCCGTCATTGATTGGAACGGCGATCAACGCCCACGGTGACGTCGCCGGAGTGGCCCAGTTGGCCGACGGGACGTACCACGCCTTCCGCTGGACTCGCGCCGGTGGTCTCGAGGACCTCGGAGCGAATGACGGCTGGTATGCACAAGCGTACGGCATCAACGACAACGGCGACGTCGTCGGTGTATACCTCGACGCTGGCTCGAACCCGCACGGGTTCATCGCGCCGCGGGGCGGTGTGATGCAAGACCTGTTTACGTACGAGCGTCCAATTCAATTCGTGACGGCAATTACGAGCGACGGGCGCCTCTCCGGGACCATCGTCTCAGTCGATGGAGCGCACGCGTTTCGTACTTTGTCTGACGGTTCGATCCAGGACTTGGGGACTGCGGGTGCGACGAGCGACGCGGCGGACATCAATGAAGCCGGCGACGTCACCGGCATGCAGTGGAGTTCCGCGAGTCCATTCGATCCGATCACCGCCTACCGCTACTCGGATTCGAGCGGCAAAGTCGACCTCGGCACACTCGGCGGCAGTGCCAGCGCTGGCTTGTCAATCAACAACAGCGGTTTCGTTGTTGGATGGGCTTGGGACGACGCCAGCGTAGGCCACGCATTCCGTGCGCAGCCCGGTCATCCGATCGAAGATCTCGGAATGCTCGGCGGAGCATTCCCGCAAAGCGGTGCTGAGGCAATCAATGACAACGGCACCATCGTCGGATACTCAACCGCACCGTCTGGATGGACGGCCTTTGCATACTCTGATGCCACCGGCATGGTCGATCTCAACACGCGTATTCCTCCGCCGAGCGATGGCTGGCGGGGATTGAATGATGCACGGGCGATCAACAATTCTGGGCAGATCGTCGTGGAATACGCGGTTCTCGGACGTAACGGTACCTATCTCCTCACGCCGGTCACCGACACGGCAGCGCCGACAATTACGGAGGCGCGTGCGACCCCGGACGTCCTGGGGCCACCAGATGGCCGGATAGTTCCGGTCACACTTACGGTCTCCGCAATCGACGATGTGGACGCGGCGCCCGTCTGCCGCATCACCAGCGTCACAGATAGTGAAGGGCCTGCAGAAGGCGTGAACCCGAGCGTCAATATCACTGGCCCCCTCACGTTGACATTGCAGGCCCGTCGGCTTGGTACCGGAACTGGCCGCACCTATACCATCGGCGTTCAGTGCGCAGACGTAAGCGGGAACGCCGCTGCAACAAGGCTGGTCGTCAGCGTCCCCCACGATAGCGGTCAAGACTAGTAGCTTTCGTTTGGAACGTGCGATTTGACACACGACGAGCGCTGGCGTGCCGAGCCAGAGCAATCGCGCTGACGCTCCGTCATGTCTGCGCGCATACGCCCACGCGGGCAGATTCGAGATCAACGAGCCCAACACGAGCACGCCCACGTAAAAGATCAATCCCGCACCTCTACCGCCCAACCAGCGAGTTTTGTAATTACGACAGCGATTCCGTTACGTAATCCATCCGGATGCCGCCCGACCGATCGCCTTTTGGCCCGTTGACGCGAGCACCACCGGCAAGCCGCTTGCCGCATCGGGACTCGTGCCAAACGGCTTTGTTCGATTCGTCGTCGCCAAACGCGATCCCGGTACCGGCCTGGAATTAGGGGTCTTTCAAGCGGCGTATGGCCTGCGAGACAGACCCGATGTTCCAGACATCGACCGTGCTGTGCTGCGCGACACCCTTGCGTGGTTTGGAAAGAACCTCGCCGAACCTGCTCGGTTCAATCGGACTCGCTCGAAGGGTTATGACCGGCGGCAGACGCGAGGCATTGCCTGGTTCCGCGACACAGCAACCGAGCATATTTCACGTGTGCAGCGGCTGAGGGTCGTGCTCGAGGCTCACGGATACCACGTCTCGATGCTCCGCGAAGAGCGTCCCGGTTACATCGTGTACGAAGACGAACACCAGGTCATCGCGGAACCCTTCGCCGATACGCGGACTGGCTAGCGTTCGCGGGATGGCAACCCGATAGATCGACCTTGGACAGGACCATGAGTGACGTAACCCGTGTCGAGTTCGTCGCCACGCTCGAAGAAGTCAGGGTTCCAGGCGAATGTATTACGACTGCTACTTCTACTCGCGGGTGAAAGAACATTACCTTGCGCCAGCCGCAAGACAGCGCGTAATCGATGCGGTTGTCCTGGTCGGATTATTGAGCGCGCTATACGGGGCTTATCGACTGCTCAGATACTCAGTTGGAGTTACGCTGTTTTTTGGATAGCCGGCGAACGTCGTGCCAGTGACTTCGGATGCAGCGATGGTAGAAACGCCTGAAAGAGTCCAAATCCGTTGTTTGCAGTGTAGCGAGGCGTTCACGCGCCGCGGCGAGCAGGATCGATTCTGCTCTGCTCGTTGTCAGCGGCAGCACTCTGGCGTGCGTCGAAAGGCCGTGATTCTGATGCCTCTGGGGGCTGCGATCTTTGTTGGATTCGGTATCGCGGGGCTCGGATACCTCGGCATCGCGGGGTGGCCCATCTTCGTTGGTGGCATGTTCTGGTATGGGCGCGAGACTCTGCGGCGGGACTAATGCAGTCGCAAACCGCGCCAACCAGTGGCCAAACTGCGCCGCTCACCTCCGAGCAGCTAACGCAGCAGCCAATACCGGCCGCCAAGTGGGCCACGAGAGCTTCTTGCCGTCGTCTGCCTCGCGCGGTTGCAACCGGGATCCGCTCATTTACCGGTCCAGACGCAGGCCACCGAAGGGTGATGAGGGTCCGATTAATGGTGCCTCACTATATTGATGGAGCCATGCTCACGTGACGTGGATATTAACCGTCACCGTCAAGCAGGCGGCAATTGGCTTCCGGTCGACGATCGCCGGTTCGTACCGTCATTGTGCGATTGCCGATCTCCATCGCTCGACGAGCGCGGGCCACGGGGCGCGCGGATCGACCCTCTTCACAAGGCGGACGTCGGTGACACGGCCTGATGGAAGGACGGTGATCTCAAAGATCAATATGCCGGCATGTGTTTCAATGCCCGCCAGGTCGGAGGTGTCCGGCTTGTAGTCGCCCACTTTGCGCGGCGGGGATCCACGGTCGCCGAATTGGGACACACAGTTTGGTCTTGGAAGGGCTTCGCTGGCAGCGCGTTTGCGCGGAGCCACCGAAACGTCTCGCGAATCCCACGGATTGCGAATGACCACGGCGTCGACTTTCCCGTCAGGGCGGATCGTCAACTCTAAGACCATTGAGCCTGAATGAGCCGTCGACGGGTAGTTCGGTAAGACTGTCTTAGTCTTCTTCGGTGCCGGGTAGTCGTCTTTATAGAGAAGAAGCGGCGACTCCTTCGTTTGCGCGTGTACGTTCCAGCCGATCGTCGGCATTGCTGCAGCGATGAGAAGGAGACTTACTGTGCGCCTCATACCGTCATTTTTAGACACCCATCGAGTCAGAATGGGAGAGCCCATGCTCAAGGGCTCGGGTCGGAACTGGAATCGCCAGGTCAAAGCGAGGAGACCATCTACGTATCACCTCCACCAAGCAAGATCCTCTCGAATCTCGACACTTCGTCGCGGTCCCGTCGGGCTGGATCGTCGCCGAGCTCATGCCGCCACACTCCAAGCCACCTTGCGCCTTCGTCCAGATTGTGGAGTTCCTCAAGGTACAAGCTGGCGAGGGATTCAGCGACCAGCATTCGGTTCCCACTGTCTTTGATGCGCTCAGCTTCCGAGAACGCGCTCAGCAGCAGGCGCTCGCGCTCGTTCGGCGATTCCACGTAATCCGCCCGCGTGGCAAGAAGGCTCGGGCGTTTCCCATATTTCTGATCGAGGCGATCCAAGCGTTCCATCAGCAACGCACGGACACGTGCCTCCGCCGCGTGATCGTCGACGGCGGAGTGATTCACGATTTCAACGGCGAGTTCGTGCACGTCATTCCAGTCCTCGTCGGAAATGCCGTCGGATGTCACTGATGCTCTCCAGCAGGAACGTTCCCTGTCAACAGGTTATGCTGCCCTCCATTATGAAAGCGTTTCCGGCAGAGTTCCTGAATGTCGATTTTGACGTCAAGTCAAGAATAGCCGCGGCCCTGCGCGAGAGTGTTTTTCGAAATGGAGTCGCGTAGCCATGCGTGCTGCGATTTACGCCCGCGTGTCCACAACCGCAGGCGGTTTATGTCGTGTCTCTCGTTCTTGGTGTGCGGCCCCTCCAAGTCAACGCTTCTGCGAGAAAGTCGGAATCAGGTCCCGGTGGAAACCACAAAACAACCGCACCGCCTTTGATGGGTGCATGACGTTGTGCCCAAGACCTGTCCTTGGCTTCGTCTTCAGCCTGCTGATGAAACAAGTGAGAACGCTCTCTTGGACCAAATGGCTCCAGCCCTAAGCGAATCCGATTCCACTGGGCGAAGTTTCTCAGCCCTCGCAAGCGAAGTCGTTCACGGCGTGAGATGAATTTGAGGATTGTTGCCACGGTGTCGTTTGGCGACACCCGGAGGGATTTGACACGTTGCTCTCGACGTTAGTCGAAAACCACATCTCGTCGCGGACATGCGACGAATGGCACCTTGCGTGTCACGCAGGTTGCCGCATCCCGCGTTGGCGGGATGGCTCCGGATGTCGGAATCAGTTTACCTCAATGGCCGAGAACTGAATCCATCTGCTTACTATCGTCTGTTTCTCCGATATTCGCGACCGCTCCCGGTTCACCGGTAATAGCGTGTTTCAGGGTCAAAGATGAGTCCATAAAGCGCCACAATGGCGAGAACTACCGCGACCCACGCGCTCATTCGCTCACGGGTTCCGCTCTCCGTATCATCGTTCATGTTCGCCGACCGGAACTGGTAGGCGGCAAATCCAGCCGTCAGCAGCAGTCCCCACAAGTAAACCCAACGCTCAGTGGTCATGGTAGCCGCTCGGTCCCAACCCTCAGTCACAAGTGCGAACGTGCCGTTTATCCCTTCAGCGCCAACATCAGCAACTTCACGAGCTCTGCCGATCAGCGGTGTATCGATGATGGCACGGTGGTAGGCGCCGTTACTCAGAACCTGAGTGAGAACACCTGCGCCGACGAACTCGGCGCCGCGTACAGGACACGCTCCGTTCTAATCGCAGCGCCGATTGCCGCACCGGCACCGCCGCCAATGCTGCCCCAGAACGCGGTGACAAACAGTACGTCGTCCCCCTTCACACCACCTTTTGCTGGATCTGCTATGGCAAGGATGGCTCCATACAAGGCTCCAAACGCCAGGCCGATTACAGCGCCTCGGCCGGCATGGCGATGCCGCTGCGTAACCGATGACACGTCAGTGGTGGGCCACTCACGCGAGTCACCTTTCACCAGAAGCGCTATCGTCGTCGAGGAGATCTCGATGACGCGGCCCTTCACTTTCGTGCCCCCTTGGTCCGTGACGTATACGATCTCGCCCTCGTGCCCCTCGGCGCGGAGATCGTCGAAGGTGGGGGTCGCCACTTGCGCCATGCTGGGAACCGCTCCGGCGGCGACTAATACACCGGCCACAACGACAGTGATCAAGGCTTGCCTCGCCGACATTTCCCCGGTGTGACGATGCACGCTTCTTCTGAGCACGGTCCGCATGGAACAGTGTCGCCTGCAATTTCAGTGGACCCGGCCTCAAACACCGAAATGCCAGGGATTTCTTTCAATCGCGAGTGGAGTCTCTGCCGCTGCTGACGAAAATGTCGATGTGAGACGTAACGTCGCAACAGCCGGCTGACTGACAGACGCCTCCAGTGGCCATTGATTCTGTGGAGCCGGCGCTCGGACTTGAACCGAGGACCTGCTGATTACGAATCAGCTGCTCTACCAACTGAGCTACGCCGGCATGAAGGCGTGTGATCGCCGGCGCGCAGCGCGGCGCACCGAACATCATATTCTAGCACGCTACGGACCCTTGCCCTTCTTCTTGAACAGGCCTTCAAAGATGGACTTCGTGCGACGTTGAATCTCGTTCTGGAACGCGCGCGCCGCGGCCGCCTGCACGTCCACCGACACACGAGGACGATCGATGGTGCCGCCAACGATGGCCGGCACGATCACCCGGCCGTCCTGCTGCGCGTAGCGTCGCAAATCGGTGCCCGCTTGCGCCGTGAGCTCCGGTGACAACGCGACATCGCCACGGGCGTCGAGCGCGCCGCTCGAGAGCTGCAGCGTCGTCCGGCCGCTGACATCGAAGTCGCGGGACGTGAGCGACAGGTTGTCTGACGTGACGGTTCGATTGCCGAGGGCGAACGTCCCGCTTAGGCGAGTGAACGCCGATCCCGATCCCTCGGGCGGCACACCGGAAGGTTTGCCAAACGCGAGGACCACCGTGCGCACCATATCGAGGTGCTCAATCGTGCCATTGACGATCGCGGCGGTGATCGTGCCGTGCGCCGTCTGAAGCACGGTTGCCGCATCGCTCGCGGATGCCGACAGTGTCACGTTGCCGCCGAGCGTGCCCGTGACGCCGCCCGCGCTCCCGTTGGCTTTCATCAAGGGCGCGACGTCGAGGCCCTCGATGCGTCCATTCAGCCGCAGCTGCGGCACATCACGGCGCGTGTCCACGTCGAGGCTGCCTTTGAAATTCCCACCGAACGAGCGCACGGCGAGCGGTGTCAGCGTTACGGTGCCGCTGGCGAGCTGAATCGTTGTCGACAAATCACTGAACGTGTAGGTCGCAAACTGCCCCTTCGTGGCGGTAAGCGCGATGCTCAGGTGCATCGGCGATGCAGTTCCACGTTTCTGCTGTGCCGCGCCGGCTGTCGACGTGAGCGCGGACGCGATTGCCATCAGTTCATCGAGGTCGAGCGGATCCGCCTTCGCTTCGATATGTCCTTCCACGCGCGCCAGGCTCTCGATCGTCCCTTTGCCCTCGATGTTCGAGCTTCCGCGCATCCTCAGGCGTTCAATGTCGAGTCGATCGCCAGCGAGCGAACCTCGCAGGTCGACCCGCATCACGCGCGGCGTGGCAACCAGGTCCACGTTTTCGAGCGAAATGACGCGGACCGATGCGATGGTCAATCCCGATGGCGTCGCCGCGCCGGCGTTGGTTCCCGCCTTGGTCGGAAGCAGATTGACGGGCAACGGCAACGTGAGGCGGCTGTTACGCACGACGAGCTCGGCGTCAGATATCGTCCGCGAGAACAGAGCGCGGAGCCCGGTCACAAGACGAACGTGCGCCAGCGTGACCGTGGCCGGGACGCCAATCGCGACGTCATCGAGGTCAACCGCGACGCGAGGGTAAATCGCAGCACGCAGCGCACCAATTCGGATCGGCTGTCCGAGTGCCGCCGACAACTGCTGCTCGAGGGTCGTGCGGGCGTAGTCCGACGTGAGCGCACGCGTCGCGGCGATATAGACAGCGCCAGCGAGCACGACCAGCAGGATGAAGACGACCAGAAGGACGCGACGCATCGTGACGGGTAGTCTAACCCCTGAAAGCCGGCAGCTTCCGGCTTCAGCCGGAAGTTGGTTCTTCCGCTGAAGGCAGAAGCCATGCGGGACACTAATGAGACAGTTGACAATGTGACAGTAACTGTCACATAATCAGCATACGATGTCTGCCGCCGTTCGCTACGCGATAGGAGAACTCGCCACGCTCGGCGGCGTGTCGCGCAGAACGGTCCGCTATTACGTGCAGGAAGGATTGATTCCGCCGCCGCTGGGTCTTGGTCGGGGCAACCATTACACGTCCGCGCATCTCGAGCAACTGCTCCGCGTGAAGGCATTGCAGGAGAGTGGTCGGACGCTCGACGAGATCCAGCGCGCGATCGATCGGCCGGCGACCGGACGTCGCAGCGAACCATCGGTGCGCAAGGAATTGCCGTCGCGCTCACTGTGGCGTCGCCTGGAGTTGACACCGGGCGTAGAGCTGCACGTGACGAGCGCGGTTCGTCTCCCGCCGCCGGCGCGACTTCGAGAACTTGCCGAGTGGTGTCGGCTGCACTTCACGGGCACGAATGAGGCCGAGGAAGGCGAGAATGATCATGGCTAATACGTCCACTCTGTCGACCGCGGGACTGATCGCTCGCGGCGACGATGATGCGCCGGTTCCATTGACCGGCGTCTCAATCGAAGCGGAGATCACCGGATTCTGCGCGCGCGTCGCGGTCGCCCATCGTTACGTCAATCGCGAGGCGGCCCCGATTGAAGCCGTTTACGTCTTTCCACTTGATGAGGGAGCCGCCGTCTGCGGATTCGAGGCGGTCGTCGACGGAACACTGGTTGTCGGCGAAGTGCAGGAACGTGAGAAGGCGTTCGAGACATACGACGATGCGATCGCAGATGGCCATGGGGCGTTTCTCCTCGACGAGGAGCGGCCTGACGTATTCCAGGCCAGTATCGGCAATCTGCCGCCAGGGAAGGAAGTCCTCGTCCGCCTGACCTACGTGACCGAACTTTCGATCGACGGCGGCCGCGCACGCTTTTCAATCCCGACAACCGTGTCGCCGCGTTACGCACCGGCAGAGGATCACGTCGGCGTCGGCCGTTCTGATGCGCAGGCCCTGAATCCGCCGCTGGCGTGGCGCGTGCCTTACGGACTGGATCTGTCACTCCGCATCACGATGCCCGCCCGCATTACCGGCATCGAATCACCGTCGCACCCGATCTCGATAACCATCACCGACGATGAAGCGACGGTGAAACTTGCGCAGGTCCAGGCGAGCCTCGACCGCGACTTCGTCCTGTCGATAGATGCGGCGGGAATGGATTCGGCACACGCGTTGATCGAGCAGGCTGACGACGGCACTCAGGCGGTGGCTGTCTCGTTGGTGCCGGCGTTCGACGAGAAGCCGTCGCCTGCGGAAATCATTTTCCTGGTCGATCGTTCCGGATCGATGGACGGGAGCTCGATCGCGGAAGTCCGCAACGCCTTGCAACTCTGCCTGCGCTCGATGATTGCGGGCTGCCGTTTCAATATCGTCGGCTTCGGCTCCACCCACGAATCGCTTTTTCCCGAGACCCGAGCGTACGAGGAGGGGAGCCTGGAGGCGGCCAACAAACATGTTCGCGAGTTGTGCGCGGATCTTGGCGGAACTGAGATTCTCGCGCCGCTGCAGTTCGCTCTCGAGCAGCCGCGCCACCGCGAGCTCCCTCGACAGGTCGTCGTCCTGACAGACGGACAAGTTACCAATACCGACGCGGTCCTGGCTCTCGCATCACAGCATGCCGCCACCGCTCGCATTTTCGCGTTCGGAATCGGTGCCGGCGCCAGTCAGCATCTGGTCCGGGGTCTTGCGCGCGCCGGCGGCGGGTCGGCTGAGTTTATCTATCCCGGCGAACGAATCGAGCCGAAGGTCGTACGACAGTTTGGACGGCTGTTGTCGCCTGCGCTTCATGACGTCACGGTGGAGTGGATCGGCCCACCAGTGACGTCCATGCCGACGAGAGTGCCGCCCGTGTTTGCCGGTGGCCGTCTGTTGATCTACGGTTTGCCGAAAACACAGGAGCGACCTGCTGCGGTGCGGTTGTCTGCGAAAGGACCGTCGAGCCCGCTTTCTTTCGAGGTCAGATTGGCAGACGTGCGCGTCGCGCAAGGTAAATCGGTTGCGACGCTTGCCGCTCGAGCGAGAATTCGCGAACTCGAAGAAGGGGGCGAATGGCTGGCGACGCGTGGATCGCGGCAAAAGGAGAAAAAAAGCGGGAGCGCGACCAAGGAAATCATCGAACTGAGTGTCCGTTACGGTCTCATTTCGCGCGAGACGTCGTTTGTTGCCGTCGAACGGCGGGAAACCCCAGTGACCGGCGACATGCAACTTCGACGCGTGCCGATTGCGCTGACGGATGGGTGGGGCGCAATCGAGCGTCGGGCCGGCGGCATCGCGTTTGGTTCGCTCTCGGCGGTGCCAACCGGGAGAATTGCTGACACGGGTGACACGGGAGTGTTCGCTCTTCGTCGGGCGTCGCTGCCACAAGCGCCACGCGTCGAGCGTGCCGCGCGCCTCACCGGATCGTCATGGCTTTCACGCACATTCCGGCGCGGTCGACACGACTCGGCGGCAGCACCACCGGACATGCACGCGCTGGTCGCGCTGCAACGAGCCGATGGTTACTGGGAGTTGACGCGCGAGTTGGCCGACATTCTCGGTCGCGAATTGGCGGAGATCAAGGCGGCGCTGAACGGAGCGAGTGGGATCGACGTTCATCGCGCGTGGGCAACAGCGCTGGCGATGGCCTGGCTACGACTCCACGCCTCCAATGAGGAAGATCAGTGGCGTCTCCTGAGCCGGAAAGCGCAGCGGTGGCTCGATGATGGGCCCGCCGCTGTTCCTCACGGTTCGTCGTGGATGGAGGTGGCACGGCAATTCCTGTCGGCCTGAGAGTAGAATGGCTTTTTGACCGTTTCTCAGAGAGCCACTATGTCCACACCGACTTCGACCATTCCGACGCCGGCAGAAACATCGACGAAGCCCAACTCGTCGGATACCGCCACGCTTGCCGCGTTTGGCGGAATCCGCCGGGTGCCGCAACCGATCAACGAGCCAAACAGGTCGTATGCGCCTGGCTCACCCGAGCGCGCGGAACTGAAGGCGCGTCTCAAACAGATGGCCTCTGAACGGATTGAGATTCCGCTGGTGATCGGCGGCAAGGAAGTCAGAACCGGGCGGACCGCGCAGGCGGTGATGCCGCACAATCACAAGCACGTACTGGCCGACTACCATCTCGCCGGCCCTGAGCACGTGGAGGCGGCCATAGCGGCTGCCGCCGAGGGCCGCCGAGAGTGGGGAAGCTGGCCGTGGGAGGATCGGGCGGCAGTGCTGCTCCGGGCGGCGGAGCTCCTCGCGACGACTTGGCGCGCGACGATCAACGCGGCGACCATGCTCGGGCAGTCGAAAACCGTGTTCCAGGCCGAGATCGATTCGGCGTCGGAGATGATCGACTTCTGGCGCTTCAACGCGTTCTTCGCACAGGAGCTTTACGGTCAGCAGCCGACCAGCGGGCCCGGAGTTTGGAACCAGATGGAGTATCGCCCGCTCGAAGGGTTTGTCTACGCGATCTCGCCGTTCAACTTCACGGCGATCGGCGGCAATCTCACGACCGCGCCCGCGTTGATGGGAAACACGGTTGTCTGGAAGCCGGCATCGAGCGCGATGCTGAGCGGGTATTACACGCTCAAGGTGCTCGAGGCTGCCGGCTTACCGCCTGGCGTGATCAACTTCGTTCCCGGCGACGCGCGCGAGATCAGCAACCAGTTGCTCGATTCGCCCGAGCTCGCCGGCATCCACTTCACCGGCAGCACCGAAGTGTTCAACGCCATGTGGAAGAAGATCGGTGAGAACGTCGGCCGCTATCGCGGCTATCCGCGCCTCGTTGGCGAGACCGGCGGCAAGGACTTCATCGTCGCGCATCCATCCGCGGATCCGGTCGAGGTCGCAGTGGCGATTGCGCGCGGTGGATTCGAATACCAGGGGCAGAAATGTTCGGCCGCGAGCCGCGTCTATATCCCGCGATCGATGTGGAACGACGTCCGCGATCGGACCGTCGCGATGATGAAAGAGATCAAGGTCGGCGACGTCGCCGACTTCCGCAATTTCATGGGGGCGGTGATCGATCAGAAAGCGTTCACCAAGATCAGCGGCTACCTTGACGATGCAAAGCGCAACGCCAGGATTGTGGCGGGCGGGACGGCGACCGGTGACGAGGGGTATTTCATTCAGCCGACGCTGATCGAGACAAGCGAGCCGGCCTATCGATCGCTGTGCGAAGAGATCTTCGGACCGGTCGTCACCGCATATGTGTATCCGGATAACGAATGGCGCGAGACGCTCGGCATCGTCGATCGCACGTCGCCGTACGCGTTGACGGGTGCCGTGTTCAGCAGGGATCGTGCGGCGATTCGCGAAGCGATGACGGCATTGCGCAACTCGGCCGGCAATTTCTACATCAACGACAAGCCGACCGGTGCGGTTGTCGGCCAGCAGCCGTTCGGTGGTGCGCGAGCGTCCGGCACGAACGACAAGGCGGGGTCGATGCTGAACCTGGTGCGATGGGTGAGTGCGCGGACGATTAAGGAAACGTTCGTTCCGCCGCGCGATTACACCTACCCGTTCATGAAAGAGGAATAGGGCCGGCTCGCGGCCCTACTTCAGAGCAATCGACCGCATCTCTCCGGCGACGAGTTCGAGCGTGCCGGTGCCTTTGTCAGGTCCTGGCTTGTAACCGTCGTCCAGGGACAGCACGCGACTGATCTCCACCCGGCAGCGGCCGGCACCCGGCTTGCTGGGATAGCACACGAACCCGACATCGGTCGCATTGCGCGAATTCGGAATCGCAATTCGTACCCAGCCGTTGCGATCGACGGCGAGATCCTTGATGCCGCGGTCCGACGCGCGCCAGGTCCCATCGGCGCCTCGCGCGACAGCGGCGACGGCGCTTTCCGACAGGGTCAGCCTCGCATCGACGTAGAGATACTCGCGCACGTCGCCGTAAACGGTCGCTTTGCCTTCCTCGGCCAGCTCGTTTGCCATTCGCCGATAGACCCACGCGTTCTTGTCCATGACCGACTCGCGCGTGGCCGACTGCAAATCGACGAGCAACGGCACCATCGTGACGCGAACGCCCGAGCGGCCGCGATCGAGGAACACGTTATTCAATGTGGCATCGAGCAGCGACGGATGATCCGCCTGTCGCGGCCCGGCATATGCGAGCACGTGATGATCGGGCGCCTGGTAGCGGGAGGCAACAACTCGCCCGTCTTTCCACTCCTCCTCATACGCCATTTCGATATCGGTTGTCCGTCCCCAGCGCGCCAGAAGCGCCGGCGTCGCCGTGCCGCCGTCCTCGTTCGAGAAGATGTAGCTGTAGCGAAGAACGCCAGTGCCGTTGACGCGCAGATCTTCGGCGTACAGCACCAACGGCAGGTCGGTTGACGTCCCGACCGTGTCTGCACGCAGCCACAGCGCGGGCGCGCGTGAAACGGCGACCGAGTCGGGGGCGGTTGAGGCGGTGAGTGTCGGCACCCCGGCCGTCGCGGGCCAGCTCCAAAACGGCGAGCGCAGCGCGGTGATCTCGTGGCGTCCGGGCGAGAGGGTATGAAGAAGTGCCGTGTAGGCGGGATGTCCAATCTTCCCGAACACGAGCACCGTCGTGTTGATCTCTCCGTCGACGGCGATATCGAGTGCGGTTGCCGCCGGAAACTGCGAGTCGTCAATGGTGATCGTGACGATCGCGTCCCCTGCCTTCGCCATGACGAGTGACGTCGATGCGAGCGGCGGAGTTGAAAGTGAGGTCAGCCCAAGTGCGAGGACAATCGGAAGCATGGCGGGCATCGTACAACAGCTTCCGGCAAACTATCGCGCGACCTCTGTTTCGATTGTGCGGAGCAGCGCGTCGGCGTAGATGAAATCGTAGGTATCGCGTCCTTCGACGATTGAGTCGCAGATCGAGAGCGCCTCCCGGGCTTCCTTCGCGCGGCCGACGCCAAGCAGAAAGCTCGCATAGCCGCGCGAGGATCGAAGGATGTACCACTGCGCACCCTGTGCCTTTGCGATCTCGAGCGACTCGAGGTACGTGCGTTCGGTGCTTTGGTGATCTCCCTGGGCGAGGAAGACCTCTGCCTGCAGCCGCCGGTGTTCGGCGTCGTACGAGTGCTGTCCGGTCTCCTCGGCTACATGGCGCGACTCGGTCAGCGCTGTCTGTGCCTGATCGAGCTTGCGGGCGCGCAGCCATCCGCCGGCGACGAGCACGAGATAGTACGGGCGGAGCAAGGCCGATCGCGTCAGCGTGTGCGTCTCCATCCCGGCCAGGAGTTCGTCCATGCCGCGCTCGATTTGACCGAGCTCGATGAGCGCGCGGCCGCGAAGCGGGGCTCCCCAGTTGAGCTCCTGTGCGATGCCATGTGCGCGACACAGCGCCGCGAGTTCATCGTAGACACGGCACACCTGTTCCGGCTCGCGTCGAGCGAGGTGGACGATAGTGCTGAACAGCAGAGCGAACGCGAGTGGCTGCGGATGCTCGAGTGCGCGCGCCTCAGTCACCGCGTCGCGCACCATCCGCAGACCCTGGTCGGGAAAGCCCCTCATCATCAGGGTTCGCGACAGCTCGCAGCGGCAGAAGATGCCCGGATCGATCCCGGTTTCCCACACGCGCGGCTTATGAAACGCCGGCTGATATAGCTCGAGTCCACGCTGCAGGTGATCGTGCGCGACCTCGAGTTCGCCGAGATGAAAGAGCGATGCGCCAAGATTCCACTGGCCGATCATTTGTAGATTCGGATCGCCCAATCGATTGAACAAGTCCAGCATCTCGAGCGCGACGTCGCGGGCGGTCATCAGTTCGCCCGACACAATATGATGCGCCCCGAGGCCAATGAGAACTGGGACGACTCGTGCCGGATCGTCGAGATGTCGCGAGAGCTCGCGGGCACGGGCGTAGGCGCGCCCGACTTCGGCAACCGCGTAACCCTTGCTTGTCTTCATGCACAAGCCATAGGTCATCTGCAGTCCCAGTTCGGCGGCGTCCTTCTGGGCAGAGTCCGGTTCTCCTTCGAGCAGCTTCAGTCCGCGAAGCGCAAGGCGCTCGGTTTCATCGTGCGCGTACAGTCGCGCCGCCACCTGCGCCGCCTGGTTCCAGTATTCGGCGGCGCGGATATTGTCGCGCGCCGATTCGAGCAGCAGCGCGATATCCGCCGCACAGTCGCACGGCTTGCCGCCGAGTCGCGCGATCAAACGCTGCGCAATGGCGCGACTGAGTGTCGCCCGGCGCGTCGCGCGCAGAGAGGCGTCGAATGCGTTGTGATAAATGTGATGAGCGAACCGATACCGGAGCGTCAGTTCCCGATTGTCTGTTTCGTGCTCATCAACGAAGCGCACGAGCGCGTGCTCGCGCTCGAGCCGTTCGAGGCAGTCCTCGACTTCGTCTTGATCGCGGTCGAGGACGCCGGCGACAACCGAGGAATCGAAATCCAGCCCCTGCACGCTGGCGGCGCCGAGCAACCGCCGGTCGGCATCATCGAGCGCGTCTATCTTCCGCTGTACGAGGCTGCGAACGGATTCCGGGAGTGCTCTCTCGAGCGACGGAAGATCCTCGCCGATAATCCACTTGCCGTCCTGCTGTCGCACCACCTGGCGCCGTCGAAGATCGCGAAGCAGATCGACAACGAACAGCGGATGTCCTTCCGTTCGTTGATGAATGAGCGCGGCGAAACCGCGCGGGAACGCGTGGTCGACAAACTGGAGCGCGAGGTACCGGCCGATTGCCGCCTCGTCGAGGGGACCGGGCGTAATTTCCCTGCACGCTCCTCGCGCGACGAGATCGAGCTTCAACGACATGAACGGGTGCTTCGTCTGAGCCAGTTCCGACGGCCGGTAGGTCGTGATGATCAGCAGACGCATCGTGTCGACCCGCCGGGCGAGATAGCCGATGAGATCGGTGGTCGATGGATCGGCCCAGTGCACGTCGTCAAAGCAGAGGACGACCGGATGCATCCGCGTGATCTCTTCGAGCAGTGAGGAGATTTCGCGCTTGAGCCGCTCCTGTGATCCGACGGCGACGTCGGCGGCGAGGCGCGCGGCGGAGGAGTCGTTTTCCGCGAGCGGGGTAATCTGCACGTACCAGCTTGGCGCGAGCGCGCGGAGCAGGCGCGACAGGCTGCCGTGTTTCTCGCTGCGTTGCAGACTGTCGAGAACTTCCAGCACCGGCAAATACGCTTCGGCACCGGCGAGCCGTTCCGAACATCGGCCGCGTCCGACACGCGCGACCTCGCCGCGATCTTCGAGCAGACGCAGGAACGCATCGAGGATGGTCGTCTTACCGATTCCTGCCTCTGCCGAGAGCGCAACGAGACGACCGTGGCCGCGGTCGGTCCGCTCGAATTCGTGCAGCAGCGCGTCCATCTCCAGATCCCGGCCGACGACCGCCCGACTCGCTCGCGCGGTACGCTGCGACACGCTCACGGCGGTGAGCGAGGTCGCCACCGACGCATCGTGCGTCAGGCCGAGGCGGTACAACACCTCGCCCGCACCGGGGCGCAGTCGCGGGTCCTTCTGAAGCATCTCGAGAATCAACTGGTCGAGAGCTCGAGGAACCTCCGGATTCAGCAGCGAGGGGGGCTCAGGCATCTCCCACATCAATGCGTGCAGAGTGCCGAGATGAGACGCCGCCATGAACGGATGGCGTCCGGTAGCCAACTCATACAACACCGTGCCAAACGCGAAGATGTCGGCCTCCGGTGGCACACTCTCTCCACGTGCCTGTTCCGGAGACATGTAGCCAACGGTTCCGATGATGAGACCCGGCTCGGTGACGATGCCGGTTGGCCCGGCGCTGATTGCCGCATGGTGCACGCGCGCGAGACCGAAGTCGAGCAGCTTGATGTAGCCGTCGGGCCGCACCATGACGTTATCGGGCTTGATGTCCCGATGAACGATCTGCGCCGTGTGGGCAACGGCGAGCGCTTCCGCTATCTGCCGCGCGATGGCAACAGTGCGCTCGAGTGGCAGGCCTTCGGTCGCCAGGTCGCGGAGGGTCCGGCCCTCGACCAGTTCCATCGCGATGTAGCGATCGTTGTCAACGGTTCCGGTCTCGTGAATCGTGACGATGTTGGGGTGATTGAGCGCCGACGCGAGCGTGGCTTCGCGGAGCAGTCGCTCGATCGCGTCGTCGGGTCCCTTGGAATCGGCGACGAGCGCGTGTCGAATGACTTTCAACGCAATGTCGCGGCCGAGACGCGGGTCGTGCGCGCGATACACTTCTCCCATGCCGCCAGCGCCGAGCTGGCTCAGGACGCGGTACGGTCCGACACTTGCGCCTTCCGGAAGTGACATGGGTTCAAAGGATTCGTCGAGGTCCGCGGTTCAACCGGCGAGGCCGACGAGAGGCCGTGATTATATCAATTGAACTGGAGCGAACCCATCAACGGAAAATGATCCGAGCCGAACCGCGAGTCGCCGCGACGAATATCGAGTCGCCATTCGCTCGGTAACCGATAGAACACGTGGTCGAGCCGCAGGAGACCGCGGAAGGTCGGACGCCGATCCGCGACGCGAGTTTCCGGGAATTCACGGGCAGTCTCCAGATACGCCTGATCCGAGAATCCGAACCACGTATTGAAGTCCCCCGCGAGAATCGTCGGTTGCTGGTCGCGAAACAGGGAAGCGAGCCCGCGAGCCTGCCGAGCGCGACCGTACTCCGATCCAATCCAGGCCCGTCTCGCGCTTCCGAGGTTGTCGAGGTGCGCGGAGACGACGCGCACACGCCAGGGAGTACCTGCTGAGGTGTGGCCCGCGATAGTGGCCGCGATTGCGACGCGGCGCTGACGCTCGAACGGCAGCTCTATGGCCTGCAAGTCGGTGAGCGGAACACTCGAGAGGATGGCGTTGCCGCGATCCTCATTCGACGTCTGGCCGCCGTTGCGCATTGAGGGCACGTAGTAGACGCCAAGACCCAGGACACGCCCGACCTCTTCGATCTCCCGCTCGTCGCGTGCAGTGTCGCCGCCCAATCGTCCCGCGAAGGCGAAATCGGCGGCAAGCGTCGAGGGCACTTCGGTGCCAGATCGGTAAACCTCCTGCAGCAGCATCACGAGCGGCCCGTGAGTAGTCTCGATCTGCGATCGGACAAACCCGACGATATCGGCGGCGCCGACGGCCGTGTTCCAGCTGACGATCGTCATCGCGTCGGAGACATCGTTGCTGCGTGACGCGGATGGAATCACCGGTGGACCGACGCTCTTTCTCCAACGGCTGAGCGAGACGTTATCGCGATCGACGAGCGGCGCGAACCACGCGACTTCATGCTTCGCATCGGTGGCAGACAGCTCGACCGTTGGACGTGCCGCGAGAGAGGCGCCGGCGACACACGCCTGTGAGGCGCCGGTGACCAACAACAGGTAAAAAAAGGAATAGCAGCGCCGGCCCGAACGGCCGGTTCGCCAGGACTTCATCTAAAAATGTTCCGCTGGAGTGACTTCAGTATAACACGGACCAGACGAATCGCTGGCGACTTTCCTGCATGACAGCTGAAGCGTGCGCCGCACACCTCTGCTGTGTCCGCCTCGCCTGAAGATCCTCCTCCTGGATTTCTTCGCGGGCGCGACGTCAGCCTGCGTGCTTTTACTCACGATTGCCTGCGGTAGTTCGGCGACTACCAGTGTCGCCGCGCCATCGAGCACGACGACAGCTCGATGCCAGCCAAACGTCTCCTCTTCGACAGGGTCCTTTGGTTCGACTGGCGGCACGGGAACCGTCTCGATAACGGTGGAACGCGATTGCACCTGGAATGTGACGACACAGTCGCCGTGGATTGGGTTCACGTCGTCTGCGAACGGACAGGGGGACGGATCAGTCGGGTATCGCGTCTCCGCCAACGCGGAACCGGTCACGCGGACGGCCACCATCGATGTTGCCGATCGACATCTCTCCATCGCGCAGGAAGCGGCTCCCTGTCGCTACGAGGTGGCGTCGAGCAGCGCTGCCGTCCACCAGCTGGGAGGAGAACTGACGGTCACGGTTCACACCAATTCCGCGTGTGCGTGGTCTGCGAGCAGTGCAGTGGCATGGGCCTCCGTCACGCCGGCGTCCGGCCGCGGCGATGCGGCGGTGCGTGTGATCGTGACGGCGAATTCAGGAGCTGCGCGACCCGTGTCCGTGACCGTCGCCGGAACCGCCGTGAATGCGACTCAGGCGGCGGGCACGCCGTCACCAACACCGGCACCAACCCCAGCGCCTGGACCCGCACCCGCGCCGACACCGAGTCCGACGCCGGCGCCAACCCCGACTCCCACACCGGTTCCCGTGCGCGATATCCAACTGTCGGGAAAAGCGAATCAAGTCGTGGGCGCGTGTCCGGTTATCGCATTCGTCATCAAAGAGCGACTTATCTACACGACTCCGCTCACGGTGTTCGAGCGAACGTCATGCGATCGCATCGACAAGGGCACGGACCTCGAGATCAAAGGCATGGAGATGTCGGACGGTCGAATCCGCGCCGACGAGGTCAAACGAAAATGATCCGATCTCTCACAATTCGAACCGTCAAATTCGCAGCGCTCATTCTCGCGGGCGTGCTGACAGCCTGTGGGCCGGTTGCGGCGCAGGGCACTGTCAACGACGTCATTGGCTTCCTCGTCACGAACCAGGCCGTGGCGACCGGCGATTTTCAAAAAGATCGCGCGGCGGCTGAGGCCGCCCGCGACGCGATTGCCAAGTCGCTTCTGCTCGATCTCACGTCTGTGCCTCTGGCGACTGCATCGAGTGGCTTCTTGTATCGCCTGAACCCCGAGCTCGGCACCGTCGAGCGGGCAACGGAGAGCTTTGGCGGATTCTTCGTCGAGCGCGCGCTCACACCGGGAAACGGTCACGCCTCGTTTGGTGTGTCGACCTCCACCGCGTCTTTCGATCACTTCGACGGTCGAAGTCTGCGTGACGGCGCGCTCGTCACCATCGCGAATCAATTTCGCGACGAAGCGGCGCCGTTCGACACCGAGTCGCTGATCCTGCACCTCCGCAGCAGCATGATGACGGTCTTTGGCAGCGTCGGAATTGGCAACCGCGTCGAGGTCGGCGCGGCCGTGCCATTCGTGCAGCTGACGCTCGACGGTCAACGCATCAACAACTACCGAGGGTCAACGCTGATTCAGGCGTCCGGTAATGCGACCGCGAGCGGAATAGCGGACATGGCGCTGCGCGGGAAAGTCAATCTGGTGGCGGTACGCGCGGGAGGCGTGGCGGTCGCCGGCGAGGTTCGACTGCCTACAGGCGATGCCACGAACCTGCTCGGTGCCGGGAAGTCGTCGCTTCGCCTCATGGGGATCGGTTCGCTGGAGCGCGGGGCCGTTGCGCTTCATGGCAACGCGGCCCTCGTCAGGGGAGGAATCTCCTCCGAGTACGACTTCAGCGGCGCACTCTCAATCGCTGTCGATCCAAGAGTGACAATCTCAGGCGAGACGCTGATCCGGAAGGTGACCGAGTTGCACAGCCTCGAGCTCGTGTCGGCGCCACACCCGGCGTTGCTTGGCGTCGATACGTTCCGACTCGCTCCGTCGCTCGGTGCCGAAACGCTCGCCTCAATTGTGACCGGGGTAAAGTGGAACGTAACCCACACACTCGTGATCGGTGGGCACCTGAACTTTCCATTGTCTCGCGGCGGACTGACGGCGCCGCTGACGCCGACCGTTGCGCTCGAGTATGCGTTCTGAGGCTTAGGGCTTTAGGGCCTGAGCCTCGAGCCCTATCGTGCCTGCACGTGGACGATCCGCCAGGCACCGTTCGACTCTCTCAAATCGAACGTCCAGCTGCGGCTGGCGCTGCGCTCCCCGCCACCAACCTTCGGCGTCCACGAAGCGTTGCCTGAACAACTGGCGCGGGCGCTGGCTCCACTGACATCGACGTTGCAGTTTTGCAGCGCCACGCGTTGCGAGGTGAGGTTGTCGAATGCGCGAGCCAGTGCCCGCTGATCGAGCGAGGGCCAGATCGAACGAACCGCATCGACATCGAGCCGGTTGTAGGCCGATTCATAACGGTTGAGTGCGGCGCGCACCGCAACACGGTCGTCGCGTGCAGGGGATAGTGACGCGGGCACCGCGGCGGGCGGCGTCGCAGATGGCGACAGTGCAGGTGCCGTCGTGTCAGACGGTGTCGGTGTCGCATCGGCCGCTGCGCTCGTCGCTGCCGCAGATGTCGTCGCATTTATCGAACGCGATGGTTCTGCCGCCGGCCCCACAACCGACGGAATAAAGTTGGGCGGCGGCGCCGGTGTAGACGGCATCGGCAGGGACACGGCCGGCTTCGATTCGACAGGTGGCGATGCAGGTGCCGGTAGTGCCTCACGTTGCGTACGGGAAGTCAGGTCCGACGCATTCGCTGTAAGCAGAGTTCTGGCCGCATCGACTTTCGGCTCATTTCGCGGCGTCATGCCGGCCGTCGCGATTGCGGTCGGTTCGTTCGACGGTGGTGATTGCGGGGACGTCGCCGGCGTTTCAATGACATGGTCCGGATGCACCAGCGTGGTCTGCACAATCGTATCGGCCGAGGATGCTGGCGCGTCGCTCGCCGGCGCGGCTGCGAGATTCACATCTGTGGCAGCAGCGTTCCCAGGTGTGGGATTGGCCAGCCCCGTACTCGTGTCCATGTCCGGGTGCGCTTTAGGAACGAGCAGCGCAATCTGATCTCTGTGAACCCACCCCTGCCAGCTCGCCGCACCGAAAACCACGAGACCCGCGAAAATCGCGGCACTCGTCCACACATACCCGTGGGCGGACGCCGCCACCGCCGAAGGCGCCGGCTGCGTTAACGCGTCCAGTCTTGCTGAGAGTTCCTCGAGTCGAGGATGGAGAGGCGCAAGCTGCCGCGCTTCTTCCAGCGCCGCACCCGCCTCAGCAATCGAACCATCGGCTAGCGCCGCGGCGGCGCGCTGCAAGCAGCGGTCAGCCTTTCGAGCGCGCATCCGGATTTCAAAGCTCTGCCATTGCGGCGTCGCAAGATGCGCGACAGGTGCGTCGCCGGTTGGCACTCCCGTATCAGGCACGATCTCTTTTCATGCAAGAGATGTGCTTCTGACGAGGTTTACGCTGGCGGTGCAGCAACGGGCAGATTATTGAAGAGGCGTTCAGTTTCCTGGTTCAGCAATACCCAAAGGCCGTAAGCGCCCACCACGGTGCCGATAGGAATATTGATCAGGCTGATCGCGGAGAGCACGATTCCCACAACCCGCGCCCACGGCTTGTAGTTGAGAAGGCCGTAACCGGTGATCAGGCTGGGCAGTGAGAATAGCGTGAAAAATGCTGCGAGGGCCGTGCCGGCGAATCCGAGAACTGGAATCGCAATCGCCGCATCCTGTGGCTCGGCGGTCGCTCCCACGATTCCGGCAACTCCACCCAGGGTGAGGAAGAGAAATAGCGCGGCGAGAAGCATGCAGCCACCGACCGCCAGGTAAACGACGCCAAGCACCTTCACGTGCGTCTGCATGTTGTTTCACTCGTCGTCTTTGGGCTCGTCGTCGTGCGGCGCGCTCTTGGCGATATCGTCGATGCCGAGATCGTCGTCAGCTTCGTTGCGCCAGTCCTCGTCGTTCTCATAGAGGCGACTCACGGGACGCTCTTTAATCGGACCTCGGGGACCGCGATCCGAATCCTTCCGCATCTGCTTGCGCTTGTTTTTCGGCGGCGCGTCGGGTCCGAAATTGCGATTGCGCGGTCCGCCGCCAGGGGCGCCCCCGCCTTCGGGACGCGGCGCCCATCCGCTCGGTCGCGGTGCGAATCCGCCACCACCGGGGGCGCCACCGGCAGGACGAGGCCCGCCATATCCTCCAGGGCGAGGGGCGCCGGGGCCCCGTTCTTCGCGCGGACGTGCCTCACTGACCGCGAGAGGACGTCCTTTGAATGGCTGTTGATCGAACCGGCTGATGGCGGCTTCGGCTACCGCGCGATCGGCATAATCCACGAAGGCGAAGCCGCGAGGCCGCCCTGTTTCACGGTCGACTGGGAGAACAATCTGGGTGGGTTCACCGACACCGGATAGATGCTCGCGTAACTCTGCCTCGGATGCCGCGTACGGCAGGTTGCCTATAAACAGACGAACTGGCACAGCCCCCTCTTGGTTCCGTGCCGCGTAGAGACGGACAGGACTACCCCGTGATCCCCACCGGCAAAGCCCAAACAAAATAGCACAAATGGTTGCCGTCGAGGTTGAGGGATTCCTCGGCCCTGCTGTACCATGGACTGTTCGGGATTTCTAAAAAGAGACAGCAGGCAGAACGCTCTCGGGCGGGGCCCGGCAGGCCGGGGACTACGGCGGACCCCCAATTTCCGAGCGCTCAGCCATTGAGAAAATGGATACTACCGGCAAGACTCAGCCGCGCGGCCAGATCATCATTCGTGGCGCGCGTACCCATAACCTGAAAAACGTCGATCTTACGCTGCCGCCGCGCTCACTGGTCGTGATGACCGGAGTCAGCGGATCGGGAAAGTCGTCGCTCGCGTTCGATACGATTTACGCCGAAGGGCAGCGTCGCTACGTCGAGTCGCTTTCGGCCTACGCACGGCAGTTCCTCGAACGGATGGAAAAGCCGGACGTCGATGCGATTGAAGGCATTTGTCCCGCGATTGCGATTCGGCAAAAAAACAGCATCAGGAACCCGCGATCGACCGTCGGCACCACAACCGAGATTCATGATTACCTGCGGCTGCTCTATGCGCGCGTCGGACGGACCTACTGCCGCAATTGCGGACGCGAGGTCATTCGCGAGACCGCGGAAGTCGTCGCTCGGCGGTTCACGGAATTGCCGGAAGGTACACGGCTGCTGATCGGGTTCGACATGCCGGTCGTGACCGCTCCCGCGATCAGTCCTCCCCCCGAACCGGAAGACGAGGATGCGACGGCCGCAGAGCAGGGCAGCGACGATTTGCCGCAGCCCGATCTTCCGGGCCTGGTCGATCCCGTCGCGGAGACTATTGCGGCGCTCCGACGGAAGGGTTTCGGCCGGCTGTACCTCGACCGACGCGCGATCTCACTCGAGGACGTCGAGCCATCGTCGCTCAAGGACCGGACCACGCTGCAGGTGATCGTCGATCGCGTCAAGGTCGAAGGGGACCTGCGCGCGCGTTTGACCGACTCGATCGAGACCGCCTATACGGAAGGTGGCGGTGCAGCGTTCGCGATCCAGATTCCCGCCGGAGAGCCTGAGGCAGCGGCGGTCACGGTTCGTTTCAGCGAACGATTCGAGTGCCGTGAGTGTGGCATCCCGTACGAGTTGCCGCAGCCCCGCCTCTTTTCCTTCAACAACCCGTTCGGCGCCTGCCCGCTCTGCCACGGCTTCGGCAACATCATCGAACTCGACATGGATCTGGTGGTTCCCGATCCCTCGAAGTCGATTGCGCAGAATGCGATCGAGCCGTGGAGCAAACCGCACTATCGCGCGCAGCTTGCCGAACTGAAACGCGCCGCCAAGACCCGCGGGTTGCGACTCGATTTGCCATGGTCAGAGTTGAGCGACGACGAGAAGCGGTTCGTGATCGAGGGCGACGGCGCCAGCTATGAAGGCGTGAAAGGGTTTTTCCGTTGGCTCGAGCGGAAAAAGTACAAGGTTCACGTTCGCGTCTTTCTCAGCCGCTACCGCGGATACTTGACCTGCCCGGACTGTGCCGGTGCACGCCTGCGCCGTGAAGCACGCGACGTCCGGGTTGGCGGCCGCACGATCGATGTGATCTGCGGCCTGACGGTTCATGAAGCGGACGCGTTCTTTGCCGGATTGTCGCTCTCGGAAAAAGAGGCGGCGATCGCGGACAAGGTCCTTCGTGAGATCAGGAAGCGGTTGGGCTTTCTTCGCGATGTCGGTCTCGATTATCTGACGCTCGATCGATTGTCGTCGACGCTCTCGGGTGGTGAGTCGCAGCGCATCAATCTGGCGACCTCGCTCGGGTCCGCCTTGGTCGATACGCTCTACGTCCTCGACGAGCCGTCCATCGGCCTGCATTCGCGCGACAACGAACGGCTGATTGCGATCCTCCGGCAGCTCCGCGATCAGGGGAACACGGTGCTGGTGGTTGAACACGACGCCGACATGATCCGTGTCGCCGACACCGTCGTCGACATGGGACTCGGTGCGGGTGAACAGGGCGGCCGCGTCATCTTCAGCGGGACGCTCCAGTCGCTGCTCACCGAGCCGCGCTCGCTCACGGCGAAGTATCTCCGCGACGAGCTCGCGATCCCGGTGCCGGCGGCCCGGCGCAAGCCGACCAATCAGAAACTGCGGATTCTGGGTGCGTCCGAACACAATCTCAAGGAGATTGAGGTCGAGATCCCCCTCGGCGTGCTCACGTGCGTCACCGGCGTGAGCGGCTCCGGCAAGAGCACACTCGTCCATGACGTCATTTACGCGGCGCTGAAGAAGGCGAAAGGCGACTGGGACCGCCGCGTCGGCGTGCATCGGAAGCTTGAAGGGGCCGAGTTTGTCACCGACGTGGTGCTCGTCGATCAGGCGCCCATCGGACGAACCCCGCGCTCCAATCCGGTGACCTACCTGAAAGCGTTCGATCCGATTCGGGAACTGTTCGCCGCCACCAAGGATGCGCGATCACGGGGTCTGACCGCGAGTCACTTCTCCTTCAACGTGCCGGGCGGCCGCTGCGAGGCGTGCGAAGGGGAGGGTGAAGTCAAGGTTGAAATGCAGTTCCTCGCCGACGTCTTCGTGCCGTGCGAACAGTGCGAGGGCAAGCGCTTCAAGCCGCAGGTGCTCGAGGTCAAGTACCGCGGGCGCAGTGTCGACCAGGTGCTCGACATGACCGTTCGCGAGGCGCTGACCTTTTTCAGCAGCTCGCCGAAGGTGCTGCGTCGGTTGCAGGTGCTGGATGAAATCGGCCTCGGTTATCTCCGCCTCGGACAGCCTGCGACGACGCTGTCGGGCGGCGAGGCGCAGCGGATCAAGATTGCTGCTCACCTCTCGTCGCACACCGGCGATCGCGTGCTGTATATCCTCGACGAACCGACGACCGGGCTTCACTTCGACGACATCGCCAAGCTGCTGGCGGCGTTTCGCAAGCTGCTTCAAGCGGGCCACAGTCTGCTCGTCATCGAGCACAACCTCGATGTGATCAAGACCGCCGACTGGATCATCGACCTTGGACCCGAAGGGGGAGAGGAAGGAGGCCGTCTGGTTGCTGCTGGGACACCCGAGCAGATCATCAAGATCGAGGGATCGCACACGGGTCGATACTTGCGTGATGTCCTCGCCGTAGGTCGTGTCAACGCATACGGTACGGCGAGAAACTAGCATGGTCCTTTCCTCTTTTCGCTCGGCGGTGGACCGCATCGTCGGCACGACTGTGGTCCTGTGCGTGGCGGCGACGTCGCTGGCGCAACAGGTGCGGTTCGACGACGTGATTCGGAACCTGCGCAATCCAGATCCGAAGGTGCGGCTGGCGTCGGTGCAGCTGCTGCGGGAGTCGAAATACCCCGAAGCCATCGGACCGCTTGCGCCGCTGGTGAACGATCCAGTCGATCAGATTCAGCTCGAAGCGATTGCTACCGAGTTGTCGTTTTTCCTGACGCAGGACGTGCCCTCGAAGAAGCGGCTGGGATACGTCGTCGAAGTGCGAAATCCTGCCCATGCGCAGGCGGCCTTCGACATGGGAACGCTGGCACTCGAGTCTCGCCTGGCGCCGCCTGACCTGGTCGATGCGCTTCTGAAGGCGATCGACGACGACAACGCGAAGGTGCGAAGCGAAGCGATCTACACGGTCGGGACGGTCGCTCGCTCGCCGTTGAGCGAGAGCCAGGCCGCCGTGCTGATCAAGTCGCTGGATCACTACGACCCGGCGATCCGTGCCGCGGCGGCGCGTGTCACCGGCCGGCTCAGCGTATCGAGTGCCGCCGATGCGCTGATCCACGCAATCAACGACTCGCAAGCACCGGTGCGCTATGCGGCTATGCGATCACTGGGTCTGCTCGGCGAGCGTCGCGCGATTCAGGCGCTCACCGAACAGTTGAACTTCTACGGCAAGGGCGAAGGCGCATGGTCGGCCCTGGATGCGCTCGCGCACATCGCCGATCCTTCGAGCGTACCGCTCTTCAAGGTGCGGCTCACCGACAAGGATCCGTTTCTTCGGCGCGCGGCGGCGGAAGGACTTGGGCGCGCTCAAGACAACTCGGAGCAGTCGGCGCTTCAGGTCGCAGCTGGCAACGACTCATCAGAGATGGTGCGGGCGGCAATGGCCTTCGCGCTCCAGAAACTCGGACGCAACTACATTCCCCGCCTGGTCGAATCGCTGGATTCGGAGAAGATGGCGTCTCAGATCGCGGACTACCTGCTCGAACTCGGTCCTTCAATTGCGCCGACGCTCGTGTCCCACCTGCAGGACCCGAGTCCGGCAATCCGCGGCAACGTCGCAACGGTGCTCGGTGCACTGGGTGACGCGACGACGGTCACAGCGCTACAGCCGTTGACCGGGGACAAGGATCGCACGGTCGCGCAATCGGCCACGCGCGCCATCGACCGGATCAAATATCGCGCCCAACTCCCCAGGTCCCCTTCGTCTCTCTGAGCATGCCGGTACTCTCGCGTGAGTTCTATGAGCGTCCGACGCTCGATGTCGCCCGCGCGCTGATCGGGAAAGTGCTCGTCCACGAAACAGCAGCCGGTCTTGCCTCCGGCGTCATTGTCGAAGCCGAGGCATATATCGGCGAATCCGATCCGGCGTGTCATGCGGCTCCTGGTCCGACAGCACGGAACGCACCGCTTTACGGTCCGCCAGGCATGGCCTACGTCTACCTCAATTACGGGGTTCACTACTTAGTGAACGCCGTCACTGAATCGGAAGGCTCGCCTGCGGCGGTCCTGATCCGCGCGCTCGAGCCACTGGAAGGCGAAGCGCTCATGCGTCGGCGCCGCGCGCGTGGCACCGGCCGCACAGCGCGCGATTTCACCGCCGCAGAGTTGTGCCGCGGGCCAGGCAACCTGACCCGCGCGCTCGGGATCACACTCCGCCACAACTTGAGCGATCTCACCGCCAGTGCTCTACGAATCGAAGATCGGGGGCTTGGTGTGCGTGATGTGGCGTGGACGCCGCGGATTGGGATCAACGTCGGTGTTGAGTCTGAGTGGCGATGCGTCGCTGTCGGTAGCGACGCATTGTCGGGAATGAAGCGCTATATCCGGTAGTCAACTGAGCCTCGCAGGGCCACGGACGAACACGGACTTACCCGGAAGGGATCGGCCACGGACGAACACGGATTTCCACGGAAGGATCGGCCACGGACGAACACGGATTTCCACGGAAGGGATCGGCCACGGACGAACACCACGGATTTACACGGAAAGGCTCAGCCACGGACGAACACGGATTTCCACGGAAGGGATTGGCCACGGACGAACACGGATTCCACGGAAGGGATCGGCTACGGCCGAAAACGCCCTAACTCTGCGAACGGAGACCCGGGAGGCTTTCTGCCAGATTGTCACCCATCGCGAATCGTTTGTAGATCGCTTCGCGTCCAAAATTCAGCAGCAAGCCCACTCCTCCTCCGGCTGCCTTCAGATAGTTGAGGATCTGCGCCTCGGCGTACTTCTCGATTGTGCTTGAACTCTTGACCTCCACCAGGATTACTCCACCGACGATCAGATCCGCATAGAAGGTTCCGATCGTGAAGCCTCGGAACGTTACGGAGATCATCTGCTCCTCGGCGACCTCGAGGCCATGTTGCCGAAGCGCAATGGCGAGTGCTCGTCGATAGACGAGTTCCGAAAACCCGTACCCAAGTTCTCGATAGACATCGTAAAAAGCGCCGATGATTGGAGCAGTGATTTCAGCGTGAGGAAGATCTACTTCGTGCTGGTGCATCCCGAAGGAAGAGCAACAAACAGGCCACTACGTAAGTCTTTGTGACTATGTAGAACTGTGCGGCAGGCAGCGCATTTTTTGCAGTCCTAACTCCGCATTCAGTGCGCAAATCCTGAGAATACAGTTCGATCAAGGCCGCGTTTCGACCACGCATATCCGTGTTCATCGGTGGCTGGAATGTCCGTGTTTATCCGTGTTCTTCCGTGCCGGTATATCCGTGTTCTTCCGTGGCTGGTATATCCGTGTTCATCCGTGTTCTTCCGTGGCTTGGTTTATCCGTGTTGATCCGAGTTCGTCCGTGGCTGGTATATCTGTGTTCATCCGTGTTCTTCCGTGGCTTGGTTTATCCGTGTTTATCCGTGTTCGTCCGTGGCTTGGTTTATCCGTGTTCATCCGTGTTCTTCCGTGGCTTGGTTTATCCGTGTTGATCCGTGTTCGTCCGTGGCTGGTATATCCGTGTTCATCCGTGTTCTTCCGTGGCTGGTATATCCGTGTTTATCCGTGTTCTTCCGTGGCTGGTATATCCGTGTTCATCCGTGTTCTTCCGTGGCTTGGTTTATCCGTGTTCATCCGTGTTCTTCCGTGGCTTGGTTTATCCGTGTTCATCCGTGTTCTTCCGTGGTCTGGTATATCCGTGTTCATCCGTGTTTCGTCCGTGGCTGGTATATCCGTGTTCATCCGTGTGCTTCCGTGGCTTGGTTTATCCGTGTTCATCCGTGGCCCGCAGTTATTGCCGTCGCCGGGCCTGCCCGGTCGCCTTGACGATCGGCACTTTGACGTTCACGGATTTTCCTTCGCGGACGATACCCAGCGTGACCGTTGACCCAATCTTCGCGTCGGACAACAACCGCAGGAAGTGCGACTGATCCTCGAGGGTGGTGCCGTTGAAGCTGACGATGACGTCGCCGGGCCGCAGGCCGGCGACATAGGCATCCGAGCGCTGCTGCATGCTGACGACGACCATGCCACGGGTGTTGGGTGCGCCCAGTTGCTCAGCCAGTCTCGTCGTCAGCGGCTGAAGGGTGATGCCGCTAATCGTCCCGCGCTGGACTTCGCCGTACTTGATCAACTCGTCCATCACGTGCCGGGCAAGGTTGCTCGGCACGGCGAACCCGATTCCCTGATAGCCGCCGGTCTCGCTGAAGATCGCGGTATTGATGCCGATCAGCTCTCCCCGCGCGTTGACGAGCGCCCCGCCGGAGTTGCCCGGATTGATCGCGGCGTCGGTCTGAATGAAGTCTTCGTACGAAGCGAGGCGCCCCTCGAGTCGGCGCCCGGTTGCACTGACGATGCCGAGCGTGACCGATTGATTCAGTTGAAACGGATTGCCGATCGCGAGCACCCATTCGGCCACCTTCAACTGTGACGAATCTCCCCATGGCATCGTCGGCAGGTTCGACGCGTCAATCTTGAGCACGGCAATGTCGGTTGCCGGATCGGTCGCGATGATCTTTGCTTTCAGTTCGCGCTGATCAGGCATCGTCACCGTTACTTCGACACCCTGTTCGACCACATGGTTGTTGGTCAGGACGTAGCCGTCGCGCGACACGATGACGCCCGAGCCGAGACTCTGCGCCCGGCGTTCGCGATAGCCGAACGCGTCGTCCTGATCCTGGAAAAAGAAACGAAAAAACGGATCGTTGGCGAACGGCGAATTCGGCGTTCGCACGATCTGCGTCGAGGAAATATTGGTGACGCTGAAAATTGCGCGTTGGGCAACGCCCGTCAGATCGGGCATTCCGCCGGTGGTGATTGACGGGGCGGCGGTCCGGGCGGCCGGCTGCACCGCAGGCGCGGCCGTCGTCTCGCCGGCGCTGCGCATCCGTCCAGTCACGACGAGGCCAGCGAAGAACGCAATCGTCATGAACAGTGTGAAGACGGCTACTTTTCGAACCATCATCGAACCTCAATCTTGCGGGCCGGAGGTCTCGCGGCCTTCGGCAGGGTAATCGTCAGTACGCCGTTGGTGAGATCGGCCGATACCGATTCGATATCGATCTTCGAGGCGAAATCGAATGTCCGCGCGAACGCGCCATGCCCACGTTCGACCTGGTGGAAATGGACCGCGTCCTCCGCGTTCGGATTTCGGTCGATGCGCTGGCCACGGATGGTCAAACGCGACTCTTCGAGCGCGAGATCGATATGTTCGCGCGCAAGTCCCGGCACTTCGGCCGCCACCACATAGCGATCCTGCGTCTCGTACACGTCGATTGGAGGGGTCCATGAATCGGAGCGATGATCGGTCAATCGTTCGAGCCGCTCCTGCCAGACACGCAGGTCACGTAGGGGATCCCACGCCATAGACGCTGATCGTAGCACTGCTCGAGGCTCATGGCTTAAGGCTCACGGGTGAAGGCTGCCGAAGCCTTCAGCCCTGCTGTGTTACGATCCGGAGGTTCTGGACACGACGATATGGCTACTCTACAGGCAACTCGAATGAAGAAGGGCATGCTGATCAAGATCGGACAGGATCTGTTCCGCGTGCTTGAACTGCAGCATGTCACCCCCGGCAACCTTCGCGGGTTCGTCCGGGTGAAGTTTCGCAACATCCGCACCGGCACGCTCTCCGATCAAAAGCTGCGGTCGGAAGACTTCGTCGATCGCGCGACGCTCGACGAGCGCGAGATGCAGTATCTCTACCGCGACGGTGACTCGTTTCACTTCATGGATACCAGCACCTACGAACAGCTGCACATTGATGCCGAAGCGCTCGGCGACAACGTCAATTACCTGATCCCGGATGCGCTCATCAAGGTGGAGTTTTACGGCACTGAGCCGGTCGGCATCGAACTGCCGCAAACGGTCGATCTCGTCGTCGAGGAAACTGCGCCGGGCATCAAGGGGGCGACCGCCAGCAATCAGATCAAGCCCGCGCGTCTCGAGACTGGCCTCGTCGTCAACGTACCTCCCTTCGTAAATAACGGCGACAAGATCAGGGTGAACACCGAGACGGGTGAGTACTTGTCCAGGGCGTGAGGTAATTGCTGATGTGCGAGTGCTGATTGCCGATTGATCAATCAACAATCAGCATTCAGCAATCTCTATGGACATATCGCAGCATCGCCCCAATGCCGGTTGGATCGAAGTGATCACCGGCAGCATGTTCAGCGGCAAGAGCGAGGAACTGATTCGACGGCTCCGCCGGGCCCAGATCGCGAAACGGAAAGTCCAGATCTTCAAACCCAAGATCGATAACCGCTTTGCTGAAGACCACATCATTTCTCACAGCGACATGCGGATACCGTCGGTGAACCTGTCATCATCGAGGGAACTGCTCGCACAGGTGCTGCCCGATACCGAGGTCGTCGGCATCGACGAAGGGCAATTCTTCGATGCGGAGCTTCCCGCCGTGTGCAACGCGCTTGCGGATCGCGGAAAGCGCGTAATCGTCGCCGGCCTCGATCAGGATTATCTCGGCAAGCCGTTCGAGCCGATGCCGCAGCTGTTGGCGATCGCCGAGTACATCACCAAGACTCTCGCGATCTGCATGGTCTGCGGCGCACCGGCCAACCACACCCAGCGGCTGGTCGCCAGCAGTGCGCGGGTCCTCGTCGGGGCCCAGGGCACCTACGAGGCGCGCTGCCGTCATTGTTTCGATCCGACGCTGGGACAATAGAGTTCGGGATCCCGGATCGGAAAACGGATCGCGATACAGTCGCACATTGTTAGAATGTGCCAAACGATTCGACCACTGTCGCACCGCCTATGCCACCAGTTGCCGCCGATACAAGGATTGCGACGGCCATCCTGCCTCAGGTGCTGTTCTTTTTGGGTGTTGGATTCTTCGTGGCCGACCTCCGACTCTTCTTCCAGTTCTTGCGGTTTCAGCGGCTGCGGTCGTCGGCGCTGCTGACCTGGCCGGGGCCGCGGCCTCCGTTTTACGGGCTCCTCTTAGCCATGGGCGCCATCCTGAGCGTGCTCATCGTCTACAAGCTCGCGTTTCTGCGGCTTCGGCTCATCGATGTGTTCGGCGAAACGATGATGCTCGTCTATTACGGCTACGCGCTGCCGTTAAGCCTCAAGATCGGACGAGGGTTCTACGAGGAAGGGATCTGGGCGGACGCCGGGTTTATTCCATATTGGAAGATCGGCGGGCTGTCGTGGCGGGAAGGGGAGAAACCGACACTCGTCATGATCTACCGGATGCGCGCGTTCGCGCGCAGCCTGGTCGTGCCCGAGGTGTACTACGGCGCGGTGCGTCGGCTCCTGCGCGACAAAATTGCCACCTACGACATCCATTTCGCGGGAAAGCCACTCGACCTGGGAATGCACGACGAGAGAGACGATGTGTGAATGTTCAATGCTCAATGATCAATGTTCAATGCTCAATGCGCGAATCCGTTGAACATTGATCATTGGGCATTGAACATTGAGAGAACCCACCCGATCGGCCCATCTCCCGTCGCCATCGGGTCGCCCAACCACCCCGGTGGCGTGAGCCACACGAACGCGAGAATCGCGATCACCATGACGTCGTACTGCCATGTCGCTCGCTCGTAGGTCCAAAAGAATGCGTTCCAGAGAACGCGCATCGGAAGAGTGGCGGGGTTGGTCATGCGATCGCCTGCTCGGTGGTACGGAGTTCCCGGTAGGTGTAAATGATCCGATCGGCGACGGTGAAGATCGACAGCACGCCAATCACCCACAACACGGCGGCCATCCGGTTCGTGAAGGCGCCGATCATGAAGAGCACGATGCGCTCGGGGCGTTCCATGAACCCGACTTTGCACTTCTTGATCAGTGATTCGGCGCGGGCGCGCGTGTAGCTCGTCATAATCGCGAACATCATCGCAATTGCCGCGACCATGACGTAGTCGGTACGGCCCAGGTGCGAGTACAGGTAGATCAAACCGAGAAACAGCGCGATATCCGAAAACCGATCAATGACCGAGTCCCAGAAGGCGCCGAACGCGCTCATGGTGTTCGACTCGACGGCGACCTTTCCGTCAATAAAATCGAAGATGTTCGCAACCACCATGATGACGCCGCCGCGGGTGAAGTGCCCGCGAGCCAGCTCAAAGGCGGCGGCGATGTTGATGAGTACACCCATGAAGGTGAGGACGTTCGGATGGATGCGGAGAGCGACACACGTATTGATGATGAGCCGGAGCGGGAACATGCAGATCCGGCCAATGAGTCCGGTAAACGTCATAGAAGTGCGTGCGCGACGCGATATAATGGAGGGTTCACGATACGCCAAAACGCGCAGTCTATCGTATGCCGATCCGTGATCTCAAGACCCAGATAGCCCGCCTGCCGGAGCAACCCGGCGTCTACCTGTATTCCAACGGGCAAGGGGAGACTCTGTACGTCGGCAAGGCTCGCGTCCTCCGCGACCGGGTGCGGAGCTATCTTGGCGCGTACGGCACCAGTCCGCGAATCGATGCGCTCCTCGACGAAGCGGAACGCCTCGAGGTGATCGTCACCGACTCGGTCGTCGAAGCGCTCGCGCTCGAGAATAACCTCATCAAGCAGCGGTCGCCGAAATACAACATCCTGCTGCGCGACGATAAAACCTACCCCTATCTGCAACTGACGACGGGGGAATCGTTCGCTCGTGTTCTGGTCGCGCGGAGAGTCGAGCGCGACGACCACTTTTACGCCGGTCCGTTCATGCCCGCGGCGCTGGCGCGCCGGACGATGTCGCTGACTCACAAACTGTTTGGGATCCGGTCGTGCAACGAGGTCATTTCCGGCGAGCGCCCACGGCCTTGTCTGGAATACGACATCAAGCGCTGCATCGCCCCGTGCGTGCGCGCGATCTGTTCCGAAGACGAGTATCGCGCCGCGGTCGAGCACACCCGGATGTTTCTCGAGGGGCGTAACGACGAATTGCTGGTGACGCTGCGTGAACGCATGTCCGAAGCGGCGACGGTTGAACGTTTTGAACAGGCGGCGCAGCTTCGCGACGCCATCCGGACAATTGAGACGCTTCAGACCCGGCAGCAGAAGATGGCGTCCCCTGAACTCGGGGATCGTGACGCGTTCGGCCTGAGGATCGGCCCCGCCGGCGCGGTGGTGCAGATTTTTCAGATGCGTGGCGGCAAGGTCGTCGAGCGCACCGAGTTGGTCACCGAGTTCCGCGATCCCCAGAAAGGCGCGCCAGGCCTGCCCGATCAACCAACCGGCTCGTTGGAATGCGACGTCCTGCAAGCAGCGCTGCAACAGTTTTATGCCGAGCGCACCGCGGCGCCCGAAGTGCACATCCCTATTCCGTTTCCTGCCGCCGACAGGGAATTGCTCGAAGGCTGGTTATCCGGCGAGGCCGGCCGGCGCGTTCGCCTTAATGTCCCGAAGCGTGGCGAGAAGCGCGGACTGCTCGAACTCGCCAGCCGCAACGCGCAGGTCGCTTACCAGGCTCGCTTCAATGAGAACGTCGCCGCAAACTACGATGCGCTTGAAACGCTGCGGGCGGTGCTCGCACTGCCTTCTGTGCCGCGCCGTATCGAGTGCTTCGACATTTCCACGATTCAGGGCAGTGAAACCGTGGCGTCGATGGTCGTCTGCGAAGACGGCCGGATGAAGCGATCAGAGTATCGGAAGTTTCGGATTCGGGGTTCGTTGCTCGCTCCTCGCGGTTCGCTTCACGCGGACACGTCCGCGATGCCGATGATCGCTCGGAATTGGGATAGCGCTGAAACGGCAGTAAATAACGACTTTGCTGCGATGCATGAAGTCGTGCTGCGTCGATACCGAAAACTGCTCGAAGCGGGAGGGCCCTTCCCGGACCTGATTCTGATCGATGGCGGCAAAGGGCAATTGTCTGCCGCGTATGCCGCGCTGCAGCAACTTGGCCTTGCCAACCTCGTTGCGGTGGGTCTCGCGAAGAAAGAAGAATTGCTGTTCACGCGCGATCGCGAGGATCCGATCGCGCTCGCCACCGGCAGTCCCGCCCTCCTGCTGATCCAACGCATCCGCGACGAGGCGCATCGATTCGCCGTCACGTTCCATCGCCTCTCGCGCAGCAAACGTGATTTCCGATCGGAACTCGACGCGGTGAATGGAATCGGACCACGACGTCGCAAGTCGCTGCTCACGGCGTTTGGAAGTCTCGCCGGCGTGAGACGGGCGACGCGTGAAGAGTTGATGAAGGTGGTCGGCGCAAAAGCAGCCGATGCAGTGCTTGCCCACTTCGCCCGAGAAGGTCGCTGAAATCCTTGATACGGCAGCGCTTTTACCGTATTCTTTGGACGTCTCGGGCGCGCGCATGCCCGCGCCCGGTCACTCTGTCTGCGAACGAAAATCAGTCCTACTGAATGAAGCCTCGCGTGGTTTCGGGCATGCGCCCGACAGGAAAGATGCACCTCGGGCACCTTGTCGGGGCGTTGAATAACTGGGCCGCGCTTCAGGATCAGTACGATTGCTTCTACTTCGTCGCCGACTGGCACGCACTGACCAGCGATTACGCCGATACCTCCGAGGTCGTCTCGAATACCTACGACATGGCGGCCGACTGGATTGCCGCCGGTCTCGATCCGGATCGTTCGACGCTTTTCATTCAATCGCTGGTCCCCGAGCACGCGGAACTGTTTCTGTTGCTTTCGATGACCGTTCCTATCCCATGGCTGGAACGCGTCCCGACCTACAAGGAGCAGATGGAGCAACTCGCCGAGAAGGACCTGTCGACGCTTGGCTTTCTCGGGTATCCATTGCTGCAGACCGCCGACGTCATCATGTACAACGCGCACTTTGTGCCGGTGGGGGAAGATCAAGTACCGCATCTCGAACTGAGTCGGGAAATCGTTCGCCGGTTCCATAACTTTTACGGCGAGCTGTTCGTGGAACCGAAACCGTTGCTGACGACGTTTCCGCGGCTTCCAGGATTGGACAACCGGAAGATGTCCAAGAGCTACGGCAACACGATTAATCTCTCGGACGATGCGGAGACAGTTCGGAAGAAGGTCATGCAGATGTACACCGACCCGAAGCGGATTCGGGCCGATGTGCCTGGAACGGTGGAAGGCAATCCGGTGTTCACCTATCACGATGCGTTCAACCCCGACAAGGCAGAGGTCGACGATCTGAAGACGCGATATCGCGCCGGTAAAGTGGGTGACGTCGAGGTGAAGACGAAGCTCGCGAAGGCGTTGAACGCCCATCTCGAACCGATGCGTGCCCGGCGCGCGCAGGTGCTGGCCAACCCCTCAACGCTCGGCGACGTGCTGCATGAGGGATCGAAGAAAGCCCGGACGATCGCTCAGGCAACGATGGAGCGCGTTCGTAGCGCCGTGAAACTGCAATATGACACACCAACAGGACTTTGAGTTCGAGTCGATCCTCGAGGCCTATCCGGTCAGGCTCGAGAAGTTCGAAGGACCGCTCGACCTGCTGCTGCATCTGATCAAGCAGCACCAGGTTGACATCTACGACATCCCGATTGCGGCCATCACCGAGCAATATCTCGGCTACATCGACATGATGCAGGAACTGAACCTCGACGTCGCCGGCGAGTTCCTGGTCATGGCGGCGACCCTCATTCACATCAAGTCGCGCATGCTGTTGCCGCGGATCGATCCGACGCAGGAGGATCCTGACGAAGACCCGCGCGAGGCGCTCGTCCGTCGTCTTCTCGAGCACCAGAAGTTCAAGGCGGCCGCCGAGCTGCTGCACGAGCGCGAAACGCTTCGCAGCGCGCAGTGGACTCGTCCCGATGGTCCGATTGCTGAAATCGCCGGCGAGGCGCCAGAACCGGAGATCGAAGTCGACCTATTCAGCCTCATCGCTGCCTTTCGCACCGTCGTCGAACGGGCGAAGCAGCGACCGAAGGTGTATCTCCCGAGTGAACAGATCCCGATCGAGGATCGGATTGAGCAGTTGATGGCGAAACTGTCCGAAACCGAAGCGTGCGGCTTCGAGGATCTTTTCGCCGACGTTCAGAGCCGAGCCGGCATCGTTGTCACGTTTCTCGCGATGCTGGAAATGATCCGGCTCAAACTGATTCGGGTGTTCCAGTCGGGTGCGCTTGGTCCCATCCGTGTCTATAAGCGCGCGCGTCCGGCGGATGCACCGAAGCCGCTGCTCGATCCGGAGCAACGGCACGCTCACGAGGTTGCGGTTCAGAACGCTGTGGCCGAGGCTGAGCCCGTCACGGCAATCGCGAAAAGTAGCGAAAGCGAGTAGATCGTGTCTGACCATCTGAAGCCAATTGTCGAAGCACTGATCTTTGCGTCGCCGGAACCGATCACGCCAAAAACGCTGTACAAGCTTTTGGACGGCGAGCCGCGCGAGGACGTGCAGGCGGCGCTTGAATCGCTGAAGGCCGACTACGAGCGTCCCGGCGGATTACAGATCGTCGAGGTCGCAGGCGGCTATCAGATCGTGACGCGAGCCGAACTGCACGAATGGGTCCGCAAGTTGTTTCATGAGCGGACGTCGCAGAAGTTGTCGGTGCAGGCGCTCGAGACGCTCGCCGTCATCGCCTACAAGCAGCCAATCACCGCGCCTGAGATTGCCGAGATTCGTGGCGTTACCAGCAGTGGCGGTGTGTTGACGACGCTGGTGGAGCGGCACCTGATCAAAACCGTCGGTCGGAAGCAGGTGATCGGGCGGCCGTTCATGTATGCGACGACGCGTGAATTCCTGGATCGGTTCGGACTGAACGATCTCGCAGACCTTCCGAAGGTGGAGGAGATGTCGGATGCGCTTGGCTTTGAATTGCCGACGGCGCTGACCGAGTCTACTGCCGAGACCAGCACGCTTCCGTTCGAGTCGCAGGGCGAAGTGCCTGAGTCGGCGATCGTCGAGGAAAGTGTTTCCGTCTCTGACGAAACAGTTCACTAATTCACCAATGGCTAGTGCATGTGCGTGAGCGGCTTCAGAAGATCCTCTCAGCGGCGGGCATCGCGTCGCGCCGCGCGGCAGAGTCCTACATCACGGACGGACGCGTCAGCGTAAACGGCAAGACAGTCACCGAACTCGGATCAAAAGCCGATCCCGCCGTCGACGACATTCGCGTCGATGGCCGCCGCCTCAAGCGTGCCACTCACCGGCTGTATCTGCTTCTCTACAAACCGCGGGGCTACATCGTCAGCCGTTCTGACCCGCAGCGCCGGCCAACGGTCATCGATTTGTTGTCGAAAGGGGGAATCCGCGACTACGTGTATCCAGTTGGGCGGCTCGACTACGACTCGGAGGGTCTGCTGCTGCTGACGAGCGATGGCGATCTCGCTGCCCGTTTGACGCATCCCAGTCATGAGGTCGAGCGCGAATACGAGGTCAAGGTTCTCGGCGTGCCCGACGACCATGACCTGGAGCGCCTGTCGAAAGGGATTGTGATTGACGGTCGTCGCACGCGTCCCGCCGACGTGAAGCTCTTGAATGTGGTGCACGCCAAGGATGGTGAGCACGCGATCGTCTCGATCGTCGTCAAGGAAGGGCGCAACCGCCAGGTCCGAAACATGTGCGAAGCGATCGGGCATCCGGTCGATCGCTTGAAGCGCGTGCGCATCGGTCCGATCACCGATCAGCGCATCAGGCCGGGTGAGTTTAGAGACTTGGATGCAAAGGAAATTGCGGCGCTGAAAAGGGCGGCGAAGTAACATTGTCCATTGTCACTCTCCCAGCAGATCCGCCCAGAACCCCACCAGCTTCAACATCGCCCCTGCCGTTGCCGACCGGTCGACTTCGGCGTGGGTAATGAGCGGGGTCGCGAGTTGATGGACTTCGACGCCGCGTGACCGCAGCGTGTCGGCGAGCAGGACCGATTCAATCGCCGGGATGACGTTGTCATCGGTGCCGTGAAGGAGATACACCGGGGCTTTCGGGGCTGCCTGACTCGCCGGCGACACCTCGCGATCGTCGCCCAGCTTGGTCACGTGCGGGAGCAGGATCGGGCCGAGATGGCCGACGTCGCGCTCGTTGACATATCCCATCAGCGTCTTCGATGGCTCCGGCAGCGATGCGGTCATCGCCCGCGCGCGTTGATACGTGTTCCATGATTCGTTCTTGTCGATGAGATCCAGACGCGACCCTTCGAGATAGGTGAGGATTACCTTTCGGAGCGGATCGACTTGATCCGGCGGCACCACCTGATCGGCAACGCTCAGCAAAATGATCACCACGCCGTAGTCGTGCGGCGGCCGCGTCGAGCCGTCAGGCTGCACTCCGGTGCACAGATAGCGAAGCGTGCGCGGCAGATCGCCGTGGCCGCCGAATGACATGACGAACGCCACGCGATCGCGCAGTGACGGCCGCGAGGCGGCGACGATCGACAGTCCGCCTGCGAAGCTGATGCCCATCATGCCGACGTGACCATCGGGCGCAAGGTCGTGCTGACTCGAGAGCCACAGCACCGCGTCTTCGATCATGTCGGTGGTGCGGGGCGTGATTCGATATTCCGTGAGATCGGTCAGTTCTACGGTCAGCACCGTGTGCCGGACCGACGCGAGATCCTTCGCGAACTGCACGAGACGGGGCTCATCAACGCCCGCGGCATGCACGCCGGGCACCAGCACCATCGCGCGGTCCGATGCCCCACGCGGAATGTAGAGTCGCGCGCGCAACTGGCCGCCACGCCACGGAATCGTCAGGGGGCGCTGGTCGAACTCGCCGGTTTCAACCGCCGCCGCCTTCCGCGCATACCCCTGCATGCCGGAGGCCTGAAGGATGAACGCCGCAGCTCGCAGATAGCCGTTCGATGCCCAGGCTCCGAGGAGGAGCGCCACGGCAACGATGCCCGCTGCCTTCGTTCTCGTGCGCATGCCGGGGATAATATAAGACTGAATGGAGCCGGTGATCATCGCCATCGACGGACCCTCGGGAGCGGGGAAGGGCACGATTGCCCGTGCAATTGCCAGGCGGCTCGGATTCCATCACGTCGACACGGGGGCGATGTACCGCGCGGTCGCGTGGAAAGCGCTTCACGACGGGATCGATCTAAGCGACGAGGCGGAGGTCTCGGCGGTGGCGGAACGTCTGCAGTGCGATGTCAGCGACGGACGTGTTGCAGTCGATGGTCACGACATCGTTCGCGCGATTCGCACGCCGGAGATGGATGCCGCAGCGTCGACAGTCGCACGTCAGCCCGCTGTGCGTCGCGTGCTCGTGGAGCGTCAGCGCGCGCTGGCGGCGCTTGGCGGCACCGTCATGGAAGGACGAGATATCGGCACCGTCGTCTTTCCCGGCGCGCAGGTGAAGATTTATCTCGACGCATCACCCGAGGAGCGCGCGCGAAGACGCGCCACCGATCCGGCGCATGCATCTGGGAAAGGGACCGCCGCGATCCAGGACGTTGCCACGGCGCTGGCTGAACGCGATCACCGCGACACGACTCGCGCGGCGTCACCGCTCGCGGTGGCTGAAGATGCGGTGGTGATCGACACGACGGCGCTGTCGATTGACGACGCCGTCGAGAAAGTGATGGAACTCGTTCGTCAGCGACTCTAGTCCCGATCCCGGTAATCGTCCGACGATGCGGGGTCGAGTTCCCAGCGGTGACGATCGCGTTCGCTGATTTTGTCCGACCCTTTCAGCTCCTCGTTGTCGTCGTACTGAACCCCCAGCGCTTTGCCGATATCGTCCACGCGGTCCTGGTCCGGTGTGGGATTGTCGCCGCCTGGTGCTTCGTCGCCAACTGAGTACGCGTCTTCCCAATCCGCATCGACATCCCCAGCGGTCAACTCGGGACTGACCTCGTGATGTTCGCGGCGGCTCTCCTGCAACTCGTGACGTCCGCTTCGCGCCGCCGACGGACGGCGATCGAGGTCGAGACTCGACGGCGGAGTTGGCAGTGTCTCCTCGACCTCTCGCAGGCGTTTCCGCTCGCGGTCAAGTCCGGGCGCGCCTTTGGTGCTGCCCGCGCCTGCCGGCGTGCCTGTCGACCGCCTGGTGGGCATCGGGTTTGTGGGGCCCCGAACGGATCGTCCCGTCTCCGGGGTTTGCGCCAACTCACGCTCCAGGCCCGTTCCGCCGACGCGGCCGCCAGGGGCCGCACGTTTCTTGGCGCGTGCTCCGGCTGCCCGCAACTGCGCGAGCGACCGCTTCGGCGCTGCCCTCTTTTTACTGCGCGTCGCTTTCGCGCCAGCCGTTTTGCGTCCGGTACTCCGGCGAGTGGACACACGCCGCTTGCCGGCACCCCTTCGGGCCGACGCCCGCGCCCTCGCACCCGCACTCTTTTTCGACGGGGTCCGCTTCTGCCCTTTGCCGGAGCGTTTCCCTGAAGAGCTACCGGCCTTTCGCCGTGATGCTTTCTTGGCCATGTCGTTTGACCCCTGTCGGTGAGGGCGGTCGAGGCTGGACTCGGCCGCCGAGCGCATTGACTGCAGGCCTCTAAGTGATGTATCTTCTATTGCTTATCGCAATCAGCGCAGAGCAATTCTACAGCCCGCCGGAGCTGAGATCCGGTCAGAACGTTCGAGGAGGACCCGTTTAGCATGGCAACCGATAATTCCCCACTCAACAATCCCAAAGGAGGTGGCGCAGGAACCGCTGATCTGAAGACATCGGGTTTCTCCCAGATGGACGATCACGTCGATCCCGAAGAATATGCACGCCTCCTGGACCTTTACGATAACAGCTTCCGCAACATCGCGGAAGGCGAGGTCGTGAAGGGCACCGTTCTCAAAGTCACGCCATCCGAAGTCATCGTGGACGTTGGCTACAAGTCGGAAGGCATCATCCCGGTTGACGAGTTCATCGACGAGACCGGACAGATTTCCGTGCAGCCCGGCGACACCGTCGACGTGCTCCTCGAGCGCACCGAAGACCGTGAAGGCTACGTCGTC
This sequence comes from Vicinamibacterales bacterium, assembly GCA_035491715.1. Lineage (GTDB taxonomy): Bacteria > Acidobacteriota > Vicinamibacteria > Vicinamibacterales > 2-12-FULL-66-21 > JALZOC01. The sequence continues at coordinate 79,242 of DATJKH010000012.1, read as the reverse complement.
CTCTCGCGCGAAAAAGCCGAGAAGATGAAGATCTGGGACGAGGTCGAGAAGGCCTACGCCGAGAAGAAAGTCGTCATCGGCCGCGTGATCGAGCGCATCAAGGGCGGCCTGGCGGTCGACATCGGCGTCCGCGCGTTTCTCCCGGGCTCGCAGATCGACGTGCGTCCGGTGCGCAACCTCGACGCGCTGCGCGGTCAAGAGCTGCGGAAGCGGGTCATCAAGGTCAACAAGAAGCGCGGCAACATCGTGCTGTCGCGCAAGGTTCTGCTCGAAGAAGAGAACGCCGAGAAGAAGAAGCACACGCTCGACACGCTTGCCGAAGGCAAGGTGCTTCGCGGCGTCGTGAAGAACATCACCGACTACGGCGCGTTCATCGACCTCGGTGGCATCGACGGGTTGCTCCACATCACCGACATGTCGTGGGGCCGCGTGTCGCATCCCTCTGAGCTCTTCAAGGTCAACGACGAGATCGACGTCATCGTGCTGAAGTACGACCCGTCGACCGAGCGCGTGTCGCTTGGTCACAAGCAGCTGATGAACGATCCGTGGTCGAACGTGATCGAGCGGTACCCGGTCGGCGCGAGGATGAGCGGCAAGGTGGTGAGCCTCACCGACTACGGCGCGTTCGTCGAACTCGAGCCCGGAGTGGAAGGCTTGATCCACGTCAGCGAGATGTCGTGGAGCAAGCGCGTCAAGCATCCATCGAAAATCCTGAATGTCGGCGACTCGGTCGAGGCGATGGTGCTCGGGGTCGATCCCGGCGCGCGCCGGATTTCGCTCGGCCTGAAGCAGGTCGAGAGCAATCCGTGGCACGAGCTGACGGAGAAGTATCCGATCGGCACGAACATTACCGGCAAGGTCCGCAACCTGACCGAGTTCGGCGCGTTTGTCGAGGTGGAAGAGGGGATCGACGGCCTCATCCACATTTCCGACATGTCGTGGAGCAAGCGTCTGAAGCATCCCTCCGAGGTGCTGAAGAAGGGAGACACCGTCGAGGCGATGGTGCTCAATATCGACGCGGAGAATCAGCGCCTCTCACTCGGGCTGAAGCAGTTGCAGACGGATGTGTGGGATGAGTTCTTCCAGCAGCACACCGTCGGCGAGCTGGTCGAGGGCAAGGTCGTTCGCCTGACCAACTTCGGGGCGTTTGTCGAACTGGCCGAAGGCATCGAAGGCCTGATTCACGTGTCGGAGTTCGACGATTCGCAGCACGCCGGGAAGGACGAGAAGCTCGATCTGAAGGTGGGCGACAGCTATCAGATGAAGATCATCAAGCTGATCCCCGCCGAACGCAAAGTTGGGCTGAGCATTCGCGCGCTGAAAAGCGACGAGTTCCGCGCCGACTGGGAGGCCTACACGGAAACGACGGGACGGCCTGAAGTGACCCTGGGAGATCACTTCAAGCATCAGAACTGACGATTGACAGCTTCCAGCTTCCAGCCTCCAGCTTCCAGCTCATTTCGCGCTGGCAGCTGGGAGCTGGCAGCCGGGAGCTGGGCGACCGAAGGGAGCCCTTATGACCAACGGCAGCATGACGAAAGCGGAGCTCGTCGAGGAAGTGTCGCGCGTCTCGGATCTCACCAAGAAGCACTCCGAGGTGATCGTCGACACCGTGTTCAAGAGCATCATCGACGCGCTGCATCGCGGAGAGAAAATCGAGCTGCGCGGGTTTGGAAGCTTTCGTTTGCGACGTCGTGAACCGAGAAAGGGCCGGAACCCGAAGACTGGTGACAAGGTGGATGTGCCGCCAAAGAAGGTCCCGTACTTCAAGCCGGGCAAGGAACTCAAAGAGCTGATCAATCGCGAGCCGGAGACGCCTCCCGCACCACCGGCGGCCGCGCCAGTCAGCGTTGATCCCGACATCGCCGGCGTCTAAGAGATGGATCGATTGTGGAGCCCCTGGCGTCTTCCCTACATTCTCAGTGGGGGAGAAGCCAGGGGCTGTATTTTTTGTGACGCGTTTGCTGATCAGGATGCAACGCCCTCGACGAGCGACGACGAGTCAGGGTTCCGTCAGTCTTCTCTCATTGTCTTTCGCGGCACCACCTGTTACGTCATTCTGAATCTCTACCCGTACAACAACGGTCACCTGATGGTCGTGCCCAATCGGCACATTCCCTCGTTAGCCGCAGCGACCTCCGAAGAACTGTGTGAATTGATCGAGCTGACACGGCGGGCGGAACTCGCGCTGATCGAGGCCTACAGCCCGCACGGCATGAACATGGGCATCAACCTGGGCAAACCGGCCGGCGCCGGCGTTCTCGATCACGTGCACATGCACATCGTGCCGCGCTGGTCAGGCGACACGAACTTCATGACCGTGGTTGGCGAGACCCGGGTGCTGCCGGAGGAATTATCCGAGACGGCGAAAAAAATGCGGCCGATCTTTGCGAAGTTGGCGCAGCACGAACTCAGCGCGGAGGAGGGGAAACTCTCGACACCCTGATGCCCCAAGCCTCGGGGTCATCTGGCGGCGCGGCGTTCCAATCACCAAACGAGTGCGAGCCATCGGTCTCGTAGCGCAACACGTAATTCCCGGCAGGCAATCTGACGACTCCGTCGAAGCGGCGATTCTTCTTTGCTCCGCCGGCGTGCTCCGTAACCCGGTAGGTCATTTCCCACACGCGACGCCCGCTCTTGGCGTCTTCAATCCATCCGAAGTCGACCATGTCACTGCCCGATCCTTCGCCGAGGGCATAGATCCGAACGTCGGTGTCGCGATCGAGTGAAAACGGTTTTCGAACCTGCTCGTCGTCGCGAATGCCGGTGAGCTCGGCGAGGATGGAGGGATCGCGCTTCTCGTCGTAGGGCACAACCGCAGCGCGATCGGTCGGTCCTTTTGCCGCCAGGAGCGTGATGCCCCATCGACGGCCGTCAGGAGGGGCGGTTGCGTTCCACTCTTGAGCGGAATGCGAATCATCTGAAAGGTAATGGACAATGTAGTTGCCCTGCTCGAGGTGGAGCGTCGTATCGACTCGGCGGTTCTTCCCATCGCCGCCGGCCGGTTCCGTCGTGTCGTACTCCATCGTCCACACGCGCTTGCGCGTGTCGGCACTCGTGATCCACCCGTAATCGAACATGCGTCCGTTGCGACCTTCGCCGAGCGCGTAGATCCTCACGTCGATCGGCCGGGTCAGCGTGAAGCCCTGCTTCTTCATCGCATCGTCTCCGATGCCGGTGAGGGCGACGATTGTGGCGTTCTGCGGAACGTGCTCGTAGGCGAACGTCTTGATCGCCGCGCGCGCGTCGCGATTGTTGACGGCGATCGTCAAACCCCACGCTTCCGGATCCGCGGGCGGCTGCGCGTTCCACTCGGATGGATCGTGAGAGTCATCAGTGGCATAAAACGCGGCATAGCGGCCTGCCGGAAGGAGAAGAGTTTTCGTGACACGGCGGTTTTTGGGCGCACCGCCGGCCGGCTGCGAGTCGCGCCAGCCGAATCGCCATACGGTCGCGCGCGTGTCGGCGTTGGTGATCCAGCCGAAGTCGAATTCGCCGTCCTCGCGTGCTTCTCCCGTCGCTGAAATCTGCACTTCGGTTGGGTTGGCGAGCACGAATCCCGTCTCTTCGAACTGCTCGTGAAACCGGCCGCGAAGCGACACGATGGTCGAAGCCGCATCCGAGGCACGCACGCGATCGATCTCGGGCTGTGAAAGCACTTGACCCTTGCCACGGACGACCAGCCTGAATTCTTCTACCGGGTCATCGCCAAACCAGTGCCACTTGCGATCGCTTTTGTGTTTAGCGTTGTCGTCGCTCCAGTATTCGCCATCGGGAAACGAGGCGTAGTAAGCCGTGTACGAGCCGGCGGGGAGATGTGCAGGGCCTTTGAACTCACGCAGCCCACGCGCGCCCTGGGTCGTCGTGGCGTCACGCAGGTTCCAGACGACCTTGCGCGATTGCAATTCCAGGATCCACGCGTTTCCCGACCACGGAGGCACCGGCTTGCCGTTCTTTTCCCCCATCGACGCGGCCCAGCCGGTTTTGCCGGTCGATTCTGCACCGGTCGCCTCGATCTGGACATCCTGTGCGGACGCGAGCGTAAACGACTGAGATTTGACCTCGCGAGGGCCGAAATCGTCGAGATCAACAAGGTTCGCGCCCTGAGCCCCAGCCGAGCCAGGAAATGCGACGAGGGCAAGGACGACGAGAATGGTAGTTTTTGGGATGAGTGGCATTCGTCCCGCGATACGCATTAGGACGGGGTGAGGGACCAAATGGTTCGCTTTCGGCGGGGTTTACAGACCCGCCCTACAATTCCCATCGACGGGTGTAGGGCGCCCTCTTTGGACCGCGCCATTCAGAAATAGAATCGACCCAACCAATGGACCTGGAACTAACGGACAGCCAGCGCGCCTTTCAACAACGAATCGTTCACTTCGCGCGCGAAACGATTGCCCCTGAAGCCGCGGGTATCGACGAACGGGGAACGTTTCCTCGCGCAATCGTGGCAAAAATGGCTGCGCTCGGCGTCCTCGGCGTCACGATTCCCGCCCAATGGGGTGGCGCCGGGCTCGACTATACCAGTTACGTCGTCGCTATCGAGGCCATCTCGTCGGTCAGTGCGGTCCTTGCGGTGATCGCCGCAGTCAACAACTCCCTCGTCGCCGAACCAATCGCCCAGTTTGGGACCGACGCGCAGAAAGATGTGTGGCTGCGACGGCTTGCCAGCGGTCAGGCGATAGGCGCGTTCGCATTGTCAGAAGAGCATGCGGGATCCGATGCCGCCAATCAGCAATCGACCGCGAGGCTCGACGATCGAGGCTATGTAATCAATGGACGCAAGGTATGGGTGGCGAACGCTGAGGCGGCCGACGTTCTCATCGTGTTTGCTTCCACCCAGCCAGGGATTCGCGGTCGCGGCGTCAGCGCCTTCATCGTCCCAATGGACACGCCCGGGATTACCCGGGTCGCGGCGGCCGATTCGCTCGGCGTGCGCGGACTGGGCTGCATGGATCTCGCGTTCACGAACGTGCGCGTCGGATCGGATTCGATGCTCGGAAATTCTGGCGACGGCTTCGGTGTCGCGATGTGGGCGCTCGATGGCGGCCGCGTCGCGATTGCGGCCCAGGCGCTGGGTGTTGGCGCGGCGGCGCTGCAGGAAGCCTTGAGTCATGCAAAATCGCGGGAAGCCTTCGGCCAGCCGATCGGAAACTACCAGGCGATCCAGTGGATGCTCGCCGACATGGCGACCGAGCTCGACGCGGCTCGTCTGTTGATGCTCAAGGCCGCCGATTCACGCCAGCGCGGCACGCGTCACACACTGGACGCGGCGATGGCAAAACTGTTTGCGTCAGAAGCCGCGCATCGCGCCGCCGATAAGGCGATGCAGATTCTCGCCTCGAGCGGATATCGCCGCGGTTCGGTCGTCGAGCGGCTTTTCCGCGACGCCCGTGCCACGGAAATCTATCAGGGCACCTCCGAGGTCCAGCGTATGGTAATTGCGGAGGCGATCGTGTCTTAGTCGATTGCCGATTGCGGACTGATGATTGTCGATTTCAAGGATTGCTGATTGACGATTGAGATTGCTGATTGACGATTGGGGCGCAATTGCAGAACTCACCTAAGCTGAACCTCTCCAATCTGCAACCCGAGCGTCCGATCGTCCCGCGATCCAGGAATGATCTCCATCGGCCGCCACGCATGATCCATCGTGATGGTGAGGCGATGCATGCGACCTAGACCGGGTGGGTGGGCGGATGGAATCGCCGTTGTCGACAAGCGCCACTCGGATGTGGCAAGCGTGATCTCGTCGACGATCCGACCGTCGGTGGCGATGCGGACGCGAGCGGGCTCTCGAAAAACTTCGATGGCGTGACGGAGCGGGATTGTGACTTTCCGCGTGCCCTCGCGAATCAATATCTGCACTTGCGATGCTGACATCCACCGGTACGACACGCCATCCGGCGAGCGCTCGGGCCCATGCGTGCCGAACATCACGAAATCGAGCGCCAGTGAGGGATCGGGTGAAAGCGTTCGGGACGCACCCGGAGACCGCTTTCGCTCGAGGTACGCACGCAGATCGATCGGGACGGCTGCCCATCCACGGACCATCTCGTCGTGCGCGAGCACGACTGCGCCGTACGGCTCGAAATCCCGCGTAATGTCGCGTGCGACGGCGGCGAGGCAAGCGACCCCCGCGGCGCATGTGAGTGCGACACCGCTGCGCACGATACGTTCGCGCGTTGTGAGGAGAAGACCGCCGCAAGCCCCTGCCAGCAGAAGCACAACGCCGAGTGCCACCAGGTGCATCTGCTCCGCCTTCGTGATGAGCACGAATGGCAGGTTGAACAGGAGAGCGATCGCCAATCCGCTGACCATCAGGCCGTGCGCTTCGCGCGAGAGTCGCCGCCAGAGGATGAATGCGGTCAGGGGGGCAAGCGTGACGAACCAGCTCGCCGCCAATTGCCACGGGCGGTCAGCCGGTACGAGTCGCAAGAGACCATTCAGGCCGTGCAGATAGTTGGTCAACGCGACGCTCGTCGCTGGAACGTTCAGCGAGCCCGTGGCCGACAGCGCCGATTGGCGAGCGCCGATCAGTACGAGCAGCGTGACCACTGTTGCTGCCAGGAAGGCTCGTGAAACGGGTGGCAACTGCTCGTGAACGATCCGCCGACCAATGGCATGAAGCACAAGGATGACCGGCAGGAGCATGATGCCGTCCTCCTTGATCAGGAACGCGACGATCGCCAACGCGAGAAGTGGTAGCCACCACGTCGCACTGCGAAGGCGTACCACATGCCACCAGATCAACGCGCTCAGGAGCACGATCGATTCGAGCAGATGCATCTGATTGGTGACCCACGCGACGAGCGAGTACGGCATCGCCGGGTGCACGACGTAGAACACGGTTGTGACAAGGCCAATCGTGACTGACGCTGTCAAGCGAAGCGCGAACCATCCGGCGAGCGTCGCGGCGAGTGAGAAGAGCGCCAGCGAGAGGCAGTGGTGTGCCGTCGCATTGATCCCCAGCAACTCGAATCGGGCGGCGTAAAACGCGATCGTAAGCGGGCGGTAGTAGGGTCGCTCGATGCCGGCAGCGTCCCAGGGACCGTGAAACGCGGCGATCACTTCCGCGCGAGAGTACGGGCGTGTGAAGTGATAGTCGTCGTAATCGAATCCGTACGAAAGTGTTTGCCCGTGGAGCAGGAAGGTGGAAAGGGAGGCAACGACGAGCAGGAGGATCAGCGCGAATGCCGGTTGACGCCCGTCCGACATCCTGCGGGACGCCTATCCAAGAATCTGCTTGGCAATCGTTTGCAGCTGCAGATTCGACGTACCTTCGTAGATCTGACCGATCTTGGCGTCGCGGTACAGTTTCTCAACCGGGTATTCCTTGACGAAACCATTGCCGCCGAAAAGATTCACCGCCAACGAGGTGACGCGCTCGGCGACTTCAGACGAGAGAATCTTGCAGATCGCCGCCTCGGTCAGGAATGGCCGGCCTGCCTCGCGAAGCCTGGCCGCGTTGTAGACCGCCAGTGTTGCCGCTTCGACGTCGACCGCCGCGCGCGCGAGCTGATGCTGCACGGCCTGGAATTCCGCAATCGACTTACCGAACTGCTTGCGCTCCTTGGTATAGACGATGGCGTGCTGCAGAGCGCCCTTTGCTAACCCGATCATCTGCGCGCCAATGCCGATGCGTCCTTCGTTCAGGGTTTCAATGGCCGTCTTGTAGCCCTTTCCCTGTTCGCCAAGGACGTTTGTCGCATGCACGTAGCAATCTTCGAGAACGAGTTCACACGTGCTGCTGGCGCGAATGCCAAGCTTGTCTTCCTTCTTCCCCACGGTGAACCCGTCGAAGCCACGCTCCACGAGAAACGCGGTGATGCCGCGGTAACCGGCTGCCGCGTCAACCGTCGCGAAGACGATGAAGAGATCCGCTTCGTTGCCGTTGGTAATCCAGAGCTTGCGTCCGTTGAGGATGAAGCCCTCGCCGTCTCGCCGGGCACTGGTGGTCAGCGCGAAGGCATCGCTGCCCGATCCCGCCTCCGACAACGCGTAAGCCCCAACCGTGCCGGCGGCGAGGCGCGGCAGGTACCGTCGCTTGATGTCGTCGCTGCCCCAGCGCAGAAGTGCGTTGATGACCAGCGTATTCTGCACGTCGACGAGCACGCCGATCGAAGGGTCGACGCGCGAGAGCTCTTCGACCGCCAAAACCGCATGAAAGAAGGAGCCGCCGGAGCCGCCGTGGCTCTCCGGGATCTCGATCCCCATCACGCCGAGTTCGAACAGCTGATCGATGAGCGAGCGCGGGATCTTGGCGTGCTCGTCCATTTCACGGACGAGCGGCCGGACCTGTGCTTCGGCAAACTCGCGGACGCTCTCTCGAAGGATGACTTCGTCCTCGGTCAGGACGGTCAGCGGATGGACCCGTTCGGCGGTATCTTCGGTCACAATCACTCCTGCCTGGCCGACGCGGCGCGCCGGGACGCCAATGTTATCATTGGGCCACGAGCCCCGCGCGTCTCGAAGCTGCCTGCCTGAGGCCGGAGTCTAAAGTCCTATGAGTATCTCGTCGCGCGCAATGTCCGCGTTTGTCGCCCTGACACTGGTCACGGCTGTTACCGTGGTGCAGGGCTTCGGTCCAGGCGCCGCCGGGCAGCAGTCCGCGGGACAATCTTCGAATCAAGCCCCGGCCTCTGCGTCTCAGCAGCAGCCGGCTGACCAACAGCAACAGGAACAACAGCCGCCGACCATTCGGCGCGGCATCAACTACGTCAGCGTCGATGTCATCGTCACCGACAAGGACGGTAATCCCGTTGTCGATCTCACGCAGAACGATTTCGCGGTGACCGAAGATGGAAAGGCTCAGACGGTCGACACGTTTTCGATCGTGAAGCTCGACGCGATCGCGATGGCGGAAAGCGGACCACCGCGGCAGATTCGCGACGACAACGACGAAGAACGCGAAGCGGCGCGGCCCGACGTCCGGCTCTTCGTCATTCTCCTCGACGACTACCACGTGCAACGCGGCGCCGATCTGTCGGTCAAGAAGCCGCTCATCGAGTTCATCGAGAACCAGCTCGCGCCGGCCGACATGCTGGCCATCATGTATCCGCTCACGCCGATCACCGATCTGCGGTTCAGCCGCAACCGCGATGCCGCGGTCTCCGCGATTCAACGATTCGAAGGGCGCAAGTTCAACTATGTGCCGCGGAATCAGTTCGAAGAGAAGTATGCGAATTATCCCGCCCAGGTGGTCGAGCGTGTGCGCAACCAGGTGACGATGGATGCCCTGAAAGGTGCGGCGATGAAGATGGGCGCGCTGCGTGAAGGACGCAAGTCGATCATCTTCGTCAGCGAAGGCTTCACCGGGATTCTGCCTGCGCAAATGCAGGATCCGATCGCGTCGATGCCGGGATATGCCAATCCCTGCCGCGGCAACAGCGGGTGTGGGGGGCAGGCGACGGCGAGGGATCAGATGATCTCGGATCAGGACATGATTTACGACATGCAGCAGGTGTTCAATGCGGCGGCGCGCATGAATACGTCGATATATCCGGTCGATCCGCGAGGCCTCGCGGTCTTCGAGTACGGCGTCGAGAAGGGGATCACGATTACGCAGGACGCGACCAGCCTTCGGCAGACGCAGGACACGTTGCATGTGCTGGCGGCGAACACCGATGGGCGCGCGATCGTCAATCGCAACGACCTGGCCGTCGGAATGAAACAGATCATCCGCGACTCGAGCAGCTACTACCTGCTCGGCTACAGTTCCACACAGGCACCGACCGACGGCAAATTCCACCAGATCAAGGTGAACGTGAAGCGCCGCGGCCTCGACGTGCGCGCCCGCAAGGGCTATTGGGCGTACTCCAACGACGACGTCGCACGGATCAATGCGGCGGCGGCGAAACCGGAGGCGCCGACGGCCGTCACGTCCGCGCTCAACGACCTCGCATCGCCGTCACGCGACAAGTCCGCACATTTCTGGATTGGCACGACGCGCGGGGAGAACGGCATGACGCACGTGACGTTCTCGTGGGAGGCCGCACCGGCAATTCCCGGCCGCCCGGTCGAAGATCCGCCGGCCCGAATTGCGTTGACAGCGGTCGCACCCGACGGCCGGCCCGTGTTCCGCGGCCGAGTTCCTGAGGAGTCAGGAACAACGCCGGCAAAGGGTGGTGCCGTCTCGTTCGATGTGCGGCCCGGCCAGCTCGATATGAAGATGGTGGTCGAAGGTCCCCGCGGTCAGGTGCTCGACACGCTCGGACGGCAGATCACCGTGCCGGATTTCACCAACGTCTCGATGTCGTTCAGCACGCCGCGGGTCTATCGCGTGCGAACCATTCCCGAACTCCAGGCGATCAAGGCAAATCCCAACGCTGTCCCGACCCCCGAGCGACAGTTCAGCCGAACCGATCGCATCTACATCCGTACCGACGCGTACGCGCCGGGTGGGGTCACGCCGCCGGTCACTGCGCGATTGCTGAATCGCGCCGGCCAGTCAATGGCCGACCTGCCGGTGCAGCAGGCTCCCGGACGTCCAGCGGAGATCGAGCTTGGTCTGTCGGCGTTCGCGGCCGGCGACTATTTGATTGAGCTGAACGCGCGCAGCGAAGGGGGGAGTACCGCTCAGGAACTCGTCGCATTCAGGATCGGACGCTAAGCGTACATCCCTCTCATTTTCGTCACCGTCGCGACGCGGTTGATCGCGACGATGTAGGCGGCGGTGCGCAGATCGGTTTTGTATTTCATCGACGTCTTCAGCACGTCGTCGAACGCCTCGACCATCTTGGCTTCGAGGCGTTTGTTCACCTCTTCCTCCTCCCAGAAGTAGCCATGACGATCCTGCACCCACTCGAAGTATGAGGTGGTGACGCCGCCGGCGTTGGCCAGGATGTCCGGGATGACGAAGATGCCGCGTTCATGCAGATGCTTGTGCGCCTCGGGGGTGGTCGGACCGTTGGCTCCCTCAGCGACGACCCTGGCGCCGATCGTCGGGGCGTTGTCCAGGGTGATTTGGTTCTCCAGCGCCGCGGGAACCAGTACTTCGACGTCGAGCGCGAACAGTTGCTCGTTCTCAATCGTCTCTCCGCCCGGGAAACCATCGATGGTCTTGTGCTGCTTGGCGTAATCGAGCATCTTGGTGACGTCGAGCCCGTTGGCGTTGTAGACCCCGCCTTTCCAGTCGGTGACCGCGACGATCTTCGCGCCGATCTTTGAGAGGAGATCCGCCGAGACCGAGCCGACATTGCCAAAGCCCTGGACCGCGACGCGCGCGCCCTTGATGTCGAACCCGAGATGCTTCGCCGCTTCGCGGGTGACGATCATGACGCCGCGTCCGGTTGCCTCGCGCCGGCCGAGCGACCCTCCCATTTCGATCGGCTTTCCCGTCACGACGGCCGTCGATGTGTGGCCGACGTGCATGCTGTAGGTGTCCATCACCCACGCCATGATTTGATCGTTGGTGTTGACGTCGGGCGCCGGGACATCCTTTTCCGGACCGATCGCGTCGATGATTTCGGCAACGTATCGTCGCGTGAGCGCTTCGAGCTCGCGACGCGACATTCGCGTCGGATCGCAAACCACGCCTCCCTTGCCGCCGCCGAACGGGACGTGGGCGACGGCGCACTTCCAGGTCATCCAGGCGGCGAGCGCGGTGACTTCGTCGAGTGTCACGTCGGGGTGATAGCGGATGCCGCCCTTTGCCGGGCCGAGCGTGATGTTGTACTGGACGCGGTAACCGGTGAAGACCTCGATTTCCCCGTTGTCCATTTGAACCGGGAGCGACACGGTGATCTGTCGTTTCGGGTGGGTGAGGATCTTCCAGATCCCGGGATCGAGCCCTAACAGCCGCGCTGCTCCGTCAAACTCCTGGAGCATCGCGTTGAAGATGCTGCCACTTGCTTCCATGTGACTCCTTGTCCGTCTGTGAGCGCGGGATCTGAGCGCGGTGAACAGGCCAAACTACTGTGCCGCTTGCGGCAAGTCAAGACGAGGGGGCTCATGTCCATAATGTCATCTAAAGTACTTCAATACACCATCAAAACCGTCGCCAAAGGCACAAAAATGAACAGTCCCAGGTCGTTTACAACTTGGAAATAGAGTGTAAGTGGCTGATTCTAAATAGCTTGTAGTATACAGACGTGGTGGCCTCCCGCTTGCTCAACTGTGAGCGGCCCGGAGGCTTTATGCGCTTATCTACTCGCATACTGATGCTGTCGTTTCTGCTCGTGATACTGGGGACGGAACTCGCGTACGCCCAGAAAAAGAACGAGGTGGCCACGCCGTCCGTGAACCAGCTCGTCGTCCTGAGCACTGCTGCCGATCGCGTCAACCAGACGCTGACCATTGAAGGGATGGCGTTTGGCTCGCAACCGCCACAGGTCTGGTGTGAAAACTACCTGATGACGGTCATCAGCGCGACCGACACGCAAATCATTGTGTTTCTCCCCGCCGCAATTCCCGACGGGTCGCACCTGCTGACCGTGAGCCGGGGCAACGGAGACAAGGACCGAGGCGGATTCGTGTTCCACGTCGGCGGAGCCTCCGGTCAGGGCTCCGTCGGACCTGCGGGACCGCAAGGACCTGCAGGACCTGGTGGACCACAGGGACCTGCTGGACCAGCGGGCCCACAGGGACCTGCAGGACCGGCCGGCCCACAAGGACCTGCTGGACCTGCCGGGCCGAAGGGGGACACGGGAGCTGTAGGGCCGAAAGGGGACCCGGGACCTGCCGGACCGAAAGGTGATACCGGTGCGGCAGGCCCGGTCGGCCCTCAAGGTCCAGAAGGACCTGCAGGACCTGCAGGACCTGCGGGAGCGACCGGTGCGACGGGACCCGCTGGACCGCAAGGCGAAATGGGACCCGTTGGGCCTGCAGGACCCGCCGGCGCAACTGGAGCCACCGGACCTGCTGGACCACAAGGCTTGAAGGGGGATACTGGTTCCACGGGCCCGCAGGGTGAAATGGGACCCGCAGGTCCCACCGGGCCTCAGGGACCCGCCGGACTGCAGGGTCTGACCGGCGACACTGGCGCGCAAGGGCCGCAGGGTCCCGCGGGGCCACAGGGCCCGACAGGCGCCCAGGGGCCCGCCGGACCCGCCGGACCTCCGGGACTCACGGGGCAGCAGGTCGTATCATCGGCACTGCTGACGGTGACTCTCCAGCCTGATGAGACGAAGACGTGGGAGCTCTCATGTCTCGTCGGCCAGCGAGTGTTCGGTGGTGGGTGGGAGGCTGCTGGCGCAAACAACACCGTCGTCTCTGTGCATCCGCTCGCGTCGTTTCCTTCGTCAACGACCAAATGGAAGGTCACGTTGAAACTGACCCAAAGCACGCCGGGAACCTTCAACGTGCGCCTTTACGCGGTCTGCGCATATTCGAATTAGTTCGTTTCGAGGACGGCGGGTCGTTCGGCCCGCCGTCCTTTCCTAAAACGTCACCCCCCTGCAGCCAACAGCCGGGAGCTGAAGGCCAGTACCCTTATAATCAGTGAAGAATGAAAGCGGCGGCGCTCACGCGCAAGCAGCGATGGGAGCGCGAGGTGCTGGAGCCGGCGCTCGCGAAGTCCCCCGAACGCACCGGGCCGTTCACCACGATCTCCGGACGCCCCATCGAACGGCTCTACACGCCGGATGACCTCCCGGATTTCGACTATCAGCGCGATCTGAACTCACCCGGCGAGTATCCCTACACGCGCGGCATCCATCCGTCCGGCTATCGCGGCAGGCTCTGGACGATGAGGCAGTTCGCCGGTTTCGGAACGCCGGAGGAAACCAACGAGCGGTATAAGACGCTGCTTGCGGCCGGTGGAACCGGCCTGAGCGTCGCGTTCGACCTGCCGACCTTGATGGGTCGCGATCCTGACCATCCGCTCTCGCTCGGCGAAGTGGGCAAGTGTGGTGTGAGCATCGTCTCGCTCGCAGATATGGAGCGGCTGTTCGAGGGGATTTCGCTCGGCGAGATCACCACCTCGATGACCATCAATTCGCCCGCCCCAATGATCTTCGCGATGTATCTCGTCGTCGCGGAGAAGCAGGGTGCCGACTGGCAAAAACTCTCCGGCACGATTCAGAACGACATCCTCAAAGAGTTCATCGCGCAGAAGGAATACATCTACCCGCCGCGCGAATCGATGCGCCTGATTACCGATGTCTTTGGCTTCTGCTTGAAAGAGGTGCCGAGGTGGAACACCGTTTCGGTGAGCGGTTACCACATTCGCGAAGCCGGATCCACGGCGCTTCAGGAACTGGCTTTCACCCTGCGCGACGGTGTCGAGTACGTCCAGTACGGGATCGATGCCGGGCTGGATGTCGACGACTTCGCGCCGCGTATCTCCTTCTTTTTCAATTCGCATAGCGACTTTTTCGAGGAGATCGCCAAGTTCAGAGCGGCGCGGAAACTCTGGGCCGAAGTGATGCGCGATCGGTTCGGCGCGAAGGACGAGCGATCCTGGAAGTTACGCTTTCATACTCAGACGGCAGGCGTCTCCCTCACCGCCCAGCAGCCGTACAACAATGTCGTCCGCACCGCATTGCAAGCGTTGGCGGCCGTCCTCGGAGGGACCAATTCGCTGCACACGAATTCACTCGACGAAGCACTTGCGCTGCCGACCGCTGACGCGGCGACACTCGCGCTTCGGACGCAACAGATCATTGCCCACGAGAGCGGGGTCACGAACATGGTCGACCCGCTCGGCGGATCCTGGCTCCTGGAGCGGCTGACGCTCGACATGGAACAGGGTGCGAAAGAGTATTTCTCCTCAATCGACCGGCTCGGCGGCATGGTCGAAGCGATCGAGCAGGGGTTTCCACAGCGCGAAATTGCCGAGGCGTCCTATAAGTTTCAGCAGGCTGTCGAACGGCGCGAGAAGGTCATCGTCGGGGTCAACGAATACGCCCAGGAAGACGAAGCCGGCGTGCCGATCCTGTACATCGACGAGACAACGGCCGAAAAACAGTTGGCACGGCTCGAAGAGCTGAAGGGGACACGTGACCAGGAGGCCGTCCATCGCGCACTCGACGCACTGCGCGAGGCTGCTCGCGGTACGGCGAATACGATGTATCCGCTGCTCGAGTGTGCCCGCGCCTACGCCACCGTTGGTGAGATGTGCGATGCGCTTCGCGAGGCGTGGGGCGAGTACGAAGAGGTGCCCTTGATCTAGCTGGAAGCTGGTAGCTGGAAGCTGGTAGCTGGTAGCTGGTAACTCAATGAAGAAGATCCGCGTCGTCATCGCCAAGCCTGGTCTCGACGGACACGACCGTGGCGCCAAGGTCATCGCGCGTGCCTTGCGCGACGCCGGCATGGAAGTGATCTACACGGGCCTGCGGCAGACGCCCGAGCAAATCGTCGGGGCAGCGTTACAGGAAGATGCCGACGCGATTGGACTGTCGATTCTGTCGGGTGCCCACATGCACATCTGCCCGCGGGTGATGGAACTCTTGAAAGAGAAGGGACTGGACGACGTCCTGGTCGTGGTCGGCGGCATCATTCCGAACGTTGACATTCCGAAGTTGCGTGAAATGGGCGTGAGAGGGATCTTCTTGCCGGGAAGCCCGATGCAGGACATCATCACCTTCATTACGGAGAACGTGCGCCCCAGGGTGGAGCAGGTCTGATGCCGCACAAACTGCTCCTGGCCGACGACAGCGTGACGATTCAACGGGTGATCGAACTGACGTTTGCCGACGAGGACGTGCACGTCGTCGCGGTGGGCGACGGGAAGAAGGCAATCGAGAGTATTCAGTCCGATCGACCCGATATCGTGCTCGCTGACGTCGGCATGCCGGAACGCGACGGCTACGACGTCGCGGAGTTTGTCAAACGGAATCCCCAGTTCGCCAATATTCCCGTCCTGCTGTTGACGGGAGCATTCGAGCCGATCGATGAAACACGCGCGAGGGCCGTTGGATGCGACGGCGTGCTCGTCAAACCTTTCGAGCCTCAGATGGTCATCAATCGTGTGAAGGATCTGCTCGCTGGTCGCCGTTCGGGCGGACTATGGGGAGCGAAGCCAGCGCCGCAAGCGCCGGAACGTGCGCCCGGTCCTGTGCAAAAGGACACGGCGTCGCCACCTGCGGCGACTGCGCCCACGGCGTCATCAGCATCGCTCGAGGAATACTTCGATCGACTTGATGCCGCATTCGCGAGCGTTGAAGCCGCGACCGAAGCGCGGTCTGTGGCGTCCGAGGCCCCGCAGCCGGCAGCAGCAGCGTCGGTCCCAGTCGGATCGACACCAACTTCCGTCTCCGGCTTATCGACCGACGACCTGCCGGGGTGGGACCCGGACCTGACCGGCGATCCTCAGCGTCTCGAACAACTAACCACGGTGCCCGTTCAGTCGACAGTCATTGAGGCCGCGCCGGTTCAGCGTCCTGCGCCGATACCGCTGTCGACCGCCTCGGCGACGCCTCCGGCCCCCCCGTCAGCAACAGCTCCGCCGCCGTCAGCACAAGAGCACGAGCCGCCGGCGCAGCCCGCCAAACTCGCGGTTTCTGCTGCACCAATTCCGGTGTCGCCGCCACGTCCTGCTGCCGATGTGCCGCTGCCGGTCCATACTCCACCACCGACGCCCAATCCACCGACGGCCGCGCCGGTCACGCCTTCGGTGATCGCGAAGCCGTCATCTGACGCGCCCTCACAGACTGGCACGCCATTGCCAGGTACGGCGTCAGTTCCGTCGCTTGCTGACGCGTTTGCCGCCCTCCTTTCCGCCGAGCAAGGGCGCCGTGTGTCCCCCTCGACGGTCGGATCATCCGCGATCTCTGATGAAGCCCTCGAGGACATCATTGGTAAGGTGATTGCGCGCATGTCCGACGGAGTTGTGCGCGATGCCGTGATCGATGTGGCCGAGCGACTCGTCCGTGAAGAGATTGAACGGATCAAAGTCGGACGGTAAGAAATTGGCGAATTGGTGAATTCGTGAATTGATATGCTTGCTGTTCGTCGGGGTTCGGATAATTCGACCAATTCGCTGATTCACTAATTCACCATTGCGACAACATGCCCGCTGGTTTTGATCTCAATCACCCCGTGGCGGTTCCCGACAAGCCCGCTCTCGAGGGACTCGAACAGAAATGGCTTGCCAGGTGGGAATCGGACGGCGTCTACCGGTTCGACCGAAGCGCTCCTCGAAGCAACGTCTTTTCAATTGATACGCCGCCGCCGACAGTTAGCGGATCGCTCCATGTCGGGCACGTGTTTTCCTTCACGCACACCGACGTGATCGCGCGGTTCCATCGCATGCGTGGAAAGGCTGTGTTCTATCCCATGGGATGGGACGACAATGGCCTTCCCACCGAGCGCCGCGTGCAGAACTACTTCGGCGTACGCTGCGACCCGTCGCTTCCGTACGATCCGTCGTTCGTGCCGCCTGAAAAACCTGGCAAGCACCCGATCCCGGTGTCGCGACCGAATTTCATCGAGCTGTGCGCACGATTGACCGCTGAGGACGAAAAGGCCTTCGAGCATCTCTGGCGACACCTGGGACTCTCGGTTGACTGGTCGATGACCTACGCCACGATCGATCGCCGTTCGCAACGAATGTCTCAACTGTCCTTCCTGCGGTTGCTCAATCGTGGCCTGACCTATCAGCTCGAAGCGCCGACTCTTTGGGACGTTGATTTTCGTACCGCGGTGGCGCAAGCCGAGCTCGAGGACCGCGAGCAACCCGGGGCGTACCATCGCCTCCGTTTTGCCATCGCCGATCGTGATGGTCACCTCACCATCGACACGACGCGGCCCGAGTTGATTCCCGCGTGCGTCGCACTCGTCGCGCATCCCGACGACGAGCGATACAAGCCGATGTTTGGCGCCGACGTCATCACGCCGCTGTTCGGTGTCCGCGTGCCCGTTCGGCCGCATACGCTCGCCGATCCGGAGAAAGGGAC
Source organism: Vicinamibacterales bacterium (assembly GCA_035491715.1). Classification (GTDB taxonomy): domain Bacteria; phylum Acidobacteriota; class Vicinamibacteria; order Vicinamibacterales; family 2-12-FULL-66-21; genus JALZOC01. Next base: position 61,405 of record DATJKH010000012.1, on the reverse strand, counting down.
CGGCGTGGCGATGATCTGCACGTTCGGCGACGTCACCGACGTGACCTGGTGGCGCGAGCTGAATCTCCCTGTGCGCGCGATCATTCAGCCGAATGGTGCGTTCAGATCTGTTCGCTGGGGCGAGCGTGGCTGGGAATCAGTGGACGTCTCTCGCGCGCAGGCGCACTACGACGAGCTTGCCGGATTGTCGGCGGTCAAGGCCCGCGCCCGCATCGTCGAACAGCTGAAAGCATCAGGCGATCTCATTGGCGATCCCAAGCCGATCACTCATGCGGTCAAGTTTTACGAAAAGGGCGATCGACCGCTCGAGATCGTGACGAGCCGGCAGTGGTTCATCAAGACGATGGAGTTCCGCGACGCGCTGTTGGCGCGGGGCCGTCAGCTGCAGTGGCATCCGCCCTACATGCAGGCGCGGTACGAGAACTGGATCAACGGTCTTGCCGGCGACTGGTGCATCAGTCGTCAGCGATTCTTTGGCGTGGCGTTTCCAGTGTGGTACAAGGTGCGCGCCGACGGTTCGATCGATTACGAGGCTCGTCTGCTTCCCGACGAGCAGCGGTTGCCGATCGATCCATCGACTGACGTGCCGCACGGTTACACGGAGGAGCAACGCAACGTGCCCGGAGGTTTCGCCGGCGATCCGGATGTGATGGATACGTGGGCGACCTCATCGCTGACGCCACAGATCGTGTCCCGCTGGGAGGAAGATCCGGATCTGTTCGGCCGCGTCTTCCCGATGGACATGCGTCCGCAGGCGCACGACATCATTCGCACCTGGCTCTTCGATACGGTCCTGCGAGCTCAGTTCGAGTTCGATTCTCTTCCCTGGAAGCACGCGGCGATTTCCGGTTGGGTTCTGGATCCGGATCGCAAGAAGATGTCGAAGTCGAAGGGCAACGTGATCACGCCGATGGGGTTGCTCGAAGAGCACGGCTCCGACGGTGTCCGCTACTGGGCCGCCAGCGGGCGGATGGGGACGGACACGGCATTCGACTCAGGTCAGATGAAGGTCGGCCGGCGCCTTGCCATCAAGCTGCTCAACGCATCGAGGTTCGTGCTCGCGAAACCAGAGCCAAGCGGTCCGGTGACCTCACTGATGGATCGCGGGCTGCTCACCATGCTCGCCAGCCTCGTGCGCGAATCGACCGACGATCTCGAACGATTCAACTACGCGCGGGTGCTCGAGCGCAGCGAAACCTTCTTCTGGTTTTTCTGCGACGATTATCTCGAGCTCGTGAAGGGGCGCCGCTACGGTGATCACGGGCCAGCGCTGGCCGCCTCGGCAAACGGCGCGCTTCTGACCGCGTTGTCCGCGATGCTCCGGCTCTTTGCGCCGTTCCTGCCCTTCGTCACCGAAGAGGTCTGGTCGTGGTGGCGTGCCGGGTCGATACATCAGGCTGAGTGGCCGTCGGCCGAAGACGTGCTCACAGCCGGCGGCACCAGCGAAGATCCGCGAGGCGTCGAGGCGCTGAATTTTGCCGCCGCCGTTCTCAGCGCGATTCGCAAGAAGAAATCAGAGGAGCAGCGTCCGCTCAAGACCGCCGTGGCTGTCGCGCTCGTCCAGGCGCCAGCCTCGATGCTGGCGTTGCTGCCTGAAGTCGAGCGCGACCTTCGCGCCGCCGGGTTGATTCAGCAGTTGGCGACAGCCGAAGCGGAGACGCTGCAGGTGCGTGTAGATCTTGCGCCACCGGAAGCGTCAGCATAGGAGCACGCGATATGAGGTCGGTCCCGTTCGCGCCGCTTGAGCCTGCGCTCTACCGTGAAGCCGTACGCCGCGCGCTGGCTGAGGATCTCGGATGGGGGGACGTGACGACCGAAGCGACCGTTGATCCGTCGCTACGCGCAAGAGGAGTCATCCTGGCGAAGTGCGAGTGCGTGATCGCGGGTCTGGACATCGCCGCCGAGGCGTTCAGTCAACTCGACCCGGCAGTCGTGTTCACGAAAAACGTCGAAGATGGCCAACGCTGCTCGGCCGGGACGACGATTGCCGTCGTCCGGGGTTTTGCAGCCGCGATGTTGACCGCCGAACGCACTGCGCTCAACTTTCTACAGCGTCTGTCTGGGATTGCGTCGGTGACGCGTCGTTACGTCGACGCCACCGGCGGGACCATCACGATTCTCGATACGCGCAAAACGACGCCGACGCTTCGCGCGCTTGAAAAGTACGCCGTACGCGCCGGCGGCGGCACGAACCACCGCGCGAGTTTGGACGACGGAATTCTCATCAAGGACAACCACATTCGGCTGGGCGGTGGCGTCGCAGAGGTGATGCGCAAAATGAAAACGGCACATCTCGAGATGCCGATTGAAATCGAAGCGCAGAGTCTCGACCAGGTTGACGAGGCCGTTGCAGCCGGCGCCGACGTGATTCTGCTCGACAATCTTGCGATCGAGGAAGTGCGCGTCGCGGTCAAGCGCATTGCCGGCCGCGCGAAGATTGAACTGTCGGGCGGGGTGACGCTCGATCGCCTCGCCGAGCTCGCGGGCACCGGCGCCGATTACGTGTCGGTTGGTGCCCTCACGCATTCGGCCTCCGCCGTGGATCTCAGTTTCGAGCTCGAGCCCGATCCGTCTCCGCGCGAGTCGACCAAGGCGGGCTCGTCGGTCGAAGCGTAGCTCGCGCGGATGTCCGATCCGGTCCCCGAAGAACTCACGCGCGCGCTGACGGCGACAGCCAGCCGCCGCGGCGCCTTCGGCCACCCCTTTTATTTTTTCCACGAGACCGGATCGACCAACGACATTGCCGGAACGTTCGCCGAGCACGGCGCGCCGCAGGGGACTACGGTTTGCGCCTCGAGTCAGACTGCTGGTCGCGGCCGTTTCGGTCGCGCCTGGTTTTCTCCCCCAGACGCCGGTCTCTACGTCTCGATCGTGTGCCGCGATGAACGCGCGGCCCCGCTTCTGACTCTCGCGGGTGGTGTCGCCGTCGCCGACGGCATTCGCCACGCCACGGCACTTCCGGTGCACATCAAATGGCCAAACGACATCGTCGTCGAAGATCGGAGCCGGGTGGCGCGGAGGAAGCTGGCAGGCATTCTCGCCGAAGCATCGAGCACACCGGACGGGCTGCAGTACGTCATACTCGGATTCGGCATCAACCTGGGACCGGCCGCGTATCCGCCGGAATTGTCAGATCGCGCGACATCGATCGAAGTGGAACTGGGCCGTCCGGTGGATGGCGCTGCACTGCTGGCCGAGACACTCGCGGTCTTCGCCGAACGGTTTCAGGAACTGGCGCGAGGAGATTCTATTGGCGTGTTGAGTCGATGGCGAGAGCTCGCACCATCGTCGCGCGGCGCGACCGTCGAGTGGGATACGGCACGTGGTGCGATTACCGGCACTGCTGCAGGAATCGACGATGATGGCGCCTTGCTGGTTCGGGTCGGCGGTCGGACCGAGCGGATCATCTCGGGTGAAGTGAGGTGGAAATAGAATGCGGAGTCCATGCTTCTAGCCATCGACGTCGGTAATACGAACATCGTCCTCGGCGTCTTCGACGGCGCGCGGCTCGCCGAGAGCTGGCGGCTGGCCACGATGCGCGAGCGCACGTCCGACGAAGTCGGAATCCTCGTGACGCATCTCTTCGCGCGCAGCGGGATCGCGCTGGATCGTGTCAGCGGCATCATCCTCTCGTCGGTCGTCCCGCCGTTGACCCGAACGATGGAGGAGATGGCGGAGCAGTATTTTGGCCACAAGCTGCTTACCGTTGATCCTGGAACCAACACGGGCATGCCGGTCCTCTACACGCCTGCCTCGGATGTAGGTGCCGATCGCGTTGTGAACGGTGTTGCCGCCTACGAAACGTATGGCCGCGCGAAGGGCGCGCCCGTGATCGTCGTCGACTTTGGCACCGCGACGACGTTCGACGCGATCTCGGCGGCGGGTGAGTACATCGGGGGAGTGATCTGTCCAGGAATCGGCATTTCCGCCGATGCGCTGTTTCAGCGCGCGGCCCGGCTTCCTCGAGTCGACGTGCGGAAGCCACCGTCGGTCATTGGCCGAACGACCGTGACGTCAATGCAGTCCGGCTTGTTTTTTGGCTACGTGTCGATGGTCGACGGCATCGTCCACCGGATGCGCGCCGAATTGGACGGCGGTAGTCGCGCGGCATGTGTCGCGACCGGCGGCATGGCCGACATCATCGCCGGGGAGACAACGGTGATCGAGTGCGTAGATCCGGATTTGACTCTTCAAGGGCTCAGGTTGATCTGGGAGCGAAACAGATCGTGAAAGGTTCACCAATTCGCCAATTCACCAATTCACCAATTCAATGGAACCCTCCGAGTACTGCCGGCAAATCGAGGCCTATCTCTGTCGCAAGAACGAAGGTCACCTGATTCGGATCGTCGGTCCTGCGTTCGAGCAGGTGTGCGGATGGGCGACCATCGGCGTGCCCTTGAAGGTTGCGTTTCGGGGCATCGATCAGTACTGCGATCGCTACTATGCGAAGGGTCCGCGTCGCCGGCCCGTGCGGATCGAATTCTGTGAAGCCGACATCCTCGATCTGTTCGATGCGTGGCGCCGGTCGATTGGAGTACCACGGATCGAGGAGGGCACGGCGGCGGAGGAGCCTTCGTCGAGAAAACCTGCGCTCGGCAAGCACATCGAGCGAGCGATTGCCCGTCTGACATCGTTGCGGGCGGGTGGTGCGCGAAGCGCGATCTTCAACGAACGGGTTGACGGGTTGGTGCGCCGCCTCGATCAGCTGCTCGCCGAGGGCCGAGCGGCGCGTGGGGATGCGCGGTCTGCAATCGTCGACGCGCTGCGAGCGCTCGATGACGAACTCCTTGGTGCGGCTCGGATAGAAGCCAACGAAGAACTTCTCGCAACCCTGGCTCGTGATGCCGAGGCGGAACTGGCTCCGTTCAAGGCCCGCATGCCGAAAGATGAGTTGGCGCGCGCGCGCGCCGCCGCATCCGAGCGCCTGCTGCGCGACGCCTTTGGTCTGCCGCACTTAGCGTACGACTGAGCGTGCTCACTCCCGGCAGCGACGTCCGTATCGAAATTGAAAAGCCGGCCGCTGGCGGCCGGATGATCGCGCGTCATGAAGGGCAGATCGTGCTCGTCGCCGGAGCAATCCCTGGAGAACACGTCAGCGCCAGGATCGAGCGGGTGGAAAAGCGGCTGGCATTCGCTTCGACGACATCCGTTCTCAAAGCCTCTCCAGATCGCCGGGCTGCACGGGACCCGCTCTGCGGCGGATGCGTCTACGCGCATATCGCGTATGCGCGTCAGGTTTCGCTGAAGGCCGACATCATCTCCGACGCATTCACGCGCATCGGGCGCATTCCCCTTCAACAGTCAGTGAATGTGCTGCCATCCCCCGAGGCTGGCTATCGCCTGCGCGCCCGACTCCACGTCAACGAAGGCGGAGCCGGGTTCTATCGTGAGGGAACGCACACCCTGTGCGATGCGCGGCTGACCAATCAGCTGTCGCCGGGCGCCATGGACGCAGTGGATGCTGCGCTTGCCGCGCTCGGTGACGCGCGATCTGCCGTAACGTCGATCGAACTCAGCGAGAACATCTCATCCGACCAGCGCGCTTTGCATTTCGACATCACGCGCGAGGCGCAATCGATCGAGTCGCAACTTGGTCGAGTTATAGAAGCGGCGGGTCTCAGCGGGTGTACGGCGCGCGGTTACCTGGGACCGCTACTGCGGGTTGGCCAGCCAACCGTTACCGACCCGTTATCGACGCTGACCAGTGGACGCGCAGCATCGGGCCAACTTGGACGGCAACCGGCGTCGTTCTTCCAGGGGAACAGGTTTCTGGTTCCGCAACTCGTCACGACGGTGCTCGACGCGACGCCTTCCAACACCATCGTTCTCGACCTGTACGCCGGCGTCGGTCTCTTTTCGCTCGCGCTGGCATCGACAGGGCAGACTCGCGTTACAGCTGTGGAAGGGGACAAATCAAGCAGCAGCGATCTGCGTGAGAACGCTGCTCCCTACGGCGATGCGATCAAGGTCAAGGTCGGCCGGGTCGAGGATTTCATCCATTGCACTCCCGAACGTGCGGCGACGATCGTCGTCGATCCGCCGCGGACCGGCATGTCGCGCGAGGCCATGGACGCGATTGCCTCTCACGGGGCCAGCCGTATCGTCTACGTGTCGTGCGATCCGCCGACGATGGCGAGAGATGCGCGGCGGTTGCTGGACGCTGACTACCGGCTGACATCGTTGCAGGGGTTCGATCTCTTCCCCAACACGCCACACGTGGAAAGTGTTGGAGTGTTCGACCGGTGAATCTACAGTTTTGCTTCCATCCGGTCGCGGGCGGCGGCGACGAAGGCATCGAACAACGGCTTGAACTCGCCGGTGCGCCAGAAATTCTCGGGATGCCACTGCACTCCGAGACAGAATGCCGCGTCGGGCGCTTCGATGCCTTCGATCACGCCGTCGGGCGCCATGGCCGAGGCTTTCAGGTTACGTCCGAGTTTTCCGACTGACTGGTGGTGGCGGCTGTTGACTCTGCACGCGCACGCGGCGCTGACCGCTGCTCCGAGCGCACTGTGGAGGCGCGAATCCACGTCCACCGTGATGTCATGCGCGACACAGTTCTTCGGTTCGGTGAGGCTGTGCGTAAGCTCGGTTGTCACCGCTGTGGGGATGTCCTGAACCAGCGTCCCGCCCGCCGCGACGTTCAAGACTTGCGCGCCGCGGCAGATTGCGAGGACCGGTACATCGTCCTCCATGGCGCGTCGCGCGAGGTCGAGCTCGAACTCGTCGCGTCCCGGCTCGGCGTCTTCGACAGTCTCGTGGCGATTCTCTCCGTAAAACGCAGGATCAACATCGCCGCCGCCAGTCAACAGTACGCCATCGATCGTCTCGAGCACCGTGCGAGGGCTCTCGCTCACCTCGAGCACGCGCGCCCTCGCGCCTGAACGTTCGACTGAGGCCACATAGTCGTCGAGCCTGCTGCAGCGGGTTACGCCGATAACTGGTTCGTGCGCCATGTGTCACATTTTCGGCGGAACGCCGCACCCCATGAGGTCCAATGCGCGAGCGAGCTGAGTACTGTAGTACGCAACGGCTGCGGCTCGCCACACGCGCGCCTCCTCCCGTTCCTCGTTCAGGATTGAATACTTATGGTAGAACCCGTTGAAAGCCTGCGCGAGGCCAAACGCGTATTTCGCAACCACTGACAACTCGAGCGTGCGCACGGCCTGTTCCACGATCTCGTCGAGTCTTGCCGCTTCGAAGACGAGACCCCACAGGTCGTTCGCTTCGTCGTCGTTGCCCGCAAGGACCGCGGGCGTTACCCGGTCGAGCGCCGACACCATGTCGTCGGCTCCAAGACCGTGCCGCTCCTTCAGTTTGTTGAAAATGTTGTTCGCCCGCACCACGGCGTATTGAAGGTACGGGCCGCTTTCTCCTTCGAAGCTGAGCGCCTCGTCGATGTCGAAGATGATGACCTTTCCGCGCGAGAACTTCACCATGAAGTAGCGCACCGCGGCGGTTGCGATTGATTGGGCAATGGCCTGCACCTGATCGGCGGCGAGGTCGGCGTTACGCTTCGACACTTCCGCGGCTGCCTTATCGGTCACGCGGTCGAGCAGATCGTCCGCCTTCACGCCGAGGCCCTTGCGGCCCGAGACCTCCACGAACGGCCGGTCGCTGTCCTCGCTCGTGTCGTACCCGAGCTCGCGCGCCGTTGCGTGCGAGAGCGCCACCATCTCGTATGAGTAGTGAATCGAGTGCTCAGCCTGTTCGGTGTATCCGAGCACCGCGAGCGCCTGCTTGACCAGCTTTTGCAGATACGACTGCCGTGTATCGATGACGTTGCACACCCAGGACGCCCGCCCAAACTCCGGCGCATCCCGTTGCGACCCGGGTGTTGATGTCGTCGACCACAACGGATCCGGGCCGTCCACGAATTTGCGGTAGTGAAAGTCTTTCCCGAGAAGGCCGAACTTCCACAGCTGATACGCCATGTCCTTTCCGACGTAGGTGACGGTGCCATCGGATCGGACAATCACTTTTTCGCGAGGTTCGTCTTCGGCTTCGTTGGCCGCTGCCGAGTCTTTCGCCGCCGTGTCTGCGGGTTCATCGTCGATGCGCATGACCCAGCAGCCTTTGAGTTTTCCCTCGTTCTGGAGAAAAACGGCCCCGGTCTTTTTCAGGAACTCGAAGGCATGCGTCCAGAAGTGAAGACGCAGGATATCTCCTTCCCAGGTGAGCAGGTCATAGCCGATATTCATTCGGCGCATCGTCTTCAAATGCGCGCGGACGATCCGCTCGGCAATGAAGCTGGCGAGGGCGGCCGTGTCGTTGTCGCCGTGTTCGATGTCGTGGAGTGCCTGCGTGCGGATTTTCAAGCGGTCGGGAGACCCGGCGTACCATTCAGTTACTCGCGCATACAGGTCCCAGCAGTAGTAGTCGAACTTCCCGGCGTCCGCGATTGCGCGGACGTCGTCGAGCGACTTGCGTTCCAGTTCGCGAAATCCCACCGCGACATCGGCTACCTGGACCCCGGTGTCGTCGATGTAATTCTGGATTTCAACCTGTCGTCCCAGAAAGCGCAGCACCCGTCCGAATGCATCACCAAGCGCGGCATTGCGCAGATGGCCGATGTGTGCGGCCTTGTTGGGATTGATCGCCGTGTGTTCGACGATCGCCTTTCCACCCGAAGTGGCGGTTCGAGTCTCGTGCGTCAACCATTGGCGCGTCCATAGTGGGCGATCGAGAAAGAAGTTGACGTAACCGTTCGGCGCCGCTTCGATCCGCGAAAACCCGTCGACCTGTCCCAACGACGTCACGATCTCCTGCGCAATCGCGCGTGGCGCCTTGCGAAGGCGGCGGGCGAGCTCAAACGCGAGGGGCACCGCGAGATCGCCTAATGCTCGACGGGGCGCCGGCTCAACCGCGATTGCGCGCAGAGCCGGATCGTCGGCCGGCAAACCGTAGAGGCGGACAACGCTCTCTGCCATCAGAGTTCGAACCAGGGCGTGGATCGGCAAAATCATGAATCAGCGCTCATCCTGCGGTATTTTTCCAGTCGTGATACGATTTGCGGGCGGTTCCGGCATTTATTCACCGACTCCCTTGGCCCGCTCGTAATCATGCGGCGTGTTGACATTCACGAAGAACGTCTCGTTGTCCACGTCGACCTCCGTGACACGCATGCCCACCGGAAGCCGCGACGCCTCGTTTACGCCTCGCGCGAGCCGTTCACGGATGTCTTCGGCGCATGCGCGCGAGTAAATCGCGCAGAGCGGTTCGTGCCCTCGAGCGTGCCGGGGAATGACGAGATCGGCGTCCTTCACCGCGGCGAGTTCACGCAGGAACGCGCTCGACAGAAACGGCATGTCGCAGGCGACGACCAGCGTGCGTTCGCACGGCGATCGCACAATCGCCGTATAGATGCCACCAAGTGGCCCGGCATCCGGAATCTCGTCGGAAATGACGCGCAACCCTCGCGACGTCCACGCGATATCGCTGCGCCCGACGACGAAGATGTCGTGCGCGACCTCGCCGAGCGTTTGCAACTGACGGTCGATGATTGCGGTTCGACCGATGACGAGCGTTCCCTTGTTGACACCGTCCATGCGTCTGGCGCGCCCGCCGGCCAGGATTGCGGCCGCCAGTTCGCGTCTGTTGTCCATGTCCAGATCGACAAGAGTATCAAACCCCGAATGGTAGCAGCGGCAATCGAACAATCGTTGTCGAGTGGGCCAGCATCATGTCGGTGACCGAGCCGCGGATTGGACGGGTCCTGGTCGCCAGCCTCCACCAGGCGATCGCCGACGTGTTGCCGTCACGATTGGAGTTCTACGAGAACTGGCTGAGCGTCTCCGGACTGCGGGAAGGCACGATCGGACTGGCGCCGCTGTTTGCGGTGCTGAGCTTTCTGCGCACCGAAGGGCAGGCGTACGGGCAGATCACGGCGCGCGCCGGCGAGTACGCCGCCGACTGGACCGTGAACGATATTTCACCGTTCGAGCGTCGCTTCGTCCGCGCGCTTCCGGCGGCATGGCGGACGCGCGCCGCGCTGAGGACCGCTCGCGCGCTCGTTCGTCAGACATATCCGGGGTCGCGCGCGATCATGAAACTGCGCCGCGGAACCGCGTCGGTCGACCTGCGGGGGTCGCTGTTCTGCGAAGTTCGCGAGACATCGAACTTTCCGTTATGCGGTTTCTACGCCTCGTCGATTGCGCGTGTGTTGCATCACTTCGACCTGCGCGCCGACGCGCGGGTCAGCGAATGCCGTGCTGGTGGAGCGCGAAAGGGCTGTCTGTTGTCGGTCGTTGTTCTTGGGGCCAGCGTTGACGAGTCCGCGGCAGCTGCGTGACTAGCAAAAAGCGACCAGAAGGTGACAATTCACGAATCGGTGTCTGGCACCATTTCGTGAACGCTGCGATCTCCCTCTTACAGGTCGCGGCAGGCTTGATCCTGCTCGCGCAGCCTGCCGCGGCGCAGCGTCCGGTCAACGACCGCATTCTCGTCACTCCGTTCGAGAACACAGGACATGACCCGCGACTGCATTGGTTGTCAGAGGCTTCGGCCATCCTCATCGGCGACGAGCTGCGCGCGCGCGGACTGCCGGCGATTTCGCGTGACGACCGGGTGCGCGCGTTCGACGATCTCCACCTGCCAGTAGCGGCCACGCTCAGCCGCGCCACGGTCATCAAAGTGGGGCGTCTTGTCGGGGCGAGTGAAGTGGTCATCGGCAGCTTTGCGGTCGACGGCGACAAACTTCGGGTCGACGCCCACTCGATTCGCGTCGACGTCGGACGGGTCGAGCCGGCGGTCTCCGATCAAGCGCCCTTGACGGATCTGTTTGCCAGCTTTCGCCGTGTCGCGTCGCGTCTCGCCCCGGATTCACGGCCTCCCACGTATGCATCGGCCTATCCGCCCGTGAACGCGTTCGAGAACTACGTCAAAGGCCTGGTTGCGGAAACCCCGGTGGCGCAAGCAACGTATCTCGAAAGCGCAATCAAGATGTTCCCGGCCTACGATCGTGCCGAGCTGGCGCTCTGGAGCGTTCGGACCGGACTGGCGGATCACGTATCCGCTCTTGCCGCCGCCCGCGCCGTGTCGAGTTCGTCGCCGCTCTTCCGACGGGCGCGGTTTCTTTCCGGCGTGTCGTTGATGCAGCTGAGGCGCTACGACGAGGCGTTCCCGACGTTCAAGGCGTTGACCGACGACGCCGCGTCAGCAGCCGACAAATCGGTCGACCTGGGTGCCGCCTGGAACAATCTCGGCGTCATTCAGATCCGGCGGGGGTCGACACCGGAAACGGGCACCCCGGCGTTTTTTCTGACCAAAGCGGCCGACGTCTCGCCCGGCGACTCCGACGTGCTGTTCAACCTCGGGTATGTCTACCTGCTCGACCGAAACACCCAGGCGGCTACCTATTGGCTCCGCGAGGCGGTGCGCCGCGATCCGAGCGACGCGGATGCGCATTTTGTGCTCGCCGCCGCGCTTCAGAGTTCCGCGAGCGACGTCGAAGCTGGCCGTGAACGGGAACTCGCCCGCCGGTTGTCGTCACGGTACGAGGAACTCGAACGGCGCGCGGCAGCGGAGAAGATGCCCGTTCCGAAGGGCCTCGAGCGCGTGCGCACCGATCCGGACAAACCGGCCGGCAGCGGTCCCGAAGCGATGGTGTCGAGCTCGGTGCAGCAGGATCAGCGAGAGCTGGTGCGGTTTCATCTCGATCGCGGACGGCGGTTGTACGAGCGTGAAGCGGATGCGGAAGCGATTGCGGAACTGCGACGAGTGGTCTATCTGTCGCCGTACGAAGCGCAAGCCCATCTGCTCATCGGCCGCATCCACCTCCGTGCCGGCCGCCCGCAGGAAGCGGTCAACGCCTTGAAAATCTCGATCTGGAGTGAAGACACGGCGGTCGCGCGTGTGGCGCTGGCGGAGGCCTATCTCAAGCTCCAGAACACGGCGGCCGCACGCAGCGAACTGGAACGAGCGCTCGCGCTCGATCCGAATTCCGCTGCAGCGAAACGGATGATCGCTGACATCAAGTAGCGCCGGGGTCTTAAGACTCCGGCCTGCATGAACGCAGCACTTAAGGAGAAGCACATGCGCATGTCACGGCAATTCATCGCTGCGGTCATCGCGCTCGCCGCCCTCGTCAACGCGCGGGCGCAGAGTCAGCCGGTTCCTCACGTCTACACGGCGGAGATCGACGGGATCATTCATCCAGTTGCCGCCGAATACGTTCGCGGGGTGATCACCAAAGCGGACGCTGATGGAGCGGCGCTCGTGGTCATCTCGTTGCGTACGCCAGGCGGACTGGTCGATTCGACGCGCGACATCAACAACGCCATCATTCACGCGAAGACGCCGATCGCGGTCTTCGTCGGGCCGTCGGGAAACCGCGCGGCATCGGCTGGATTCCTCATCACGATTGCGGCCGACATTGCTGCCATGGCGCCAGCGACACATATCGGCGCTGCGCATCCGGTTACGGGGAACGGTGAGAAGGTCGACGACACGATGGCGAAGAAGATGGCATCCGATGTCGCCGCCTACGCACGGACGCTGGCGACGCAGCGCAAGCGCAACGTGGCCCTGGTCGAACAGGCAGTACTCGAGAGCCGATCGTTCACGGAACAGGAGGCGCTCTCCGCATCGCCGCCGCTGATCGATTTCGTGGTGAACGACGTCCCGGAGCTGGTGCGCAAGCTCGACGGCCGCTCAATCACACGATTCGATGGCCACACGCAGACGCTCCACACGGCAGGCACATCATCGGTGAACGTGGAAATGAGCTGGCAGCAGCGGATCCTCAGCCTGATTGCGCATCCACAGATTGCGTATCTGTTGCTGACCCTCGGCACGCTCGGCTTGACCATCGAACTCTGGAGTCCCGGTGCCGTGCTGCCGGGCGTCGCTGGTGGCATCTGCTTGTTGCTGGCGTTCTTCGCGTTCCAGATCCTGCCGGTCAGCTATGCCGGGGTTCTACTCATCCTGTTCGGGCTTGGCCTGCTGGTCCTCGAGGTGAAGGTCACGAGTTACGGCCTGCTCGGCGTCGGCGGCGTGTTGTCGCTGCTCCTTGGTTCGATGATGCTCATCGACTCGCCGCTGCCGGAGCTGCAGATAGGGTTGCGGCTGATTATCCCCGTGACCCTCAGTATCGCCGGCATTTTGGTCTTCCTTGTCACGCTGGCCGTCAGCGCGCAAAGGGCCCCGCCTGTGACCGGCGCGTCGGCGATGCTTCATGAAATGGGCTATGCGCTGACCCCCATCGATCCCGGCGGCACGGGCCACGTCCGCACCCATGGCGAGATCTGGACCGCCTCGGCCAGTGAACGGATCGAGGCGGGTACGCCGGTTCGTGTCACCGCGGTCGAAGGGTTACGGCTTCAGGTCGCGGCCGAGTCTGGCGCCTCGGAACCGCCATCGTCCGCTGTACATCGGTAAATCGACCTCATCGCCAACAACATCTAAAGACGGAGGCCATATGTGGCGAAAGATCATATGATGCGCGCCGGAGGCTTGCCGTGCTGAATCCGCCGTTCCTCATCGTAGTCGCCATCGTCGCGTTCTATCTGCTTAGTTCGATCAAGATCCTCAACGAATACGAGCGCGCGGTCGTGTTCCGTCTGGGAAAGCTGCTCTCAGCGCCCAAGGGGCCCGGCGTTATCTTCGTGTTTGCGCCGATCGATCGCATGGTGCGTGTCAGCCTCCGGACGATTGTCATGGACGTGCCGCCGCAGGACGTCATCACGCGCGACAATGTCTCGGTGAAAGTGAACGCGGTCGTGTACTTCAGGGTCATGGATCCGCGCCGCGCGATCGTCGAAGTGGAGAGTTATCACTACGCGACGTCGCAGCTGGCACAGACAACCTTGCGGAGTGTGTTGGGCCAGGTCGAACTCGATGACCTTTTGTCAGAGCGGGAGCGCCTGAATCAGCAGTTGCAGCAGATCCTCGATCAGCACACCGACCCGTGGGGCATCAAGGTCTCGTCAGTCGAAGTGAAGCACGTCGATCTTCCGCCGGACATGCAGCGCGCGATGGCGAAGCAGGCTGAAGCCGAGCGCGAGAAGCGTGCTAAGATCATTCACGCGGCCGGCGAGCTCGAAGCGTCTGAAAAGCTGGCATCGGCCGCAACCGTGATGTCGAGCGAACCCATGACGATCACGTTGCGCTACCTGCAGACACTAACCGAAATCGCGTCGGAAAAGAACTCCACGATCATTTTTCCGTTGCCGATCGAATTGTTGAATCTCCTCAGAGAGCGAAAATGATAAGGGCCTAAGAGTGTCCGAACTCACACACGACACGACCGAAGATGGCTTTCACGAGATCCAGCTGAGCGGTAAGCAGCTGGTCTTCCTGTTCATCGTGACGACCACGGTGATCGTGGTCGTGTTCCTGTGCGGCGTGAAGGTGGGACGCGGGGCACGCGATGCGCAGATCGATGTGCCGGAGCAAGTCAATGCGGCGGCGCCGGTCACCGAGCCCGCTCCCGTTGCCGCGCCGCCAGCAACCGAGCCCCCGGCGCCCGTTGCCGACGACGATCTTTCGTACCACAAGCGCCTGCAGGGTGAGGGGGCACCGCAGGAATCACTGAAGCGCCAGGAAGAGGCGAAGGTTGCGCCGGCGCCCGCCGCGAAGCCGACCGAGACGCCGGCGGCGCCGGTTCCCAGGCCGGTTGCAACATCGGAACAGGTTCCGCCAAGACCCGCATCGACTGATGATCTTCCAACGTCCGCTCGGGCAGGAACCTGGGCCGTCCAGGTGATTGCCACGCAAGACCGCGCCATCGCCGGCTCGATCTTGAAGAAACTCGCCGCGAAGGGATATCCGGCGTTCCTCGTGAATCCGTCAGCGAACGCCACGCCTTCCTGGTACAAAGTCCAAGTCGGTCGTTACAAAGATCGCGGTGAAGCCGAGAAGGTATCGCTGCGAATCAAGAAAGAAGAACAGTACCAGTCCTGGATTACGCGTTAGCGCTTCTCGCGGGCGCTCTTCTCGCGCTCAGTTTTCCGAAGTTCGGACATCCGGCCTGCGCATGGCTCGCGTTGACGCCGCTCGTCGTGGCGATCGTGCGCGATTCGTCCCGCCGTGTGCCGGGTGAGCCCTCCAGGAATATAACGACCCGGCGAGCCCTGAGTCTCGGGCTCGTGACCGGAGCCGTGTATTTTTCCGGCACCCTCTACTGGCTCGTCGACACGATGACGACCTTCGGAGGACTACCGACTGCGGGTGCGATCTTTGCCGCCGGAGTGCTGGTCGCGTATCTGTCGCTTTTCCCTGCCGCGTTCGCAGGAATCCTTGCCTATCTGCATACCCGATTAGGCCGGCGAGCGCTGCTGCTTGCTCCGTCAGTCTGGGTCGTTACTGAACTCGGCCGGCAATATATCTGGGACGGCTTTCCATGGGCGCTCCTTGGCTACAGCCAGGTGACTGTTCTGCCAATCGCGCAGATTGCATCGGTCGTCGGCGTCTACGGCGTCTCCGGACTTCTCGTGCTTGTTGCCACATCCGCGGCCTATCTGCTCGTCGAGCGCAATCCCGCCTCGTGGCGTGCTGCGGCCGCCACAGTTGTGCTCGTAGTGGCGATTGCGATCTGGGGCGAAGTCAGAATTCGATCGGCGGCGCTCCTGAGTCGCGGCACGCCGGTGCGTGTCGCCGCGCTGCAAGGAAACGTCCCGCAGGACCAGAAATGGGATCCGAGCAACCGCGTCGCGATCAGTGAACGGTACCTGGCGATGACGCGGCAGGCGCTCGCGCAGGGTGCGACGTTCATCATGTGGCCCGAATCAGCAACGCCACTGCCGTTCGAGCAGGACATCCTCGCCGGTTCGGCCATCCGCCGGCTGGCGGTGGAATCGAAGGCGACGCTGCTCATCGGCAGCGATCAGGTCGAGCCCATCAAGGCAGCCGCTGCCGGCGGAAAGGCCGAAACGCGTTACTACAATGCCGCGTTTCTCGTGAAGCCGGATGGCACGGTGGGTGCCGTCTATCGCAAAATGCACCTCGTGCCGTTCGGCGAGTATGTGCCGCTTCAATCGGTCCTGTTCTTTGCCGGACCGATTATCGGTGCGGTCGCAGATTTCTCGCCATTTACGCCGGGAACGTTTCCGGTGCTGTTGCCAGTCGGCGATCACGTGGCCAGCACAGCGATCTGCTACGAAGTGATCTATCCAGATCTCATCCGGCGGTTTGTCCGCGACGGGAGCGAATTGCTCACGACGATTACCAACGACGCCTGGTACGGGAGGTCATCCGCCGCATATCAACACTGGGACCAGGCGTCGATGCGCGCAATCGAAGAAGGAAGATACCTCGCGCGCGCGGCCAATACCGGCATCAGCGGATTTGTCGACCCTTATGGCCGCGTTCTCACCAAGACGCCGCTTTTCGAGCAGGACCTGGTCGTGCAGGACGTGCGTTTCATGAAGGACCGGACAATCTACAGCCGGATTGGCGACCTTGTTGCGTGGTTGTCGCTGGTCCTGACCGTCGCCGCGCTTCTCGCGGCGTGGAGATTTGAGTAAACTGGAGGGGACGGAGCGAACTCCGCTCCCTCGAGAGTCTTCGTTAACTGACCGCCTTTATGCCCATACAACTCGACGAACAGCTTCGCAGGTATCAGGACTTGACTCGCCGCGCATCCGACCTGCGGAGCTATCTTTGACACTCCCCGCAGCGCCGGCGAACTTTCCTCCATAGAACAACGCGTCTCCGATCCGGACTTCTGGAAGGATCAGGCGTCCGCGCAGAAACTGCTTCAACGTCGTCGACGGTTGGAGGAGGACCGCGATCTCAGTGAGTCTCTGCGAAGACGAACCGAGGATCTCGCGGTGCTGGTCGAGTGGGCCGAAGCCGGCGAGCCGGTGGCTGACGACCTCGCCAAGGGCCTCGACGACCTTTCGACGACGGTCGATGCTGGCGAGACGAAGAAGATGCTGGGGGGCGAACACGATCGCAAGAACGCGATCGTGAGCATTCACCCGGGAGCCGGTGGAACCGAATCGCAGGACTGGGCCGAGATGCTGCTTCGCATGTATCTGCGCTGGTCCGAGCGTCGCGGCTTCAAGCGCGACGTCATCGACCTTCAGCCGGGTGATGAGGCGGGTATCAAGAGTGCGACGCTGACCATTTTTGGCGACTACGCGTACGGGATGCTGCTCGCCGAAGCCGGTGTGCATCGACTGGTTCGCATCTCGCCGTTCGATCAGGCGTCACGACGGCACACCTCGTTCGCGTCGGTCTTCGTCTGGCCGGAGCTGCCCGAAGACGTCGAGGTGGAGATCGATGAAAAGGACCTTCGCGTCGACACGTATCGATCGAGCGGTGCCGGCGGACAGCACGTCAACGTGACCGATTCGGCCGTGCGCATCACGCACCTGCCGACCGGCATCGTCGTCTCGTCGCAGAACGAGCGTTCGCAGCATCGCAACCGGGACTCGGCGATGAAGGTTCTCAAGGCGCGGCTCTACGACCTGAAGATGAAGGAGCAACAGGCCAAGCTCGATCAGCTCGGCGGAGAGAAGAAAGACATTGCCTTCGGCAGCCAGATTCGCAGCTACGTCCTGCACCCGTATCAGATGATCAAGGACCACCGCACGAAGGAACAAGTCGGCGACGTCAACCGTGTGCTCGACGGCGACATCGATGGGTTCATCAAGACCTATCTGATGAAGAAGGCTGCTGGCACGCTGATGCAGGCAACCGTCGACGACGATTAACGCTACCGAATCGATCCCGGTTGCGTGCCGGCGATGAATGCTTCCGGTATCGCGCCGGGTGTGCCGTCGACGGCCGGTTCGCCCGATCCTTTGTCAACCGTCACGAACACGATGTTGCCCGGAGACGGGAACTGCGGCGGCTCTTTGCGATCGCCAATCCACGCCTTCATGATGTCGATCCAGATCGGCAGCGCGGCTTCGGCTCCGGTCATGTTCGATCCGATCGGTTTTTTCTGATCGAGGCCGACCCAGACGCCAATCGTGATGTCCGGATCGAAACCGAT
Organism: Vicinamibacterales bacterium; assembly: GCA_035491715.1. Classification (GTDB taxonomy): domain Bacteria; phylum Acidobacteriota; class Vicinamibacteria; order Vicinamibacterales; family 2-12-FULL-66-21; genus JALZOC01. The sequence goes on along the minus strand of DATJKH010000012.1, from coordinate 43,464 downwards.
GAACCACGCGTCGGTGTAATCGTCGGTCGTCCCCGTCTTTCCGCCGAGTGGCCAGTTGAGTGCCGCCGCCCTCCCCGCGGTTCCGCGCTGCACAACACCGCGAAGCAGGTTGGTCATGACAAACGCGGTATCGGCCCGGATCGCCTCTTTGGGTTCTGGCCTGTTTTCCTCGAGGACGTTGCCTTCGCGATCGGACACCTTGGCGATGGCGTACGGCCGCATGCGCACACCCTGGTTCGGGAACACTGAGTAGGCGCTCGTCATTTCGTACAGCGTCGCCTCCGCCGCGCCAAGCGCGACGGCGAGAAACGGAGGGATCGGGGACTGCAGCCCGAGTCGTCGCGCATACTGAATGACATGCGCCGGGCCCAGTTGCTCCATCACCCGCACAGCAGGCACGTTGCGTGATTCTTCCAGGGCGTGGCGCAGGGTGACGGGGCCTTCGAACTTCTTGTCGTAGTTCATCGGCGCGTAGACAGGCGACCCTGCGGCGCCGGGAAAACTTGCCGGCGTGTCCATGATGATGCTGGACGGCGTGTAGCCGCGATCGATGGCTGCGGTGTAGACGATCGGTTTGAACGCCGATCCCACCTGGCGGTAGGCCTGCATCGCGCGATCGAACTTGCTCCTGTCGAAGCTGTAGCCGCCGATGAGTGCGCGAATCTGGCCGGTGCGATTGTCGATCGCCAGCATGGCGCCTTCCACTGCGGGAGGCTGCTCCAGTGTTCCCGTCGCCGTACTCGTAGCCTCGTCGGTGGTCAGCAATCGCGTCTCAACGATGTCTCCGGGATGAACGAGTTGCGCCGGAGTCGCCTTGCCCGTCCAGGCGAAGCCTTTCTTGTCGACCGTCACCTGCAACGGCCCCGCACGTAAGTGAATCGCCGGGCCGTCGACGCTCGCGACGACGGCGGGAACCACATCTCCGAGCGCCATCGGCCGCTCCCAACGTGGGTCTTTGAAAGAATCGAGCGTCTTCTTCTCGGCAATCACGTTCCGCCGCGGCTTGCGAAAGCCGCGGCGCTTATCGATCCGCCGAAGCCCATCGTCCAGCGCCCGGTTGGCGGCTTCCTGAAGCTTCACGTCCAGGGCGGTTTGCACCGACAGTCCGTTCTCGTACAGCTTCTTCGCGCCGTAACGGCTCTCGAGATCCTTGCGCACCTCTTCGACGAAGTACGGTGCGAGGGAATTGGCCGCCGTTGCCGGGGTTGCCACAACGATGGCGCGAGCGTTGGCTTCGCTCGCTTCCTTCTGGGTAATGTATTTTTCGTCGGCCATCCGCTGCAGCACGTAGGCGCGGCGTCGTTTCGCGCGCTCCATGTTGACGGTTGGCGCGTTGCGCCACGTCTGAAAGAGTCCTGCGATCATCGCCGCCTCGTCGAGGCTCAGATCTTTCGCCGACTTGCCGAAGTAGGCACGAGCGGCCGCCTCGACGCCGTACGCCCCCTCTCCCAGGTACATCTGGTTGGCGTAGAAGGTAAAGATTTCGCGTTTGGTGTAGCGCTTCTCGATCTGAACCGCGACGATCGCTTCTTTGATCTTTCTCTCGAGGCTGACGTCGCCGATCTGATAACCGACAGCTTCAGGGAAGAGTCCCCGCGCCAATTGCTGCGTGATGGTGCTGGCGCCTTTCGGCCGCGAATGTTGACCGGTGATTCGATCGCGGATCGCTCCGAGCACATCGCGGCTTGCCGCCATGATGATGTGCGGCATGCTCAACCCGAAATGCCGCTCGAACTCGGAGTCTTCCGCCGCGATAATGGCCTGTCGCAGCTTGGGAGAAATGGCGTCGTACGGAATGACCTCGCGCCGCTGGATGGCGAACTCACCGATCACTTCGCCCTTCGACCCGTACACGCGCGTGATCGTGCTCGGCGCGTAATCGTCGAGTGCCGAGATCTGAGGTACGTCTCCGACGTAGCCGAAGATGACCCCGGTCGCGATCCCGAGGAGTGCGGCAATAAGAAACAGCGCGATGAGACCGGCGCTGCGGGCGACTTTTAAAACGTAGGTAGCCATCGTAAATGCGATCGAGCCGGGATCGGTGGTCCGGGATCCGGGATCCGATCAATCAGCAATTCAGCAATCGACAATCAGCAATACTGTGATCTTAACTCCGCCGCGTTTTTATCGTTCGTAAGAACTCGGTTGGGGTTTCCACTCGAATGCCGTGCCGGAGCGCGGCGAGAAAATGGCGCCGATTGTCGGTGACGATGACGCCGGCGTCGGCGGCGCGCGCCACCTCGGCAATGTGTGCATCGTAAATTCGGCCGCCTGCCGTGCCATCCTGGGCCGCTGCCTGGAGAAGTCGCAGGCGATCGGCGGCAGGCAGGTCGTGCACCGTCAAGCGCGCGAACACTTCTTCCTCGAGCAGACGGGCGCCATCCGCCGGGGTGAGCCGGAACTCTGACGGCAAGCGCGTGGCGACTGAGTAGAACTCCAGACAGCAGTGCCATGCGGTTGCCGGCGATTGAACGATCTGTTCCGCCACCGCGTGCATGATCGACTGCGCCGGCGCGCTCTGCGGCCCAAAGTCCAGAATCCCGGCCAGCAGCACGCTTGTGTCGAGAAAGGTTACGGCCATCGATTGCGTTCTTCCTCGACGAGCGCGGCGACGTCCAACACCGTGCGCGCGTCGGTCGGCGCGGTTGGACGAGCCACGGTTCTGCGCCCGACTTTGACCAGTCGCGGTGCGGGAGCCACCCGTTCGAGGCGGATCCCAAATTCATCGACGGAGACCTCCAGTTCGGCGCCCGCATTGAGTCCCGCACGCTCCCGAATACTCGCCGGGATGACCACCCGGCCTGCCTTATCGATGGTAGTACGCATGGTAATAGATTACCATTTCTGTTGGGTTTTGGCCGCTGTCTGAGCCCACAGAGCCGGGAGCCAGGAGCCGGTAGCCTACCGATTCGGAACGAACGTAATCCCGGTAAGACTGCCCTGGCCGCTGAGGACGAGGCGTTTGTCCGAGCCATCCAGGCGCGCGCTGTAGACGTTCCCGCCGAGGTCTGTCACATACATGCGCTCGCCGGCCAGGACGATTCCGATCGCTTCCTTGAGCTCGCTCATCAGCACTTCCTGATCCGTTCGCGCGTGCCGATACGTACCAGGAGGCGGGTCCATCGCGGCACGGCTGACGATATTTGCGCCGCGGTCGGTCCAGTAGATCATGCGGCGCGTCAGGTCGAGGTCGAGGTCGATCGGTTCGGGAAGTCGCTGGAAGAGCAGTTCGATGTCGGATCGGTTGGAGGGACTCTCGCCAGGCGGGAGTTCCATGTTGGCTCGACGAATGGTGCCAATCCCTGCGTTATCACCGCCCTTTTGGGTCCAATACATTTTTCCGCCTGCAACATCGAGGGCGATGCCGACGCACCAGTTTCTCGCGTCGCCGCGATCCACGTCTCCATGACCAGTTTCTACCAGCGTCTCGATGTGCGTTCCATCGAGGTCCGATCGCATCACCCGCATGCCCTCGCGGTCGGACCAGTACAGCTTTCGATGAACGGGATCGAGCTTGAGCTGCTTCGGCGTAAACGTGCCGCCGGCGGGAACGATTGTCGTGAGATGGCCACCGTCGAGATCGGCCCGCTCGATCACTCCGTCGTCGGCCGCTGCCTTACCCATGATGGTCCAGTAGATGTGCCCGCGCTCGGTGTCGACGGCGACGCCGTCCGGAATCCCAGTACGTCCCGAGACCAGGACCTTGACGTCAGACCCATCCGGTGCAGCGGAGACGACGCGGCCGCCGCGAAGGTCGAGAAAGAAAAGTCGGCCTGCGGGGTCGGCAGGCAGACGAAGGGCCGCCAACAGAAACGCGGCGGCCCAGACAACCCCTCGCATTATCCTCGTCCGCGCGGGGTGGCTGTCCCTGTAGACGGCTGACCGCCGCGCGAATGCCCACCCTGCGGCGGCGGCGACCCACCGCCGCGGTTCTCGGGTGCGGGCGCACTTCGTTGTTGAACGCCAGGATTCACGCGGTGCTCGGGCATGGCAGCGGGCGCACTCACTGGCGGCGGAGCTGACGGTCGGTCAACACCACCTGGCGCGCGGCGTTCCACTCCATATCCATACGGTCGGGTCTCGGGCATCGCCGGTCGCGTCGCTTCAGGAGCCGTGCGAGGGATCGTGATCGAGCCGGGACTGGTCATCATTCCCGGACGCGACATCTCGGGAGCACGAGTTCCATAAGACGGATACGCACGAGGAACCGCCCTCGGGCGCGCATCCGCGTCGTTACGCGGATCCCCCGAGTCGGACGACGCCGGAGCGCGTCGTGCGAACCGATCTTCAGCAGCAGGAGCCGTCGTGCCGCTAGCACTCGGACTTCCCGCACGACTGCGTTCAACTGCGGTGCCGTATGTCGGTTGCGAAGGAGTCGCGGCGCGGGAGCGCTGCGTGCCGTCGCCAGGAGAAGCCGACGGTTGCGCGGGAGCACCGCGCACGACTGCGCGAGGGCGATCGGCAGCCGTCGCACCGGGAGTGACCTCAGTCACTTTGCTTCTCGGTTCCCCGACCATCACTCGTCGTCCGGTCTGACCAACACGCGACGCGCTGGAGTCGAGATTCGTGTAGACGGTCGATCCTGCCGTGCGTGGCCGGGCAGTCCCGGTCACGTAAATCGGTGTGGTGGAGCGCGGTACGGCGTAACCGCGCCATGCGGGCGCGGCAGGGCGCGGCACGAACGCGGCACGCGTGTGCGCGTCGAACCCGTGCCCACCGACGTAATTCGCGTGCACGTATCCGTGACCGAAGTGGCCGTGCGGCACGACCGTCCATGCGCGCCACGGGTCGTAACCAAAACTAAATCCGAACGACAGAACCGCATGATTGTTCCAGCCAAGCGGACACCAGCTGACGTAGCCGGGAGCATACGCCCACGAGACCCACGCAGGGCCCCAACTGTGTCCGGGGATCCAGAACCATGTCCCGGCCGAGAACCCCCACCGTCCGTAGTGATGCGTTGGCCACGCCCAGGGGCCGACACCGACCCACGTCCATCCGTAAGGGCGATAGGGAACCCAGCGCCCGTGGTAGTACGGACGCCAGCCAACCGCCACCGACGGATACCAAACGTATCCGTACGACGTGTTGTATTGCCACGTGCCGTACTGATCGAAGGCCGACGCGTAAGGCTGGACCTCATTCGGCAGATACTGCGTCGATACTCCGAGACGCTGATCGCGACGCGTCTCCGACCACCGATCGAATGAATCCCACGACGCCGAGTTGAACGCGTATGCGAACGACGGTGCCGCATTCGCGCGCGCACACGCCCGCAGTCCTGCACGAAGCGCGGTGCGGCCATCGTCATTCACGAGTTCCGCGCCGCCGCGAAGAACGGCCAGTTCAATCTCACACTCTGCGGTGCCGGTAAGCATCGACATCTTGTATTCGCCGGGCTGATTGATCACGGCGGATGCAGACGGAGCGTCGATGCGATAAGAGACCTGTCGATCGGGTCCAGGAATCGCGAGTCGGATGCGTCCGGCAAGCAGCCGAACGAGATCATCGGACTCGAAATCGATCAATGTGTCGGTATCGAGATGGAGCGTGCTGTTGTCGGCAAACAGAATCTCGACGCGGCCGTTCTGTGTCCGCAGTCGATCGCCGGCAAGGAGCGGCATGTTTGCCGGCGCGGAATCTCGCTGTCCGTCGCGCTCGAGGACGGCCGTTCCGTCGACGAACGAGACGTGCGCGGGCGGATCAGCCGCGACGCTCGGTGAATTGACTGTGTTAGGTGCTTGCGCAATGGCCGGGCTCGAAGCGACGGACGTCGCGAGCACAAGGCAACACCTAAGGATGGAGGGGAACTTCACGAAACCGAAGAGGCGGCCCATAAACGACCTCAGTGGGCGGGCTGGCTGGCAACTGACATTGTAGCACCGACTTACCGGAAGTCTATATGTATAGATTGACACATTGGCGCTCATATTTTATATTAAGAACATTATAAAGATTGCTGCTCCAGCTGAGCGGCAGGAGTGTGTGAGGACAAGGGCATGAGCAAGATTATCGGTATCGACCTGGGGACCACCAATTCGGTTGTGGCTGTCATGGAAGGCGGAGAGCCGGTGGTGATCACCAATCCGGAGGGCAGTCGCATCACTCCGTCGGTTGTCGGGTTCACCAAGTCCGGCGAGCGTCTTGTCGGCCAGGTGGCGAAGCGCCAGGCGGTAACCAATCCGGAGAACACCATCTTCTCCATCAAGCGGTTCATGGGTCGCAAATACGACGAAGTGAACGAGGAGATGAAGATGGTGCCTTACACCGTCGCGCGCGCCAGCAACGGCGACGTTCGGGTGAAGGCAGGCGGGAAGGAAATGTCTCCGCCTGAGATCTCCGCGATGATTCTGCAGAAGTTGAAACAGGCGGCGGAGGAGTACCTCGGCCAGACCGTGACCAAGGCGGTCATCACCGTGCCGGCGTACTTCAATGACGCCCAGCGTCAGGCGACGAAGGATGCAGGACAGATCGCCGGCCTCGAAGTCATGCGGATCGTCAACGAGCCAACGGCAGCGGCGCTGGCCTACGGTCTCGATAAGAAAAAAGACGAGACGATCGCGGTCTACGACTTCGGCGGCGGCACCTTCGACATATCTATCCTCGAAGTTGGCGAAGGCGTTGTCGAGGTGAAAGCCACCAACGGTGATACCCACCTTGGCGGCGACAACCTTGACCAGCGAGTCATCGACTGGATCGTCAGCGAGTTCAAGAAGCAGGAAGGCATCGATCTTTCGAAGGATCGCATGGCGCTTCAGCGTTTGAAGGAGGCGGCGGAGAAGGCCAAGATGGAGCTCTCCACCGTCATGGAAACCGACATCAATCTGCCGTTCATCACGGCGGATCAGACCGGGCCCAAGCACCTGACGATGAAGCTGACGCGGGCGAAGTTTGAACAGATCGTCGAAGACCTGTTACAGAAGACGGTTGGTCCGACCAAGCAGGCGCTCTCCGACGCGGGCATGGATGCATCGAAGATCGACGAAGTCGTCCTTGTCGGCGGATCGACCCGTATTCCGCGGGTGCAGGCGATCGTCAAGGAGCTGTTCGGCAAAGAACCGCACAAGGGCGTCAACCCTGACGAAGTGGTTGCCGTGGGCGCAGCGATCCAGGCGGGCGTGCTCGCAGGCGAAGTGAAGGACCTGCTGCTGCTCGACGTGACACCGCTGTCGCTCGGCATCGAAACGCTGGGCGGGGTCATGACGACGTTGATCCCGAGGAACACGACGATCCCGACACGGAAGAGCGAGACGTTCTCGACGGCAGCGGACAACCAGACGAGCGTCGAAGTCCATGTGCTGCAGGGTGAACGGCCGATGGCGCGCGACAATCGCCCGCTCGGCAAGTTCCACCTGACCGGCATCCCGACGGCGCCCCGCGGCGTGCCGCAGATCGAAGTCACGTTCGACATCGACGCCAACGGCATCGTCAACGTGTCGGCCAAGGACATGGCGACACAGAAGGAACAGAAGATCACCATCACGTCGTCGAGCGGCCTGTCGAAGGACGAAGTCGACAAGATGATGAGAGAGGCGGAGTCGCACGCCGACGACGATCGCAAGCGCAAGGAAGAGATCGAGACTCGCAACCATGCCGATCAGGCGGCGTACGCCGCTGAGCGGATGCTGAAGGACAACGGCGACAAGCTGCCGGCGTCCGACAAGCAGCCGATCGAGAAGGCGGTTGAAGACCTGAAGCGCGCGATCGAGAAGAACGACGTCGCCGAGATGAAGCGGTCGATGGAGGCGCTGAACACCGCGCAGCACAAGGCCGCGGAAACGCTCTACAAGACGGCGAGTGCAGGCGCAGGTGCGGCAGGTGGATCGACTGGTGGCGCGTCGGGTGCCGCCGGTGCCGGTGAGTCTGGTAGCGCCGGCGACGTGATCGACGCCGAGGTCGTGGAGGAAGAAAAGAAGTAGATGAAATGGGTGCCAAGGGTGCCAAGGGTGCCAAGGGTGCCAAGGGTGCCAAGGGTGCCAAGGGTGCCAAGGGTGCCAAGGGTGCCAAGGGTGCCGCGAGTGCTGGCACCCAGGCACTCATTGCACCCATGGCACTCTAGGCACCCATGGCACTCTAGGCACCCTAGGCACCCAAGGCACCCTAGGCACCCTAGGCACCCAAGGCACTCAGACAGCGAAGTATGGAGTTCTACGTCATCCTCGGCCTCGGTCCTGGCGCGAGCTCGGCCGAGATCAAACGCGCGTATCGACGCTTGTCGCGGCGATATCACCCGGGTGTGAATCCGGGCGATCGCCAGGCGGAAGCGGTGTTCGCGCGCGTGACTGAGGCATACGAAACGCTGAGTGATCCGACGCGCCGGCGGCAATACGACGCCGGGGGCGGTTTGACGGCGTCGACGTCAGGTGCACCGGCGACCACGTTCGAGTTTGCCGGGTTCGATTTTTCTGTCGCCGCGCGGGGCACCGATGCGGCGACGTTCAGCGAGCTGTTTGCCGACGTGCTGCATCCGGCGGCAGCCGAGGAAAGCAAGGCGGAGCCTGGCGCGGATCTGCACGCATCGGTCACCGTGACGTTCGAGGAATCGTTGCGCGGCGTGGACCGGCAGGTGGTGATTACGCGCCAAGTCCCCTGCGGCGCCTGCGGCGGCGTGGGCCGCGTGCGGACTCCGGAAGGGCGGTGTCCGCACTGCCAGGCGACGGGTAAAGTGCGTTGGGCGCGCGGGCACATGGTGTTTTCGAAAGTATGCGCCGCGTGCGGCGGAAGCGGCCGCCAGCGTTTTCAGCGATGCGAGGTCTGCAACGCGCACGGACGTCTGGTGCGTAGCGAGCCGCTCTCGGTGCACGTACCCGCCGGGGTAGTCAGCGGGTCACGGCTCCGGATCGCGGAGCGGGGCAACATGGGACGCGGCGGGGGTCGAAATGGCGACCTCTTTATCGACGTCCACGTGCAACCGCACCGGCAGCTTCGTCGCGAAGGGGATCATCTGTTTCTGACCGTGCCGGTGGCCGTGCACGAGGCGGTGTTGGGGGCACGAATCGAGGTGCCAACCCTCGATGGACCGGTGAAGGTGGCGATTGCTCCAGGAACACAGGCGGGACAACAGTTCAGAGTCAGCGGACGCGGCGCGCCGACCGCATCGGGGGCCCGTGGCGATCTGATCATCGACGTCCGGCTGGTGCTGCCAGAGGTCACCGATGAACGATCGAAAGCATTGATGCGTGAATTCGGCCGTCTGAACGCGGAAGACGTCAGGCGGGACTTGCAGTTATGACGGCCAAACGATCCGGCAAGGCGTACTACATGATTAGCGCGGTGGCGCAGAAGTACAACATCCACCCGCAAACGCTCCGCCTGTACGAACGCGAAGGCTTGCTCAAGCCATCACGCACCGAAGGAAACACCAGGCTGTACTCCGAAGAGGATCTCGAGCAGCTCGAAACGATCCTGTCGTTGACGCGTGACCTCGGCGTCAATCTCGCCGGCGTTGAGATCATCCTCAACATGCGGCGCAAGATCGAAGCGATGCAGCTGGAGGTCAACGAATTCATCGATTACGTCAAGCACGAGTTGTCGCGTGGCATTGGCGACTGGGAACAGCGCTTGAGCACGGCGCTCGTGAAGTCTTCACCGACCAATCTCGTTCGCTCGACTCCCGCAGCACCGGCGTCTGAGACGGTCATCGAACCGGATCAAATCGAAGAGCCCCTCCGCAAGGCGTAGCCGCTCGGTCAGGCCACCCATCAAGGTAAGATCGTTCGATGGCGCGGCCTGAGCCCGACGACAGCGATGCCCTCAAGGCCTACCTTCGGGCGATTGCGCGAATTCCCCGACTGACCGCTGAAGAAGAACGAGAGCTTGGCACGCGCGTCAAAGCGAACGGCGACGAGGCCGCGCTGCGGCGGCTGGTTGAAGGCAACCTGCGATTCGTCGTCAGCTACGCGAAGCGTTATCGCGGTCTGGGCGTGCCGTTTCTCGACCTGATTCATGAGGGCAACCTGGGGTTGATGGAGGCCGCGCGCCGTTTCGATCCCGAGCGCAACGTCAAGTTCATCACCTACGCCGTGTGGTGGATCCGGCAGGCGATCACCCACGCGCTGTCCGGGCAGACACGCGCCTTCACGCTTCCGCAGAAGTTGTCGGCCGTTGCCGCGCGTTTCGGGCGTGAAGTGTCGGAACTGACCGAGGAGCTCAATCGAACGCCGACGCAGCGCGAAATCGCCGACGATCTCGACATTTCTGAAGGCGAGGTCGAGGCGCTGATCCGCATTGGGGATCGCGATCTCTCGCTGAGCGACCACATCGGGGGACCGAATGAAATCGACAGTCCGGAACTGAGCGAAGTCATCGCGCAGGTCAGCGTTCCACCTGCGGAAGAGGAACTCATCCACCGTCGCCTGCATGCCGGCGTTCGCGGCGCGCTGCACGAGCTCGGAAAAAAGGAGCGCGAAGTGATCGCGCTGAGGTTTGGACTCGATCGAGACGGTGAGCCGCGTACGCTGCAGGAAGTCGGCGACATGCTTCAACTCTCACGCGAACGAATCCGGCAAATCGAGTCGCGGGCCAAGGAAAAGATTCGACGATCGAAGCGGGCAGGCGAACTGCGCAGTTATCTCAACTGATCGTCATTGCGCATTCGTCGTTGGCGACTTACAATTCAACCTGACCGTCCTCATCGATCCTTCATGTCCTGCGATCTCTGCGACGATACTGGTTGGAAAGCTGTCGAGACCGATGGCGTTCGCCGTGTTGTCCGGTGCGACTGCTGGCGCGAGGGACTTTCCGCGCGGTTGCTCGAGGACGCGCGGATTCCGCCGCGGTATCGGCGCTGCGATCTCGACACCTTTGTCACTTACCCGAACGAAAAGCTGCTCGGTGCCGTGAAGCTGGCGCGGAGGTTTGCGCAGGAATTTCCGGAACCCCGCAAAGGACTTTGCCTGATCGGTCCACCAGGAATCGGCAAAACGCATCTCGCCGTTGCCGTTCTTCGTCACGTCATCATCGTCAAGGGCGCGCGCGGGCTCTTCTATGACGTCCGCGATCTGTTGCGCGTCATTCGCAGCACGTACAATCCGCTGGTTCGGACGGCCGAGATGGATGTCCTCCGGCCCGTGATGGAAGCGGATCTCCTCGTCCTCGACGACATCGGATCGGAGAAAACTTCCGAGTGGGTCGACGAGACGATGAACCTGATCGTGAACACGCGATACAACGAGCGGCGGCACACGATCTTCACGTCGAACTACGAAGACACGCCGGACGACACCGATCCTGATTGCCTCAAGGCGCGGATCGGGTTCCGCATTCACTCGCGTCTCCACGAGATGTGCGAATTTCTTGAATACGACGGCGCGGATTATCGTCATTTGCCGCCCAATGGGGGGGTCGACGATCTGGTGATGCTGTGGAAGCGTTCACCCGGCCGCCGGACGCTCCCAGCACGCTCAAAGGGACCGGTCCGCGCGCAACTCAAGCACCCTGAGGTCAAAGGACGCGATCTCGGCTGGACGGGCGGCAAAGCGGGAAGCTAAGTGCGATTCCATGCTGGGTCTGTACGTCCACGTCCCCTTCTGTTCATCAATCTGTAACTACTGCAACTTCAACCGCGGGTTGTTTCAGGGAGAGCTCAAAGATCGTTACGTCGCCGCCGTCGAACGCGAAATCCGCGCCGCCGGTCACGGGGAGCCCGCAGATACGATTTTCTTTGGTGGCGGGACGCCCTCGCTTCTTGATCCACACGAGATTGGTCGGCTGATCACTGCCGCCCGTGAATCATTTGCTCTCGCACCGGACTCGGAAATCACCCTCGAAACGAACCCGGAAACATCGACCCTCGAACGCATGGCCGGCTTTCGGGAAGCCGGTGTCACCCGTATCAGTTTCGGTGTCCAATCATTTCGTGACGAGGAACTGCAGCGGTTGGGACGAATTCATTCCGCCAATCGCGCCCGAGAAGCGGTCCGGGAGGCGCGCGCCGCGGGTTTCGACAACGTCTCGCTCGATCTAATGATGTGGCTGCCGCAGCAGACACCGGCGCAGTGGCGCGAAAGTGTTGACGCATTGATCGACGTCGCGCCGGAACATGCCTCGCTGTATCTCCTCGAGCTCTATCCCAACTCGCCGCTCAAAGAAGACATGGCACGCGCGGGCTGGTCGCTGGCGCCCGACGACGATGCCGCGGAGATGTACTTGTGGAGTCTCGAGCGGCTGGAGCGCGGCGGGTACGAGCAGTACGAGATTTCCAATGTTTCGCGGCAAGGATTCCGGTCGCGGCACAATCTCAAATACTGGCAGGACGGGGAGTGGCTCGGATTCGGGTGCGGCGCACATTCCACTCGCGGCGGTGTGCGATGGAAGAACGTCGCCTCCACCGAGGAGTACATTAGTCGCCTTCATGCCGGACAGACCCCGGTGGCGGAGCATCGGACGCTGTCGCGCGAGACACAACTCGAAGAGGCGTTGTTCACCGGGCTTCGACTGACCGAAGGACTCGATCTCGACGATGTCGGGCGCCGGTACGACACGGATGTATGGCGCCGGTACGCGCGGCCGCTCCAGCCCTCGCTGGACGCCGGGTTGGCAGTGCGCGAGGGCTCCCGACTGCGGCTCTCCCGCGACGGCATGCTTCTCGCTAATGAAATCCTGTCCGTGTTCGTGTGACAGGCAGTTTTGGGACAGTTCTATTGGGGAACTTGGGTTGGGTACGGTAAAGTGTCCTCTTTCGAGTTACCTCGTTGTTCGCGCTAAGGAGGAGATTGAATGCGTCGTCCCTTCGTAATTCCGACTTTTGGTCTGGCATTGGCGCTGGTTCCCGCCGTGCTGTTTGCTCAGGCAGCCCCCGCGCAACCGCCTGCGGGACAGGCGCCCGCCGGGCAGCCACCGGCAGGCCAGGCAGCGCCGGCACAACCTACCGGGCCTAAACTTGGTTTCACAAGTCCGACTGGCGTACTGCTCGTGCCGATCAAGCCGGATCAGACGGCCGCCTTCGAAGAGTTCGCAAAAAAGCTGAAAGCCAATCTTGCGAGGAGCGAGGACGCCACCATCAAGCAGCAGGCACCCACGATTAAGATTTACAAGTCGGCTGAGCCGTTCGGCGCGAACGCGCTCTACGTGATCATCGTCGATCCGGTCGTTCCCAACGCCGAGTACGACGTGTTCGGATTGCTCCAGAAGACGATGACGCCCGACGAACTGCGCGCGCCCGAAACCGCGGAGATGTGGAAGAAGTTCACCGCGGCGTTCGCATCCGGCCCGAGCCGTTTGAGCCTGACGCCGATTCAGTGAAGGGAAAAGGGAAAAGGGAAAAGGGAAAAGGTCCGTTTTTCCCTTTTCCCGACGTTCGTCTTTTCCCCTTTCCTTTTCCCTTTGCCCTTCTCCCTTTTCCCTTCTCAGAATTTCAGATTCACTCCCGCATAAAACCGTTGTGGTTTCGAGTACAACGGCGAGCCCTGCAGAGTGAACACGCGATAGTCGAACCGCAGTCGTAGTGGTCCCGCCAAGTTAAGTTTGATCCCGCCGCCGACATTGATACCGACGTTTGTTTCCGAGAATACGTCGTTCAGCGTCTCGTGAAACACACCGGCTCCCGCGGTGCCGTAGAACTGCATGCCGGCGATCGGAACCGGCGTTTGCACGAGTCCATTGAACATGTAGGTCCATAATCCCGGAGCCGACTCCTCACGATCTTCGTTGGTGTGCGCGTATTCGAACTCGAAGCCGACAATGACAAGACCGACGCCCACGCCAACGCCTTTGACGAGGCGCGCACTTGGGGTGGGGTTCGATCCAAGGAAAGCGGTGATGTCAGCTGTTGCCGGCGCCGGGGAAAGCAGTAAAAGGGAGAAGGCAAAAGGGAAAAGGGAAAAGGAAAGAGCGCGCATATCGATAAGGATACCCTTTGCTGTAAAGTTCAAGAACTGATGGACTTCCGTCTCACCGACGACCAGGAACTCTTGCGCCGGACGGTCCGCGAGTTTGCCGAAGCGGAGATCCGTCCCCACGTCATGGAGTGGGACGAGTCGCAGCATTTCCCGATGGATTTGCTGCCCAAGCTCGCTGAGCTTGGACTGATGGGGATTCAGTTTCCCGAAGAGTACGGCGGCTCGGGGATGTCGGCCGTCGAATACTGCATTTGTATCGAGGAGATCGCGCGCGTGTGCCCGGCGATCGCATTGTCGGTCGCGGCGCACAACGGGCTCTGCACTTCGCACATCGCGATGTTTGGCGACGACGCGCAGAAGGCGGAGTTCCTGCCGCGTCTGGTACGCGGGGAAGTTCTCGGCGCGTGGGGGCTGACCGAGGCGGGAGCCGGCAGCGATGCTGCCGGGATGCGAACGACGGCTGTCCGCCAGGGGCAATGTTGGGTCATCAACGGTTCGAAGAACTTCATCACGCATGGAGCGATCGGCCGGGTCATGGTCGTCATTGCCGTCACCGAGCGCAGCAAAGGCCATCGGGGTATCTCGGCTTTCATCGTTGAACACGGCACGCCGGGGATGGCCGCGGGGAAGAAGGAGAACAAGCTCGGCATGCGCGCCAGCGATACGAGCGAGGTCGTCTTCCAGGATTGCCGTGTGCCTGCGGCGCGCCTGCTCGGCGAAGAAGGACAAGGCTTCATCAATACGTTGCAGGTGCTCGACTCCGGCAGGATCGGCATCGCCGCGCTTTCGGTCGGCCTGGCGCAGGGCGCGTACGAAGCGGCCCTCGGGTACGCCAAAGAGCGGCGACAATTCGGTCAACCGATTGCCGCATTCCAGGCGATTCGGTGGAAGCTTGCAGACAATGCGACGCGGATCGAAGCGGCACGGCTGCTCACCTATCGCGCGGCGCATCTCAAGGACAAGGGAGCGCGAACGACGAGAGAGTCGTCTATGGCGAAACTGTTCGCGAGTGAAATTGCCGTGAAGGCGGCCGACGACTGCGTGCAGATCCATGGCGGTTATGGGTTCGTCAAAGACTATCCGGCTGAGAAATACTTTCGCGACGTGAAGCTGCTGACCATTGGCGAAGGAACCAGCGAGATCCAGCGGCTGGTCATTGCGCGTCAGCTCCTCGGCCAGTGACGCCGCCGAGTCTTTCCGCGCGCGTACTCGACGGCGATCCCCGTGCGTTGGCGCGCGCGATCTCGCTCATCGAGGACGAGACCGCAGCGGGCGCCGAGCTGGTCAGGCAGATCTTTCCCCGTACGGGACGCGCCTATCTTGTCGGCGTCACCGGCGCACCGGGCTCCGGCAAGAGCACGCTCGTCGACCGACTCACGGCGGAGATCCGAACCAGGGCGCAGACCGTCGGCGTGGTCGCGGTCGATCCGACGAGCCCTTTCAGCGGCGGTGCGATTCTCGGTGATCGCGTACGCATGCAGGCCCACGCGGGCGATGCCGGGGTGTTCATCCGCAGCATGGCGACCCGAGGACACCTGGGCGGCCTGGCCCGGGCAACCAGCGAGGTCGCGCTCGTCCTCGATGCCGCCGGTAAGGACATCGTCATCATCGAAACGGTCGGTGTCGGGCAGGACGAGATCGACATCGTCCGGACCGCAGACGTGTCGGTCGTGACACTCGTTCCGGGAGCGGGCGACGAGGTTCAGGCACTCAAGGCCGGCATCATGGAAATCGCCGACGTCTTTGTCGTCAACAAGGCGGATCGGGAAGGAGCCGATCGAACGGTCGCGTCCATCGAGGCGAATCTGTCACTGCAGACGTTCGCGCCCGCTGAGTGGCGGCCGCCGATCGTGAAAACGGAAGCGACGACTGGCCGCGGTGTGCCCGATCTGCTCGACGCGATCGACCGCTTTCGCGCCCACACCGCAGCAGCGCAGGGGAAGCGTCGCCGCGCGAGGGCTGAATACCGTCTGCGCGAACTTCTGGCGCAGCGCTTCCTGCAACACGTCGAAGCGGATGTGTTGGCCGATGGAGAGTTCGGCCGAATCCTCGATCGAATCGCCGCGCGGGAGATCGATCCGTACACGGCAGTCGACGACATCATGAAAAGGGCGTTATGAAGGCGACTCTGGATCACATCGGCATCGCGGTGGCAAATCTCGGAGACGCCCTGAGCTTCTATCGTGATGCGCTCGGACTCGAGATTCAAACCCCAGAAGAAGTGCCCTCTCAGCGTGTGCGCGTCCATTTCATCCCTGTCGGAGACTCCTCGCTCGAACTTCTCGAAGCGACCGATGACCGTTCACCCATCGCCAAATACACCGCGAAGCGAGGACCTGGTCTTCACCACATCACGCTGCGCGTGGACGATCTTGCGGCAGCCCTCGCGCAGCTAAAAGAACGCGGCGTCCGTTTGATCGATGAAGCGCCCCGTCCAGGCGCCCATGGATCGCTCGTCGCGTTCATTCATCCCTCGAGTGCTCACGGCGTGCTGGTCGAACTCATGCAGCCAGCCGTATCCGAACGGTGAACGTACGAAACGGTTTGCCGTCGAAGAGTGGAAGATCCGAAGAACTCGAAGGCAAGAAATCACAGTGAAAGCGTCTGTATGCAATTCGGCGATCTGGAATTGACTCCGCTCTTCGATGGCTATCTCCGTCTCGACGGCGGCGCGATGTTCGGCACGGTGCCGAAACCGTTGTGGCAAAAGCGCGCACCCGCCGACGACAAGAACCGCATTACGCTCGCCATGCGTCCATTGCTGGTGCGCAGCGCGGCAGGCCTGATGCTGATTGACGCAGGCATTGGCGACAAGATGGACGAGAAGAGTACGACGATTTACGGCATCGATCGATCGCGCAATCTCGATCATGCGCTGGCCGACGCCGGTTTGACTGCCGACAGCATCCAGCTCGTTCTTGCGTCGCACTTGCATTTCGACCACGCCGGCGGCTTCACCACGAGGGATGCGGATGGAACGATTCGGCCGCGGTTTCGCCACGCGCGATATGTCGCGAGGACGGCGGAATGGGAGGATGCGACCCATCCCCATGAACGGAACCGCGCGAGCTATCTTCAGGAGAACTTTGTCCCGCTGAAGACGGCGGGTGTCCTCGAATTCGCTGCCGACGACGGCCCCATCACGCACGGAGTTCGGGTGGTGCGGACGGGCGGCCACACCATGCATCACCAGATCGTCATGATCGAATCGGGTTCGCGTACTGCGGTGTTCACGGCGGATCTGATCCCGACGACGGCTCACATCGATGAGCCATGGATCATGGGATACGACCTCTATCCGATGGACACGCTGGCGTTCAAGCGGACGTTTCTCCGCGAAGCGATCGATCGCGAATATCTGATTTTTTTCGAACACGATCCTGCGATCGTCGCCGGCTACATCCGCGAGAAAGACGGACGCAAGTACGTCGAACCAGTTACTGTGTAAAGTACAATTGGTGGATTTGTGAATTGGTGAATTCGTGAATTGTGTGCCGAGCGACGCAATGCACCAATTCACGAACTCACGAAATCACCAATTGCAGCGACATCACCCATGACAACCATCGGCATTATTGGCGGCAGCGGTTTGTACGACATGGCGGAGTTGACCGACCGCCGCGAGGAACGGGTCGTGACCCCGTTCGGTGAGCCTTCGGCGCCGTACGTGACAGGAACGCTCCGTGGCCAACGTGTCGCTTTTCTGGCGCGCCATGGTGTGGGGCACCGGCTGTTGCCGAGCGAACTGAATTTCCGCGCCAACATCTTCGGGTTGAAGACGCTCGGCGTCGAGTACATCGTTTCAGCGAGTGCGGTCGGATCGCTCAAAGAACGCTATCGGCCGCAAGACATGGTCGTGCCCGATCAGTTCTTCGACCGCACGAAGGGGCGCATCTCGACATTCTTCGGGAGAGGACTGGTCGCCCATGTCGGATTCGCGCATCCGTTTTGTCCGACGTTGAGCGACATTGCCTACCAGGCGGCGCAGGCCGCCGGCCTTTCCGCCGCGTCGGGTACGCTGCCCGAATCGCCGGTGGTTCACAAAGGCGGCACCTACGTGTGCATGGAGGGGCCGCAGTTTTCGACCCTCGCCGAATCGCAGTTGTATCGCTCGTGGGGAATGGACGTCATCGGCATGACGAACCTGCAGGAAGCGAAACTGGCGCGCGAGGCGGAGATTTGCTACTCGACGATCGCGCTCGTCACCGACTACGACTGCTGGCACCCCTCGCACGATCAGGTCACCGTCGAGATGATTGTCGCGAACCTGATGCAGAACGCTGCCAATGCACAGCGTGTGATCGCAGAGGCGGTGGCTCGTTTGCCATTTCAACGCACCTGCGAATGCGCGTCGGCACTGAAGTACGCCATCATCACCCGGCCCGATGCGGTGCCCGCCGAGATCAAGCGGGAGCTGGCGCCGATTGTTGGGAAATATCTTTCGTAATCCTCTTTCAAGCCGGGATCCGTTGTCCCTGGTCGCACAACAGCATGAATATTGTCGTTACCGGTTCCATCGCATTCGACTACCTGATGTCGTTTCCAGGAAAGTTCACCGAGCACTTTCTTCCGGAACACATGGACCGTGTCAGTCTGAGTTTTCTCGTCGATTCGATGGACAAGCGGCGCGGAGGATGTGCTCCAAACATCGCCTACACGCTGGCACTCCTCGGTGAGCGGCCGCGGCTGATGGCGACGGCGGGGCAGGATTTCGGCGACTACCGCCGCTGGCTGGACGCGGCGCGCGTCGACACGTCGCTGGTTCGCGAAGTCGACGGGAAGTTCACGGCGTCGTTCTTCTGCAGCACCGACACCGAGAGCAACCAGATCGCCTCGTTTTACACTGGCGCCATGGCCAACGCCGGCGAGCTGTCCTTTCGCGACGTTCCCGATTGCGGCCTCGCGATTATCTCGCCCAACGATCCGGGGGCGATGCTGACCTACGCCGAAGAATGCCGCACGCTCGGCATTTCGTTCATCTGGGATCCGGGCCAGCAGTGCGCCAGGATGTCGGGCGACGACCTGCGCGACGGGATGTTGGGCGCCATGATCGTCATTGCCAACGATTACGAGTTTGAACTAATCCGGCAGAAGACCGGCCTGAACGAAGACGCGATCCTCGAGCGAAGTGGCGCCCTGGTCGTCACGCGAGGCGAACGAGGTTGCTCGATTATCGAGCGACATACGACGACCGAGGTTCCGGCCGTTCCGCCGCACAAAATTGTCGACCCTACCGGCGTCGGCGACGCGTTTCGTGGCGGACTTCTGAAGGGCTTGGCGCGCAGTGCGAGCTACCGCGTCTGTGCGCAGCTCGGGAGTGTCGCGGCAACCTACGCCCTCGAGCACCTTGGTGGACAGAGCCATGCCTATACGTGGCTGGAGTTCCTCGAACGGTACGAACAACATTTCGGCCACGCGTCCGGCTTGTAGACGTCAATGGTCCAAAACTTACGTAATGCCGTCGGCATCGTGTAAGTGGCTTATGCTATTTCCCAAGCAATTCGCTATCCTTGCGCCGGAACGCGGCTTGCACCAGGCTCGCGGTGAGGAGGAATCGTGAAACGCCTCGCCCTCGGGTACCTTGTCGCCGTCGTCCTCGCCGCTCCCACCCACGCGCAGAGTCCCTCGCCCACTCAGCCATCGCAGCCGGGGACGGTTTTCCGCAGCGGCGCCAGTCTCGTTGCGCTGAACGTCACCGTCAGCAACGGGAAGCGGCTTGTGCCGGGACTGGGGCAGACGGACTTCTCCGTCTATGAAGACGGCGTGCTCCAGCACCTGCAGTTCTTCGAGGCCCACGAGGTGCCCATCGATCTCATTCTGCTCATTGATACCAGCGCGAGCATGGCCGACAAGATGGAGGTCGTGCACGACGCGGCCATCGGTTTCCTCAAGACGCTTCGTGACACCGATCGTGGTGCGGTGGTGACCTTCGGCGACAACGTGAACATCTCGCAGCAACTCACTTCCGATCGCGGTGTGCTCGAGCACGCCGTGCGTCAGGCGCAGCCCCATGGATCGACGGCGCTGAACAACGCGTTGTATGTCGCGATGAAACAGTTTGCCCGCGCCGCGCAGCAGGCGGGGGAGATCCGTCGCCAGGCGATTGCCGTCCTTTCCGACGGGGAAGACACGTCGAGCGTTATCAGCTTTGACGATGTGCTGGCGATGGCGCGGAAGAGCGGCATCAATATCTACACGATCTGCCTGCAGAACCGCTATTCCGTCGCGCGCGCGGAGAGCGGGCGCAAATATTTCTCAGAGTCGGATTACTCGATGAAGACGCTCGCGCAGGAAACGGGTGCACTCTCGTATTTCCCGCAAACTGTGCAGGAGCTGAAAGGCATCTACGCGGGCATTTCCGACGAGCTGTCCAACCAGTACTCGATTGGCTACTCTCCCTCGAACTGGCGACCGGATGGCCGCTTCCGCCGCATCGTCGTAAAAATCAACTCGCACCCTGAATTCCAACCGCGCGCCCGTCAGGGTTATACGGCAGAGACCGCACGGACCGCGCAGTCTATACAGAGCCCGCAACGATAAGTCGATCAGCTCGGTCTCCGCAGTAGAATCGCGGCGTGGCCCGGCTCCTTCCCGCCGTCCTCACAATTGCTGCGCTTCTCTGGTGCGTGTCGCTCGTTGCTGCTCCGTACGCCTTGATGAGCGGCAAGCCGCGCCTCGTATCGGCGGCCGCTGCTCTGTACCGCGGAGCCGGTCTCATCTGTCATCAGCGTGCCGCACGGTCGTTTCATCTTGCAGGAGCGCAGTTGCCAGTGTGCGGACGTTGCAGCGGTCTGTATTTCTCAGGAGCGTTTGGTGCTGCGCTCGCGTGGATGGTTTCGCGTCGACCTCGTGTTCCAACGAACACACGAAGGATGCTTTTGCTCGCCGCGATTCCGACGGCGCTCACCCTGGTGCTGGAGTGGAGTGGCGTCGTCGATCCATCAAATGTTGGACGCGCGCTCTGCGCGTTACCGCTGGGCGCCGCTGCGGCGTGGATTTTTGTCCAGTCTCTGCGCGCCGAGGCGGGATATCATCAAGAAGCAATATGACGACGAAATCGACTGCGGCCGAGCGAACGCGCGCCGCTGTTGAACCGGGAACGCTGGTGCTTCTGTGCCTTGCGGCGTGGCTCGTTCCAGGGGCGGGGCATATCTGGATGGGCCGCCGGCAAAAGGGTCTGGTGTTTCTGCTTGCGCTTCCCCTCATGTTCGCCATCGGGTTGTGGCTGCACGGGCGTGTTTTTCCGTTCGAGTTCTCGGAGCCCCTGGTTGGGCTTGCGGCGATCGCGAACGTGCTCGCCGGGGCGCCCTGGGTGCTGACGCGCCTCGCCGAGGCAGGGCATGGAATGGTGACGGCCGTCACCTACGAATACGGCAATTGCTTTTTGATCGTCTCCGGTCTTCTCAACTTTCTCGTGATCCTCGACGCCTACGACGTTGCGCTAGGACGCAAGTGACGAGTCACTTCCTGCTCCTTGTCGTGTTCTCCTTCTTCGTTTCGCTGGTTTTCGGCGTCCTTCTTCGCGATCATCCACGACAGCAGCTCCGGACCGGCGCGGTGATGTTTGGCGGATTCATTGCCACAGCGTTCGTCCTCGGCTGGTTGCTGTATTTCTTTCCGCTGTGACGCGCCCGCGCGTTGATCTCCAGTCCCCCCGGTGGCTCTGGGGCCCCGTCATTCTTCAAATGGCGCTGATCTTTGCCGCCTCGTCGATTCCGAATCTCGGCGCGCTGCCAGGTGGAGTCTCCGACAAATCCGGACATTCGATCGGCTACGCGATGCTCGCCGGCCTTCTGCTTCGCGCCTTTGCCGGCGGCCGCGTGCGAGGCATCACATGGACGCGCGGCCTCCTCGCCATTCTGCTCGCGACGTGTTACGGCGCGACCGACGAGTTTCATCAGCTGTTCGTGCCCGGTCGCAGCGCCGATCGATACGATGTCGTCGCAGATTTCATCGGCGCCACCCTCGGTGTTGCCGTTGGCGGGCTGGCGAGTGCCGCGCGCCGGTGGGGTATACTCGATTCTTCGTCATGACGCTGGATACGCTCGAGAACATTCTGATTGAACGCGACGGCGCCATTGCCATCGTCACGATCAATCGGCCGAAAGTTCTCAATGCGCTCAGCGTCCAAACCATCGACGAGCTGCGCCGGGTGGTGCTGTCGGTCAAACACGACGACGCCGTCCGTGCGGTGATACTCACCGGGGCGGGCGAGAAGTCGTTCGTCGCCGGCGCCGACATCAACGAGCTGGCGGCGCAAACGCCGGCGAGCGGCCGCGAGCTGTCGCTTCGCGGTCAGCATGTCTTCGACCTGATCGAACATCTCGGCAAGCCGGCCATCGCCGCGATCAACGGCTTCGCTCTGGGCGGTGGATGCGAGCTGGCACTTGCCTGCACGATCCGGATCGCGGTCGATACCGCTCGTATCGGACAACCGGAAATCAATCTCGGCATCATTCCGGGATATGGCGGATCGCAACGACTTGCCCGACTGATTGGGCGCGGACCGGCGCTGGAGTTGCTGCTGACCGGTGATCAGATCTCGGCCGCCGATGCCTACCGTCTTGGCCTCGTCAATCGCGTCGTCACCGCTGCCAACCTGATGGGAGAAGCGCGGAAGCTCGCCCACACGCTCGCGTCGAAGGCTCCGCTGGCGGTGCGGTACATCCTCGATGCGGTGAATCGAGGAACGGAAATGTCGCTGCGCGAAGGACAGGCTTTCGAGGCGACGCTCTTCGGACTGGTCGCGGCGACTGACGACATGCGCGAAGGAACGAAAGCGTTTCTCGAGAAACGCAAACCGGAGTTCAGGGGGAAGTAGCGGGTGCGCCACCAGGATTCCGCAGTTCCTCCGGGCGGCGTGCCGGGAGCCGCAGGCTATCGTTTTGCGGTGATCGTGTCTCGGTTCAATCAATCGATTACCGACGCGCTCGCCGCCGGCGCGCGTGCTGCTCTTGCGGAAGCCGGCGCATCTTCGACCGATGTCGAGGAGTTCGATGTTCCGGGCGCCTATGAGTTGCCGCAAGCGGCGCGGTGCGCCGCCGAAACCGGGCGTTTCGACGCGATCATCTGCCTCGGTTGTGTCATCCGCGGTGCGACGCCCCATTTCGAATACATTTCCTCAGCGGTCGCCCATGGAATCATGGAGGCGGCCGGGGAAACGGGCATCCCGATCGCATTCGGTGTCCTCACGACCGACACGGAAGCGCAGGCGGCCGAGCGAGCCGAATCGGGGCGAGATAACAAAGGATGGGAAGCGGCCGTCGCCGGCATCGAGATGGCCGTGCTGTTTCGGCAGCTTGGACGCGCTCCGGCGCGCGCCAGCGCTCGATCGTTTGGTTTCGAGCCGGGCCCTGCACGCGGCGATTCATGACCTCAGGCGATCCATCCGGTCGACGACGTGCGCGTGAAGCGGCGTTGCAGATGCTGTATCAGTGGGAAGTCGGACGGGCCAGCGCGCATGAAGCGATCGCGACCTACTGGCCGGCACACGACGCGGAACCGCCGCTCACCGATCCGCTGCGCGACTTCGCGAACACGCTGGTTCGCGGGACGATCGACCGCGTGAGGGAAATCGACGGCTTGTTGGCGGCGCATGCCGACAACTGGCGAGTCGAGCGCATGGCGATCATCGATCGGCTCGTCCTGCGGCTCGCGGTCTACCAGTTTCTTGCCGATCCAGACACCCCGCCGCGGGTCGTGATCAATGAAGCCCTCGAGCTCGCACGAACGTATAGCGGCGAAGAGGCCGTGGGGTTTGTGAACGGTGTGTTGGATTCTGTGAAAAAAGTTCTCAGACCGGAGCCCTGAGCCCCAGGCCTTTTTGAATGACTGAACACGAACGCGAGTCCGATCTTCTGCGCCAGCGGCGCGCCAACTTCGACGAGCTGGTCCGGCTCGGTCTCGATCCGTATCCCCGCAAGTTCGAGCGGACCGATACAATTGCTGAACTGGTATCGGCGCACGGCAACAAGACGAAAGAGGAGCTCGAAGCCGCCGCGATTCAGACAAAAACGGCCGGCCGGATCCTTGCGATTCGGAGCTTCGGCAAAGCCAATTTCCTCGTGCTCTCGGACGGACGCGAGAAGATCCAGGCCTACGTCCGCCAGGATTCGCTGCCCGAGAAGGACTTCGCCGCATTCAAGCTTCTCGACTTCGGTGATTACGTCGGTGTCGCGGGCAAGCTGTTTCGGACCAAGACGAACGAGCTGACGATCCACGCCTCGTCGCTGCAGTTCCTGGTCAAGTGCTTCGAGCCGCTGCCGGAGAAGTGGCACGGGCTCCACGATGTGGAAATCCGTTATCGGCAGCGCTATCTCGATCTCATCGTCAATCCCGATTCGCGGCGGGTCTTCCAGGTCCGGAGCAAGGTGCTCGCTTCCATCCGCGGTTTTCTGAACGGGCGGGGCTATCTCGAAGTCGAGACGCCAATGATGCAGCCGATTGCGGGCGGAGCGCTGGCGCGGCCGTTCGTGACGCATCACAACGCCCTCGACATGCAGCTCTTCCTCAGGGTCGCGCCCGAACTCTACTTGAAACGTCTGGTCGTTGGCGGACTGGAACGCGTCTACGAAATCAACCGTAACTTCCGCAACGAGGGGATTTCGACGCAGCACAACCCGGAATTCACCATGCTCGAGTTTTATCAGGCATACAGCGATTATCAAGAACTAATGGTGATGACCGAAGAGATGCTGTCCACGTGCGCGCGCGAGGCCATCGGATCGGATCAGATCACGTTTGGCGATCACGAGATTTCGCTCGCCCCGCCGTACCGCCGGGTATCGCTTCGCGACGGCGCACGCGTGAAAGCCAGCGAGCGTCTTGGAACGTCTGTTTCTGAAGACGATCTTCGGCGGCAGGAGACGGCGTTGGCCCTGGCGCAGCGCCTTCACATCGAGCTGCTGCCGGCGTGGGGACCCGGTAAAATTGCGACCGAAATCTTCGAACGGTTGAACGAAGAAGACCTGATTCAGCCGACATTCGTCTACGATTTCCCCACCGAGGTGTCACCGTTGTCGAAACAGAAACCTGACGATCCGGACACGGTGGAGCGGTTCGAACTCTATGTCGGTGGATTCGAAATCGCGAATGCCTTCAGCGAGTTGAACGATCCGGCGGAACAGCGCCGCCGCTTCGAGGCGCAGCTCCGCGACCGGGCCGCGGGTGATGCCGAGGCACACGCGATGGACGAAGACTACATTCACGCGCTCGAGTATGGGCTGCCGCCGACGGCGGGAGAAGGAGTCGGCATCGATCGGCTCGTCATGCTCCTGACCAACAGCCCGTCCATTCGCGACGTCATTCTCTTCCCGTTGATGAGACCGCGATAGTTGGATCTCCCGTTCGAACTCTTCGTCGCGCTCCGGTACCTGCTCGCGAAGCGCAAGCAGGCCTTCATCTCTTTGATCTCTCTGATTTCCGCCGTCGGCGTCATGGTTGGCGTGATGGCCGTGCTCATCGCGCTGGCGTTGATGACCGGACTGCAGGGGGAGCTGCGCGATCGGCTGATTGGGTCGGCGGCACACGTGTACGTGCTGAAAGCCGGAGGGCTCAAGGAGCCGCAGAAGGAAGTCGAGCGCCTCCTGGCAGTCCCTCGCGTCGTCGGCGCTGCTCCGATCGTTCAGGGAAAGGCACTCGTCCAGGCCGACACTGGCGAGCAGGCGTTCGTCGAGGTGAAAGGCGTCATTCCGGAGCAGGAGCGGACGGTGACGCAAATCGAACGCGCGATGATTTCCGGGAAGCTCGACTCGCTCAATACGTCGGCCGACGAGGCTCCGGCAATACTTCTTGGAAAGGATTTGGCGGCGCAGCTCCATGTATCGGTCGGCGACCGGATCCGCGTCTTCACGACCGAGGGCACGTTGACGCCGTTTGGGCCGATGTTTCGTCCACGCACGTTCAAAGTCGCCGGAACGTTCAGCCTCGGTCTCCTCGAGTACGATTCGGGCTACGCATTTGTTCGGCTGGATGTCGCTCAACGAGCGCTCGGCAAAGACGAACCGGACTTCATCGAACTGCGCGTCGACGACATGTTCGCGGCCCAGCGCGTCGCCGATTCAATCACGTCACAGTTCGGGGCTGAATATCTCGCGCAGGACTGGGCGGATCTCAACAAGGCGCTCTTCTCCGCGTTGTGGCTCGAGAAGATGGCGATCTCGATCACGATTGGACTCATCGTCATGGTCGCGGCGCTGAACATCGCCGCGTCTCTCGTGCTCCTCGTGATGGAAAAGAACCGCGATATCGCCATCCTCAAGACGATGGGGACGTCGGCAAGGAGCATTCGGCGGATCTTCGTGCTCCAGGGACTGGTGATCGGGGTGATCGGAACCACCGCCGGCGCGGTGTTTGGATACGCAGTGATCTACGTGCTCGATCGCTACAAGCTGATTCACGTTCCGATCGACGTGTATCAGATTTCGTACGTGCCGTTCATCCTGCAGCCGCTCGACTTCGCGATCGTCATCCTTGCGGCGCTGGCGATTTGCTTTGTCGCGACGATCTATCCATCGCGGCAGGCGTCCAAGCTCGATCCGGCGCAAGCGTTGAGGTATCAGTGATGAGCTCCCAGCTCCCAGCTCCCAGCTGCCAGCTCTCGTCACGGTCATCTCCGGCTGGAAGCTGGAAGCCGGAAGCTGGAAGCTGGAAGCCGGAAGCTGGAAGCCGGAAGCCGGAAGCTGGAAGCTGACAGTGTCCTTTATCGAAGTCTCCAACCTGACCAAGAGCTACCCTGTCGGCGACACCACGCTGATGGTGTTGAAGCAGCTCGACTTATCGCTCGAGCGTGGCGAGATGGTGGCGATCGTTGGAGCGTCCGGGGTGGGGAAGAGCACGTTGCTGCACGTGTTAGGCGGCCTTGACTCAGTCGATCAAGGCACAGTGCGGATCGACACGACGACGTTGTCGCAGCTGTCGGACGCCGAACTGGTTGCGTTTCGAAACCGCCACGTGGGGTTTGTGTTTCAGTTTCACCATCTGCTTCCCGAGTTCAGCGCCATCGAAAATGCCGAGATGCCGATGCGGGTCGCCAGGCGACACCCGCCGGAACGGCGTGCCCGGGCCTTCGAGCTCCTGCGTCGCGTTGGCCTCGAAGCCCGTCTCGATCATCGTCCCGGGATGCTGTCGGGAGGGGAGCAGCAGCGGGTCGCGATTGCCCGCGCGTTAGTGATGCAGCCAACCCTGCTGCTGGCTGACGAGCCAACCGGCGACCTCGACGAACACACCGCCGATTCGCTGCATGAACTCCTTCGGGAAATGCACGCGGAGCGCGGGTTGACGTCAATCATCGCCACCCACAATCCACGCCTTGCCGGCGCCTGCGATCGAGTTCTTCGGTTGGAAGAGGGCAGACTGCGGCCCGCCTAACGCTTCAGCCATGCGTCCTGCGAGAGATACCGAGCGTCCTATCCGGTACACCCGTTGCGCGGTGCTGCAGTGAGAGCGCCAATCACCCGATGAATAGGTGTACAGCCGGAAGACTTCTGGAGTGATATTGCTATGGGCGACAGCCCTAAATGCTGTCTACAAGGTAACTTAGGACGAGATTCCAGTGGTGGCGAAGGACGCCGTTGCCGTATAATGCGGCAAGGGTTGTCCTTCCGTTTCACATAGGTAACCGGATGTTCGAACGTTATACGGAAAGAGCGCGACGGGTCCTTTTCTTCGCGCGCTACGAGGCAAGTCAGCTCGGTAGTATTTCCATCGAAACCGAGCACCTTCTCCTTGGATTGATTCGCGAGGGCAAGGGGCTGACAAGCCGGATCTTTGCCCGGTCACATCTCTCTCTCGAAAGCATTCGCAAGGAAATCGAAGGGCGCACGGTCTTTCGCGAAAAGGTCTCGACGTCGGTTGAGATTCCATTCAGCGCCGAGACCAAGCGCGTCCTGCAGTTTGCTGCCGAGGAGGCCGATCGGCTGCTGCACAATTACATCGGCACCGAGCACCTTTTGCTTGGGATCCTTCGCGAAGAACGGTCCGTGGCGGCGACCATCCTGATGGAAAAGGGGATGCGTCTCAACACGGTGCGCGAGGACATCGTGGCGCTTCTCAACGAGAAGACCACGCTCACCCGCGTCAAAGAGACGCCGCTTCTTGCTGAGTTCAGCCGCGACCTGACGGAAGCGGCGATGAAAAACCAGCTCGATCCGCTGGTCGGACGGCACATCGAGATCGAGCGCGTGCAGCAGGTGCTTTGCCGGCGCACGAAGAACAATGCCGTGCTCATCGGCGAGCCCGGCGTCGGCAAGACCGCCATCGTCGAAGGACTGGGGCAGAAGATCGTCTACGGCGACGTGCCGCATTTCCTTGCCGACAAGCGCCTCCTCGCGCTGGACATTTCGTTGATTGTCGCCGGCACCAAATATCGCGGTCAGTTCGAGGAGCGCCTCAAGGCGATCATGAAGGAGCTGACCGAGAACCCGAACATCATTGTCTTTATCGACGAGCTGCACACGCTGGTCGGTGCAGGTTCTGCCGAGGGTTCTCTCGATGCGGCAAACATTCTGAAGCCGGCGCTGTCGCGCGGTGAAATCCGCTGCATCGGCGCGACGACGCCGTCCGAATACCGGAAGTACATCGAGAAGGACCGTTCACTCGAGCGCCGGTTCCAGGCCATCAAGGTCGATCCGCCGACCGAGCGCGAAACGATTGAAGTGCTCACCGGCGTCAAGGACCGATACGAGTCATTCCATCACGTCGAGTACACGAGCGAAGCGATCGAGGCAGCCGTCTATCAGTCGAACCGCTACATCACCGATCGATTCCTCCCCGACAAGGCGATCGACCTGATCGACGAAGCGGGCGCGCGTGCGAAGCTGCGCGAGGCTGGTTACAGCGAGGAGTTCGGCGAGATCAATCGCAGCATTCGCGTTGCGGTCGAGCAGATGGAAACAGCGGTTTCGGAGAAGAACTTCGAAAAGGCGCAGTTCTATCGCGAGCAGGAAGTGCAGGCGCGCGAGAACCTGCAGTTCGTGCGCGAGAAATTCGACGTCAAGTCGAGCACGCGCCGGGTCCTCGTCGGCAAGGGGGAAATCGACGAGGTCGTTTCCAAGTGGACCGGCGTTCCGTTGACGTCGATCAATCAGGACGAAGGGGACAAGCTCCTGCACATGGAAGATGCGCTGCACAAGCGCGTCATCTCGCAGGACGCGGCAATCTCTGCGCTGTCGCGGGCGATTCGCCGGTCGCGGGCCGGGTTGAAATCACCGAACCGCCCTGTCGGCAGCTTCATCTTCCTGGGACCCACGGGCGTCGGCAAGACCGAACTGGCACGCGCGATCGCCAACTTCCTGTTTGGCAGCGATCACGCGCTCATCCGCTTCGATATGTCCGAGTACATGGAGAAGCACTCGGTGTCGAAGCTGATTGGTTCACCTCCGGGGTACGTGGGACACGAGGAAGGCGGGCAGCTCACCGAGAAGGTGAAGCGCAATCCTTACTCCGTTGTCCTGCTGGACGAGGTGGAGAAAGCACACCCCGACTTGTTCAACATCCTTCTGCAGGTGTTCGAAGACGGGCATCTGACGGACGGCCTGGGCAACCGGGTGAACTTCAAGAACACGATCATCATCATGACCTCGAACATCGGTGCCCGCTTCATCCAGAAGAAGGCATCGCTCGGGTTCCAGTCGGCCGACTCCGGCGTAATCAGCCGCAGCGTGAACGACATGGTGCTCGGGGAGGTGCGGAAGACGTTCAATCCGGAGTTCATCAACCGCATCGATGAAATCATCGTGTTCGAGGCGCTCTCGGACGAAGACCTGCGGACAATCACGCGACTGCTGGTCAAGCAGGTGAACGATAACCTGGTCGACCGCCGGCTCCGTCTCGAACTCGAGCCGGACGTCGTCGACTGGATCATCGAACAAACATGCAAGGACCGCTCGTACGGCGCGCGTCCGTTACGCCGCGCGATCCAGCGCTACATCGAGGATCCGCTCTCTGAGGAACTCATCCGTGGGCATCTGAAGGGGGGCGACATCCAGATCTACCTCGACGCCGGGGCCCTGGCCTATCGGCCGGTCGGTTCTACGGAAGGCGGGCGCCGGCTGTCTTGACCCAACCTGTCGCGCCGAAGCCGGGTATTCATTGACAGTTACCCGGCGAAGGCGAAAAGGCCACCGGGTGGCCTTACACGTCTAAGATCCAGTAAACTCGTGGCTTGGCCGCTGCCCGTGAATGTCCTCCGGGGGCGGCCTTGTCCAGTCCAGACCCCAGATATGCGTGTTCTATCGTTCTTGTTCGCCGCCCTGACGGTTGCGGCAACCGCCGGAGCGCAGGTGAATCCTGTGCCGCAGTTGCCGGCCACCCCACGGGAGGCGCCGCCGCTGCCGGCCACCATCTGCAATCAACAGGTGCCCGAGCCGGCCCGGCTGCCACCAACCACCACGGGTCCGGTCCTCACCGCCGTCATGCTGTGCTTCGAGAAGCAGGGAGGCAGTCCCGTCGTCGAAGCCAATACCTATCTGTATTACATGCAGGCAAAGGGCAGCCGCCCGTCGCTGAACGAGTGGATCAAGTTCGACGACAGCGTTCAGCAGGTGGCGCTCGCAGACTTCAAGCGCCTGTGGGCGACGAACTTTCTCGACGACCTCGCGATCGAAGTGCGGGACGTCAAGTATGCCAATGGTGTGGTCGGCAAGGTGCTCGTCTACAACATGGAAGAGCGTCAGCGCGTCAAGATCGTCGATTACGTGGGCACTGAAAAGGTCGATACGTCCAAGATCGAAGAAGCGCTGAAGAACAAGTCGATCTCAATCAGGCTGGATTCGTTCATCGACCCAGGACTCATTCGTCGCGTCAGCGGCGTTGTCCATGAGGTCTACGCAGAAAAGGGGTACGAATTCGTCGAGGTGAAACCCGAGATCAAGCCGATCGAGGGTGGGCCGAAGCTTGTGAACGTCACGTTTCACATTACCGAAGGACCCAAGGTCAAGATCCGTCAGGTCGATTTCGTCGGCAATTCAAAAATCAAGGACAGCAAGCTTGCCAAGCAGATGAAGGAGAACAAAGGCGGGGGAATGTTCTCGTTCATTCTGGGGAACGGTACATACAAGGCCGACAAGTTTGAAGAGGATGCCGACAAGGTGGTCGCGTATTATCGCGACCGCGGATACATCGAAGCCCGGGTCGGCCAGCCGGAACTGAAGATCCTCGAGGATTCAAAAGACAGCAAGACGCGATTCGTGGAGCTGCGAATTCCTGTCTCCGAAGGCCAGCAATACCGCATCGGCAAACTCGAGTTCGAGGGGAACAAGATCGTCAATTCGACGGCCTTACGCCCGCTGTTCAAGCTCGAGGAAGGTGAGATCTACAGCGAGAAAGTGGTCCGGAAGGGTTTCGAGAAAGCCAAGGAAGTCTACGGGGTCGGCGGCTACATGGACTTCACCGGTTATCCGGATCTTGCTCCTCGCGGTGCCGCTAACCCCAACGGCAATGGCGGCCCTGACCTGTCGGGTCCGGCTGCGCCTGCTGCGGCGCCTGCCGGCCCGCCCATCGTCGATGTGACGCTGCGTCTGCAGGAAGGCAAGCAGTATTTCATCAATCGCATCACGTTCACCGGGAATACGACGACGCGCGACAACGTCATCCGCCGCGAGTTCCGGCTCGTCGAGAGCGGAGTCTTCAATACGGAAGCTCTGAAGTACAGCGTCAAGCGACTGAATCAACTCGGTTACTTCAAGCCGCTGGAAGGCGAGGCCATCGGCGTCGACAAGACTGCCGGCGTCGACAACAAAGTCGACATCAAGCTGAAGTTCGAGGAGCAGAATCGAAATCAGCTGACCTTTGGCGCCGGCGTGTCGCAGTACGACGGGTTCTTCGGACAGCTGTCGTTCCAGACATCGAACTTCCTGGGGCGCGGCGAAACGTTCACCGTGTCGGCCCAGCAGGGCAGCCGAGCGACGAATTATCAGCTCGCCTTCACCGAGCCATTCCTGTTCGACAAGCCGCAAACCGCCGGCGTCGATCTCTTCATCCGTGAGTTGGAATACATCGGGCTCTACACGCAGTCGTCCAAGGGCGGAAACATCGTCTACGGTTTCCAGGTCCAGGACTTTGCCCGGATGTTCATCAACTACAGCTACGAGAACGTCGAAATCAAGGACCTGAATCCGCTGTTCAACGATCCGCGGATTCTGCGCGGCAACCCGCTGCTGGCCGATTCGTTGCTCACGGCGCAGGGCGGGAAGCGGATCATCAGCAAGATCGGTCCGAGCTACGTCTACAACACGGTCGACAATCCGATCTTCCCGACGGCAGGCAAACGCTACACGATGTCGTTCGACGTGGCGGGTATCGGCGGCAACACGAGTTTCATCAATCCGCGAACCGAGGGCGTCTGGTACTTCCCGCACACGAAGCGGACTTCATTCGGGTTCCGCGCCGCGTGGGAATACCTCCGTCCCTATGGCGACACCAGGGCTCTCCCGATCTTCCAGAAGATCTTCCTCGGCGGGGAGTACAGCATCAGAGGGTTCGACATTCGCTCGGTCTCGCCACGTGATGAGCTCTCTGGCGTTCCAGTTGGCGGCAACAAGAGTCTGCTGTTCAACGCCGAATACCTGATTCACATCGCCGGGCCGGTGCGGCTCGTCCTCTTCGCCGACACAGGCCAGGTTCGTAACGTCGGCGAGCACTTCGCATGGAAGGAGCCGATTTATCGGCGGACGACGCCCGGGACGCTATATCCGCTGTTCCTCGACACCGTTGGTATAATCTCCAATCCGCTTGTAGGGGTGGAATTGCCGGTGCGGACCGAGGTCGTGGGGGAGACTGCCGCGTTCAAGGCATCAACGGGCGCGGAAATCCGCTTCTTCATGCCGGTCCTGAACGTGCCGTTCCGTCTGATTTTTGCGATGAACCCGTCGCGCGGTAACGTGCTCGACAACAACCTGCAGCCGGAGAAGAAGTACAAGTTCCGGTTCGCGGTGGGCTCGACGTTCTGACGAAGTTTCCAGTTTCCAGTCTCCAGTTCCCAAGTGCTCGGTTGCAGGGACGACCGGAAGGAACAAGAGCGGCTGCTGGAACCGCAGTAAATACAGAAGTCGGAAAGTCGTAATCATAAAAACTGGCAACTGGAAGCTGGAAGCTGGAAGCTGGAAACTTTTTTTAAGGGGACTTTGATGAAGGTGTTGAAGACCATGTTTGTAATAACTGCGATCACCGTGCTGGCCGCGGCACCGGGATTCGCACAGGCGACCGGGCAAAAGCCGGCCACGCAGCCGCCCGCCACGCCACCAGCCGCCACAGCGCCGGCGCAGCCTCCTGCCCCCGCGCCGAAGCCCCCGGCGCCATTTCCTGAGGGGGCGAAAGTCGCGTTCATCGACATCCAGGCCATTGCCAGCAACTCGGCAGAAGGCAAAGCGGCAACCGCAAAGCTCGACGAGCTGAGAAAGAAAAAGAACAGCGAGCTTCTCGCGAAACAAAACGCGCTGAAGGCGATGCAGGACAAGCTGCAGGCCGGTGGGACCGTCCTGAACGACTCGGCGCGGGCGCAGCTCGAAAAGGACATCGAGAAGGCCAACCGGGACATGCAGTTCGCCCAGCAGGATGCACAGACGGAAGTTCAGGATCTCACCAACCAGCTCCAGGGTGAATTTCAGGAAAAGCTCAATCCCATCATCGAGCAGCTGCGCGTCGACAAAGGGCTGCTGATGATCTTCAGCATCCGCGACTCGGGCGTCGTTGCTGCCGACGCCGGCCTCGATCTGTCGAGCGAAGTGATCAAGCGCTTCGACGCGGCAACGAAGACCGCGCCGAAGAAGTAGATCTTCGCTGCTCGCTTTTCGCTTCTCGGTGTTGATTAATGGGTCGCGTCGCTTCGCCGTCGCGACCCATTCTTTTTGCGGGTTCTTTGGCGACCAGCGTGCAGCGAGCAGCGAGCAGCGAGCAGCGAGTAGCGAGTCTGGTAAACTCCAACCAGTGTCGATCAATATTCCGGCCGCTCTCGATCGCCTGTGCTACCGGTATCCATCTGCGCTGGTGGATGCGGTGGCGGAGCTCGAGCCGGGGCGCCGCATCGTCGCCTACAAAAACGTCACCGTCAGCGAAGAGTTCTTCCAGGGGCACTTTCCGGGCGCGCCGTTGATGCCCGGCGTCCTGATGATCGAAACGCTGGCGCAGGTCGCGACGATTCTGCTGACGCAGTCAGGCGATGAGCGTGCGGCGGCGCGCGCCTACCTGCGCGGTGTCGATAACGCGAAATTCCGCCTGCCGGTCGTTCCTGGTGATCGACTGCGGCTCGAGGTGACGATGGGTCCGCGCCGCGCGCGCATTGCTCGTGCGCACGCCACGGCGTTCATCGGTGAGAACGTCGCTGCCGAGGCGGACCTCGTGCTCGCTGTCGTCATGCAGCCCCGCAGTGGAGTAGGAGTGGGGGTCACGATTCATCCGACTGCGGTCGTCCATCCGGATGCCGTCATTGGTGAAGGCAGCGTCATCGGTCCGCACGCGGTTATCGGTCAGCACGTTCGTCTCGGACGCAACTGCCGCGTTGGCGCGTCGGCGGTCGTCGAAGGACCGTCGGAGTTTGGCGACGGCAACGAGATTTTCCCGCTTGCCTCGGTCGGCTTGATCCCGCAGGACCTCAAGTTTCGCGGTGAGCCGACGAAGCTGTTGGTCGGCGATCGGAATATCTTTCGCGAGTTCGTCACGATCCACCGCGGCACGGAGGGCGGTGGGGGTGTCACCGAGATTGGCGACCATAACTTGTTCATGGCCTACGCGCACATCGCGCACGACTGTCACGTCGGGAACCACACAATTTTCGGCAATGGCGCCACCCTCGGCGGTCACGTGACGGTCGAGGATTATGCGACGGTCAGCGCTTTTTCCGGAGTGCATCAATTCTGCCGTGTCGGCCGGCATGCCTTCATCGGCGGGTTCTCGGTCGTGACCAAAGATGCGCTGCCGTTTGCCAAGACCGTCGGCAATCGTGCGCGCATCTATGGTCTGAACACAATTGGCCTCGTGCGGCGGAAGTTCTCGTCAGACTCGATTACGAAACTGCGCCGCGCCTACCGCTACCTGCTGCACTCGAATACCAGCCGCGCGCTCGCGCAGATCGAGCGCGATCCATCCCTCCACTGCGACGAGGTCCAGTATCTCGTCGACTTCATCCGCACCTCGAGCCGCGGCGTTGGACTTAGACGACCGAGCCGCCGGCTGGAGGAAGTCGCGGATGAATAGTGGAATCGGTGAATTCGGCTAGGGGTGAGCGACAGTCACGGTGAAATCGACGGATGAATTGACCTTGGCGGCCGCATCGTAAACTCGGGCGCAGAGACTGGCCGCCGCGGTCACAGTACCCGTGACTATTGCGTTCTGCGCTGCGGAGTCGTTCACGATCGACATCTGACACGCAGTGCCCGTCCAGGCGCCAAGGCCCAGGCCGATTTGAAGCGAAGAATCAGGCGCCAGAGATGTCATCGTTATGACGACCGTCCCGGCTGCGGTTGCGGTAAAGGGGAACGTGATCGCCCCGTTTTTTTGCAATGAGCCGGTGAACGTTTCCGTCGTTGTCGGGGTCGTGGGCGTTGTCGGCGTCGTCGGGGTCTGCGGGGTATTGTTCGTGTTGTCGTCGCATCCTGCCACGCCCATCGCGAGTATGAGCAGCAGAATGCCGGGTAGCAAGCGGCGCATTCCTTCTCCTTGAATGAAAGTCGAGCTTCAAAGCCACAGCTGTTCCGCTCGCCCTCTTAATAATACGTCGTAACGGCCCTTCTGGCCGTCTCACCCGGTGATTTCCTGTCTCGAATCGAGGAGTCCGAGGGGCGAGAGCCCCTCAGGTGGGAATGATAAACTGCGGTGTTCAGGCATGGGCAGAATCGGCCTCATAGCGGGCAACGGGCGCTTTCCCTTTCTGGTGCTGCAGGGCGCGCGCAGCCTTGGTCACGACGTGACCATCGTCGCGATCAAAGAAGAAGCCTTTTCGGACCTCGAGACGACAGCCCGCGAGGCGCGGTCGGATTTTCATTGGGTCTCGCTCGGGCAACTTGGCAAGTGCATCAAGATTCTGAAATCAGCGGGCGTTTCGCAGGCCGTGATGGCCGGTCAAGTCAAGCACGTGAAGATCTTTTCCGGCATCATGCCGGACTTCACCCTCGTGTCAGTCCTGAGGCGGTTGAAAGCGCGCAATACGGATGCGCTGATTTCCGCGGTCGCGGATGTCATGCGCGACGAAGGCATTGAGTTGATGGATTCGACGACTTTTTTGCAGCCGCTGCTCGCGCGGGCCGGCACCTTGACCGATCGCATGCCGAATGAACAGGAGCACGAAGATTTTCAGTTCGGCTATCGGATGGCGGATGCCATAGCGGCTCTCGACATTGGACAGACGATCGCGGTCAAGCACAAAGCGGTCGTGGCGGTGGAGGCGATGGAAGGGACCGATGAAGTGATTGGCCGTGCCGGGCATCTGGCCGGACCGGGCGTCCGCATCGTCAAAGTTGCAAAGCCGAAGCAGGACATGCGGTTCGACGTGCCGGTGATTGGAATCGCGACGATCCAGGCAATGCGGATTGCCGGCGCGTCGGCCCTCTCGGTGGATGCGGAACGCACGCTGGTGCTCGACGGCGAGCACGTCTTCAAGTCGGCAAACGAAGCGGGGATAACCATCGTCGGACGCCCACGGAGTGGCCAGCGTGCCGACTGATCGGTTGCGGGCGGCAGTGATCGGCGTCGGCCATCTTGGGCGCCATCACGCGCGCATCCTGGGCACGCTCGAAGGCGTCGAGCTGGTGGCAGTCGTCGACACGAATACTGAACGGGCCGCTGCGGCGTCGGCGACGACTGGCGCGCCTGCTTTCGCCGACTTTCGCGAGGTCCTCGACAGTAATATCGATGCGGTCTCGATAGCGGTTCCAACCGAGCTTCATCGCGACATCGCGCTCCCGTTTTTGCAGCGCGGCATCGCAGCGCTGGTCGAGAAGCCGATTGCCCGCTCGCTCTCGGAGGCTGACGAGTTGGTGTCGGCAGCGCGAGCATCTGGCGCTGTTTTGGCGGTTGGCCAGACAGAGCGATACAACCCGGCGGTCGCCGCGGTGCTGCCGCTGGTCACCTCGCCGCGATTCATCGAGGTCCACCGGCTCGGTGCGTTCCCCGATCGCAGCCTCGATATCGATGTCGTCTTCGATTTGATGATCCACGATCTCGACATCATTCTGGCGCTCGTCAAATCCGACGTGCAGTCGATCGAAGCTGTCGGTGTGCCGGTGCTCACATCGAAATACGACATCGCCAACGCGCGGCTTCGATTCGTCTCCGGCTGCATCGCCAACGTGACGGCCAGCCGGATCAGCAAAGAACGCGTCCGCAAGATTCGCTTTTTCCAGCCGGATGCGTACATCTCGATCGACTATGCTGCGCAGGAAGTCGAAGGCTGGCGCCTCGTCCGTCGCGATGGTGGGCGGCCATCGATCGAAGGAGGATCGCTGCCGGTCGAGCGCGATGAGCCTCTCCGCCGGGAGATTGCCGATTTCATCCGCGCGGTGCGCTCGAAGACGTCACCGCTCGTCGACGGTGTCGCCGGACGTCGCGCGCTGGATCTGGCGACTCGTGTCGCGGAGAAGATGGGACAAAACTAAGACTTGGTGGCTTCCGCCTTCAGGCGGAAGGACAGAATGTTCAAGGATCTCAACGACTTCATCACGACACTCGATAAAGAACGCGAGCTGGCGCACATCAGCGAACCGGTGAGCCGGGACCTGGAGATCTGCGCCGTCACCGACCGCGTGTCGAAATCGCCTGGCGGCGGTCCTGGACTTCTGTTCGAGCGGCCGACAGGCTTCGACATTCCGGTCGCGCTGAATCTATTCGGCTCGATGAAGCGTATCTGCCTGGCTCTTGGTGTGTCGAAGCTTGATGACCTCGCTGGTGAGATCGAGGAGCTTGCGACGCCGAAGATGCCTGCCGGCATGGTCGAAGCGCTGAAGATGTTGCCGACGATCGGACGTCTTCGCGATTTGATGCCAAGGACCGTTTCCGATGCGGCGTGTCAGGAAGTCATCGAGCGTGACGGAACGCTCGATTCGCTGCCGATTTTGAAGTGCTGGCCTGAAGACGGCGGTCGTTACATCACCTTTCCGCTGGTGTTTACGAAGGATCCCGAGTCGGGCGCGCGTAACGTCGGCACCTATCGCATGCAAGTGTTCGACAGCCGGTCGACCGGTATGCACTGGCAGCGCCATAAAGGCGGCGCCCAGCACTATCGGGTCGCCGAGCGACTGAAACGCCGCCTGCCTGTAGCCGTTGCGCTCGGTCCTGATCCCGCGCTGGCCTATTCAGCCACGGCGCCGATGCCCGAAGGGCTGGATGAATTGATGCTCGCAGGTTTTCTCCGGCGCGAGCGGGTCGACCTCGTCAAGTGCGTCACCACCGATCTCGAGGTGCCGGCGAATTCGCAGATCGTTCTCGAGGGTTATGTCGAGCCGGGCGAACGACGACGCGAAGGCCCGTTCGGCGATCACACAGGGTTCTATTCGCACCCCGACGACTACCCTGTCTTTCATCTCACCTGCATCACGCGGAGAAAGCGCCCCGTCTATCTCACCACCGTCGTCGGTATCCCGCCGATGGAGGACTACTATCTCGGATTGGCGAGCGAACGTATTTTTCTTCCGCTCATCCGGAAAACACTGCCCGAGATCGTCGACATGCACTTTCCCGCGGCGGGCATTTTTCACAATCTGGTGCTGGTCTCGATCGACAAGCGATACC
This sequence comes from Vicinamibacterales bacterium, assembly GCA_035491715.1. Classification (GTDB taxonomy): domain Bacteria; phylum Acidobacteriota; class Vicinamibacteria; order Vicinamibacterales; family 2-12-FULL-66-21; genus JALZOC01. The sequence continues at coordinate 4,909 of DATJKH010000012.1, read as the reverse complement.
CCGGCCACGCCCGCAAGATCATGAACGCGTTCTGGGGACTCGGCCAACTCATGTTCTCCAAAACGATCGTCGTCGTCGACAAGGATGTCGACGTCCAGAACGAGGCTGAGGTCGCCTGGATCGTCGGCACGCATTACGATCCAGAGCGGGATGTGCAGTTCACTAGAGGTCCGGTTGACGATCTCGAGGACGCCAGCGATCTCCCGGCATACGGCAGCAAGATGGGCATCGACGCCACCCGCAAATGGCCGTCGGAGGGTTTCAAACGGTCGTGGCCGACTCGTATCGTCACCACGGAAGCCGCCGGGCACAAGGCCGACGCAATATGGGACAAGATCCGACAAGGCTGGAGCCACCGATAAGGGCCACGGAAGAACACGGGCCACGGAAGAACACGGAAGAACACGGAAAAACACGGGCCACGGATGAACACGGAAAAACACGGAAACACACGGGCCACGGATGAACACGGAAAAACACGGATCTTGGATCAACGCGTGCTACGACGAGGCAAGGCGGTGCCAAGGACGACGCGAACGGCCCGCCTGCGCCAAGGCTTCGGCGAGGTCCTTCGGAGTTATAAATGATTTCTGAAGCTGACTTGCAGGAGCTCGCAGAGAGCAAGAACCTGCTGACGATCGGCGTCAGAGCTGATGAAGTGCGCCGGCGACTCCATGGCACCCGCACGACGTTCGTCCGGGTATTTGAGATTCACGTGGAGGCCCCGGTGTCGGCCCTTCCGCCCCGCACGTCCGCGGGAGAGTTTCGCATCGTCGGATCACCAAAATCGCTACGGGGTGCTGCCGACGCCGTACGTAACGCTCGGGTCATTGCGGCAAAGACACCATTGACCGGGTTCTCACTCGCAGAGCTGACCGAGCTCGAGGGCGCATCGTCGCTTCACGAGACGTGTCGCGTTTTGCGCGAGGCCGGGCTCGACGGAATCGCCGATGTGCCGCTGGATGCGCTGCACGATGCGGCGACGACGATCACTACGGCTCGCGGGGCGGGTCTTATGGTTACGCGCCTCATCGTCAACGCGGCGCGAGATCACGATCGCGGCGAGCTCGCGCACCGCGCTCGACAGCTTCAGGAATCGATTGGCGGCTTCCGTGCATGGGCGCCGCTACCGCGCGCCGTTCCGATCGCCTCGCCAACCACTGGCTACGACGATGTGAAGCAGATTGCGTTAGCAAGGCTGATCGCAGACAACATCGAATCGATTCAGGTCGACTGGCAGTTATACGGGCCAAAGCTGGCGCAATTCGCCTTAACCGTTGGAGCCGACGACGTAGACGGCGTAGCGGCCGTCGATCCGGGCACACTGGGCACGAGGCGTAGTCCAGTCGAGGAGATTCGCGGAAACATCAGGTCTGCCGGGCTCGAAGCGGTTGAGAGAAACGGCCGATTCGAGGCTGTCGGCTGATGCGACCCGCGCGCCTTGGCGCAGTGGGCTATCTGAACGCCCGCCCACTTGTGTATGGACTCGAACTCAAGACAGACCTGTTCTCGCTTCGCTTCGATGTTCCCTCAAAGTGTGCTGCCCTCCTGCACGAGGGCTCCATCGATGTCGGGATGATTCCGTCGATCGAGTATGTGCGCGGCCGTGACTATCGAATCGTTCCAGGTCTGGGCATCATCTCCGATGGGCCGGTTGCGTCGGTCGCGCTCTTTACCACGCGTCCGGTGGACAGCGTCCGATCGATCGCCGCTGATACGAGTTCGCGCACGTCGTACGCGTTGCTGAAGATTCTGTGTGGGGAGCGGTTTGGCATCGATCCCGATTTCCAGCCAATGCCGCCCGATCCGGAGTCTATGCTGCACCGGTGTGACGCCGCGCTTCTCATTGGAGACTCCGCCTTGTTTCTCGACCATCAGCGCCTTGGTGCGAACAAGATCGATCTCGGGGAGGAATGGAAGGCGTTGACCGCGTTGCCCTTCGTCTGGGCGTTCTGGGCCGGACGGCGCGATGCGCTATCCAGCGAGGCGGTGAACGCTCTCATTACGGCAAGGAATCAGGGGGTCGCGGCTTCCGACGAGGTGGCAGCGGCCTACTGCGGATCAGAACGCGCCGAGCGCGGCCGGGCCTATCTGAGAGAGAATATTCAGTACACGCTTGGCAGCCGCGAGCAGGCGGGATTGATGAAGTACTACGAGCTCGCCGAGGACCACGGCGTCGTGAATTCCATCGTGCCTCCGCTGTTCTATCGATGAGTGTCAACGAAGTCGCCGCAAAGGTTCGTCACGGAGGGCGGCTCGATCCGCCGGAGGCGCTCGAACTCTACGCTCATGCGCCGACACCTCTCCTCGGCGAACTGGCCGATGACGTTCGGGCGCGCAAACACCCCGACGGCATCGTCAGCTACATCATCGATCGCAACGTCAACTACACGAACGTCTGTGTCGCGCGCTGTAACTTCTGCGCCTTTTACCGGCCGGTGGGTTCGTCAGAAGGCTACGTCCTTGGATTCGAGGAAGTCTTCCGCAAAATTGACGAGACGATCGCGCTCGGCGGAGGACAGCTGCTGCTCCAGGGCGGTCACAATCCTGACTTGCCGCTGGAGTGGTACGAGGATCTTTTTCGCGCGGTGAAAGAGAAATATCCTCGATTCAAGCTTCACGCATTATCTCCTCCCGAAGTCATCCATCTGTCGCGCATGTCGCGATTGCCAGTCCCCGACGTGCTCGCACGTTTGATCGCCGCGGGTCTTGACAGCGTACCCGGCGGGGGCGCGGAGATGCTCGTCGATCGCGTGCGACGACTGCTCAACTGCTACAACAAGGCCACCGCTGACGAGTGGCTCGACGTCATGCGCCACGCGCATCGTGCGGGCCTCCGAACAACGGCGACGATGATGTATGGCACGGTCGAGACGATGGAGGAGCGGCTCGAGCATCTGTTCCGGTTGCGCGATCTGCAGGACGAGATGGGTGGGTTCACGGCCTTCATCACCTGGAGCTATCAGCCGGAACATACTGAGCTTGGCGGATCTGAAGCGACAGGCATCGAATATCTCAGAACGCTTGCCATCGCGCGCCTCGTCCTCGACAACTTCGACAACCTTCAGGCGTCGTGGGTGACCCAGGGAGGAAAGGTCGGGCAATTGAGTCTCGCGTTCGGCGCAAACGACATGGGCAGCGTCATGATCGAGGAAAACGTTGTCCGCGCCGCCGGCGCCGCGTACTGCATGGACGAGATCGAAATCGTTCGGAATATCGAGAACGCCGGGTTCATCGCGAAGCGACGAAACATGCACTACGAAATCCTGGGCGATCCCATCTTTCGCGAACGGAACGTTCCGCGGATGTTGGAGCTTGCCGTCGCCCGCGCCGACGGCGACTCGTCGCGTCCACCCGAGATCAACCGCTACGCCGCCCGGAGTGCCGCGGAGAAAAAGGCGCGGCTCACCGGCCATTGATTCGCTACCGCGCCGCCTGGATTCTCCCGATTGCCGCGGCTCCTATTCGCGGGGGACTGGTCACCGTCGACCGGGGACGGATCGTGGGTGTTTCAAGTGGCGACGAGCCGCCTTTGCGTTCACGCGAGATCGAGACGATCGATCTCGGCGATGTCGCCGTCCTGCCTGGCCTCGTCAATGCGCACACCCATCTCGAGCTCTCGTGGATGCGCGGCAAGGTCGCACCTTCTGATTCCATGCCTGCCTGGGCAGCGCGGCTGATCGCGCTTCGTCGCGAGCAGGCTGGTGAACCGCGTGCGCCGATTGCGGCGGCGATTGCGGAGGTACGTAACTCGGGAACGGCACTGGTCGGTGACGTTACCAATACGCTCGCCGCAGATCAGCTCCTCGGGGAGAGTGCAATTGCAGGTGCGATGTTCTACGAGATCCTCGGGTTCAACCCGAGCGAACCGCAGCAGGTCGCGGCGACCGCGCGCGACACGCTCGACGGTCTTGAGCCACGACCTGACTGGCTGCGGACAGTCGTTCCTCACGCACCGTACTCGGTTTCTCCCGATCTGTTTCGTGCAATCGCGAGGGACGCGGGCGATCGACCGATGAGCATCCATGTCGGCGAATCGAGCGACGAGATCGCATTCCTTCGCAACGCGACAGGAGCGTGGAGGGAATTGCTTTATCGGCTTGACGCCTGGAACGATCGATGGGAACCGCCGGGTTGTGGTCCTGTCGAGTACCTCGATCGACTCGGTCTTCTGAGCGACAGGTTGTTGGCTGTCCACGGAACCCAGCTCACGAATGGAGAACTGTCACGCTTAGCGACCGCTGACGCCACCCTCGTGACCTGCCCGCGCAGCAATCGATGGACGGGTGCAGGGACCCCGCCGATCGAGCGTTTCTATTCGTCAGGTGTTCGGGTTGCGATCGGCACGGATAGTCTCGCCAGCGTCGAGGATCTCAATCTGTTTCGAGAAGTCGCCTATGTGCGCGATCTTGCGCCGCACGTCCCAGCCCGACAAATCCTCGCCAGCGCAACGATTGCGGGTGCGATTGCGCTGGGTTTCAACAAGGAGTTCGGGACCATCGAGCCTGGAAAGCGCGCGGCTCTGATTGCGGTCCGCGTCCCGTCCGGCGTCGAGGATGTGGAAGAATATCTAGTGAGTGGCATCGAGCCAGATGCAATTCGATGGCTCGATTCATCCACCCTGTAGAACCTTGAAGAACCAAATTAAGACCTACGCCTCTTTCGTCCGCTTCAGCCACTCGGTATTCGCCCTGCCGTTTGCGTTGACCGGAGCGCTTCTCGCGCTCCATCGGCTGAACGACTGGACGCTGAGGACAGTTGCCGGGCGGTTCGTCTGGATTGTTGTTGCGATGGTCACCGCACGGAGTGCGGCGATGGGATTCAATCGGCTTGCCGACGCATCCCATGATGCGTTGAATCCGAGGACGGCGCTACGCGAGTTGCCGCGCGGTGTCATGACCGCTGCCGA
>DATJKH010000011.1:0-8730 GCA_035491715.1 Vicinamibacterales bacterium | reverse complement strand
ATGAGAGACCGAACAGGAGAACGGAGAAGGGGAGGAGAATTCTCTGTGGGAGCAACCCTGACGTCGGCCAGATCGTCAAAGACAACGATGTTTATGGCTACTTTGGTTCACGATCTTCGCTATGCCGTGCGTACGCTCAGGCGCGATGCGGGATTTGCCGTCTTCGCCATCGCGATTGTGGGTCTCGGTATAGGCGCAAGTGCGACAGTGTTCAGCGTGCTCAACGCGCTCCTCCTACGTCCGCTGCCATTTGCCGATCCCGAGCGGCTCGTCTGGATTACCAACCACGACACCAGCGGTCTCTCCGGCCAGACAACTCAGGTCGGGCACATGCTGGACCTGCGTGAACGAACGCAATCGTTGTCCGAACTGGCTGGCTACTTCGCGTTCTACGGCGTCGGCGACACAGTGTTGACAGGTCGTGGTGAACCGGAACGCCTGAATGCAGTCCCGGTCTCCGATAACTTCTTTCATATCCTGGGCGTGCAGCCGCAACTCGGGCGCACGTTCACGGCCGAGGAGTGCAAATGGAATGGACCGAAGGCCGTGCTGCTCAGCCACGACGTGTGGACGCGCCGCTTCGCTGCCGACCCGGCGGTTGTCGCTACTTCGGTAACGCTCAACGGCGAGCCGCACACGGTCGTCGGTGTGCTCCCTGAATCATTCGATTTCGCATCGATCTTCGCGCCCGGGAATCGGTTTGAACTGTACCTTCCGTTTCCGTTGACTCCAGAGACGAACCGATGGGGAAACACGATGGCGATGATTGGCCGTCTGAAGCCTGGCGTGTCGAGCGCGCAGGCGCAGTCGGAAGTCAGGACGCTCGCGGCTCAAATATCACGCGAACACTCAGAGCGGAACTCGTTCGAGGGTTACGTTGCGCCGCTGGCCGCGCACGTCAACGGCCGCATGCGGCTCGCGCTGTGGGTGCTCGCAGGAGCGGTTGGTGTCGTGATGCTGATCGTGTGTGCGAACCTGTCAAACCTGCTCCTGGCACGGACCGCGGCACGTCAGAAAGAGATCGCTATCCGCACGGCGCTCGGTGCCGACCGGCGCCGGCTTGTCGTGCAGATGCTTACCGAAGGGGCGCTTCTGTCCTTCAGTGGAGGCGTCGTCGGGCTGTTGCTCGCCGTCGTTGGGACGCGCGCCTTGTCGCGTCTCGAGGCGATGAGTGTCCCGCTCCTTCAGAGCGTCCATGCCGACATGACGACGCTTGGCTTCACGTTCGGGATCGCGGTGGTTACCGGGATTGTCTTCGGGCTGGCGCCGGCGTTTCAGACGCCAGAAGCGCTGCTCCACGATGCGTTGAAAGACACCGGCCGCGGTTCGACAGGCGGCCGCCGGCGGACCTGGATGCGCAACGTCCTCGTCGTTTCGGAAATATCGTTTGCCTGTGTGCTGCTGGTCGGTGCGGGCCTGCTGCTCCGCAGTTTCATTCGCGTACTGGATGTGAATCTCGGGTTTCGACCAGCACACGCGATGACGATCCGTGTCGATCCGGACAGGTCCTATTCGACACGCGAGCAGCGGATCGCATACTTCGACGAAGTTCTCCGTCGTGTCCGCGCCATCCCCGGTGTCGATGGAGCGGCCATCACTGACGCGCTCCCGCTGGGGCGCAATCGCACCTGGGGCGCGCGCGCGAAAGGCGTGGTCTACGAGCGGGGCAAAGTTCCATTAGCCTTCCCGCGTATCGTGAGCGACGGCTATGCCGCGGCAATGGGGATGCCCGTGCTCGCCGGACGTGACCTTTCAGATCGCGATACGGCCTCGGGCGAGCCGGTCATCGTCATCAATCAGACGATGGCGCGAACGCTGTGGCCCGACCAGGATCCACTCGGAAAGATCGTGCTCAACGCCTGTAGTAATGCCGACCGTCGTGTCGTCGGCGTCGTCGGCGACGTGCGGCATCTGGCGCTCGAGCAGACGTCGGGCAACGAGATGTACATTCCGATGCGCCAGTGCGGCGATCAACCGTCGGCCGATCTGGTCATTCGGTCGACACTGCCTGAAGGCCAGACCGCATCTGCGGTTCGGATGGCGCTGAAACCGCTCGCACCCAACCTCGCGGCGAACGAGCTGAGGACGCTGCAGCAGCTCGTCGACAAGTCCGTCTCCTCGCGACGTTTTGTTCTTCTGATGCTCGGTGGATTCGCGCTGTTCGCGCTGGTCCTCGCATCGCTCGGTATCTACGGACTCATCTCCTATTCGGTGACGCAACGGACGCAGGAGATCGGTATCCGCATGGCACTCGGTGCCTCGGCGCGCGATGTGCAGCGGCGGATCGTGATTCAGACGCTGCGAATGGCGGCAATCGGCATGACCATCGGCGGCGTCTGTTCCCTGGCACTTACGCGATCGGTGAGCGGGTTGCTCTTTGACGTAACGCCCACCGATCCGGCGACCTTCGCCGGGATGCTTCTCGTTCTCGGGACCGTGGCCGGCCTGGCCGGGTATTTACCGGCGCGGCGCGCGTCACGTATCGATCCACTCGTCGCCTTGCGCACTGAATGAGCGACGGCCGCCAGGGCGATCAGGCGAGCGCGGCCACGGTCGAGATGTCACTCACTTTTGAGCGTCCGCACTGGATCCACACGGGCGGCTCGCAGCGCCGGCAGGGCACTGGCGACGAGAACGGTGCCGACGACGAGCGTCGCGGTGGCCGAAATCGTCAGCGGATCGAGTGGTGACACGCCGACGATGAAGCCGCCGAGCGCACGAGCGGCGAGCGCGCCGAGGCCGGTGCCAATGGCGAGACCGATGAAGACCAGTGTCAGGCTGCCGCGCAGTACCAGTCGGATCACGTCCAGAGTTCGGGCGCCGACGGCCTTCCGGATGCCAATTTCGCGAGTGCGCTGGGCAACCGTGAGCGACACCAGGGCGTAGACACCCATCGTCGCGAGCATGGCCGCAAGCGCGCCGAATGCCCCCGTCAGCGTCGCGCCCACCTGTGCCGGAACAATGGCCACCCCCACCGCCGCTGTCAACGGCTTGATGTCGACGAACGCGTCAGGTGCTACGGCTTGTGCCTCGGCTCTGAGTGCCTTGATCGTCCCCGCGAGATCGGTCGTGCGAATGTTCAGGTTCATTTCCCTTTGCGGCCGCTGCATGAACGACGTGTAGACAGTTGGCCGCACGGTTTCACCGAGCGTCCAGTACTTACTGTCCCGCACGACGCCAATGACTTCGAAGTCGTCGAGACGTCGTCCTACCGCCTGACCGTTCCAGAACATCCGCGCCGCAGTTTCGTTGACGATGGCGACAGGTGGCGCCCCCAGGCCGTCAGTGGATTGAAAGTCACGTCCCGCAATCAGCGGTATCCGCAACGTTGCGAACCAGTCCGGTGTCACGCGGTTGGCCATGATCCAGGGACCAGGCGTATCGGCAGCGACCGTGTCCGGATGGATGCGATGTTCTTCTCTCCCTGTGAGCGAGAGCGGAACGATCGTGGACAAACCGGCAGACTGAACCCCGGGCAGGGCACGGAGCCGAACGAGGAGTTCCTTTGCGACCGCGACCGCCTGTTGTTCATCATCGGCCGCCACGTTGGCGAGCACGACGCCGTGGGGATCGAAGCCTGGATCGGTACGCTCGATGTTCAGCATGCTTCTGACGAAAAGCCCACTCCACAGAAGCAGCAGAGACGACAGCGTCACCTGTCCGACGACGAGCGCCCGACGGAAGCGTTGACGCGGCGCCGCGGCATCTCCCTCCTTCAGTGCGGGGACAACTTCCAGGCGTGTGGCGTGGCGTGCGGGCGCGAGGCCACAAAGCAGACACGTGATCACGGCGATGGCTGCCGTGTAAGCCAGCGTCCAGCGATCCGAGGCAAGGTCGAACTCGATTGGAAACGGCAAGCGCGCCACCAAAGCGTTGAACGTGTCTCCGAGCCACCATGCGAGCATGACCCCCGCGCCTGCACCCAAGCTCGCCAGCACGAGGCTCTCGGCGAGCAGCTGCCGAATCAGCCTGGCACGCCCGGCACCAAGAGCAAGCCGCACGGCGATCTCGCGGCGGCGCGCCGTGCCGCGTGCGAGCAGAAGCCCCGCGATGTTGGCACTGCCGACAAGCAGCACCAGACCGCTGACGATGGTCATGAGTCCAACGAAAAGAAACACCGGCAGCATCAGGTTCGCCATGCCGCGATATCCGCCAAGTCCGTCGAGCGGGAATACTTCCATCGCCAGGAACTGATCGTCGAGCCCGTGCTCTGCCTTGAGTCGCGTCGCGAGCACCGCCATTTCCGCTTGTGCCTGGCCAAAATCCTTTCCGTCCTTCAGACGCGCGACGACTTCGAAAGCGGTCTTCTTGCGATCGCGAAGCACGCGATTGGCCGGTGATGGATCGACCGGCACCCAGAACTCGCTCATCAGTCCCGGCGGACGAATGCCACGAAATCCAGCCGGCATGACCCCCAGGACTTCGTAACCGACGGCATCGAGCGTGATCCATTGACCGACGATGTCGACGTCGCTGCCGTAACGCGTGCGCCATGCGCGCTCGCTCAGCACGATGACGTCGGTGCGTATATCGGCCGGCGTAAACGTACGGCCGAGCATCGCGGGAACGCCGAGCATTGTCAGGTAATTCGTCGAGACGACTTCACCCATGGCGCGAACGGTCATGTCGTCGCGCTTGAGACCGCGCATCGCGCTCGCATGCACGGCCATGGCGTCAAAGCTCGTGCTCCGCGCGCGCAGGTCCTGGTAATTGAGCCACGACATCTGACTCTCACCGGAGTACACGCGAGCGATCCGCTCGGGCTGACTCACCGGCAGCGGCTTTAACGCGAGCGCGTTAATCACGCTGAATATGGCCGCATTGCCGCCAATGGCAATCGCGAGCGTGACGACGGCGACCACCGAAAACATCGGCGTGCGAACCATCAATCGCAGAGCAAATCTCACGTCCTGACGAAGCTCGGTCACAAGCTGCGTCAGCGTATGGCGACGCTCGATGACGGCGCCTTCACGGACGCACGCCTCGGTGCCCCGATCGACATTCCCGAACTCACGCAGCGCCTGCTCGCGGGCCGCCGATTCGGAGAGCCCTTCACGCCGGAGATCGTCGACGCGCATGGCCAGATGAAAGGCAAACTCCTCACGGACATCCGCCCGCACGTCAGTCTTCGATCGCCGGAGAAACCGGAACACGCGCTTGCTGCCGCGCGGACGGGTAGGAAAGGTCATGATGAACGTCCTATGCAGGCTCGATAACCTTGAACACCGCTTCTGCGTACCGCTTCCAGAGTGAGATCTCGGCACGCACCTGTCGCCGTCCGGCCGGTGTCAGCCGGTAATACTTCGCCCGGCGGTTGTTATCGGAGAGTCCCCATTCGGCTTCGATCCAGCCGCGCCCTTCGAGTCGATGAAGCGCTTGATAGAGGGCGGCGTCTTCGATCGCAAGCACCCCCTCGGTCCGTTCTCTCACCCACCGTGACACCGCATAGCCGTGGGAGGGCCCGGGCTGCAGCGCGCGAAGAATCAGCAGATCAACTGTGCCCTGGAGCAGGCCGAGCGTGGAATCGCCCATGTCGAAGCACTTAGACTGAAGTTGGCCGTGGAATGTTCCCCTCATCACGTGTGGGGAGCGGGCCGCTTCCGATCATCCGCCGTCGCGTCCTCACGCGGTAAGCTGACACCGTGTCGTGGCTCGGATTCTGCGCGCTCGTTCTGGCCGGCTTCGTCGCCGCCGTCATCAACGTCCTTGCCGGCGGCGGCTCGTTCCTGACGCTTCCGCTGCTGATCTTTTTAGGTCTTCCCGCCGGTGTCGCCAACGGCACCAACCGGGTAGGAGTCCTGGCTCAGAACATGAGCGCGGTGTTCGGATTTCATTCTCACCAGGTGTTGCCGGTGCGATGGGCGCTGGCCGTCAGTGTTCCGGCGGTCGTCGGTGCGGCCTTCGGCGTCTGGGCCGCTCTTCATGTGCCCGATGTGGCATTCAAGCGAATCCTGTCACTGGTGATGCTGGCGATGACATTCGGCACGTTGCTGCACCGATCGATCGGAGGCGGCACGCGGACCGAGCCGCAACGCCCATGGCACTGGACCATGATGGTGGGCTTCCTGCTTACTGGTGCCTACGGTGGGTTCTTGCAGGCGGGCGTCGGGTTCCTTGCGCTGGCAGTGACGTCGCTCGCCGGTCTCGACATGGTCCGCGGCAACGCCGTCAAGGTTTTCACCATCATGCTCTTGACGGTGCTATCGCTGGCGGTATTTGCCGGAACCGGTCACGTCAACTGGCCTGCCGGAATTGCGCTGGCGGTCGGCAACGTCCTCGGCGGCGTTGCCGGCGTCCGCATCGCCGTCTTCAAAGGTCACAAATGGCTGGAACACGTCGTCACCGTCACAGTCGTCGTGTTCGCCGTGCTGCTCTGGATCACCGACTAAGTAAACGCCACGCCCAGTTGTTCAAGCCAGCGCGTCACGTGCGTACTGCACGCACTTCGCAATCTCCGCGTCCCAGGTCGAGCCAGCCGGTACGTTGTATTCGAACTCGACACCCGCCGGGATCGCCCAGTGATTTTTCTTCAACGTCTGAAGGACTTCGCGGAGGGGTGTATCACCCTGGCCCCACGGCATGTTTTCAGATCCGTCGTGGCAAACCTTCTTCCGATCCTTCAGGTGCATGCTGAAGATGCGTGCGTGGTGTTTCTCGATGAACGGCACCGGATTTCCACCAACGCCGGCAACATAGTGACCGACGTCGAGCTGAATGCCATTCCTCGGCGATTGCGCCATCGCGCCGTCCCATGCGGTCATTGATGCTGTCGTGTGCAGGTGATAACCGACGTTCACACCGTGTTTCGCCGCCGCGTCTCCGATCCGCTTCGAGACAGCCAGATCGGCGGGTAGCTCCATTGTGATCTGTGAGGCACCGAGCGCCTTGGCGGCGTTGAACACGTAGTCGTACTCGGCGTCAGGCTGCGTGAGATTCAGGGTGTATCGGAAGGCATAGATCGACACCCCCGCGGCGTCGAACTTTTTGCGGACGTCTGCGAATTTGCCGATCGGAACCGACGTCCGCCATTTGAGCATGGCTTCGGCCTGAGTGGCGGCGGCCGCTTGTTGTTCCGGCGTCTGCTGTCCGCCGCGACGGCCCCCTCCTCCGCCTCCCCCGGTTCCCCGGGCTGCCGGCTGCGGCACGCCGGCGACGCAGGGAATCGCACCCGGTGCGGGTGCAGCCGCTGGCGCCGCAGGCGCCGCGCCGGCGGCAGGTGCCGGAGGCGCGGTGGCCGCCCGCCCGCCGCCGCTCGGTAGAGGTGCACCGAGGTAGCGCTCGACGACGGCAGCACTCAACTCGGTATTGCTCACACCGAACTTGACGAGTGCCTGAAGCACGCCTTCGAGATCCGATGCTTCGGGCCCGAATCGGTACGGCGCAAAGATCCCAAACGGCACACCGCCCCAGGTCGAGTTTGGCTTCCCCTGAAACCCGAACGCAAAACCCTCTCCTCCGATGAATGCGGCTGATGGCGCCGATGCCAAAAGAATCTTTCCGAAATCGCGGCGCGAGATCATGATTCCTCCTGCGAATACAGGGCACGATTTACTCTCGTCGGAGAGTTTTGTCAACGCCGAGGCGTTGACAAGAAGCATCCGTGCCGAACAGTCTTACGCCCATGTCTCTCTTGCATGCCGTCGCAGGATGCGTCGTCGCCTCGATTGCGCTGGCTCAAACGCCAGCAACCCAGCGCCCAACTGGACCGCCGCCCGGCTCACCCCCTCCGGGCTCTCGCTGCCTGGGCTGCGGCACAGCTCCCGAGCCGATCGACAACACCGATCGTACGGGCTGGACACAAATCTTCGACGGGAAGACGCTCACCAACTGGGATGGGAACCCTGAAGTGTGGAGAGTGGAGGATGGCGCGATCACCGCAGCGAACTGGCCGGAGCGGCGAATCGGTACCACATACATCATCTGGCGCGGTGGTGAACCGGGTGACTTCGAGCTGAAGCTCGAGGTCAAGGCCGACTACGACGTGCACGGAGGGATTTTCTATCGGTCCACGATCGGAGCGGAGCCGACGAGAGCAGGTGGTGCAGGCTCCGCCCGGGGTGCACCGCCAGCAGGAGCGCCGCGTCCTCAACCGGCACCGCCAGCGGTACCCGCCGATCCGAAGTGGAACGCGCGTGGATACGGGATCGACTGGGACTACGATCCCGGAAATAACGGCAACATCCAGGATCCGGGAGCGGGTCGCACCGACACGCAGATCGTGTGGCGCGGCCACATCGTGCGCACGGAGAACGGCAAACGGCCGCGCTCGATCGGGACGCTGGGTGATCGCGACGCGCTGATGAAGTTCATCAGCCTCGACGACTGGAACCAGATTCACATCATCGCGCACGGTCACCAGCTCACCCACATCGTCAATGGCCACGTGATGGCAGTCCTGATCGATGATGACCAGGCTGCCGTGAAGACAAAGGGTTACATCGCGCTACAGATCGAGCAGTACGGTGCGGGGAAGATCAGCTTCAGGAATATCTGGTTGAAACAGTAGATCGCTTGTGTAGGTTTTGAGCAAGAGCCATGTGTTGTCGCGGACGACCTGCGCGCGAGGCACGTAGACATCCGCGTCGAGCAGATCGCTCAGCGCGGCGTGACGCACGTCGGTGGTGACACCAACAATCTCCCACGTGTCGTCGTTCCACTCGATCCGCCGGCCCACCGGATCGTCGCCGGGGAACGCGTGCTTCGCGAATGTTTCGCCGACGACGACCACTG
>DATJKH010000010.1:0-36995 GCA_035491715.1 Vicinamibacterales bacterium | reverse complement strand
ACGCGCGGCGAATCGAGCGATACCACGCGGCCAAAGCACGCGCCCAATGCGCCGATCATGCCGGGCAGCCCGAGCGTGCGCACCGCAAAGTCGTCGTGCTTCGGGAAAATCTCGACGAGAATCGGTCCCTTCGGCGTGAATTTGTATTTGGCCGAGAGCGTCTTCAGCGCTTCCTGCGCCAGCGGCATCGCGTACTCGCGCATGACCGGCGCTTCCGCGGGGTCCAGCTTGAGAATGATGTCCCCTTCGCGTATCTCGACGAACTTGTCGAGCGAGTCGAGCAGCGCGAGCAGATTGAACGTGACCTTGTCGTAGGGATCGATCTTGAACGCCCGTTCGAGCGACTGCCGCGCCTGCGCCTCGTCGCCGGTGCGCATCAGGTGCATTCCGAGCTCGGCATGCGCCCGAGCGTTGGCGGGATCGACGGTCACCGCTTCGCGCGCAAGGGCGACCGCTTCGTCGAAGCGATAATTTCTCGCCGAGAGTTCCGCCGCGACGCGGTAGATCTCACCGAAGCGCGGATTGATAGCGAGCGTTGGCTTGATTTCGGCGTCGAACGCTTCCCGGCTCCCGCGAACATACGTGATCGCCGCGGCGAGCGCGCGAGCATCGAGATGCGACGGATTGAACTCGAGCACGCGCGCGATTCGTTCCTTGGCCGCGTCCCAGCGCGTGTTGTCCAGGTCGAGTTCGGCGAGCAACAACTCCGCGTCAGCCAGATGTGGATCGATTTCCAGGGCCCGAGCCGCTTCGGCCGCGGCCGCCGGGGGGTCGTCCTCAGCAAGCGTCCTGGCCAGGCCGGCATGCGCCGGAGCCCATTCAGCATCTGCCGCCAGCGCCTGCTGGAACGACTTCACCGCTTCCGGGTAGTTGTACTTCTCGAAAAACAGGAGGCCCCATGCGGTATCAAGGGCCGGATTCGAACCGGATCCGCTCGCGGTGCGGAAGAGCGCGTTCGCGCTGCGCGCATCCCCGATCGCGGCCACGGCGCGCGCCGCGCGCGTGAGCGAGGCAGGATCGTTTGCCGACGCGCGATACAGCACATTCAGAAGTGGCGCCGCCTCGTTGCTGCGGCCAAGCATCTGGAACAGGAACGCCAGCTCGAGCGCCGCATCGCTCAGCGGCTGTCGACTCACCACCGGTCGCAACATAGAGACCGCATCGTCATACCGACCTTTGTCGATGGCGAGGTGAGCAAGAATGGCTGTCGCGGCGGGATCATCGGCCGGACGCGCGCGCGCAAGTGACTCGGCCTCCGCCGGTTTGCCATGGGCGATCGCCCGCCAGGCGCTGGCCGGAAACGGCAGCGTTCCGCCGGCTGATTGCTGCCCGTGCGATCGCTCCGAGACCGCAGTCCAGACGCACAGAGACAAAAAGAGAACAACCGCCGGTCGTAGAACTGTATGCCGCATGGCCCTGTCTGGATTATAGAGGGTTCCGATGCCGAGCAGGCCGTTGAGTGTTAGACGGCACAGCCGCGCTGGAAGTCTGAGGGCGGCGTCTCCGCGTTGAGCTCATTCCGTGATCTCGCTCCCGTTCGCCCCCAGCTCAGAACAACGCACGCCACGTAAAGAACAGCGCCGCGCAGAATCCCTGTCCAATCCCGAAAGCGGCGGCCCATGCGCCGACCGCGCGTTGCGGAACCGTGGCCGCAAGCGCGAGAAACAGTGGAAACAGTGTGGAGGTCAGTCGGCCCATCGAGAGCAGGCCACCGGCAACGAGCGGCGGCAACAGGTTGATGAGCACGAATATGCTCCATGCCAGCCCGAGCTTGCGAAAGACCGGATAGGTCATGGCGAGGGCGAAGATCACCCCTACCGCGTTGATCGCGTTGTAGGGGTTGTTCGCGATGAGCGGCAGCCATGGCTCATCGCGCAGTTGCTGCATGAAGGAAAGGATTGGTGCGAAACCCTCGTACGATCGTCCCCACGCTTCATGACTGCGCGCCCAGGCGAACCAAACGCCACCGGTCAATTGATAGAGGTAGGCAGTGAAGAGGAGCATCCCGACCGCAGGCATTGCGGCAACTCCCAAAGCGGCTGCGGCCCGCCGGCGCGAGCCGTGAGAGAAGAGACCGCCGTCGTGTTGGAACGCCAGAATCGCGAGCGGGACGGTGAGAAAACATCCATTCGGGCGCGAGAGGCCTGCCAGCAGTCCCCATGCGGACGCGGCAATCCAATCACGCCGAAGAAAGTGAAAACACGCGCCGGCCGCGCCGAGCAGGAACAACGACTCGGTATAGGGCGCACTGAAGTACACCGCGAACGGATAGGCGGCTAGGAGCAAAGCCGCCGCCGGCGCACGGTCTGGACCGATGAGGTCGGCAGCCAGCCGGGCGACGTAGTACAGCGCCCAAAAGAACGCCGCGAGAGAAATCAGCGCGCCCGCCCACAGGACACGCAGCATCCGCCGTTCGCGGGATGGCCCATCCTCATACATCCCGAGCACGGCACCTACGGGACGCATCAGAAGCGGCAGCGCAGGAAAGAACGCGATGTTGCGCTGACGTTGAAAGGTGTGATCCCAGGTGTAGCCGTCGAGGGCAATGCCGCCGTACCAGCCGGCATCAAATCGCGCGGGCAGATTGTCGAGTGGCTCACGTGACAGTACGAATCCGGGCGTCGATGTGATGCCGAGCGTGATCACCGCCGCAAAGGCGACGACAAAGACGGCTGGACGCGTCACGAGGAACGCGCGCAGCGCGGCGGCAAGGTGCGGCCGCTCGTGAATCGCAGCGCGGAGATCGCCGAGACGCGAGACCGCGCTGGGCCGCGGCCACATCAGGTGTCGCACGATCTGCACACAGACGGCGGCGTAGGTCACAACCAACGGCGACAAAAAATCCCGAAGGCCGCCAAACAGGCTCACCGGCCGCGCGACCAGCGACCACCAGATCGCCACAGCCAACAAAACGATCGTCACAAGATCGGACGCGCGCGCTGCGGCAGGAATGGAGATCGATGGTGACGATTCAGTCATTCAGGTAACGGCTCCTACCTAGACGACACCAGTTCATACAACGTCGAGGGCGCGGAGTACCACTCGGTCCGCGCCAGCCGACGCATGCGTGGTGTGGCATCGAGACGGGCCATCATCGACACACACACGTCTGGCTCCCACAACCGGCAGTGCAGGGCAATGTGGGTCACGCCGACCCGCTCGAGATACTGCAACGCCGGCGGCTCGGGAAAAGTCGAGACGCCCTGAAGCAGGGCGTCGTATGACGCCGGAATGAACCCGCTATACCCGTTGACGAGCGGCCGCCAATGCCACATCGAAAAGTACATGTACGGCAAGTTCTCGCTGAATCGATCCGCGGGCGAATGGACGGGAAACTCGAACAGCACCGCGCGCGCGGGCAGCGCCGCATAAATGGTCGGCGGCGACCGCCAGACCGGCAGGCCATCGGAGTGCGGCCACCCGTCCGCAATGATGACGAGGGTCAACGCAGCAACGGCAACCATCCGCGCGCGCGCGCGTCGCAAGAACGCGAGCAGTCGCGCCGCCCCACTCCCTGCGAGCAGCGCAAGCGTGAGCACCACGAGAATGGCAAACCGCGCCGGCGCTCGAACCGAGTGCAGCGGCGGGAACACTCGGTACAACAAGGGATACAGCACGCCGTTCAACCCGAGGGATCCGTCGAACGCGACGACGCCCGCCCCGAGGGCGGCGACGCGCCAGGCCGTTAGCGGCGGCCACGCGCCGGCTGCCGCCAGCGCAATCGTTGCCGCTCCGGGAAACAGCGCCCGCTCGGCGTGGAGCGGACGTGGAAGCAGGCGGCGATAAACCGGATTGCGGCTTACGCTCCGCACGTAATCCGCCGGGACTGCGCTGAACGCCGCAACCGTGTCACGCGGTCGATCGCCACGGTCTGGCGCCGACCCGACATAGACGAGAATGAGCGGCGACACCAGGATCGCCGCAACGCACACTGCGGCGATGAGGTGCCAGAGGCGACGTTTTCTGGGTTCACGTCGCGCGATCAACACGGTGCCGAAGACGGCGACATACATCGTCAGAAACAAACCGTAGTACATCGACGAGTACCACTGTGCCGCAAGAATCACCGCCAGGATTGCAGATCGCCACGGTTTAAGCACCGTGCCGCCACCGTCACCGTCGCTCAACATTCGATATGTCGTGAGCAACGCAACCGGCATCCACATCGTCATCTGCAACTCGAGATGACTGAGGTGATTCATTCGAAACGGGGCGATCGTGAACGCCATGGCTGCGATCCAGGCTCCGAGCGGAGTCGTACCCAACGCTCGCGCCAGCATGTAGGCCGCGGCACCCGACACGATGAACGCCGCGAGCAACGTCAGGTTGTAGGCGACGACCGGATGCACCCATGCCAACGACGCCGACGCCAGCGCTGGCAGAATCATCGAGTCGGAATAGGTCAGCGTCGCCGGCAGCGGATAAAAGATGTTGGCATCGAAGAGGTGGCGTGGATCTGCGGCGAGCTGATGGCGCACCCACCCCATGCGCCACATGGAGAAGAGCGGATCGCCGCGATCGGGAACCGCGTACAGATCGCGAGTCTGCTGCCCCAGAGCCGTCAGCGTGACGATCGTCAGCGCGGCAAAGGCCCAGGCAAATTCGCGCAGCTTTGTTGACGAGAGCACGTCACGCGGATTTTAGTGTGAACTCGCTTGATCAAGTGTGCGCTCTTCGACTCGAATGCGGAGCGCAATTAGAACCGCGAACGAAACAATCGAGAGAGGGCCGGAAATGGCGGCGCGAGCAACGAGCGCCAAACCCGCGATCTCGCCGACGACGCCGACGTAATTCGGGTGGCGTATGTACCGATACGGTCCGTCTGTCACCAACATTGACGATGGGGGGACGAGGACACGAAAGGTCCATCGGGGTCCTAGCGTGGCGATGGCCCAGTATTTCATCGCCTTGCCGAGTAGGAACACGACGATTCCCGCTGCGAACACCTGATCAACCTCCACCCGCCGAATCGCGGCCTCGGCTGCCATGCTCAGGAATGTGGCGGGATAAACAATCTGCATCCACCGGTAAACATCATCGGGCGGCTCGACTGCACCGGCTTGCCGGAGGGCGCGGTCGTGGCGCGACGCGCGGCGCGCCTCGAAGGCCATCGGGAGGAATGCCAATATGAGAACGACGAGGGGGACTATCACGCCGCGTGCACGTCACCCGCGTAACGGATGGCTTCCTGTAACAGCCGCGGAATCATCGAGACGCCGTACTCGGCGGCGCGAACCGCAGCCGGATACGTCACGATCCATCGCATCGTCCGATTGAATCGCCACTTCGCGGCAAACTCGCGGTGGCGCGACGCCCGCAGTCGAACGTGGGCGCGGTCACTTCCGTTCTCGAGCGCGTCGAGCGCTTCCCGGGCGGCGAGTTCGGCGCCGCGAATCGCGAACCGCAGACCGTCGCCGGTGATTGGATCGACGAACCCGGCGGCGTCGCCGGCGAGAAGCAGACCGCGGGCACCGGCGGCACTCGCATCAATGGCAAGGGGACCAAGACAGATCGGTGCGGTCACCATTCGCGCGCCGGCGAATCGCTCCCTCAACTGCGCGTCGCCGGTGAGCGTCGTCATCAGGATGTCGGCGGGGTGGCGGCCGCCGAGATTCGGCGTCACGACACATGCGTTTGTGAGCCCTTTGGCCAGCGCTGCGACGCCCATGTAATGCGTGCGGCGAACGTGCATCTCGCCGAACTGCGTCAGGCCTCCGACGTTTTCGAAGTACGCGCCCATCGCCCATCGTCTTGGCCAGGATGCGGCCCGCGACAGTCCGAGCGCCCGCGCGACGCGCGAATAGCGACCATCGGCCGCAATCACCATGCGTGCGCGAATCGTCAAGCACTTTCCCTGCCGTCCGGTGATCTTCAAACCGGTGACGATCGGTTGATCTCCGGATGTATCGATCACCGGCCCCTGGACGAGAACGCCCTGTTCGATGCGCGCACCCGCTCCGGCGGCCGCCATCATCAGCGCCGCGTCGAACTCGCTCCGCGAGATCGCACGACCACTGACGCCCTCATACTTGCCAACGACGCGAGTGCCATCGTCGCCAGTGACGATCATGCCGGCAAGCGGGATCGATGCCGCAGCCGCGCAACCGAGGCCGAGACGCTGCAAGACAGCCAAGGCGCCGGGGTTCAGCGTGTCGCCGCACAGTTTCGGCCGCGGGAACCGCGCACGGTCGAGCACCAGCACGCGCGCACCCGCTCGCGCCAGCACCGTTGCCGCGATTGACCCTGCCGGCCCCGCACCCGCAATCAAAACATCAATCACGCTCTTCCCAATACAATCGCGCTGTTCTTCGAGCCAAACCCCAGACAGTTGCACAACGCCGCCTGAATCGCGGCCTCTCGTCCCCGATTCGGAATGAAATCGAGATCGCAATCCGGATCGGGATCCGTGTGGTTGATTGTTGGCGGCAGAAAATTGTCGCGGAGCGCAAGCGCCGAGGTGACAATCCCTGCCGCTCCGCTCGCCCCCTGGGGGTGACCAATCATCGATTTCGTCGATGAACCAGGAACGCGATCCGCGAGCGGACCAAACAGCCGCCTCACACAGCGGGACTCCACGGTGTCATTCAGCACAGTCGACGTGCCGTGAAAGTTGACGTAGCCGATTTCCTCCAGCGGTCGGCCGGATCGACCGATGGCCGTTCGCATGGCGCGGATGATCTGCTCCCCGTCCGGATCCATCTGCACGCGATGATAGGCATCGCACGTTGAACCGTAGCCCTCGACAATCGCGTAGACCTGCGCGCCGCGGGCGCGGGCGCGATCTTCACGCTCCAGAACGACCATCCACGCGCCTTCACCGAGTACGAATCCGTCGCGTGCGCGGTCGAACGGACGTGACGCTTCAGACGGTCGATCGTTGTGCGCCGTCGAGACGGCGCGCATCCTGGAAAACCCGAAGATCATCCCGGGCGTCACGCACGCATCCGCGCCGCCAGACAGAATCACGTCTGCGTCGCCCGCCCGAATCAGTGACGACGCGTACGAGATCGCGTCGGTCGAACTGGTGCATCCCGTCGACACCACGTGGCTGATGCCGTGCAGCTCGAGCGCAATCGAAATCTCGCTCGAGATCATGCCGACGATCGAAACCGGAATGGCATACGGCGTGACCCGTTTTCCATCGCTGAAGAACTCGTAGAACTGACGTTCGGCGACATCGATGCCGCCCGCCCCGCTTCCGACCAGCACGCCCGCACCTGGCTCGTTCAGGCGCAGTCCGGCATCGGCCCACGCCTCGGTCGCGGCAATGACCGCGATGAGCGATGCGCGTGAGTAGCGGCGGGGATCTGCGCGGCTGGTTCGGTCGGCGCGGTCGTCGACTCCCCGCCCGTCAATCGCGGTCGCGTCTTGGATCGTGACCGGAGGGACGGGCGCGGCGACGGTACAGGGAAAGGATGACGCGTCGAAGTCGACGATGGGGCGGGTTGCGCTACAGCCGCGGCGCACGTGGCGCCAGAAGCAGTCCCGTCCGACGCCGAACGGCGACACAACCCCGATTCCCGTAATGGCCACGCGCGGAATCGTCGAGGCAGCCATCTCTCTATCATAGCTGCGACCGACGCATTACCTCGCAACACCACCCTTCTTAACTCCGTTCGCCTGGGGCGCTCCCGTAAGGTACACTTTGAGATCTGTCGATGTTGGCGCGATACGTTACCGTCCTGCTCGTGTGGCTCGTCGGGGCTGTCGTCGCGCCAGCTCCGCCCACCCCCCTGCCGGCTGCTATCGATCACGCGATTCAGCAAGTCACTGTAGCCGAGCTTCGCGAACACATCTCGGTTCTTGCAAGCGATCGGCTTGCCGGACGTGGACTGGGCCACGACGGAAACAAGGAGGCGGAGACGTATATCGCCGGCGTGTTGCGAGAGGCCAAGGTGATTCAGGCCGCGCCTGACTATCTGCAGCGTGTCGACGTGTATTCGCCGCGGCTCGGACCTGCCGCAGGTGTCTCGATTTCCGACGCCGGCCAGCCCATCGTCGAGCTTCGTGTCGGGCCGGAGTTTTTGCCACAGCCCGAGTCGAGCGATGCGGTCGCCAATGGGCCACTCCTCTTCGTGCAGCATGGCGTGTCGGCGCCCTCACTCGGACATGACGATTACACGAACATCGACGCGAAGGGGGCCGTCGTGTTGGCACTCGACGGCGCGCCTGATGTCCTGTTGCGATCGCCGCAACTCTCGGCCGACGACAAAGCGGACTTCGCGGCGATCGATCGCAAGGCGGAGGATGCAAGAGCCCATGGCGCAGCCGGATTGATTGTGATCAGGAATTATGTCGGCGATGCCGAGGGAACATGGCCGTCTCGCCCGTCGGTGCGATCCGCAAGCTTTCGACTGTACGGCCCCATGCACGACAAGCCGCTTGCCGTCGCCGTGATCTCTGAGCACGCGATCAAGCCGGTCAGGGCCGCGCTGGAGCAGCGGCGGGCGCTGACCGCCAGTTTGAATCCTGACGTGATCGCGCAGCCGATTGCGATGAGCAACATTCTCGGCATGGTCGAAGGAGGGAGCAAGACGGCCGAGATCGTGGTCGTCGGCGCGCATCTGGATCACGACGGCATCGACGAGGCGGGACGCATTTACAACGGCGCCGACGATAACGCATCCGGAGCCGCCGCAGTCCTGGCCATCGCCGCCGCCTTTACCCGCGCCGCCGCGCAGGGGGTGCGCCCGGCGCGCGCGGTGGTGTTTGCGCTGTGGAACGGTGAGGAAAAGGGATCGCTCGGTGCCGAGTATTATGTGGCGCATCCGCAGCCGTCTCGACGGATCGTGGCCAACGTGAACCTGGACATGGTTGGCCGCGACGAAGACATTCCCGATCCCAACGATCCTCGATATCGCGGCTTCGCCAAGACCCACGCTTCCGACAACGTCAACGTCGTCCATCTCCTCGGCTACACGTATGCACCAGATCTTGCGCGGGCAGCTGATGTCGCCAACCAAACGATTCAGCTCACCGTGAAGCAGGACTACGATCGCGACTCACAGAACCTGGTGCGGCGATCCGACCACTGGCCGTTCCTGCAGCACGGCATTCCCGCGGTGTTTTTGACAACCGGTCTGCACCCCGATTACCACACGCCTGACGACGATACGGGGCGGATCGATTTCGCCAAGCTCGAACGGATCACCGAATTTGCGGCGCGGCTCGTGTGGCTGGCCGCCGATGGCGATGCGCCACGATTCCGTACTCAGTGATAAGTAGACATGGCTGACGCTGAAGTTTCTACGCCCGCTGCCGAAACCCCCTCGCTCCCGTCGGAGCTGCCGGTCGTACCGCTCCGGGAGACCGTCGTTCTGCCGATGACCGTGGCGCCGCTGGGCGTCGGCCGGCCAGTGTCGATCGAGGCCATCAACCGCGCGCTCGCTGGCGATCGGATGGTGCTCCTGCTCCTCCAGCAAGGAGAGGCCGAGGAGCCCGCCGCCGACGATCTGCATCGCGTCGGCACGGTGGCCATCATCAGACAGATGGCCAAGGCGCCAACCGGGATGCGGGTGCTGGTCGAGGGGATCGTCCGCGCCCGGGCGGAGTTCCTTCAGAGCGATCGCGGCTTCCTGCGCGCCCTGCTCAAACCACTTCCCGAAACCGCGAAACACTCGATCGACGTCGATGCCCGCGTCCGTCGCCTGCAGGAGCTGGTCGACAAGGCATTGTCGCTCGCGACGGGGCTGTCGCCCGATATCAAGACGCTGGTCATGAGCATCGACGATCCGCTGCGGATCGCGTACTTGCTCGCGAGTCTCCTCGACATGAAGGGAGAGGACAAGCAGCGCCTGCTCGAAGAGAACGACATCGCCGTCAAGCTGGATGCCGTTTCGATGGTTCTGTCGCGCGAGATCGAGGTCCTCGAACTCAAAGGCAAGATCGAATCAACGGCGGAAAAGGAGATGAGCGACGCGCAGCGCCAGTACGTGCTGCGGCAACAGATGAAGGCGATCCAGAACGAACTCGGCGAAGGCGACGGCGAGGGGGCCGAACTTCGCAAGCGGATCGCTGAAGCTGCCCTTCCTGAATCAGTGGCGGCGTCGGCAAATCGCGAAGTCGAACGACTCGAGCGCATGACCCCGGCGTCTCCCGAGTATCAGATGATCCGGACCTATCTCGACTGGATCCTCGATGTGCCGTGGGACAAGCCGACCGAGGACCGGCTCGATCCGATCGAGGCCCGCAAAGTGCTCGACGACGACCACTACGATCTCGACAAGGTCAAGGAACGGATCGTCGAATACCTCGCGGTGCGGAAGCTCAAGGGAGATCTGAAGGGACCCATTCTCTGCTTCGTCGGACCTCCCGGTGTCGGCAAAACCTCGTTGGGCCAGTCGATCGCGCGCTCCATGAATCGCAAGTTCGTGCGCATCTCGCTCGGGGGCGTGCGCGACGAAGCAGAAATCCGCGGCCATCGCCGGACCTACATCGGATCAATGCCAGGACGACTCGTGCAGGCGCTGAAGTCCGCAGGGTCCTCAAATCCAGTCTTGATGCTCGACGAGATCGACAAGGTGTCGGTCGGCGTGCAAGGCGATCCGGCGGCGGCACTCCTGGAAGTGCTCGACCCCGCGCAGAACCATTCGTTCCGCGATCACTATCTCGAGATCCCGATCGATTTGTCGAAAGTGCTTTTCATCGCGACCGCCAACCAGCTCGGCACGATCCATCCGGCGCTGCTGGATCGCATGGAGATCATCACGCTCAGCGGCTACACCGAAGACGAAAAGGTCCACATCTCGAAGATGTATTTGATCCCTCGTCAGCTCGAAGAGCACGGGCTCAAGCCGCAGCAGCTCGAGATCACCGACGCGGCCCTGAAACGTATCATCAACGAGTACACGCGTGAAGCCGGAGTGCGATCGCTCGAACGGCAGATTGGCACCGTGGCGCGAAAGGTCGCCGCGCGGGTCGCGACCAACGCGCTCCATACGGCAGTTGCCGACGCCGCGCAGATTCCTGACTATCTCGGTCCTCCGCGATTCCGATCGGACGCGGCGTTCCGCACGTCACGAGCCGGCGTCGCAACCGGCGTCGCCTGGACGGAGACGGGTGGCGATGTCCTGTTCATCGAGGCGGTCCTGCTGCCGGCCGGGCACGGTCATCTGACGCTGACCGGACAGCTCGGAAACGTCATGCAGGAATCGGCGCGCGCAGCATTGAGCCACGTTCGACAACAAGCTGACCTGCTTGGCATCAGCGCCGAGACGCTCACCAAGAACGATCTGCACGTCCACGTCCCCGCCGGCGCCATTCCCAAAGACGGTCCGTCGGCGGGCGTGACGATGGCGACGGCCATCGTCTCGGCGGCACGCGGCGAGCCCGTGCGATCCGACGTCGCGATGACCGGAGAGATCACGCTGTCGGGTCTCGTGCTGCCGGTCGGCGGGATTCGCGAAAAGGCGCTTGCCGCCCGGCGCTACGGGGTCAAGACGTTCATTCTCCCCGAGATGAACGAACAGGATCTCGCAGAGCTTCCGGCGGAAGTACGCGCCGAGATGACATTCGTTCCCGCACGCACGCTCGAAGACGTGCTCAAAGTGGCGCTGCCCGCGGTGCGTATCGCCGACGCGACGCTTCGCTGAACGCGTGCCGTCGGTCGTCTTCTACATCTCGGGACACGGGTTCGGCCACAGCGTTCGACAGATCGCGATCATCAACGCGCTCGGCGCCCGCCTGTCGGCCATCGATCTGATCGTCTGTAGCGCAGCCCCGCGGCGTCTGTTCGAGCAGACGGTTCGTGTGCCCAGCACCTTTATCGACCGGCCGAACGATACTGGCGTCGTTCAGATCGACAGCGTGCGGCTCGACGAACGCGCCACGATCAGGCTCGCATCGGAGTTCTATCGAACGCTGCCCGCGCGCGCCGAGGCCGAGGCGGCCATGCTCACCGCTCGCGACGCGCGGCTGGTTATTTCCGACGCGCCGCCACTGGCGTGTGCCGCCGCCGCCGTCGCGGGCATTCCGTCCGTTGTCGTCGCAAACTTCACCTGGGATTGGATCTATGAGGGATATGGCACCGAATTGCACGCGGCACCAGAGCTGCTGCCAGTCCTCAGGGAGGCGTACTCGCGCGCAAGCGAAGGGTGGCGGATGCCGCTCCACGGCGGGTTCGCGACGGTCCCTCGTGTGCGTGATGTTCCGTTTGTCGCCCGTCACGCTCGCGCCGACCGATCGAGGGACGATGTCAGGCGCGAGCTGTCGTTGCCGAGGGATAGGCCGCTGGCGCTTGCGTCGTTCGGCGGCTACGGCGTTGATGGACTGACCGCCGCGCACTTTGATTGCCTGGACGTTGTCGATCTCGTCATGACCGAGCCGGCGGCAAAGATCCCGTCACTCCGGGGACCGGCTCACTGGATCGTTGAGGAAGATATCTACGCGCGCGGCCTTTCCTACGTCGATCTCGTCGCGGCCGTCGATGTCGTGGTGACCAAGCCCGGCTACGGCATCATCGCGGACTGCGTGGCCAACGACACGGCGATGCTCTATACCTCGCGCGGACGATTCATCGAATACGACATCATGGTCAAGGAGATGCCACGGTTTCTGCGCTGCGAACACATCGACCTGGATCGATTTCTTGCGGGACAATGGCGCGATTCGTTAGAGCGCCTGCTGAAGCAGCCACCACCCCCCGAGCAGCCCCGCACCGATGGCGCGGAGGTCGTGGCGGATCTGATCGTCGAACGTGCTGCGGCACAATAATCCACATCGTTCACCGTCATACTGCACCGCTGATCCAAGATTCCTCCCTTCTCCCTTCTCCTGTTGATCTCTTAAGACGTGATCGCAGCGTGGCCGTGGTTGTCGTTGAGTGCTCCTGGTCGTCCAAGCGAGAGTAGAATCCGCACATGATGAATCGCCGCTCCTTCCTCTCACTGACCGCCGCGATCGGTTCACCGGCGGCTCTTCTCCAGCGACGCGGCGCCGCCACGTCACAAATGGGCACCCTCCCTCCCTCGATCGCCGCCCTCACGTCGATGCGCGACCAGGCGAAGCCGATCACGAGCGAAGAACGGCGCGTTCGGATCGAAAAGGCCAGGCGGTTGATGGCGGCCGAAAACATCGACGCGCTGGTGCTCTCGGGCGGGACGTCGCTCGTGTACTTCGCGAATATTCGGTGGGGCGGCGGCGAACGCTTGTTCGCGTGCGTCATCCCGGTGAAAGGAGCGCCGTTCTTTGTGTCGCCGGCGTTCGAAGAGGATCGAGCACGCGAACAGATTGCGCTCGGGCCGCTGGCCGACGGCGTCGCCGACGTTCGGACGTGGCATGAAGATGAAAGTCCTTACGCCCTCGTCGCGCAAGGGCTCAAGGATCGCGGACTCGCGACGGCGACGGTCGGCGTCGAAGAGACGATGAAGTTCGTCTGGGCCGATGGCATTGCTTCCGCGGCGCCGCAGTTGAAGGTCGTGAGCGGAACGCCGATCACCGCTGGCTGCCGGATGATCAAGGACGATCATGAGCTCGAGCTGATGCGAATCGCCTGCGCGGCGACGCTCAAGGTGTACGAGGCGGTGTATCGCGCACTGGAGCCTGGGATGACCCAGAATCAGGTCTCCAGTCTGATCGACGCAGGTTACCGGCAAGTCGGATTTCCCGGCGGCGCCAGCGTCCAGGTCGGCGAGTACACGGCGCTTCCCCACGGCTCGATCACTCCCCAAACGATCCGTGAAGGCACGATCATCATGATCGACGACGGATGCACGGTTCAGGGGTATCAGTCAGACCTGACGCGCACGTTCGTCCTCGGAAAACCGACGGCGAAGATGCAATCGGTCTTCGACATCGTCAAACGCGCGCAAACCGCGGCGCTTGCTGCGGCAAAACCCGGCGTGCCGCTCGAAGCCATCGACGCCGCCGCGCGAAAGGTTGTCGTCGACGCCGGTTACGGTCCCGGCTTCAAGTACTTCAGCCATCGTCTTGGCCACGGCATGGGCATGGATGGCCACGAATGGCCGTACCTGGTGAAGAACAACATGTTCGGCTGGAAGACCGCGGTGAGCGCGCAGCCAGGCATGGTCTTCAGCGACGAGCCGGGAATCTACATCCGCGGAGAGTTTGGCGTGCGGCTGGAAGACGATATGTACATCACCAGCGACGGCGCAAAGTTGTTTACGCCGCAGTCGGAATCGCTGGAGAAACCGTTCTAGGAGACAGGCCACGCGACCGCTGAGGTCCAGTCGCGCTCCCTTGGCTAGCGAGAGGCCACAGGAGAAAAGAGAAAGGAGGATCCTCCCTTCTCCTTTGTCCTGTTGTTCTCTTCTCAGTGACGGTCGTTGATTACCGGCCGCGCTACTTAATGACCGTGACTAACGACCAGATCTTCGGAAAGTTCACCTTCTCGATCGACTGCGGCTGCATCTCGGCCTGCGTCAGAAACGCGGGGCGATCGAGATCCGCTTTGAAACCGATGTGAATCGTGAACGGAGAGATCAGCCGTTCGATGCGTGAGAGGAACAGGTTCGGGCTGAGGAAATGATTCAGGAGAATCACGCGTCCGCCCGGCCGGCAGACGCGGCGCATCTCATGAGCAACGCGGACCGGATCAGGCACGACGCTGATGAGGTATGGCGCGTAGACGATGTCGAAGGCGTTGTCGGCAAATTTGAGATCTGCCGCATCCATCTGCAACAGCCGGACGTTCCGGATGTCCTTGCGCTCGGCACGCTCGCGAGCGATCTCGAGCATCGACTCGCTGAAGTCGATGCCCGTTACCGAACAGTTCTTCGGATAGAGCGAAAGATTGATGCCGGTGCCGACTCCGACCTCGAGCACGCGCTCGCCCGGCTGAATGTCCATTCGCTCGATGGCGCGAAGTCGCCCCGGGTGAAGCGTGGGGCCAAAAATGATGTCGTAGACCTTTGCAAGCTTGTCGTACACACCGGCGACGAAATCATTCTCAACCGCTGTCACCGAAAGCGCTCGCGTCGCCGCGTCCGAACCCGACACCAACTCATCTGACGGATCAACTTTTCGATCGAATAAGGGCATTAGAACCCCGTCTCGTTGTGCAAGGTAAATGCCGCCTGTTTTGCCGACATGGCAAACGTGTGGACTATATCCCGATAGTATGGATGGGGCAAGTGCGCGCTCATGTCTCTAGGCGACCACGGCTTCCATAATGCCGAGCGCGCTCTCAATCGAATCACCGGCCGGCGATATCTGAATGCCTTGCACCAGCGGCCGGATCTCGGACGCAATCTCGCGCGCAATCGTCAGTCCTTCATTCGCCGCGCGTCCGGCCGCTTCTGCGCGCCGCATGCGATCGACGATCGCGCTGGGCACGCTCACACCGGGTAGCTCGTTGGCGAGAAATTCCGTGTGCCGCAAACTTTCGAGCGGCGCGATCGCCGCCAGCACCGGGATGCGAAAGCGCTCGATTGAGCGCAGGAACGCCTCGAGCTGTTGGCGATCGAACACGAGTTGCGTGATCGCGAATTCCGCGCCTGCCTTCACCTTGTGTTCGAAACGTCGCAGCTCTTCGTTTGGATCGAGCGCCGCGGGATTGACAGCGACGCCGATGTGGAACCCGGTCGGCGCCCCGATGCTCTGATCGCCGATGTCGGCGCCGTCGTTCAATCGCTTGACCATGTTGGTCAATCCGATCGAGTCGACATCCATCACTTCAGTGGCGTCGGGATAATCGCCGATCTGGGGCGGATCACCGGTGATCAGGAGCAGGTTGCGAACGCCCATCGAATGCGCGCCGAGCAGGTCCGACTGCAGTCCGAGCAGATTACGATCCCGGCAGGCGCAGTGCAGAATTGTTTCGACGCCCGCCTGCTGCTGGACGAGAACCGCAGCCGACAATGCGCTCATCCTCGCTCCAGCCCGCGGTCCATCGGGTACGTTGACGAGATCAACACCGTGGATCCGGAGCTGTCGTGCGCGCTCGATCAACGCGTCGACACGAAAGCCTCGTGGCGGCACGAGTTCGACCGAGACCGTGAAGGCACCACGGGAAAGGCCGTTGGCCATTCGCGATTTCTCGGCGCGCGCAACCGGTTCCACGAGCGGGGCCGAAACAGCCACCCGCCCGCCGCCGCGGCGCCCGCCCGTGCTCGTTCGTGCCTCGGCGCCCAACTCGCGCACCGCGGTCTTGATATGACGAATGTGTTCCGGGGTCGTGCCGCAGCAGCCACCGACGAGACGGACGCCGTTGTTGATGAACCGTTTGGCGTACGATGCCATGTACTCCGGCGACGAGAGATAGATGTTTCTTCCCTCGATCTCGCGCGGACGGCCGGCATTGGGCTGCGCTGACAGTTTCACCGTCGCCACATGCGCCATCCGCTCGATGGTTTCGAGCATGGCCGCAGGTCCGACGCTGCAATTCAGTCCGACGATCTGGGCGCCGAGATACTCGAGTGCCGGAACGAACGCTTCGGGCGGGGCGCCATCGAGACTGTTGCCATCCTCCTCGGTGGTCACCTGCGCGACGATTGGCAGATCGCACACGCTCCGCACCGCCCGAATCGCCGCGCCGATTTCGTTGACGTCGCGAAACGTTTCGAGGACAAACAGATCGACGCCGCCTTCGAGCAACGCGCGCGCCTGCTCGCGAAAGAACTCCTCGGCCTCGTCGACGCCGGTCTTTCCCCACGGCTCAATACGAATACCGAGCGGTCCGATCGCCCCGGCGACATACACGTGCTCGCGCGCGGCCTGGCGGGCAAGACGGGCCCCCTGAAGATTGATCGAGTGGACCTGATCGGCCAGTCCGAACGTGCCAAGCTTGATCCGGTTCGCACCGAACGTGTTCGTTTCGATCACATCCGCGCCCGCTCGGACGTAGGCCTGATGGACGTCGCTGACGACGTCCGGCCCTTTCACGTTCAGCTCATCGAACGAGCGATTCAGGAAGATCCCTTTCGCGTACAGCATCGTCCCCATCGCGCCGTCACAAACGAGCACACGCTGGTCGATCGCTTCGAGAAAGGTGGGTCTTGCCATGTCTACGACCTTACATGGTACCGCAACGTCGGCACCTCGACTAAAAGATACGAGTTACCAACCAGATCGAGGCAGATGGACCTGACGCCCTGAAACTCAGCCTCGACCAGACGATGGTGATGACCGAAGAGGTGCAGTCGCGGCTTCATCGCCGCGAGAGTTTCGTTGATCGGCGTCTTCCCAGCGTCGTTCCCCTTGACGCGAAATGGCCGCGGCGCTTCGTGCGTGAGCAGAATGTCGACCGCTTTCATCCGCTTGCACGCGTCAACGTCTTGACGAACAAAATGCCGGCGTCGATCGGCGAGCTCCGTCGCCTTCGCTGTGCTTTTTTTCGGGTGAGGCAATTGGTCCGCTGCGACGTCGTACATCGTTGGAGCGTGCGTCCCGCCCAGGCCGGCGATGCGGAGGCCTTCGATGACGTGCAGCGTCCCATTTGGAATGTAGTGCAGATTCGCAGGCAGATCGCGGGCCGCAATCCGATCGAAGTTCTCGTTATTGCCTTTGATCCAGTAGAGAGGCGAATCGAACGCTTCGTAGTTGCCGACTGCGTCCGCGACGTCACCGACGCACAACCACGCATGAATGTCGGGATGCTGGCGCATGATCCGGTGCACGCTCGCGAAATCTCCGTGGATATCGCCGAGCGCTCCGATCATGGCAATCGGTGAATTGGTGAATTCGCCCGCCAATTCACCAATTCACCAATTCACAGATTCTCACTTGCTCGTAGCCGCAGGAACGAGCAAGTCCTGTTTGTCCCAGATGAAATCCTTGTTGCTGTAGACCGCCAGCTCGTAGTCCTTGCCCATGAAGATGGCTGAAACCGGGCAGGCTTCCTCGCAGTAGCCACAGAAGATGCAACGCGTCTTGTGGATCTGATAGACCTTCGCGTAGCGCGGACCCGCCTGGACGGTGCCGTCGTTCTCGGCAGGTTCGAGATAAATCGCGTCGGCCGGACAGGCGACCGCGCACAGACCGCATGCGACGCACTTCTCGAGTCCGTTCTCGTCGCGCATCAACACCTGTTTGCCGCGATACTTCGGGAATACCGGCACCTTCTGGTCGGGATAGTTGACCGTGATGGGCTTCTTGAAGATGTGCTTAAGAGTCGTTGCGAAACCGACGATAAACGGACGAATCATGGTTTGATCATATCAAGGGAAAAGGGAAAAGGGGGAACGCCTGCGCCGGCCGCCGGCCCCCAACACGTTATAATTAGACCCATTCGATGCCACAGGCCACGAAAGCACTGACGGCCGGGCAGTTCCTCCTGACGACCCTGGTCGTCAAGGTCGCAATTGTCGCCGTGCTGTCGACGATGCTGGTGCGATTTCCGTGGTTTCGCCGCATTCTCCTGACCGAGAAGCGCGATTGGCCGGAGCGGCTCATCTTTGCCGCCAGCCTCGGCGTTCCGTTGACGGCCGGCGTGGTCGCGCGGCTGCTCATCAACTACGACGCCGCCGATCTGACGCTCGCCGGCTCCTTTCTCGCCGGCCTGCTTGCCGGCCCTTACGCCGGTGCCATCGTCGGGTCGGTCGTGGGAATCCCGCCACTCATCGCCGGTGAATGGATCGCGTTTCCATTTGCGATCGGCTGCGGGTTTGCGGGTGGCGGCCTTCGCGAGATTTGCCCGAAGGAAGCGATCTGGCACTTCTCGCCGCTGTTCTTCGCCGATCTCCACCGGCACGTGTGGAGACTGGTCCGCCGGTTTCAAATCGACTGGGTCGTGATTCTGCTTGCCGCGCCGGTCGGCCTCGAGATCATCCGCCAGACGTTGGGCCGGCATTTCGGCGAGGCGCGCATTTTCTTTCTCTCGCCACAAGAGAATCCGTGGTTCTTTGCGCTGATTGTCCTGGCGACCGTACTCTGCGTCGCGATCCCAATCAAGATCTGGAACAGTGCCCGGATCGAGCATCGGCTCCAGGAACAGGAAAAGCTGCTCATGGCCGCGCGGGTCGAAGCACTCGCGAGCCAGATCAATCCGCACTTTCTATTCAACACGCTGACGTCGATTTCGTCGCTCATTCGATCCCAGCCTGAAACGGCGAGAACGCTCATCGTGAAGCTCTCTGGCCTGCTTCGCCGTCTGCTTCGCAGCCAGGAACACTTCGTGACGCTTCGTGAGGAACTCGAGGCGATCGACGAGTATCTCGACATTGAAAGCATTCGGTTCGGCCCGAGGCTGCACATCGAGAAATCCATCTCCCCCGACAGCCTCGACGTTGTGGTCCCGAGCATGCTGCTGCAGCCGCTGGTTGAGAATTCGATCAAGCATGGTTTGTCGCCCAAGATTGGTGAAGGCCGGATCACGATCCGCAGCTTGCGTGAAAACGGCCATGCCATCATCGACGTCATCGATAACGGCGTCGGCGTTGCCGCTGATCACGCCAATCGGATGAATGCCGGTGGAATCGGACTTCGCAACGTGAACGAACGCCTGCGCGTGATCTACGGTGCGAACTACCAGCTCCAGCTTGACAGTGTTCCGGGCGAAGGGACCTGCGCACGGATTGTCATCCCCGAACTGGTGGTGCCGGCGAGGATCACCGCGTGACTTCCGAGGTCCAATCGCTCCGCGCGATTGTTGTCGACGACGAGCAGCTGGCGCGCGATGAGTTGTGTTTCCTGCTCAGCCAACTCGACGGTATCGAGGTGGTGAGCCAGGCAAGTAACGGCATCGAAGCGCTGCGCGCCGTCGACGAACATACGCCTGACCTCGTGCTCCTCGATGTCCAAATGCCAGGCCTGACCGGCTTCGAGGTCGCGCGCCGGCTCCTGCGAGCCGGAATCGATGCGCACTTCGTCTTCGTCACCGCGTACGATCAGCATGCGATCGAGGCCTTTGAAGTCAACGCGGTGGACTACCTGCTGAAGCCGGTTGAAGCGGAGCGGCTCGCAACGTCGATCGACCGGGCACGCACACGGATTCAGTCATCTCGCCACACCTCCAAGCCGCTGGCAACGGAGGATATGGAACGCCTTCTGCAGCTGATGTCCGAACGCCAGGGACGCCGGGAGCAGCTGGCCCTGAAGGTCGCGGATCGGTTCCTGCTGGTACAATCGGACGAGGTCGTCCATGCGTCGGTCCAGGACGATGTGATTACGGTTGTAACGAACAGCTTGTCTGGAACGTCCAACTATCGGACACTGGATGAATTACAGGCGCGTCTCGACCCCGCCGTTTTTTGGCGGGTGCATCGGTCGCACCTTGTTAACATTAATAAAATAAAGGAAATCGTCCCCTGGTTCAGCCGCAACTACATCCTGAAAATGAAAGACGGCAAAGGGACCGAAATCCCGGTGAGCCGATCGCAGACCAAACGGCTTCGTGAGTATCTAAGGTTATGAGCAACCAGTACGATCCGTACGCGCCTCCTCCTCCGCTTCCGATCCCGGACGCTTACGCCACCCCGGAACCGGCTGCGGACGCTTTGACGGCTCCCGAGCCGCTCGTTGCGACTGAACCCGTGCCGGCGCTGGCAGATGGAATCGGCGGCCAGCGCGACGCCCGTCTGACCATCGACGGCGGAACCCTCAAGATGGAGCGCGTCGTCGAAGAACTCGTCGCCTGGCTAAAGACGCTCGCGTCGGCGGCGGTCTACGCAACGCTCATCGTCACGTTTGGCTTCCAGGTGGCTCGGGTCGAGGGACACAGCATGGCGCCGACCCTCGAGGACCAGGATCGGCTCATCGTCAACAAGGCCGCGTACCGTTTCTTCGGCGAACCGCATCTCGGCGATATCGTCATGCTCTATTACCCGAACGATCCCAGCAAGTCGTTCGTGAAGCGCGTGATCGCTGAAGAAGGGGATCAGCTTCGGATTGTCGACGGCAAGGTCTATCGCAACGATGTGCTGCTCGACGACTCGTTCGTGCCGCCCGAGTATCGAAGCCACGACGACTGGGGCCCGGAGGTGATTCCCGAGGGCTACTACTTCGTCATGGGCGACCATCGTAATAACAGCTCGGACAGCCGTCACTGGCGATACGTGCCGAAGAAATACATCATCGGCAAGGTCCAGCTGCGGTGGTGGCCGCTCCGGCATGCGCGGATGTTCTAAGTTCTGGCCCGCTACGACGCGGTCAACCGCGTTCTCCTCCGTGTTCTGATTCTCAACCTGGCGGTTGCCGGGGCGAAGCTGGTGTTCGGCTACGCCACCGGCGCCGTCAGCATTATTTCCGACGGCTTCCACTCCCTCACCGACTCCGCGTCGAACGTGGTCGGCCTTGTCGGCCTGCGCGCGTCACGAAAACCTCCGGACGAAGATCATCCTTACGGTCATCGCAAGTACGAGACGCTCGCGGCCGCGGGCATCTTCATCTTTCTCTTGCTCGTCGTCGTTGAAGTCAGCCGCGCGGCGCTCCATCGGCTCGCCGGCGGCGGCGCACCACAGGTCACCATCCTGAGTTTCGTGGTGATGATCGCGACCTTGGTGATCAACCTGTTTGTCGTCCGTTACGAGCGAGGCGAGGCGCGTCGATTGTCCAGCGAACTGCTGCACGCCGACGCAATGCACACGCAGAGCGACGTACTGACGTCGGGTGCCGTGCTCATCTCCCTGGCGGCGGTGTGGCTGGGCGTTCCCATCCTGGATCCCATTGGCGGGATGGTGGTCGCGGTGTTCATCGCGAGGACCGGGTGGCAAATCGCCCGTGATACGTCGAGCGTGCTCTCCGACAAGGTGGTCCTGAACGAAGACGAGATCCGTCGCGTGGTGATGGGCACGCCGCACGTGGTCGGCTGTCACCAGATCCGTTCCCGCGGCTCGGCGGATCATACGTTTCTGGATCTCCACGTCTGGTATCCGGCGACAATGCCGTTGCATGAGGCGCATCGGCTGTCGCACATCGTCAAGGATCGCCTCATGTCGACGTATCCGCAGATAGCGGACGCGATCATTCATATAGAGCCGCCGCCGCCGAACCACTGAAGCTGTCCGCGGTTAGAGACATCGGATCAAACCCGAGCGGTGCTACTCCCGATATAGCCCCTCGATCTGCTCCTTCCACTTCTCTTCGACCACCTTGCGTTTGATTTTCAGCGTCGGCGTCAGCTCACCGGATTCCACCGTGAACTCGCGCGGCAGCAGGGCGATGCGTTTGATGCGCTCGTACTGCGACAACTCGCGATTCAGCGCGTCGATGATCTCCTGATAGAGGGCGATCACATCCTCGCGCGCGACCAATTCCTCGCGAGCGCCCGGAGGGCGGCCCAGGTCCTTGAGTCGACGTTCGAGCGCCTTGAACTCCGGTACGATGAGCGATGCGGCGTACTTGCGGCGATCCCCGAGCAGGACAGCTTCGGCAACGAGCGGACTGCGTTTGAGCACTGCTTCGATTGGCTGAGGCGCAATCTTCTTCCCGCCAGACGTCACCAGCAGGTCCTTCTTGCGATCGGTAATGGACAGATACCCTTCGCCATCAATCTGTCCGATGTCGCCGGTGTGAAACCATCCACCCTCGAGGGCAGTCGCAGTCGCCTCCGGCTTATTGAAATAGCCGGTCATGATGTTGGGGCCGCGGGCGAGGATCTCACCATCATCGGCAATGCGCAGCTCGACGCCGGGAATTGCGCGACCGACGGTGCCCACACGCATGGCGCTCAGCGGGTTGAACGTGAGGATGGGCGCGGTCTCCGTCAGTCCGTAGCCTTCAATGATCGGAATGCCCAGCGCATGGAAAAACTCCATCACATTGTCGGCGAGCGGCGCGCTGCCCGACGCGACGAACCGCAGCCGGCCGCCAAGCTTCTCGCGAATGGTGGAGAACACGAGGCGATCTCCAATCGCGGCCGCCACCGACGTCAACGGACCCGGAGTTTTTCCCCGCAGCACTGCCTTGGCGCGCGCAAGGCCGGCAGCAAGCGCCCAGCGGAACATCCTGGCTTTCGCTCCGCCAGCGTTGTTGGCCGTATCAAGAATCCGGGCGTGGAGTTTCTCGTATACGCGGGGCACACCCGTGAGCACGGTCGGGCGTACCCGTCCCATGTCGCGAGCGATCGTGTCAAACGACTCGGCGAAGATGATCGTGACGCCGGCGAACAAATACACGTACGAGACCATCCGCTCGAATGCGTGACTCAGTGGCAAGAACGACAGCGCCACGTCGTCCTGCGAAATCTTCAGCGCCTCGGCGGCGGCGCGCATATTCGACGCCAGATTGTGATGCGTCAACATGACGCCCTTCGGTTCCCCGGTCGTACCTGAGGTGTAGATGATCGTGGCGAGATCTTCCGGAGCAATTGCCCGGGCGTCGTCGCGAAACCCACGGCCTGCGCCCCATTCACCCGTCATCCGCGCATGGCCGCGGCGTTCGACCTCTTCCAGAGAAAGCACAGACGGCGACCCTGGGGATGGCGCGCCGGCAGGAGCATCCATCAGCACGACGGCTTCCAGTGCTGGAAGCAGGTGACGAACTTCCTGAATCTTCTCGAGCTGCAACTTCGTCGAGACAACGGCGAGGCGCGCACCAGAGTCGTGAAGGATGTATTTAGCCTGCGCGGCCGACAGCGTCGGATAAATCGGCACCGTGACCCCGCGACCGGTCAGCACCCCAAGGTCACAGAGCAGCCACTCGGGACGGCTCTCCGCGATGATCGCGACCCGATCGCCGTGCGCGATCCCGAGCGCACGGAACCCAAGCGAGAGATCGCGAATGCGCTCGAAGACGTCCTTGCTCGACAGCTCGATGAGTTCGTCGCCCCGGCATCGTCCCAGCGTCACAGGCTTCGGGAACCGCCCCATCATGTGGAACGGTAGATCGGCGATCGTTCTTACATCGGCTTCTATCTCCCCATCGATAGCGGGGGCGGATTCGGTCATTTGGGGGAGGGTAGCACGGGTGCCATGGGTGCCTGGAGTGCCTGGAGTGCCTGGGGTGCCTGGAGTGCCTGGGGTGCCTGGAGTGCCTGGGGTGCCTGGGGTGCTAAGGGTGCCTGGGGTGCTAAGGGTGCCTTGAGTGCCGGGGGTGCCTCGGGTGCCAGACACAGAGTACGCAAACGGCTCGGAGGCTTTGCAGAATCCGAAACAACGCAGCGGACTTCGCGATGCCGTATCTGCATCAACCAGCGAGCCGACGTCTGCAACTTGTTCATGGGCACGAGTGACGCGGTTGGCTTTATGTGTGCTGACGGCACTTCGATGGCTGGAGTGAAACGGTTTCAGGAACTGATCGCGTGGCAACGGTGCAGACAGCTGTCCGACATCATTTTCGAAATCACAGAAACCGGTCCCGCGGCACGAAATATCGAGTTTCGGCAACAGATCCGAGATGCGGCACAGGGGGCGGCGCCGTTGATCGCGGAAGGATTCGTCAGGTACTTACCTGGTGATTTCGCCCGATACCTTCGCATGGCCCGTGCGGAGATCGCAGAAGTGCAGAGCAATCTCGAGGAAGCGCGCGCAAAGAAGTACTTCTCTGATGACCAAGAAGCCCGTGCGTCAATCATCGCGCGGCGGGCGATGTCCTTAACGACACGGCTTCTCGTATCAAAACTTCGCCAGATTGAAGGGGAGCGCAAGAGAAAGAACCGTCGCCGACCCAAGTGATAGAGCCGGCCCGAGTCGCCGCAGCACCCTTGCACCCCCGGCACGCCAGGCACGCCCGGCACGCCCGGCACCCTTGCCACCCTTGGCACCCCCGGCACCCTTGGCGCCCCTGGCACCCCTGGCACCCCCGGCACCCCCGGCACCCTTAGCACATTGGTACAATGACAGCTTGTGAAAGAGGCGAACAAGAACAGATCCGGTCGCCCGATGCGTTCCGCCGACCCGACGCGAGATGGCGGAGTGGACTCCGTCTCCGAACTGACAACAAACCGATTGTCTGTGTACCTGCGCTGCCTGAACACGCTCGATACGGCGGGTGTGCGGACCGTATCCTCCCAGGGACTTGCGGAACAGTTTCACCTCAACGCCGCCCAGATTAGAAAAGATCTCGCCTACTTCGGTGAATTCGGTGTCCGCGGCGTCGGCTATTACGTCAAGGAATTACGTCGCCATCTCCGGCAAATACTTGGCCTGGACGCGCACGTGCCGATTGCGATCATGGGCGCGGGGAATCTGGGACTGGCACTGGCGGATTACCCCGGGTTCCGGGATGAAGGCTTCGACATCGTGGCGCTCTTCGATTCGAGTCAGGAAAAGATCGGCCAACGTTCGCGGGCCGGCGTTCCGATCTATGACATCCGCGACTTTCGCAAAAGCGTGCGGCGAGCGAAGATTCGGATCGCGGTAATCGCCGTGCCGGCGAAAGCCGCGCAGTCGGTCGTCAACACGGTCATCGCCGCGGGCGTGAAGGCCGTACTCAACTTCTCTCCGGGAACGCTGCAGGTGCCGGCGGACGTGAAACTCAAAAGCGTCGATCTGACTGTCTCGCTCGAGAGCCTTTCGTTCTTTCTCGCGCAAGGAGATCTCGATGCCTAAGACGTTGGTCAAGCACTCGAGACGCCAGAGTCGCGGCCGGCCACGCCTCTCACACGTCACGCCTTCCGGTGAAGTGCGCATGGTCGATGTCAGCGAGAAGCCGATCACCGCGCGCGAGGCGGTGGCGCGCGGACGGATCACGATGTCGCGCGAGGCCATCGACCAAATCCGGGCCGGCGCGATCAAGAAAGGCGATCCTCTTCAGGCGGCCCGGCTCGCCGGGATCATGGCCGCGAAACATACCGCCGACGTCATTCCCCTTTGCCATCCGCTGCCGCTCTCTCACGCCGGCGTCACGCTCACTCCGGTCGCTGATGGTTACGACATCGAGGCCCGCGTGAGGACGACGGCGCAGACGGGGGTGGAGATGGAGGCACTCCATGCGGTGGCAGTCGCGGCGCTGACCATCTACGACATGCTCAAG
Source organism: Vicinamibacterales bacterium (assembly GCA_035491715.1). Classification (GTDB taxonomy): domain Bacteria; phylum Acidobacteriota; class Vicinamibacteria; order Vicinamibacterales; family 2-12-FULL-66-21; genus JALZOC01. The sequence goes on along the minus strand of DATJKH010000010.1, from coordinate 11,189 downwards.
GCAGTCGACAAGCGCATGGTCATCAGCGATATCCGCCTCGTCGAGAAGCGTGGCGGCCAGAGCGGCGACTTCCGGCGTTGACGGCGTCCCGAACGATTCTCGTCGCGATCTACAGCCGGTTCCTCGCCTGGAACATTCCGCCCGCCAACGTCGCCGCTCTTCGCGAGCGGTTTCCTCGACATACGTGGCTTCATGCGCGCAGCCACCACGAAGCGCTCGAAATGGCCGGCGCTGCCGACATCGTGTTCACGGCAGTTCTCCGGCCGGACGTGTTCGCGGCCGCGCGGAAGCTGCAATGGATTCACAGCCCGGCGGCTGGTCTCGAATTCATTCTCTCCCCTGCGGTGATCGAATCACCGGTCCTCGTGACGAATTCGCGAGGCCTGAGCGCCGACACCATCGCCGAACACGCGCTGACGGTTGTCCTCGCGCTTTTTCGAAAGCTCCCGATGGCCGTGGAGGCACAACGGTCGCGCGACTGGGCGCAAGCGGTCATCGTCGCCGATACACCGCTTCGTACCATTGCCGGCTCGCGTGTGCTGATCGTCGGTCTTGGCGGAATCGGATTGGCCGTGGCGCAGCGGTTCGCGGCACTCGGCGCGCGGGTGGATGCAGTAAGACGAAGACCCGAACTCGCGCGGCCGTCAGGAATCGATCGAGTGGTGGCGCCAGAACACCTTATTGACCTGCTGCCATCAGCAGATATCGTCGTCCTCGCAGCGCCGGAAACCGCCGCGACACGGCATCTGATCGGCGGCCGCGAATTGGCCGCAATGCGACCGGGGTCGCTCTTGGTGAACGTGAGCCGGGGTGCGCTGATCGACGAACCCGCTCTGGTCAGCGCCCTCGCGGCTCCACCCTCGGCTCGAACGCTCGCCGGCGCGGCGCTCGACGTCTTCGAACGGGAGCCGCTTACCGCAGAGAGCCCGCTGTGGAGTCTCCCGAACGTCCTGATAACACCGCACATTGCCGGCTTTCGTCCCGATCACTGGGATGCGGTTTGCGCACTCTTTGGCGACAATCTCCGACGCTACGACGCCGGCCACCCGCTCATCAACGTCGTCGATAAAAAAGAGGGCTACTGACTGCGGATTGCCGACTGAAGATTGCGGATTGGTGACTGTGGATTGACGATTGAGGTTGTGGATTGCTGAATGCGCGACAATCGACAATCGCCACTCTCATTCGTCAATCCCCAGTCCTCAAATCGCCAATCGCCAATCCGAAGTCGCCAATTTGTGTAATATCTGGCCCCTATGGCACACGTCCCGCAACAAGCGCAGACGACCGGAACCGCGGCGCCCAAATTTCAGCCCTACATAAAACCGACTGACTCTCCGGCAGAATTCACCGCCAAGGCGGTGATCCTCGGAGTCCTTTTCGGTCTCATCTTCGGCGCCTCGACTGTGTACCTCGGGCTTCGCGCCGGATTGACGGTGAGCGCGTCGATTCCAATCGCAGTGCTGGCCATCTCTGTCCTGAAGCGCCTCGGCGGCTCGACGATTCTCGAGAACAACATCGTCCAGACGATCGGATCGGCCGGCGAGTCGCTCGCTGCGGGTGTCGTGTTCACGATCCCGGCGTTGATTTTTCTTCTGCCCAACGGCCCGGCGTATTTCAACTATCTCCAGATCACGCTCCTGGCGATCGCCGGCGGCATTCTCGGCGTGCTCATGATGGTGCCGCTCCGTCGCGCGCTCATCGAGAAGGAACACGGCGTGCTGCCGTACCCCGAAGGCACCGCGTGCGCCGATGTCCTCGTCGCGGGTGAGCGCGGCGGCGCACTCGCGCGGACCGTCTTCATGGGACTCGGAACTGGCGCGTTGTGGAAATCGCTGTCGTGGATCTTCCAGATCTTCCCGACGGCTATCGGTTACACGGTGGCACGCACCGGCGTTTTTCCGAACGCAACGTTGAATCTCGATTTGTCGCCGGAGTACATGGGTGTCGGCTACGTGATCGGACCGCGCATCGCCGGGGTCATGTTCGCAGGCGGTGTGCTGTCGTGGCTCGTCCTGCTTCCTCTTCTCTCGATCCTCGGTAACTACATGACGGTGCCGTTCCCTCCCGTTCCCGCGACCGGTTTCCGCATCGATCAAATGTCTGCGCGTCAGCTCTGGAGCGCTTACATTCGATACACCGGCGCCGGCGCCGTGCTCGCCGCGGGTCTGATCACGCTGGCGCGAACGCTGCCGACGATCGTGTCCTCATTCCGCGAAAGCGTGAAGGAGTTCGGCGCGGGAACCGCCGCGGGCGGACAGTTGCGAACCAGCCGCGATATGCCGTTGATGGTTGTCCTGGTTGGTTCGCTGCTGATCGCGCTGTTTCTCGCCGTCACTCCTGGCATGCCAATGCAGTGGAACTTTGTCGCCGCTGCGCTCATCGTCATCTTCTCGTTCTTTTTCGTGACCGTCTCGTCACGCATCACGGGCCTTATTGGCAATTCGTCCAATCCCATTTCGGGGATGACGATTGCCACACTGATCCTCACCTGCACGATTTTTGTCGGGGTCGGCTGGCTTGGTGATGCCTATGCACCGATCGCCCTTGGCGTCGGCGCCGTCGTCTGCATCGCCGCGGCAATCGCGGGCGCGACATCACAGGATCTGAAAACCGGATTCATTGTTGGCGCGACGCCCATTCGCCAGCAGGTCGGATTGATAATCGGTGTCCTCGCCGCGTCGTTCGTCATCGGGATGACGACGCTCTATCTCCACCGCATCATGCAGATCGGGTCCCCCTCGCTGCCGGCACCACAGGCGACTTTGATGGCGACGATTATCAAGGGCCTCTTGAGCCAGAACCTTCCATGGGGACTGGTCTTGGTCGGCGTATTCATTTCCGTGACGCTGGAGCTGTGCGGTATTCGGTCGCTCTCGTTCGCGGTCGGGTCTTATCTGCCGATTGCCACCACCGCCCCGATTTTTGCCGGCGGCATCGTCCGCTGGCTGGTCGAGCGGAAGACTGGTAAGTCGCAGGAATCGGAAATCAGTGCCGGCACGCTGTTCAGTTCCGGCCTGATCGCAGGCGGCTCTCTCGCGGGCATTCTCTACGCGGCGCTGTTTGGCAGGAATGTAATTCCGGCGGCCGACGATGCCGAAACGCTGGGGTTGATCCCGTTCCTTCACAACGGGACTGTCGGTACAATTGCTGGAGGGCTTCTATTTCTCGCGCTGGCAATCGTGCTGACACGTGCAGGCCGGAAGGATCTTGCGTAGATTCGTGATCTCCCTGGGGGCAGCGCTCCTCATTGCCGCACCTGGAGCGGCGCAGGCACCCGACCGCATCGCGACGACGGCGCAAGCGCTCGTTACCAATCCGCTGTTCTTCAACGGAAAGCGAATCGTCATCCGGCAGCCTGTGAAAATCAGCGGCCAGTTGACCGAATTGGACGGCACTGCCAAGCCTGTCTACGTCCTTTGGCGAGACAAACCCGGCGGAACTGATGGGGAGATCCGCGGCGACTTCTACGACCTTGGCCGAATGATCGAGGGAGACCAGCGCTTCACCTCGTACGATTTCGCCCCGGTCGTCCAGGCTGCTAACAACGGACGCTGGCCTGGCCGCGATCAGGTGTTCGTCATCCTGGGTGCGACGTTTGTCGACAACCCGGCGCCGACGACTCCGACGATCCGATCGATCGCACTTGTCCCCGAACAGTTCGACAATCGCTCCGTTACCCTGGTCGGCCGGTTCAGGGGCCGGAACCTTTACGGTGACCTCCCTCAGGGAGTCGCCAGGAGCAAGTGGGATTTCGTGCTGCAATCTGCCGATGCCGCGATCTGGATCACCGGTCTCCGGCCGAAAGGCAAAGACTTCGATCTCGATCCGTCGGCGCGAGTCGACACGGGAAAGTGGCTCGAGGTGAAAGGCAGGGTCGAGCGCGACACCAACGCAGTCTGGATTACCGCCGAATCGATTCGGCTCACGACGGCGCCGGCTGACAGTCCGGTTGAAGTCGCCGCTCCTCCTGTGCCAGCCGAACCACCTCCTTCTGTCATATTCAGCGCGCCGCTCGCTGACGACACCGACGTGCCGGTCGCGGGACGAATTCGCATCCAGTTCTCGCGCGACATGAAGGGGGAGAGTTTCCGTGAGCGCGTGCGCGTTCGTTACGGTGGCACGCCACCTGTGCCAACAGCTCCGCCGAACTTCACCGTCACCTACAACGACGGAAACCGGTCAATCGAGATCCGGTTCAAAGAGCCGCTCATGGCGTTTCAGGTCGTTGTGCTCGAGCTGACCAACGGAATCACCGCTATCGACGGCCAGCCGCTCCAGCCGTGGACGCTGAAGTTCACGACAGGGCAATAAGATGGACCTGCTCACCACGCTCGGTCGGACGATGGGCTTTTCGTTTGCGGCTGGACTGAATCTCTACGCAACCGTCGCGATTCTCGGTCTGGCCAGCCGGTTCGACTGGGTTCAGCTTCCGCCACAGTTCAAAGTCTTCGACAACGACATCGTGATCGGCGCAGCGCTCGTGATGTATTTGATCGAGTTCGTCGCCGATAAGGTTCCCTGGGTCGATTCGTTGTGGGATGCGGTGCATACGGTCATCCGCCCGATCGGCGGCGCGCTCATCGCAGTGGCGACCCTCGGTCACGCGAGCCCCACCATCCAGGGCCTGGTCGCGCTGTTGGGCGGCACGCTGGCGGCGAGCACGCACTTCACAAAGGCGGGCACGCGGGCGGTCGCCAACGCAAGCCCTGAGCCGTTCACCAATTGGATCCTGAGCGTCGCTGAGGACGTGTTTGTCGTCGGCCTGGGTTTCGTCGCGCTGAAGTATCCAGTCGTCGCGGCGCTCGTGGTCGTCGTCGGAGTAATCCTGATCGTGACCTTCGCCGCCTGGATCGTGCGGGCCGTGCGTCGGCGTTGGGCAGGCCCAGCGCCGGTTCCGAGCGCCTGATCACCCGAGCCCGAACCGCACCCGAGAGCCTAGGATATTAATTCGGCTACTCTCGCACGTACGGTGGACACGAGGAGATCGCGGTCGTCCAGCGTCATGCCGGACGTCTCGACTGGCTTCCCAATGCGCACGCGCACTGTGACCGGGTAAATGATCAGGCTTCCCTTGCGCAAGGCGTTGCGCGCACCGCTGATGCCGATCGGAACGACGGGGGCTTGAGCCTTGATGGCCATTATGAACCCCCCTTTTTTGAACGGAAGCAGCTCGCCCGTCCGGCTACGAGTACCCTCCGGAAAAATCAGAAAGGAGTTGTCCTGTCTCAGCGCATCGGCCGCCCGATCGATCGCGGGCAGGCTTTGTTCCGGGTTTGCGCGCTCGAGCGGAATGAACCCGGCGAGATCGAACGCGCGCACGAGCACGGGAAGCTTTCTCAGCTCCGCCTTGTAGAGGATCCGCAGGCGCGGAAACAGCTCGTGCAGCGTATCGAAAATGATTGGCGGTTCGACGTTGCTGGCGTGGTTGACGGCATAGACGGCTGCCCGCGAGCGCTGAATATGTTCAACCCCTGCGAGGTCGACCTTGATGCCGCTTAGCGACAGCCCCAGCCGGACGCCGAGATGCCCGACGCGATAGAGCAGCGCCTTCTGGTTGAAGAGAATGGCAATCAAGAGGAAGGGGGGACCGACGAGGAGAACGTAGAGCGCGACGGTGAAATAGGTGATGACCGAGCGAAGCGCTGAGAGCATAAAAACAAAGGGACGGGATTCTTGAAAAAAGAAGCCCGTCCCTTAATCTGAAAAACCTGACGCTACGATGCCTTCGCGGTCCGCCGTGCGCTGACGCGGGTCGTCGCCGTCGCTTTCGCAGCTTTCGCGCGTGCGATCGATCGGTTCTTCGTCGTGAAGCAGCGATCGAGGGCGCGATCCACCTTTTCCTCAATCGCGGCCGTGATCTCGTGAGAGACTTCAGAGATCTCGGAGACGACGAGGAACTTGGCGCGATCGAGCATCCGCTTCTCGCGGAACGAGAGGTTTTTCGAACGCGCGAGGAACGTCAAGCTCTTCAGCACTTCGACGACGTCGTAAATCGATCCGGTCCGCATCCGATCTGAATTGTCTTTGAAACGTCCTTTCCAGTTCTGATGATTGTCGATCTTGCCGTCGCCGAGCAGCGAGAACAACCGCTCGATTTCTTCGTCGCTGATAGCGCGTCGGAGGCCGACGCCGTCAACGTTATCGACGGGCACGAGCACCGTCGTCTCGTTGGCTACCATTCGCAGATGGTAGAAACCGCAAGTTGTTCCCAGGATGGTTTTGGTTTCGATGCCCTGAACGACGCCGAGTCCGTGGTTTGGGTAAATGACCTTGTCACCGACCTGGAATGTCACATGTCCCCCACTGAGTAAGGTGTGTAGGCTGGGTGGTACGCCCGATGAGCAGTCCTTTAAGTATAGCCAAACCAGTTCGGTCAGGCAACGAAAAACCCACAGAAATTGGCCGTTTTTTGGTATTTTCGTGCACCTTTGAGGTGCATCGGTGGCAGACTTTTTGAGCCGCCCGGCGGCATTTGTGATCGCCGTTCTCAATAGTTCTCTGTCTAAGCGACTACCTGGAAAGGGGTTGCGCCCCAATGCCCGAGCCTGACCCACGTACCGCAAGTGCCAGTGTGGCAACGGTTAAGCTCGTCATCCTTGCCGCCGCAGCCATCGTGACCGGCGCGGTGGGCGCCGTCTCGGGCTCCTTGCCGATCCGCCAGAACCTGGCGCCCTTCATTCCGACGCCGGACGATGTGGTCGACCGCATGCTGGCGCTGGCAAAGGTGACGCGAGCCGACGTGGTGTACGACCTGGGATCGGGCGACGGCCGTATCCCGATTGCGGCGGCAAAGAAATACGGCGCGAAAGGCGTCGGGTTGGACATCGATCCCGCACTCGTTGAAGTCGCGAACTCAAACGCAAAAGCTGCAGGCGTCGACGGGCTGGTCGATTTTCGAGTCCAGAATGTCCTGACCGCCGACCTGTCCAAGGCAACCGTCGTCACCCTCTATCTGCTGTCCTCGTCAAACGAACGATTGCGGCCGATGTTGATGCAGCAACTCAAGCCCGGGGCGCGAATCGTGTCGCATGCGTTCAGCATGGGCCGGGATTGGCCGGCCGACGCGGTTGACCAGTTCGTCAGCGCCCGTGGCGACGAAGTGACTCTCTACCTGTGGAAAATAAAGTAAGCTTCACGCTTCCTTTCAATCTGGGCCGCCGCCGGCGAGGCTAAATGCGAAATCGATCCGTCGTTCTTCTGATCGTCCTAATGGTTCCATTCCTGGCTGCTCGCCAGGTACCGGCGACTTCCGCTCTCACCGCGTCGCCGCAGGCCGCGGCGGCATCGCCGTCAGCCAGAATATGGGCCGGCCGGAACACCGAGTTCGAGGCGTACATCCGGGACACACCAATCGATCACTTCGAAGAAGTGCCGATTGGAGTGACGCATCCGAAGCGGGCGTACTTCAAGTCCGGCGGACTGGTGGAGAGCGTCGCGTGGAAGATCCTTCCACCGGGCCGCCCGGCGGGGTACTGGGAAAGCTACAAGTCGGAAATTGCGGCGTACGAACTGGACAAGCTGTTGGACATGGGGATGGTCCCTGTCGCCGTCGAGAAAAAATGGAATCGCGACACGGCCGCCGCCATCCTGTGGCTCAAGCCGATCCACTCGTGGAAGGAAATGGAACCGAAGCCCAAGCCCGCGAAATGGGTCCGCCAGGTTTCACGGATGAAGATGTTCGACAACTTCATCTGCAACAAAGATCGGAATGCCGGCAACCTTCTCGTCGACGACGATTGGAACCTGTATCTGATCGATCATTCGCGCGCGTTTCTGACCGACAAGGACATGGCGGTGAAGATGCAGAGCGTCGATCGTGAATTCTGGGAGCGGATTCAGGCTCTCGACGAGGCGAAATTGACGGCAGCTCTCTCCAACTGGGTCGACAAGGCAAGCATTCGAGCGATGCTCACGCGGCGAGACCGGATGAAGGTTGAAATCGACAAACTCGTCGCAGCCAATGGCGAATCGAATGTCTTCATCAAGTAGTTCGCCGATTTCACGTTGGTTAGGTGGCCTGGCGCTTCTGGCGTTGGTCCTGGCGGCCACCCTCCGCGCCGCGCCGGCGCCCCGTATCGTTGCGGTCGGGGATGTGCACGGGGCGGGCGATGCCTTCGCTTCAATCCTGCAGAAGACAGGCCTCATCGATGCGCAGAAACGTTGGACGGGGGGGACGGCCATCCTGGTCCAGACCGGCGATCTTCTCGACCGCGGACAGGATGTTCGGCAGATTCTCGATCTGTTGATGGCGCTCGAATCGCAGGCCTCGGCCGCCGGCGGCCGGGTGCATTCGCTTCTCGGCAACCATGAGTTGATGAATCTGATCGGCGAGACGCGCGATGTCGCGCCGGACCTGTACCGGCGTTTCGCAGACGGCCGGTCCGAACAAAAGCGCGAGGACGCCTTCCAGACCGCGTCAAAGATTGCCGGAGGTTCGGCGATCGACAAGGCTGAATGGATGGCGGCGCATCCGCTGGGCTACGTCGAATACCGTGAAGCGTTGAGTGCGAGCGCGCCTTACGGAAAATGGCTGCGTTCCAAGCCGATCATCGCCGACGTTGGCGACACGATCTTCATGCACGGAGGGATCAACCTGGACTTCACCTCCGAGTCGGTGGACAACATCAACAAACGTGTCCGCAAGGAACTGACCGAGTTCGAAGACGGATTCCGCTGGCTTCAGCAGCACGACCTCGCGGCGCCATTTTCAACGCTCGGCGAAATCGCAAGAGCCGCGCAGGACGAATGGGCCAAGCTGGACGCCAAGCGGAAACGCGACGCGCTCACTGAAGAGGACGTGAACGAGGCGAAGCTCCTTCTCCCAATCCTGAAGATCGACGCCTCCGCCATCCTGAACCCCAACGGGCCACTCTGGTTCCGTGGCTACAGCACCTGGACCGATCAGGAGGGCAGCGAGCGCATGCCGGCGCTGCTGAAGAAATACAAGGTCAAACGGTTCGTCACCGCACACACACCCCAGCCGTCTGGTCAAATCACGACGCGCTTCGGCAATACGCTGTATCTCATCGACACCGGTATGCTGAACGGGAAGTTTTATCCGGGGGGGCGCCCGTCGGCGCTGGAGATTGACGGCGAGAAGGTGACGCCGATCTACGTGGATCGGTGAGGTCGTCTCCGTTAGCTGTAGCGCGCCATCGCCAGATCCACCAGCTCCTCGATCAACTGCGTGTAGTTGCGGCCGGACTTCCGCGCTGCCATCGCGAACTCCGCCTTCGACGCGAGCCATGGGTTGGGGTTCGCTTCGATGACCGCGACGCGACCATCCGGACGCAGTCGCATGTCGATGCGCGCGTAGTCGCGGAGTTCAAGCGCCTGAAACACGGCCACGGCCGTCTGTTGGAGTAACGCGACTGTTTCCTCGGGCAAATCTTCGGCGACCGCAGACTTCGTATCGCGATACGCGCGCGTGCCTTTGCCCCATTTCACTTCCGCTCCCGCGATCCGAGGCCTGCCCTCGGGAAGTTTCGAGAGATCCAACTCTATGACCGGAAGCGCGGCCGGGTTGTCGTTGCCAATGACGCCAACGTACATCTCACGCCCTTCGACGTACTCCTCGATGAGCACGGGTGAATCGAAGTTGGCGTGCAGCCAATCGATCCGCTCCATCAGCTCACGAATGGACGACACGACGGCGTTGAATTCGATCCCGATCGATCCATCCTCGCGCGCCGGCTTGACGATGACCGGGAATTCCAGGTCGTGCGAGAAATCAAGCCGCCCCCGGAACGAACGGGCGAAGACCGGCGTGTGAATGCCGTGGAATTCCAGGATTTTCTTCGCGACCGCCTTGTCCTGACTGTAAAGAAGGCCCCGCGACCCGGCTCCGGTAATGCGCTTCTCGAGCATTTCCAGATATGCCGCGATGCAGTAGTCGGCGGTATCGTTGCCACCGAAGGACTCCGCCAGGTTGAAGACCAGATCGCAGTCCATTCGCGCCAGAGCATGCAGACTTTTCGTCGAACCGTCGAGCACGTGGAGAGTCGCTTCGTGTTCGAGCTTGCCAAGCGCCTCGGCGACCTCGTCCTCGACTTCCTTCTTGTCGAGCGTGCGCGTCAGCGGCGCCTTGTCGTTGGCGGGAGCATCCGCCTCCTCTGGTTCTTCCCAGCGATCGTACAGAACGACAACATGCAGTTTGCCCACGTGTAGGCGGGATTATAAGCCACGGATGAACACGGATGAACATGGAAGTTCAGCCACGGATGAACATGGAAGTTCAGCCACGGATGAACACGGAAGTTCAGCCACGGATGAACACGGATGAACACGGAAGTTAGCCACGGATGAACACGGATGAACACGGAAGTTCAGCCGCGGATAGACACGGATGAATACGGAAGTTCAGCCACGGATGAACACGGAGGTTCAGCCACGGATGAACACGGATGAACACGGAAGTTAAGCCACAGATGAACACGGATGAACACGGAAGTTCGGCCACCGATCAACACGGATGAACGCGGACACCAGAAGGCGCATTAGAGCCATTGACAGCACATCGGATGTGGCGCAAGAATTTCGTCTCAATCTCAACGATCATTCAGGCGGACGAAACGGGAAAGGATGCTATGAAGAGGGTACTGACGGCAACGCTCGTCGCGATGAGCGTGTGCCTGAGCGCAAGTGCGTGTGGCGGAAAGCAAGAAGCGGAGTTTGGAATTCCCGATCAGCAGGCGATACGCTCGGTGACATCGGCGCTTGAAACATCGTTCAATGCGAAAGACGTCGACAAACTTCTTACGCTCTACACGGAAAACTCTGTCTTCATGCCGCCGAACAAACCGCTGCTGCGCGGACGCGATTCGCTCAAGCAGTTCTACGATGGCTTGTTGAACGGCGGATCGAAAGACCTCAAGATCACGCCAGCCGATGTGTCGGGACATGGCACGCTTGCCTACGAAAGCGGCTCGTACTCGATGACCAACGGCACGGTGCCCGACCGCGGCAAGTACCTCTTCATCTTCCGCAACATGAACGGGTCCTGGAAGATTGAGTACACGAGCTGGAGCAGCGACCTGCCGCCCTCTTAGGGCTGCGGTGTCGCCGGCGGCTGCACATCCTGCAACGCCGCCGTCTTCATGTCCTGGGTCTTCGCCGTTTCGAAGGCAGCCGGCGGGTCACCCTTGTAGTGGCGGAGCTCGGGCGTCCGGGCGGCCGTCCAGCCTGTG
>DATJKH010000009.1:0-7816 GCA_035491715.1 Vicinamibacterales bacterium | reverse complement strand
ATGGCAACAGGTGGCGGAGGCTACGGGCACCGGGCCGATGACCAACGTCACGTTCGCTCCGGTGAGTGCGAAGTTCGTGCGCATCACGCTGACCACCGGCGTAGAGAATGGCCCGCCGTGGTCGATCCAGTCACTGAAGTTCTATCGGGCAGCCGGGGGCACAGATCAAACGAGATAAACGGATCTCAATCAACAACATTCACCGTCACGCTGCGATCGTGCTTTGGGGATGAACAGGAGAAAGGAGAAGGGAGTGAAAATTGTTGATTAGGCGAAGGTGATCAAAACCGCCACCCAAATCCCACCGTCATCTGTACGCCGTGCGTGGCTGTTGGTGCCGGCGCGGGCTCGACGACACCATCGCGCGTATACGTGGTCGAGTCGTAGACTGAAATCGCGTCGCCGGCATCGAATCGCACAAGCATGCGTTTGGGCAGATATCGTTCGACAACCGCGCCGAGATCGACGACCAGCGAGTTGGCGCGCGAAAGCGTGAAGCCACGCGGATCGGATGTCCTCACCGCGCCCGAATAGCTGTTCACACCGAAGCGGACTTTGCCAAAGATTCCATAGGCGTCCTTCCGTGCGCCGACCTTCACGCCGCCGACCGCCTGCGTGAGATATCCACCGTCCCACGCAGTGCGTTGACGGATCTCATCGGCGGAAAAACTAAGTGCCGCATCTGCGTACACGGCCGGTGCGAGGCGATACGACGCAAATGCGCCAAATGACGATCCGGTAAGGAGTTGAGTGCCCAACGCATTGGTGGTCGTCGTCCTTGCGAGCTGCCCGCCAAGTTCCCACGCGCCTGAAACCGCTGCCTCGGCGCGTCCGTCGCTCTGCGTCGAACCGATGGCGTAGCTGACGCCCGCGCTCACCTGCCAGACATTGACCATTCGCGGCGCAAGCGATGCGGTCGCGACCGCACCATTTTCATTTGGTTCGGATCGAAAGAGTTCGACTTCGCGGATCGCGTACAGCGGCCCCGTCGTATCGAAATGAATTCCCCACCGATCGCTGGCCTTGATCTCGGTCCCGATGCCCCAATCCAGCGCGAAATGCGTCGCCCCACCGCTCACCACGTTCGGGCCGCCGAGGTCGACAATCGCATTCGAGAAATGCAGCAACTCAGGAAGGAGCACGCCGTAGAACGATGCGCGGTTCCAGATCAGAAACCTTCCCCGGACACCGAGCGCGAGTTGCGTGGTTTTTCCCCCTTGCGCTTCGACCTCCTGCAGCGAATCCGTCGGGAACCACAACGCCCGTCCCTCGATGTCGACTCGACGAGTCAGGCGATAGTCAGCGCGGATGCCGAATCCATTTACTCCGACACCCTGGTCCGACTCTCGATACAGGCCGAGGGCCGAGTACTCGCCACTCAGTTGGAGTGGACGTGCCACGCCCTGCGCTGATGCAGTTGCCGCGATGGCGACGAAGGCGAGTGTCGGTGTGATGTGGGTCTTCACCGAATATCCATGACTCCGACGTCTCCCTCTTTGTGCGCCAGCGTGAAGTAAATGTGCTGGCCGTCGGTGTCGAACTCGCGCCGGTTGGACTCGCGGGTTGGATCGTCGAAGCGAACCAGGAGCGTTGGCATGCTGCCATCGGCTGACATCGACCAGATACTCGAGCGTTGTTCTGCATCCACGGCGAACACATAAATCCGACGTCCATCTTTGGACCAGCGAGTGAACGTAGGCACGGTGCCTCCGGGGAGCGTACCGCTGAGCACCGTCCGCGGTGATCCTCCCGTGGCAGAAACGATCCGAACGTCACCGCGATTCGGAGCACTACTGGTGAGGAGCAAACGTTGCCCGTCGGGTGAAAAAACCGGTGTCAGGCTGCCCGGCACTTCTGTCAAAAGGGACGGAGCACTCCAGCCAGTATCCGACCGCCGCACAATCGAGATGCCGTTCCGATTGTCGTCGGTAAATGCGATTTGTTTTCCATCCGGCGACCATGACGGAAACCACTCGTGCGCCGGCCCGTTCGTAAGACGCTGCCGGCTGTGTCCGTCGGTGCCGACGATGAATACGTCACGGTTGTCGCCGGGCCACGCATGAAAGGCGATCTGACTGGCGTCGGGCGACCACGCTGGTTCGAATTCATCTGCGGGATCGGTCGTGATCTGTTCCGGTTCGCCATTCGGAAGACGGAGGCGATAGATATCCTGGTTACCCGCCATGTTCGAGTCGAAGGCAAGCCACTGCCCATCGGGCGAGATGGCGATTCCTTCAACAATCTGCTCGCCCGACGTGACCGGCACGGCCTCACGGACCGATATCGGTGGCCGCTCGGGCATCCGAATCGACCAGATGTTCGACGACAGCGTCAGCGTGCTATACGTCAGCCGTCGTCCGTCGCGCGAGAGCCAGATGCTATGAGCATTCAGACCGGCGGTCAGTCGATCGGGATCGCCGGCGGACTTGCCGTCTGCACCGACGGCGATCTGAAAGATGTCACGTGTGCCGAACGCGTTCGAGACGAACAGCAAGTGCCGGCCGTCCGCCGTCCACGTTGGACTCATGTTCAGCGTTCCGGTAGACGTGACGACGGTTGGCGTTCCACCGCCACTCGCCACGATCATGATGCGTGATGGCGCGATATTGCCGACCAGACGTCCGGGTCCCATGAAGAACGGATTGCCGACGGCAAACGCAATGAACCGTTTGTCAGGAGACCACGCCGGCGAATGCGTTTCGCGCATCTTCGTCAGCGATCGCAGTGCTCCGCCATCAAGGGGCTGGACGTAAATCCCATCAACGGAGGCGTACACGATCTCGGTGCCATCGGGTGACCAGTCACCAGCGACCGCGCCCGCGATGACGCTGCGCGGTGGGCCGCCGAGCGCAGGGACGATGTACGCGCCGGTCGTCGACGCGAACAGAATGCGGGAACCATCAGGCGACCAGCGCGGGTAGGTTCCCACCATCGACGGTGTGAGATCGATCGCGCGTCCGCCTGCGACTTGCTGCACGAAAACATGGGTGCTGCCGCCGAGGCCGGATGCGTAGGCGATCATGGTGCCATCCGGCGACAGCGAGGGATGCAACTCGATCCCCTCCTGGCGCGTGACGCCGACGGTGCGGCCGAGCGCGAGACGGCCGTCGTAAACGGATCGTCGGCCCAGCCAATATGCACCGAGCGCTGAGAGGGCCGCGATTGAGAGGATGGCTGCGCTGACTGCCGTCACCCGTATCCATGTCTTCGACGAGAGACTCGCACGCGGCGAAGCGACTGCCGGCGCCGACGCGCTCGTGACATTCTCAATGGCGAAGGCGAGGTCCTCCGCCGACTGAAACCGTTGCGCCGGTGATTTTTCCAGACAGCGCCGGATAATGCGGAGGAGCGCAGGTGGAATGGCAGCAGTCGCAACCTCGAGTTCAGTTGGCTCGCTGCTGAGGATGGCACTCATCGTGTCGGCAGGGGTCGCGCCGCTGAACGCGCGCCGGCCGCCGAGCATCTCGTAGAGGATGCAGCCAAAGGCAAAAATGTCGGCGCGATGATCGGCAGCCAGTCCGCGAATCTGCTCAGGCGCCATGTACCCGATCGTTCCGAGCACCATTCCGATCTTTGTCACCTGCGACGCGGCCATCGTCCGCGCTTCTCCCGCGACCTCGCCGAGTGCTTTGGCGAGGCCGAAATCGAGAATCTTGACTCTGCCGTCCGCGGTGATGAACAGGTTCTCCGGCTTGAGGTCCCGGTGCGCGATGCCCTTCTCATGCGCCGCCGCGAGACCGTGCGCGATCTGCAGCGCATACTCGATTGCCTTGCGCGCGGGCAGCGGGCCAGCCTCAACGCTTTCTCGGAGCGTCGCGCCCTCGAGCAACTCGGAGACCAGGTAGGGCGTGCCGTTGTAGCTGCCGACGTCGTGGATCGCAAGGATGTTTGGATGGTTCAGCGTCGCGGCGGCGCGCGCTTCCTGCTCGAACCGCCGGTGCAGGTCCGGATCGGCGGCGAGAGTTGCGGCGAGAACTTTGAGGGCGACGTCGCGTCCGAGGCGCGGATCGCGCGCGCGATAGACCTCGCCCATGCCGCCGGCACCGATCAGGGCAACGACTTCATAGTGATCGATGCGCGTCCCGGCCGGAAGGGTCATCCGCCGAGATTATATTCCGTGGCTATCGCTTCCCCGGGTCGATGCCAAGTGACCATCGTCTCTTTGCATCTCATTGTTGGCATGATACCGGCGGAGCCGGCGCGAGCGAGCCTCCCATATCATCGCGGGTTCGCACTGAGAGCCAGCAGGCGCCAGTCGCCGTGTCCTTGATGAAGTAGGCGGCGACTCCATCGCCGGGGGAAGCGGTGCGCAGGATCAGCAATCGGCGTGAAGTCTGTTCTTGCGCTGTGGCTACACCTCTCAGTGTGGTTGAAGCGACGGTGCCGATTAGCACACCTACCAGGATCCATCCGAAACGATTGTTGTTGCGCATGGGCTTTCCTTTCTCCAGTGGCACGCGGAATGTGCTCGGTCTGTTCGCTTTTGATGTGACGCTCGAAGAGCGGCGTGGTTTGAATTTGTTCGCTTATTTGACCGCACTGTCTTCGAGCCGGATGAGGTGGAATAATCAGGCGACAGGAGATATCGAATGGCGCATGACAAGTTAGACCCTTCGCCGACGGACGCGAATGAACCCGATGGAAAGATGTCGTTTCTGGACCACCTCGATGAGCTTCGGACCCGGCTCGTTTGGGCCACTGCTTCAATCGGTGTTGGCTTCGCGATCATGTTCCCGTTCATCCACACGATATTCGACTTCATCATGCGGCCGATGCAGCGGTTACTGCCTTACGGCCAGACGCTGATCTATACAGATCCCAGCGAGGCATTCACCCTGGAGATCAAGATCGCCCTGATTGCCGGACTGTTGATCGCCTCCCCGTTGGTGTTCTTGCAATTGTGGTTGTTTGTGGCCCCTGGCCTGTACTCGCATGAGAAAAAATGGGCGCTCCCGTTCATCCTCATGTCATCGTCTTGCTTCATCGTCGGCGCAGCATTCTCCCATTACGTGGTCTTCCCGATTGTGTGGGGGTTCTTCGTCAGCTTTCGCACTGACTACCTGACGTTCATGCCGCGCGTGGAGCCGGCATTCTCGATGTATCTGCGATTGCTTTTGGCGCTTGGCGTCACGTTTCAGCTGCCGACGTTGGTGCTCTTCCTCGCAAGGATAGGCATGGTGACGCCTGGCTTTCTGATCAAGAACTTCAAGTACGCCGTGCTGCTCATTGTCATCGCGTCTGCCGCACTCTCACCTGACGGAGGAGGCATCGGCATGCTGGCGATGGGTGGTCCAGTCATCGTCCTGTACATGCTGAGCGTCGGCTTGGCGTGGGCCTTCGGCAAGAAGAGGCCCGCCGATGTCGATGACTACCCATCACAACAGGCGTTGCTCTTCTTGCTTGTCGCCGATTGGTGCCGTCACAAGACCACACGCTTGCTGTCGATGAAGACTCCAGTGGCGCACCCGCATTGATCGCAGCAACGCCCCGGGTGCATACTTTCGGTCTCTAACCGAGACATCCACAAAGAGGAGATCTATGAGCCTGTCGGACATGGCCGCCTGGATGGGAGCGCTCCCAGACGCTCGCAAGCTGAACGAGATCTCGATGCCGGGGAGTCATGACGCCGGTGTCTACCGCGAGGTATCCAATAAAGCGGGCGTCCTGCCGGTTCCGAAAGACCAGACTGCGTGTCAGGATCGCCCCGTGCTCGAACAGTGCGAAGCGGGATCGCGATTTCTCGATATACGGCTGAAGGTTTCGCGAACGTCGATCCGCGCGCACCACACCACCGCCGGACAAGGTGCCGTCGGAGAGAGTTGGGACTCGACGCTCGAGAGCGTGGCCGCCTTCCTGGATGCTCACCCAAGCGAATGCGTGATCGTGCGCTTGACCAAACCGAGCGGCGGAGCCACTGACCAAATCGTGGAGACAATCCTGAAATCGTCGCTCAAAAAGCGTCTCTACACATCCGCGGATTTCACGAATTTTGCCAACACGCCGTTGAAAAACTTGCGAGGCAAAGCGATCTGTGCGTTTGACCCGAAAGAGTTCAAGGTTCTCCATCCCAGCCTCGGCATGCATCCGTTCTTCCGCTACGAGGAGGGCAACACATTCGGGCTCATCACCTGCGGAAAGTATTCCAACTCGAAGAGCATTCAGAAGGTGATCGATGGACAGGTCGCGAAAATCGATGCCCATGCGGATCACACAGGGGAGCACCTCTTTGTTCTCTACTGGACTCAGACCGGCGGAAAGATCGAGCAGAATACCAAGGCGACGCCGCAGAACATCCAACGGCAACAGGGACGTATCGCGGGCGGCACCCATCACAACATGGACTACCTCAAGGACATGATTTGTTTCGGGACCGACGTGAAACCGGGCGATGCCGTGGTTGCGGTCTCCGACGCCCCCGGCCGCCGCAACGTCATGCCGAACGTCATCATGTACGACTTTGTGAATCGCAAAACCAGCAAGGAGATCGTGTCCTTGAACGGCCCCGAACTGCAGCCGCATCTCGTCGATTCTGCCTGGTGGCCTTCGAAGTAACTCTCGCTACTCGGCTCGCAGCGTCGTCGCCGGATCAGTCGCCGCCGCACGTCGCGCCGGGATCACGCACGCGAGCGAAGCCACGATCAACAGGATCACCGGCATCGTCACGAACGACAGCAGATCCAGCGGAGCAATGCCGAACAGCAGTGGTTGCAACCGCCTCGCCGCGAGGGCAGCAACGAGAACACCTGCCGAGAGACCAAGCAGCGTGACGGTCAGGCCCTGACGGACGACCAGCCCGATAAGGTCGGCTCGCGTCGCACCTAACGCAGCGCGAATGCCGATTTCCTTCCGACGCTGCGACACGTTGTACGAGAGCACGCCGTACAGGCCCGTCACCGCGATGCCCAGCGCGAGCAGTGCGAACGCAGCGAGCACGGCGGTCGAGAATCGCGGCTCGCTCACCGAATTCGCGACTTGACTCGAGAGCGGTCCGACCCGCCCGAGCGCCGCCGTCGGCTCGAGGTCGCGCACCACCGATCGCAAGGTGGGCGCAAACGCGTTCGGATCACCGCTGGTCCGGATTACCAGGTTGATCTCGCGCGTAATGCCATGCTCGTTGTCGACCTTGTTCAGTGCGAGATAGATCTCCGGCTGGGGCCTGGTGTCGAGGCCGTCTTTCAAAACGTCACCGACGACGCCGACGATCTCGGTCGTCAGGTTTCCTTTGGCGAGCAGCCCTTTGAACCGGCGGCCGACGACCGGGCGGCCGTCCGTGATGTACGCACGAGCGAATGCTTCGTTGACGAGCATCGCTTCGATGGGTGAAGACTCGTCGGTCACGGTGATCGCGCGGCCCTCCTTGATCCGAAGCTTGAGCGCTTCGGCGTAACCGGCAGTGACCACATATTGAAGCGCCCGAGCAACGACTGGCTGCCCTGCAGCATTCGTTCCGAATGAGAATCCGGAAACGAACGACGACTCGCCGAGCGGCGCCATGTTGCCTGCCCCCGCTGCGACGACTGACGGCGCCGCTCGCAGCCGTCCCATCAAACTCTCGATCAGTTGCGCGCGACGTTCGGGTGTCGACGCCGCGCCGTTCACGTAGATACGCGCCGTGAGGACGTTGCGCGAGTCGTATCCCGGATCGACGTTCGATAGGGTGACGAAGCTTCTTACCAGTAGTGCGGCACCTATCAAGAGGACGACGCTCAGCCCGGCTTCGAACCCGAGAAGCAGCGATCGAAGGCGCTCACCACTTCCCGTCGTGCGGTTATCGCCGGTTCGGAGTGTCGGCGCGAGCTCACCGTGCGAAGCGCGC
>DATJKH010000008.1:0-16403 GCA_035491715.1 Vicinamibacterales bacterium | reverse complement strand
GTGCTGTGCTCGATAACCAGCGACATCGAGACTCTGGCTGACCGCCGCCACGTCGTCGCCCGTCGGTACGAGCAACTCCCATTCGAGCAACTGTGCTTGATCCTCAGACGGTGCAGGTCCCTGCGACCAGACGTTGGTGCCGAGATGATGGTGATAGCCACCGGCAGACAGGAACAGCGCTCCGGGATAGTTCCAGACGGTCTTATCGAGGCCCAGCGCTCGGTGATAAAAGGCTTCAGCTTCCGCGAGGCTGCCGACGTGCAAATGCACATGGCCCATCATCGTTCCACGCGGAGCGCCCGTCCACTGTTCACCGCTGCCGGCAGCGATCACGCTGTCGACGTCGAGCGGATCGGTGGTCATCGCAAGCTCGCGATCGTGGTGCCTCCAGGTATCGCGCGAGCGATCCGCATAGACTTCAATCCCCAGCCCGTCGGGATCCCAGAGATAGAGCGCCTCGCTCACCAGGTGATCCGCCATGCCGACTTTCAGATCGAAGGATGTGAGATGCGCAGCGAACCGTCCGAGGGCGGCCCGATCAGGTAAGAGGATGGCGAAATGAAAGAGACCGAACGCACCACGCCTGGCGGGGATAATGCCACTTCTGGTGTGCAGTGTGACCAGAGGCTTTTCTTCGGCGTCCGCGCTTAATATTGCCGATTCATTTGTAATGTGGCGCGAGGCGAGTCCCAGCACCTGCTCGTAGTACGACAACGATTGCTGCAAGTCGCTTACTTGCAGATGCACGGCGCCGACGTGCGTCGTCTCCGGCAAACGGTACGCCGGCGGCGAGATTCCGTACGGCAATCGGCCCTGGGTCATGTAAACCTCCGATTTCCGCAGTGTTGTGCTCAAGGAAGCAACGAATCTATTTCGCGCGTGACCGCTCTCCGACGGGCACTGCCGGCCAGTCGGAACGCCAATCATCCGTCGAAACGGTCTCGGCGTACTCGAGCCTGACAGGTATCGTCGCGAGGCGCTGCAGCAAGCGACCGTCGGCCCGAATTGGCCACCAATCGTAAAGGAACACTTCGAGCGGCCGCCACATCGCGACCCAACCGCCGATCAGGAATCCTTCGCGGATGATATCCGACAGCCGATTTCCCACGAGATAGCTGGCAATGGCGTCGCCAACCAGGATCGACCCGGCCAGGAACGTGAGGGCGATCATGAGGCTGATTCGACCACGGCGAAACAGCTCTCGCAGTCGCCGTCTCGATGTCACGACCCGCGCGCGGAAGTAGGCGTGAATCGCTTCACGAAGCAGCGTGGCTTCGTCCGTTCGTCCTGCCGCGCGTTCCAGGTGCACTACGAGTGCCCACGGCTCAGTAGGTGGTAGATCCTTCGCCCAGTCGATGATGAATTCCTCCGCGCGCGGATCGAGATCGCGTTCGCGGAATGGTGACGGATCTATGGCGTTGAAGAGCTGCCTCAGTTCGGCGACTCTCACCTCGATAAGCCGACATTGCTGAGGAATTGGGTCGCCGGCAGACGGCTCAGACGGCACGCGTCGACCTCGCGTCTTCCATGGTTGGTGACCGCAGTTTGACTGCGATCTTCCGAACAGCGCTCAGCCTTTCGACGGCGGACGCTTCTGTTTCTTGACGAGCACACCACCGCGAGGAGCGTCCCAGGGCACGATCAGAACAGGCCAGGCTGCGCGTCGCAGAACGCTTTCCGCGACTGACCCCTCCTTGAGCCGGCGCCAACCTCGTCGTCGGTTGGAGCCGAGAACCACGACGTCGACCTTGCGAGCGTTTGCGTGAAGGACAATCACTCGAGTGGGATCGCCTTGTTGTTCCTCGACTCGAACTTTCACGCCTGCGGTTTCTGCGCGTTCCCGAAGCTCGGTCAGGTACTCGAGCCGTTCGGCCGCCCGAGATGAGTAGGGAGCGTCCGGCGGTACGGCATGAACAATATACAGCTTGGCGTCAGCGACAGCAGCGAGACTAAGCGCGCGATCGAAGGCTCGCTCGCTCGCCTTCTCCAGATCGATTGCGCACAGGATCCGCGCAAAAGTACTCATGGTACCTCCGCAAGAAACCAACAGCGTGACCGCGGCCGCTCAGCGACTGAAGGCGACGTGACTCTTCTGGACGCGGCTGTCGCGAACTCTTCGTGGCGCGGTCCGTTCGAACCTGCGCACTCCGGCACGACGCGATCGATCCCGTGTTCGATCCGGCTTGTCGATGGACGGGCCGGCGGATGTCGCATCGAATCCGTCGACGGCGAGCTGCTGGAGCGGCGCCGGCAACAGCCGCTGAATGTCTCGGAGCAGCAGAGAATCAGCTGCCGAGACCAGCGACACGGCCCGTCCGCTGCGTCCCGCCCGACCGGTGCGACCGATGCGGTGGACGTAATCTTCAGCGACCAGCGGCAAGTCGTAGTTGATGACCAGCGGCAGGTGCGCGATGTCGAGACCGCGCGCCGCGATGTCGGTGGCCACCAGCACGTTCACATGACCGGTCTTGAAGTCACCGAGCGCCCGGGTTCGAGCGTTCTGGCTCTTATTGCCGTGGATAACCGCCGTTTTGATCCCGGCCCGTTCGAGATGCTCGCCGACACGATCGGAGCCTCGCTTGGTCTTGCAGAAGACGAGCGCTTGACTGGCGCCCTCCCGCGTCAGGACGTGCGTGAGCACGGCGCGCTTTTGATCGGCCGCGACCGTATGCACGTGATGCGTCACGGTCGTGGCCACGACGTGCTCCCGGGACACGTCAAGACGGGTGGGGTCTCGAGTGAAGTCGGCCGCGAGTCGGACGACGCCATCAGGCAGCGTCGCCGAAAACAGCAACGTCTGCCGCCGTCGTGGCAGTGACGCGACGATGCGGCGCAATGCCGGCGCAAAGCCCAGGTCCAACATCCGGTCGGCCTCGTCCAGTGTGAGAATCTCAATCGCCGACAGATCGATCGTCCGCCGCTGCATATGGTCGATCAGCCGCCCCGGCGTCGCCACGACGAGATCGGTGCCGCCCTTCAGCGCCTGGATCTGGGCGCCCATGCCGACGCCGCCAAAGATCGCTGTCACGCGGAGTGATGTGGACGTTGCATACGTCGCAAGCGCACGGTGGACTTGGACTGCCAGTTCACGCGTCGGTACGAGAACGAGCCCTCGCGGGATCCGTCGGCCGGCACGTGAGGCGAGGAGACGGTCGATCATCGGCAGCCCGAATGCGGCCGTCTTGCCCGTGCCGGTCTGAGCACGGGCCAGCACATCGCAGCCTGTCAAGACAACAGGAATCGCCTGCGATTGAATCGGCGTGGGCGCCTCGTACTGCAGGCGCGCGAGCGGTAGACAGACTGACGGGGTCAACCCGAGTGTTGAGAACGACATCGAAATGGTTCCTTCATGGCCCGAAGCGATTCTGCAGCAGCGCTGCAGGGCGAGCAGGCTACGCGTTCGCACCACCACGGCGCGAACGATCGTCGAAGCCGAAGCTCCGAACGGATTCGTCTCGTAGCTAAGCTGGATGTGAGGAGGAGCGGGCCAGGGAGGGCTCGTCACGCCTACAGGTGGCAGAGCGCGTGGGAAAATCCGATGGCAATCATTATACCACGCGCCATCGCGGATGGGTGACCCGCGTGCTAGAGTGATGCTTGGATTTGCCGCGTACTCGCCGTCCTCCAGCGTAACGAGCCATTTGACTCGCTCCTTCTGAGGTTCAGCCTGACTACGAGACGACATCCAGTCAGACGCCAATGCCGGCGATCGAGAGCGTCGCACCGCGACGAGGAGTTCAGATCATGGGTCGGAAGCTGTATGTCGGGAATCTGCCGTACGAAGTCGGTGAGACCGAGTTGCAGGAGTTGTTCGGGCGGGCTGGATCCGTCGAGTCGGTGACGGTCATGCGCGATCAGATGACCGGGCGTGGGCGCGGCTTTGCGTTCGTCGAGATGCACACCGACGAGGACGCCCAGCACGCCATCACCGTCGTCAATGGAACCCAAATGGGCGGCCGAAGCCTGACCGTGAACGAGGCTCGTCCCAAGGCGGCGCGCAGCGGCGGCGGCTTCGGTGGGGGCGGCCGTAAGCGAGAACCACGCTGGTAGCCCGCGTTTTTCATGAACATTCCGGGTCATAATCCGCGGGACGTCAGACGTCGTCTTGCTCCTCAGCCGCTCATTCACCCGTGCTGCCATCACTGGTGAGGTCATTCTGATGAACGGATGTATGAGAAGCGCATGGACTGGCACCGCCGCTGTATTCGTGCTTGCGCAGATGACGGCGGGTCAGGAAGTGGCCTTGAAGAATCTCATGCCCAAGGGCATGGTGATCGGCGTCGCAATCAATCAGCGTCAGAGCGACGGCGTCGACACGGCCGCCGTCGACATCATCACGAAGCAGTTCAACCAGATCAGTCCTGAGAACCTGCTGAAGTTTCAGCTCGTTCATCCGGCGGCAGACCGATATGCGTTCGACGCGCAGGACCGCTTCGTGCAGTTCGGGATCGATCGCAAGATGCAGGTCATCGGCCACAACCTCGTCTGGCACAACCAGACGCCGGCGTGGGTCTTTCAAGGTGCGGACGGCAAGCCTCCCGATCGCGAGACGCTGCTGACGCGCATGCGCGATCACATTCACACGGTTGTCGGACGTTACAAAGGCAAGATCCACGGCTGGGACGTCGTCAACGAGGCGATCGATGAGGATGGTTCACTCCGGAAGGCGCCGTGGCACGATGGCATTGGCGATGATTACGTCGCCAAGGCGTTCGAGTTCGCGCACGAAGCGGACCCGGACGCCGAGCTCTATTACAACGATTACAATCTCGAGAAGCCAGCCAAGCGTGCCGGTGTGATCCGGCTCGTCAAGGATCTGCAGGCGCGCAAGCTGCGGATCGACGGCATTGGCAACCAGGGGCACTGGCGGCTCGATACACCAGCGATCAGCGAGATCGAACAGTCACTCGCCGACCTGCACAGCACGGGACTGAAGGTGATGTATACCGAACTCGACATCAACCTCCTGCCACAGGCTGGCCGCGATGCCGATCCGGCTGTGGCAAACCCGTACGCTCAGGGGCTCCCCGACGAGAAGCAGCAGCAGCTCGCCCGACGCTACGCCGATATCTTCGGCCTCATCGTCAAACATCGCGACTGGGTCTCGCGCGTGACCTTCTGGGGGTTGAGCGACGCCGACTCGTGGCTCAATCGAGGCCGGATGAACTATCCGCTGCTCTGGGATCGCCAGCGTCAGGCGAAGCCCGCATTCCAAGCCGTCGTCGACGTCCTGAAGAGCGCGCGTTAGGCCGTGAAGATCGCCGTGCTTGCTGCAGTCGTTCTAGTGGTGGCGCCTGCCTTTGCCCTCGATGGACAGATCGGTATTCACGATCCATCGACGGTGATAATGCAGGATGGCAAGTTCTACACCTACGGGACGGGCAATGGTCTGCCGATCTCTATTTCCGATGACGGGTGGACGTGGCGGCGTGCCGGCTCGTTGATGCAGACGGTGCGTGGTGATCGCGCGGACGTGATCGCTCGCGGCGGTAACAATACCTGGGCCCCGGATGTCATCCGTGTCGGCGATCAATACTTCGTCTACTACTCTGCTCCCGGCACGCAACCCAAATCAGCCATTGGCCTGCTTGTCGGCAAGACGCTCGATCCGAATTCACCCGACTACGGGTGGGACGATGGCGGACCTGTCGTCTGGTCTGACGGCGTCGAAGACAGCAACGCGATCGACCCTGGCGTGATGCACGATCCGACCAATGGCTCCCTCTGGCTTACCTACGGTTCCTACTTTGGTTACATCCGGCTCGTCGAGTTGGATCCGAAAACGGGCAAACGACTTCATCCGGGCACGAAGCCAATCAACCTCGCCATCAACGGCGAAGCGTCGATCATGGTCTATCGCGATGGTTGGTACTACCTGCTGCTCACACACGGATCGTGCTGCGCGAGCGCGAACTCCAGCTACAACATCCGAATGGGCCGATCGAAAAAAGTGACGGGGCCGTTTGTCGACAATATGGGCGTCGACATGCTGCAGGGTGGCGGGAAGTTGTTCCTCGGTTCGAGCGGCCGCCACATCGGTCCGGGTCATTTCGGCCTGCTCGATGTCGGCGACGGCGTGCAGAAATTCTCCTGTCACTACGAGGCGGATCTCGATCGCGGCGGCATCAGCGTGCTGGACATTCGCCCGCTTCTCTGGCGCGATGGCTGGCCCGTGGCCGGCGACAACTTCACCGAGGGCACCTACGAAATCGAATCGGCGCGCACGGGAACGGCGCTCGAATTGGCGGTGGAAGGCGTGCCGGTCGGCGGGCTGAGAGGAAGAGGCGGGCGTGGCGCAGGCGGAGCCGGCCGCGGTGGCGGGGGACGCGGCGACAACGCGGGCGGCGATCCGATTCCGGCGCAGGATGTTGCACAAGTGGCGACCAATTGGCCGAGCGGCCCAATCGATGTCCGCATGTCGCCGTACATGGTGCAGGCGCAGCAGAAGTGGAAGGTCACGCCGGTCGTCAACGGCGGCGGCTATCCGGGATCACCCTATTTCAAGATCACGATCGCAGGAACGGATCGCGCGCTCGCGGCGACTGAAGGCGGCGAGTTGATGACGGTCCCGACGTTCACTGGTACGCCCGAACAACTGTGGCGCATCGACCAACTCGCCGACGGCACACATCGCGTGATGCCGAAAACGGTCCCGAGTTCGAAGCAACCGTTGGCGCTCTCGGCCATTGGCAGCAGCACGCCAACGCTCGCCCAATTCGAGCCTGCCAGCGATCGACAACGCTGGTTGTTCAAGACGCCATGAGCACGCTGAGGCGAACGCTGTTGCTGGCCGCGCTCCTCGGCGCGACGTGCCTTGCACGTGTCGCTGCGCAAAAGGATCCGGCTCGGCCGACGGCGCCGTCGCTCGTGCGCCCCATGTCGCCGACGAAGACACCGGGCGCAGACGGCTTCATCCAACGATGGCTGATTCTCGAACCAATCCCCCGCAACGGTCAGCTGACAGACAGCGCCGTTCAGGCGGCGATCAAGAACCAGTACTTCCCCGATCAGCTCGCGGTGATCCCGCACGACGGCGACAAGGTGACGGTCGCGGGCACGGAACTCACCTGGCACGCCGTCGACACGCTCAATTACAACGTCAACCTCTATCACTTCGCGTATGCGCTGGGGAAACCGACGTCCAACGTTCTCTTCTGGGCAGTGACGATTGTGAATAGCCCTCGAGAGGTGCCGGATGTGCGCCTCGCAATCGGGTCGAACGCCGCTTCGGTCTGGTGGGTCAACGGCAAGGAAGTCGTCGGCATCTACAACGATCGTCAGGCGGTGATCGACGATGGTGTGTCAAGACGCCTCTCACTGCAGAAGGGATCAAACGTCGTGCGTGCGGCAGTGTTCAATGCGGGCGGCGCGACCGATTTCTGCGCGCGGTTTCTGGATGCGGAGAACAACCCGGTCAAGGGGATTACGGTAGGACTCAACCAAAAGTGAGCGTGAGCGGGCTGCTCGACGTCAGATTGATTAGTCGGCGAGAGCGACGCCAATCGCTTTCGCGACCGCTGATACCTGCCGCCCCGCCGTGATGAATCGTTTTCTTGGAAACCGCGTGAGCGGTGCCGAGATGCCGACCGACGCGATGATGCGGCCCTCCGGGTCGCGGATCGGTGCGGCGACACAACGGATTTCATCCAGAGTTTCCCGATCGTCGACAGCGATCCCCTGGTCACGGATTTTGGTGCACTCCGCGGCCAATCGATCGAGCGTCACAATCGTACGGCGAGTCGCGGCGCGCAGCGCGACCTTCGCGAAGATCGTCTTCAGATCGTTAAGCTGGCAATCTGCGAGCAGGGCCTTTCCGTGTGCGGAGTTGTAGAGCGGCAGATACTGACCAGTCTGACCGGCAACGGTCACCATCTGTCCTTCCGCGACATGATGATCCAGAAAGAGCACCTGGCTGCCTTCGCGGACTCCCAGATGCGCTGTCTCGCCGGTGTTCTCAGCCAGCGCGCGGATGTGATCGTGACACAGCACGATTAACCGGCTTCGACCGTATCTCCGAGCGAGTCGCCAGGCCGCCGGGCCGAGTACGTACTCTTTGCGGCCATCCGGATGGGCAAGGAAGCGCCGCTCTCGCAGCGTGTTTGCCAGCCGGAACACGTTGCTGCGGTCGATACCGAGCAGCGACGTGAGATCCTTGAGCGGCACCGGTTCCTGTGACTGTCCGACCGCTTCGAGGATCGACAAGCCTCGATCGAGACTTTGAACTGAAGGAGTGGCGCGATGGGCTCGTCTACTCATTTGCGGATGGCGCCGGCGTGAGCCACCTGACAGCGTCAACCGCGCCGCATCGGCAGCATAGCACTCACCCGTCAGAAATTCACCTTCAACGCGAATTGCATGCTGCGATTGTCGACAATCGTCGTCGTAATTCGACCCGCACTCGGATTGCCGATGTTCGCGTTCGGGAATCCGAATCCTGGATGGTTGAACAAGTTGAACGCGTCCCATCTGAACTCGACATTCGATTGACCACCGAGACTGAACCGCTTCGACAACGACGTGTCGAAGTTGATGTGTCCGGGCGCGTAGAGGATGCCGCGGCCCGAGTTGCCGTAGGTGTTGGCGGAAGGCGCCTTGAAATCCGCCGGGTTGAACCACAGATCCACACTTGGCTCATCGAGTTTGCCTGAACCAATGCGATCCGGCCAGCTCGGCGCACCATTGTTGACACCGGTCTGAAGAAAAACGGTAAACGGCCGGCCGGTGGTCATCGTCGCGATCGTCGCGAGCTGCCATCCGCCGGCAACGCTCTGCATGATGCCGCCCGCGTCGTTCATCCAGTGCCGTCCGGCACCGAACGGAAGCTCATAGACCGAACTGATCACCGCGCGATGGCGCGTGTCGTAGCCCGCGGGTCCGTGCCATGCGTCCATGTTCGTGACGGTCTGCCCGTTACCGACCGCCCCGCCGCCGCTCGCGGCCGAGCTGCCGTAGTCGAGCGCCTTACCGAACGTATAACTGCCGAGGAACTGGAGGCCGTCTTTGAACCGCTGTTGGATCTTGAGGGTGGCGCCGTTGAACGTCGATCGGTTACGGGGATCGCACTGCAGCATGTTGTTCAGGTTGTTCACCGGCTGCAGCAGGCGCCGAGATTCCAGAGAGCCCGCTCCAGGCTGGACCTCGTTGGGGTTGTAACAGACCGTCAGGTGTTTGCCGGCGCTGCCGACATACTCGAGTTCTACCAGCATCGCCGAGAACAGCTGTCGCTCGATTCCGAGGTGCCATTGCTCCGCGTACGCGGTTTCGTTCTCGTATCCATGGCCGATCACCCGCGGATTGGCGGCACGCAGTTGTTCGGTTGTGATCGGCTTGACCGGCACGATTGGCGGAAACGGATTGTCAATCGATCGCACGACGCTGAAGTCGAGCGGGTTGGGCTGGTGCTGGACGTTCTGCGAGATCGTGAACGGCACGTTGAGATGATTGAGGTTGCCGGCCGCGTACGGGCTCGGGAAGTAGGTGATGCCGAAACCGGTCCGAAGGATCGTGCGCCGGTCGCCGGTCAGCGCGTAGGTGAGGCCAAGACGCGGCGCGAAGTTGTTGTAGTGGGTCTTTTTGTTCGCGCTGCGGCTCGTGCCACCCTCGCCGGCATACACGAGGCGATAGTCCGTGAAGTCGAAGTTCGCGAGACGGTCTTCCCTCTCGGTCGGCGCGTGGAAGATCTCGTAGCGCACGCCGGCGTTCACCGTGAATCGTTGATTGACCTTGAAATCGTCCTGGACGAATGCGGCCTGCTCGACGACTCTGAACGTCGGAACTTCGAGCAGAAAGCCGCGCGACGCGCTGTTGAAATAGCCGAGAAGTAC
Organism: Vicinamibacterales bacterium; assembly: GCA_035491715.1. Classification (GTDB taxonomy): domain Bacteria; phylum Acidobacteriota; class Vicinamibacteria; order Vicinamibacterales; family 2-12-FULL-66-21; genus JALZOC01. Next base: position 6,579 of record DATJKH010000008.1, on the reverse strand, counting down.
TTCAGCCAGACCGGTTCCGCCGCTATTAGTCAGCGGGTTGTTCACGAAGCTGGTCCCGAACGTGATGTTGCTGCGCGTGTTGTCGTGGATCATCGGTGACGGCCGCCGATCGACCAGGCGATACCCCCACTTCACCTGATGACGGGCGCGGAGCCACACCAGCGCGTCCTCGATTTGGTAGTGGAACTGGCTGGGGTTGACCGGCAGGAATGCCGGTCCGCCGGAAATGCCGGTGAAATTCGTGATGTCGATGTTGGGCAACCCCGTCGTAATGTCGCTGACGTTGATCCCGTTGATGCCGAGCGACTGAGCCGCGCGGTGACCATAGTCGGACTGCGTGGTGAACGGCTCGGTCGTGGCATAACCGACGCGAAGCTCGTTGACAAATGTCTGGCTGAGAATCTTCGAGTAGTTGAACGCGGCGCCGTGGGTCGTCAGCTTCGTGTTCTGGATTCCTGCGACGAACGGGCCGAGATCGAAGCGGCTGGCGGCGTCCGCCGGCGTCGGCAAACAGCAATTCGCCTGCCCCTGTGGCGCATCCAACCTGAAGCGGCCGTAATTGAACCGCACGAAAAAGGAGTCTCTGTCGTTCAGCCGGTGATCGATGCGGCCCGAGAACGCGTTATCAGTGATCTCGCGATTCGGTGTGGAGATGTAGTTATCGAAGTTGCCGGAACCGTTGTTCGGGAGAGGATAGATGCTCGCGACGTTCAGCCCGACGGAATTGATCCGATTTGTCGGGATGACGTTATTGGGGAAAGGTTCGCGGACGGTCCGTCCCTGATCGTCGACGCGCGTGGTCAGCGGATCGTAAATGACGATCACATTTCCGTTGCGGTCGCGATAGTTGCTGAAGTCGCCGGTGCGAGTCGCCGCCGTCGGCACCGTGTTCACGGTCGTCACGCCGCGCGTTTCCCTGATACCGGCATAGTCGGTAAAGAAGAATGTGCGATTGTGCCCATCGTAGACTCCAGGAATCACCAGCGCGCCGCCAAGCGCGCCGCCAAACTGGTGGCGATCCAGCGGCGGCACGGGATCCTTGATGAGTGATCCGTTCGGGCCCTGGGTCTTGCGCACAAAGAAGTTGCGCGCGTCGAACGCATCGTTGCGCAAATACTCGAAGGCGGTGCCATGCAGCTGATTGGTCCCGGACTTTGTGGACACGGACACGACGCCGGCTCCGCGGCCGAACTCCGCGGAAAACACCCCGGAGAGCACCTTGAACTCGCGGACCTGTTCAATCGAGGGCTGGACGATGACGGTGTTGAACGTGAACTCGTTGTTGTCGATCCCGTCGACGAGCCAGCCATTCGAGTTCGCCTGGTGGCCCAGTGCGTTGAAGTTCGAAGCCCCGCGCGGGTTGAACGTGCTGGCGCCCGAGAGGTTTTCTCCGGCCTGCCCCGGTGTAATGCCCGGCACGAGATAGACGAGCGCCGCGAAGTTGCGGCCGTTGAGCGGCAGCTCCTTTACGGCTTTCTCCTCGATCACGGTGCCCACCTCGGAGGAATCCATCCGGACGACGGGCGACTCGGCGACGACTGTGGTGGTCTCCTCCAGGCCTCCGACTTCGAGTGAGGCGTCGATGCGCAGTCGATCGTTTACCTGCAGCACGATGCCGGCGCGAACCCATGCCTTGAATCCCTGCAGCGCGACGTGGACCTCGTACGTGCCCGGCACAAGAAATGGGGCGGTATAGGCCCCGCTCTGATCGGTAACCACGGAGGTGCTCGTGTTCCTGTTGACATTGCGGATCGTGACCTGCGCGCCCGGTACGACCTGACCGCTGGTATCGAGCACGGTCCCGACGATGCTGCCGGTCGCGACCTGGGCGAGGACTGGCGTCGACGGCAACCCGAGGGCAGCCAGAGTGAGTACCGCGACCACCGCGTACGCGCGTGCTGATACTGTTCTCGTCATCACTCCTCCACTCGAGCACGCGGCTGGCGAAATCGCGACTGGCGGACCCTGCCTGTTGTTGCGTATAGTGAGACGCCGTGTGCGCGCCGCATCCTAACAGCGTCGTCTGAAGGCGTCAACTGAGGTTCGCGACGTCCGCCAACGGCGCGTGCCGACGCGACCCGAGTTGAGGCAGAATGTCGTGCGTTTGATTCTTTTCTCCGATGGAGAGCGCTTGTGAAAAAGAGATTCCTCGTCGCGTGCGTTGCCTGGACATCCGTTTGCATCGCCAGCAATGCGCTGGCACAACCTCCGGCCGACTGCAAACCGAGCGCGCTGAACATCCCGGGCGCGCCGTATCCCTGTGTCCATCCCGACAACCGGGTCATGTTCCGCGTCGTCGCGCCGGATGCGCAGAAGGTGCGAGTGCGGTTAGGTCAGGGGTTCGACATGACCAAGGGACCTGACGGTCTGTGGTATGTGACGACGACTCCGCAAGTGGTCGGGTTCCATTACTACACGCTCTCGATCGACGGTGCCGTCGTTGCCGATCCGGCGACGCGGACGTTCTTCGGATCGGGCTTCTACAACAGCGGCATTGAAATACCCGAAGCCGACGCTGACTACTACACGTTGAAACCCGTGCCCCATGGCGAGGTGCTCCAGCGGTTTTACTTCTCGCATGTGACAAACACCTGGCGCCGTGCCTACGTCTACACTCCACCGGACTACGACACCAACACCAAAGCCAGGTATCCCGTTCTCTATCTGCTGCACGGCTGGGGAGAAGACGAACAGGGCTGGCACGTGCAGGGCCACGTCGACGTGATCATGGACAACCTGATCGCGGAGAAGAAAGCCAAGCCGATGATCATCGTCATGGACAACCTGAACGCGGTGAAGCCTGGCGAGAGCGCGGCGCTGTATTTCGCCCGCGGGGCGATCACGCAGGCGGTGCCACAACCTCCGCCACCACCACAAACGCCTCCGGCGTCCGCTCCCGCACGCGCGGCAGGTCCCGGCCGCGGCGGCGGGCCGCTGGCCAGCCCGGTGTTCACCGACATGATGCTCAGCGATCTGATTCCGATGGTGGAACGAACCTATAGAGTGGCTTCGGGTCGCGAGAATCGCGCGATGGCCGGCTTGTCCATGGGTGGTTTTCAGACCTTCGGGACGGCACTCGCGAATCTCGACAAGTTCGCGTACCTCGGCGGATTCAGCGGCAGCAGTGGCGGGCGCGGCGGATTCGATCCGAAAACATCTAATAATGGCGTCTTCGCCGACGCCGCGGCCTTCAATAAGAGAGTAAAGGTGTTGTTTCTCGGAATCGGATCGATGGAGGGACCGGGCACGAAGACGTTCAGCGAGCAACTCACGCAGGCAGGTATAAAGAACGTGTACTACGAGTCGCCGGGCACGGCGCACGAATGGCTGACGTGGCGCCGCTGCTTCAAGGAGTTTGCGCCGCTCTTGTTTCGTTGATGGTGATCGACCGTTGAGAGCGCCGAGAAGTCGAGGAGCCGTTCATGACGCTTAGTCGCAGAGCCTTTACGAAATCATTGTCGACGGCGGCGGGCGCCCTCTTGCCCGCCGGTTGGGTCGCGTCGAGTGCGGCGTCGCGATCGCGGACACCGCAGGCGCTGGCGCGCTCCGAATCGCGGCTGTCGCCGACGAAGATCACGAAGATACGGGTCTTCTATCCTCCCAACTACAACCCCAACGGTCCGCAGGCGTTTCCTCAGAGCAACATGGTCGTCCTCGTCGACACCGAGGCAGGGATCACCGGCATCGGGCAGGGCGGCTCGCCGGACACGGTGCGCAACGTCGCGCGAAGCGTCATCGGCAAGAACGCGTTCGATACCGAGATGATCTGGCAGGCGGTGTTCATGGACGGGTTCTACTCCCCCGGCAAGGAACGGCTGCACGCGCTCGGCGCGATCGATCTCGCGCTGTGGGACATCAAGGGCAAGGCGCTGAACGTGCCGCTCTATCAGCTATTCGGTGGAAAAGCGCGCGAGCACATCGAGCTTTATGCGACGTCCGGGCTGCCTCAGGGCCTGGTGCCGCCGGCAGACGCGGCAGCGATGGGTCTGAAAGATCGTGCGGCGGCGACGATGGCTGCCGGCTATCGCGTCTACCGCGTGGACGGTGGCATTCTGCCGAGCACAGGGCGCGCGGGAGGCGCCGGACGAGGACGCGGCGCGGGTGCGGCGGCGGATGCTCCTCAAGGCGGGCGAGGGTTTCCCGGTGGCGGCGCGATGTTCGATTCACGATCGCGCATCCGGCTGATCATTCAGGCGGTCGAGCAGATCCGCGACGGCGTCGGCCCGGAGGGCAACTGGATGATCGATCTGCATCAGAAGTTCGACTTCCACGAAGCGGTGGAAGTTTGCAGGCTGATGGAGCCGCATCGGCCGTTCTGCGTCGAGGATCCGGTGCGGGAGGAGCAGTTCCGAACGCAGATCCCGAAGCTACGGCTGCTCACGACCGTGCCACTCGCGCCCGGCGAGGAGTGGGGAACACGGGCCGAATTCAGTCCGCTCGTCGAGCAACGCGACATCGACTTCGCCCGCGCATCGCTGCCCAACGTCGGCGGCATCACCGAGATGCTGAAGATCATGGCGGTCTGCGACACCCACAAGGTCGGCATCGTCCCGCATTTCACCGGACCGATCGCAACCGCTGGACACATGCACACGATGATGGCGTTCCCCGGCCAGGTGCTGATGGAATACAACCAGGGCGAACGACCGGTGCCATACATGCCGGAGTTCCTCGAGTGTCGTAATGGCAAGGTGTGGCCGAACGATCGGCCTGGACTCGGCATCAGTGTCGACGAGAAACAACTCACGTTCGTCGAAGCGATGACGGAGGCTGCGCCAGGACCGACGCAACGGCGACCCGACGGATCGCTCACGCACTGGTAAGGGATCGAAGACGGTGACCCGATGAGATCGATCCGCATTAAAGCGCTTCTCGTCGCCTGCGTCCTCGCGTCGAGCGCCACCACGGCGCGTGCACAGGTCGTCCGCCTCGAGATCACGTCACGTGAGCCCATGAACAACCGGCAGCCAGTCGGAGCCGCCGGACCGTTCGAATTGATCCGGGGCAAAGTCCATGGCGAGATCGATCCGAAAGATCCGCACAACACGATCATTCAGGATCTCGAACTCGCGCCGACGAACGCGCGCGGGAAGGTGGCATACGTCGCGACGTTCGCGCTGGCGAAGCCCGTGGACATGTCGAAGGCCGCGCGCATGCTCCTCTATCAGGTCGTCAACCGCGGCAACGGCCAGGCGGTCGCCAGCGCTGAAGGCTACGTGTCGCTCGTCAGTGGCTGGCAGGGGGACGTGATCGCGACGGCGAACAACCAGACGATCGTCGTGCCGATCGCGCGCAATCGGGATGGCTCGGCGATCACGGGCCCTGTTATCGCGCGCTTCTACAACGTGCCCGAGGGCACTAAAACGGCGGCAATCCGTCTGGCCTCGCTGGGCACGCCGCAGCCGTATCCCCCGGTCAATCTCGAACAGCCCGACGCACGACTGTCGTGGCATACGCGGGAGAACTATTCCGGCGAGCAGGATGCTGCGCATTCCGTCGCACGCGCCGACTGGGCGTTCGCCAACTGCGATTCCACGCCGTGGCCCGGTAGGCCCGATCCGACGCGGCTTTGTGTGAAGGACGGTTTCCGCGTCGATCGTCTCTACGAACTTGTTTACACCGCGAAAGACCCACTCGTGCTCGGCGTCGGCCTCGCCGCGACGCGCGACCTCGTGTCGTTCTTTCGTCACGCGCAGACCGACACGGCGGGCACGCCGAATCCTGTCGCCGGTGCGATCGATCACGCGATCGGCGTGGGCGACTCGCAGTCAGGCAATTTCATCCGCACCTTCATCCATCTTGGGTTCAACCGCGACCTGCAGAACCGCATGGTCTGGGACGGCGCCTTCCCGCGCATCGCCGCGCGACAGACGCCGATGAACCTCCGCTTCGCATTACCCGGTGGCGCCGCCGGCGTTTACGAGCCAGGCAGCGAGGGGGCGGTGTGGTGGACGCACTATGAGGACAAGACCCGCAAGCTCCCGGCCGCAGGGCTGCTCGACCGCTGCACCGCGACGAAGACCTGCCCGAAGATCGTCGAAGCGTTCGGCTCATCGGAGTTCTGGGGCCTGCGCATGTCCCCGGATCTGATCGGCACCGACGCCACACGTGATCTTCCGCTTCCCGATAACGTGCGCCGCTATTACTATCCAGGAACCACGCACGGCGGCGGACGCGGCGGCTTTAGCCTCGACACGACGCCGAACAACGCGTGCGTCCTGCCTGCCAATCCCAATCCCGAATCGGATCAGACACGTGCGCTGACCCGTGCGCTCGTCGAATGGGTGACGAAGGACACGCCGCCGCCCGACAGCCGTTACCCACGCTTGACCAACGGCGATCTGGTGCCTGCGACACGTGCCGCGATCGGCTTCACTGATATTCCCGGCTTGCCGTTCAACGACGGGGTGCTCAATCCCGTGGTGCGGTACGACTTCGGTCCTGGCTTCAAGGCCGTCGATCTATCGGGCAGGATGTCCACCGTTCCGCCGCGCGTGCTCGGCGTGGTGCCGACCTACGTGCCTCGCGTGAACCAGGACGGAAACGAAACCGCGGGCGTTGCATCGGTGCTGATGCAGG
>DATJKH010000007.1:0-78492 GCA_035491715.1 Vicinamibacterales bacterium | reverse complement strand
CGCGACGCCGGCAAGATCTATGACGCGCTGCAGTTTCTGAAAAACGTCGAGGCCGGCGAAGATGCGCCGAAGATTGGCCGCCGCGTCGCCATCTACGGCGGTGGCAATACCGCCATGGATGCCGCACGGACGGCGCGTCGTCTTGGCGCCGACCCGCTGATCATCTACCGACGCACGCGCGAGCAGATGCCCGCACATCGATTTGAAGCGGACGAAGCCATCGAAGAGGGCATCAAGATTCATTGGTTGAGAACGATCAAGCAGATTGACGGCACGACGGTGACCGTCGAAGTCATGAAGCTTGATGAAAAAGGATTTCCTCAGCCTACCGGTCAACTTGAAACGCTCGAAGCAGACTCGTTGATTCTCGCCCTTGGCCAGGACACCGACACTGGGTTTCTCGCGAAGATCCCGGGGATTGCCTTCCGCAAAGACGGCACCGTTGTCGTCGGCGCGGACATGCAGACCGGATGCGAAGGCGTCTTCGCCGGCGGAGACATGGTGCCGTTCGATCGAACCGTCACGACAGCAATCGGCCATGGGAAGAAGGCCGCCCGTGCGATTGATGCGTGGCTACGCAATACGAGCTACCGCAAACCGGCCAAACACCATCTCGCGACATTCGATCAGTTGCGTCTCTGGTATCACGCCGAGGCGAAGCGGCGCGGCCAAAGCACGATCGACATCGAGCGGCGTTGCGCCACGTTTGACGAAGTCATCGGCGGTCTCAGTTCGGTGGCCGCGCGATACGAGGCTCAACGCTGCCTGTCATGCGGCAATTGTTTCGAATGCGACGGTTGCTATTCCGCGTGCCCCGAACAGGCCGTGATCAAACTGGGCCCCGGTCTCCGATATCGGTACGACCTGGAGCGCTGCACCGGTTGTGCGATCTGTTACGACCAGTGTCCGTGCGGGGCGATTGAAATGGTGGCGGAGAAGGAACAGGTCTCTTATGCCGCGCAAGATGAAAACGCTCGACGGGAATGAGGCCGCAGCCTCGATCGCCTATCGCGTCAACGAAATCTGCGCCATCTACCCGATTACACCCTCCTCGACGATGGGCGAGCTGGCCGATCAGTGGGCGTCGGACGGACGCACGAACATTTGGGGAACCGTCCCGCACGTTGTCGAGATGCAGAGCGAAGGAGGCGCCGCGGGAGCCGTCCATGGCGCGCTGCAAACCGGCGCGATGACCACGACGTTCACCGCGTCGCAGGGACTCCTCCTGATGATCCCGAACATGTTCAAGATCGCCGGCGAGTTGACGCCAACGGTTTTTCACGTCGCCGCGCGGTCGCTCGCCGCGCAGGCGCTGTCGATTTTCGGTGATCACTCCGACGTGATGGCGGCGCGGATGACCGGATGGGCGCTGCTATGCGCCAGTTCCGTGCAGGAGGCGCACGATCTCGCACTCATCGCGCAGAACGCGACGCTTGCTTCACGAATTCCTTTTATCCATTTTTTCGACGGGTTCCGCACCTCACACGAGGTCAGCAAGATTGAAGTCCTCGACGATGACGATGTCCGCGCGATGATTGACGACGACTTGGTCCAGGCGCACCGTCTCCGTGCGCTGAATCCGGATCGTCCGGTGGTCCGAGGTGTCGCGCAGAACCCGGATGTCTACTTCCAGGCACGCGAGACCGTCAATCCCTACTACGCGGCGCTGCCGGGCCACGTCCAGCGTGCGATGGACCGTTTCGCCTCACTAACCGGGCGCCAGTACAAGCTGTTCGAGTATTTCGGAGCTCCCAGCGCGGAACGCGTGGTTGTGATGATGGGCTCGGGTGCCGAGACGGCGCGTGAAGCAGTCGAATCGCTCAACCAGCGCGGCGCGAACGTGGGACTGGTGCAGGTGCATCTGTTCCGGCCGTTTTCCGTCGCCGATCTGCTCGCGGCGGTCCCATCCAGTGCGCGTTCGATCGCCGTTCTCGATCGAACCAAGGAGCCGGGCGCGGCGGGAGAACCGCTCTACCAGGACGTGATGACTGCCTTTGGCGAGGCCTTGGTGTCTGGCGCTCGTCGTTCGATGCCACGCATCGTCGGAGGCCGCTTCGGACTGTCCTCGAAAGAGTTTACGCCGGCGATGGTGAAGGCGGTCATCGACAACCTGTCGGCGGAGACACCAAAGAACCACTTCACCGTGGGTATCAGAGACGACGTCTCACATACGAGCCTCGAGTACGACCGCACGTTTGTGACCGAAGCAGAAGACGTTGTCGGGTGCGTGTTCTACGGTCTCGGCGCGGACGGCACCGTCGGAGCCAACAAGAACTCGATCAAAATCATCGGCGAGGAGACCTCGGGCTATGCCCAGGGCTTCTTCGTCTACGACTCGAAGAAGTCTGGTTCGAGAACGATCTCGCACCTGCGGTTTGGGCCGCGGCCCATTCGTTCGACATACCTGGTACAGCGGGCGCACTTCATTGCCTGTCACCAGTTTCAGTTTGTTCACCAGCTCGACATGCTGCGCGAAGCGATTGAAGGCGCGGTCTTCCTCCTCAACAGTCCAGTCAGCGCCGATCGAGTATGGGACGAGTTACCAGCCTCGCTGCAGGAACAGTTGATCCGCAAGCGCATTCGCTTCTACGTCATCGATGCTGATCGAGTCGCCGAGGCCGCCGGGATGGCCGGACGCGTCAACACAATCATGCAGACCTGCTTCTTTGCGATATCGGGCGTGCTCCCGCGCGAAGAGGCGGTGGAAAAGATCAAGGGATCCATTCGAGCGACCTATGGACGCAAAGGCACCGAACTGGTGGAACAGAACTTCGCCGCGGTGGATAGCGCGCTCGAGCATCTGTTTGAAGTCCCCGTTCCATCGGAGGTGAGCAGCCGACGGGAGCGTCTCCGGGTTGTGCCACCGGAAGCACCGCCCTTCGTTCAACACGTCACCGCCATGATGATGGCGGGCCATGGCGATGACCTGCCGGTTAGCGCGCTGCCGGTCGACGGCACTTACCCGTCGGGCACTGCGCGTTGGGAGAAGCGCAATATTTCCGACACAGTGCCTGAATGGCAACCGTCGATTTGTATCCAGTGCGGCAACTGCGCGATGGTCTGTCCGCATTCCGCGATCCGCGTCCGCCATTACGCCGACGCGGCGCTCGCCGGCGCGCCGCCCGGATTCCGGTCCGCGCCCCTTTCCGGCCGTGGCTTTCCGAATCTGCGCTTCACATTGCAGATTGCCGTCGAAGACTGCACAGGCTGTGAATTGTGCGTCGAAACCTGCCCGGCGAAGAGCCTTGAATCTGCCGGGACGCGCGCGATCAACATGACTGCGAAGGCGCCGCTGCTCGAACGCGAGCGCGGCAACTTTGCCTTCTTCGAAACGCTGCCCGAAAACCTGCACGGACGCATGGACGCTTCACTCGTCAGGGGCGTGCAGTACCTCACACCGATGTTCGAGTACTCCGGCGCCTGCGCCGGTTGCGGAGAAACGCCCTATCTTCGGCTGCTGACGCAACTGTTCGGCGACCGGCTCCTCGTCGCCAACGCGACCGGCTGTTCTTCAATCTACGGCGGCAATCTGCCAACCACGCCGTGGTCGACCAACAAGGACGGGCGAGGCCCGGCATGGGCGAACTCGCTCTTCGAGGACAATGCCGAATTCGGTCTCGGCTACCGTCTGTCGCTCGACAAGCACCGCGAACAGGCGATCGAATTGCTGAACTCGCTCGAGCCATGGCTTGGCGCCGAGCAAGTCAGGGAGATCCGCGACGCACGTCAGGTCACGCCGGAAGAAGTGGACGCGCAACGCCGCCGGGTCGCTTCGCTTGCAGTGACGCTCGCCACGATCGATGCAGCTGCGGCGCGGGTCCTTCGCGGACTCCTCGAACACCTGGTGCGACGCAGCGTCTGGATCGTCGGCGGCGATGGTTGGGCGTACGACATCGGTTATGGAGGACTCGATCACGTGTTGGCGTCGGGCCGGAACGTGAACATACTCGTCCTCGACACCGAGGTGTACTCCAATACCGGCGGGCAGGCGTCGAAGTCGACGCCACGGGGAGCGGTGGCAAAATTCGCGGCGGCCGGAAAGCGCGGGCGGAAAAAAGACCTCGGCTTGATGGCGGTCGCCTATGGGAATGTGTACGTGGCGCAGATTGCGATGGGTGCGTCACCGCAACAAACGTTGGATGCCTTTCTCGAAGCCGAAGCCCACGACGGCCCGTCGCTGATCATCGCTTACAGCCACTGCATCGCCCACGGCATCAACATGCGATACGGTTTGCGCCAGCAGAAGCTGGCGACCGATTGCGGCCACTGGCCGCTGTATCGATTCAGGCCGGCGAGTAACGGTCACGCGCAGGAGTTCATGCTCGATTCGGCGGCGCCGTCGATTCCGATCAAGGCCTACGCCTACAACGAAATCCGCTACAAGATGCTGACCTATACCCACCCGGAGGCAGCCGCGCGGCTTCTCGACGTTGCGCAGCAGGACATCGATCAGCGGTGGAGTGTCTACACGAACATGGCTGAACGCTGGCCGGCGCGTTCCGCCGCCCCGGCGCGCGCGGCCAGCAGCAGACAAGCTCTGTCGGAGGTCTCATGAATCTCACCACTCGTTACATGGGGCTGACGCTGAACAATCCACTCGTCGCATCGGCGTCGCCGCTCTCGCAGCGCCTCGACACGATCCGCGAGCTCGAGGACTGCGGCGCATCAGCAGTCGTCCTGTTCTCCCTGTTCGAGGAACAAATACGTCATGACGCCGGCGCCCTCGACTATTTCATGAGCGTCGGAACCGACAGCTTCGGTGAAGCGCTTTCGTATTTTCCAGTCGTTGCGGGATGCGAGGTTGCGCCAACGCAGTACCTGGAACTGATTCGAAAGGCATCGGCGGCGGTCGACATTCCGATCATTGCCAGCCTGAACGGCACAACCGATCGCGGATGGGCCGACTTTGCCAGCTTGATGCAGGAAGCCGGGGCGAAGGCGATTGAGCTGAACATCTATTACATTCCGACCGCGATGCACCGTACCGGGGCGCAAATCGAAGAGCAGTACCTCGACGTGGTAGCGCGCGTCAAGTCGGCGGTATCGATTCCCGTCGCGGTCAAGGTCGGACCGTACTTCAGCTCTTTTGCACACATGGCCGGACGATTCGATCGCGCGGGCGCCAACGCGCTGGTGTTGTTCAACCGGTTTTACCAGCCCGACTTCGACATCGAGACCCGAACCGTCGCGCCAACGCTGTCACTGAGCACGCCGGCCGAGATTCGTTTGCCTCTCCTCTGGATCGCGTTGTTGCACGGGCACGTGCAGTGCTCGCTGGCGGCAACGACGGGCGTACATAGCGTGACCGAAGTGATCAAGTACCTGATGGCGGGCGCTGACGTAGTGATGAGCACGTCCGCCCTGCTTCACCACGGGCCGTCCTGGCTGAGCGGCGTCTGCAAGGATCTCGAGGAGTGGATGGAGCAGCGAGGATACGAATCGGTCGATCAGCTGCGCGGCTCGATGAGCCACAAAGCCTTGCCGGACTCGATGGCATTCGTGCGCGGGAACTATATCCGCATCCTGGAGAGCTACAAGCTCACGACCTGATCTCAGCGAGTGCCCGGTACCGCTCGACGGGCGCGAACGGAAACCCCCGGCCGGTTGACCCGGACATCGAGCGCGCGCAGATCCATCTGCCGTCCCATGGGGGGATCGCGTACCTCGATCAGGTAGTAGCTCCCCGCCTCGCGCATGATCCGATCCGCGACGCCAGTCATGTTGTTCGTGTTGATGAATGCCACGCCGCCGGTTTCGCGGGCGAACCCACTGTCCCCCCCGGTGGTCCTGGCGCCACCGACGCCGGTCGGATCGATCACATAGAGCGCGATGTTGGCCGCCGCCATCGCCCGCATCGCGTTGACCCACTCGGGACGAAGATCGCGGCCGGCGGTGGGTGGCGGGATCGGCGTGTCGAACAGACCGGCCGGTCCGAGTGCGACGATGGTTTTTCGTGCATCAGTTGACGGCCCGATCAAACGGGCAAGCGCCGTCACCGTGTTCAACAGATGCGCGCCCATCGTATCGAGTCGATCCACGGTCCACGCGTGCGGCGCGTATGCCTCGATGCGTTGGAGAAGCCTGGCTCGATCGGCGTTCGGTTCCAATACCGTGCCGCTGAGCGTCGCGATCGCCATGCGATCGTTGGGGACCAGCCGTTCGACGAACTGTCGCGCCGCTTCACGGGCCCGCGGCATGACCGCCGGGTCGACGTTGATGTCGTCCAGCAGCATCGCGATCGATCGATGGCTCGGCACATCAGCCGTAGGGTTGACGAACGTTACCGACTCAATCGGAATCCGGTAGCCAACGATCCAGACTTCCAGCTCTGATGGTTTGACATCCAGCACGGGCAAGCCCGCGTGATCCAGCACGACTGCGTCGACGATGAGACGTCCGGGTTTCGGCTCTGAGGGAGTTTGTGGAATCTGAAAAGCGGCTGTGGCGGCCAAGACCAGCGCTGTCCATGCCCCGCGGATGCCCATGGACTACAGCCTACACCTCATCGCATCTGATGAAGCACCATGAGCAATCGGCTTGGCGCGGCCCCGGAGGCCAATGAGATAAACGCTGTCGTGGGGGAAGTCCACACGACCGATCCACCCGGTGGTGCGAAAGAACTCCCAGCACTGGCGGATTCTTTCGCACTTCAGGATCAGTTCTCATCTCGATCGCCGTCGGCGATCTTGTGCAACGCATCATCGAGCGGACGACCGAGGGTCAGGACGATGAGCGAGAGGATCACCGCCGTCAGGGCGGCGCGCCAGAGTCCGGTCGCGACGGCAACGCCCGTGCCCGACGCGATCCAGATTGAAGCGGCGGTGGTCAATCCGTGGACCACCTTCGCATCACGCCGGTGGAGGATTACGCCGCCGCCAATGAATCCAATGCCGGCCACAAGTCCCTGGATGATTCGGCCGGGTGCTGCCGTGTCGCCCGCCGATTGACCGAGTTGCAGTCCGACAAGTGTGATGAGCGCTGCTCCCAGCGAAACCAGTGCGTGCGTGCGCAAGCCTGCGGGCTTCAGCGAGATCTCCCGATTCACTCCCAGAGCGGCGCCAAGCAACGTCGCCAGCGCGAGCCGCCCGGCGAGCGCCATTGTGTCCGCGGGAACATTCACGGGATCCATCGCACCTCGTTCCGAATTCGCGAATTCTGAGTATCGTAACCCGTCTCACATCTGTCGCGCCCACCCCTGGCGCCCGCCTTGCACTCATCCCGGTCAGCTGCCGCTTCGCATTGTGCGAGCCGTCTTCCCCATCGCCTTCAAGAGTCGAACATGCGTAGTCATTCATCGACTTCGGCCACGATCCTCGCACCGGAACCGGCAACATTACCCGCTGTCGTGTTCGACCGTGTGACGTTCGGGTTTGACGACCACGTCGTCCTTCGCGACATCAGCTTCACCATCCCGACCGGCAGCATGAAGATCCTGCTGGGCGCGAGCGGGAGCGGGAAGTCGGTGCTGCTCAAGCTCATTCTCGGCTTGCTGCGACCCGACTCGGGGACGATTCTCGTTAATGGGTATCGGACTAGTGACATGAGCGAGCGCGAGTTGTTACAGGTCCGTGCCGAGGTCGGCATGCTGTTTCAGGAAAGCGCGCTGTTCGATTCGCTCACGGTCGCGGAAAACGTCGGATATCGCTTGTACGAAGAAACCGATATGCCCCGCGACCAGGTGCAGCACCGCGTCGAAGAGGTCCTGGATTTCATCGGGCTCAAGGACTTCATCGATCGGCTACCGTCGGAGCTATCGGGCGGCCAGAGACGTCGCGTGGCGATTGCACGGGCGATGGCCGCCAGGCCACATCTGCTGCTGTTCGACGATCCAACCTCGGGTCTCGATCCGATCATTGCCACGACGGTTGACGACGAAATCGTGAAGTTACGCGATCTCCAGCACGTGAGTTCGATTGTCGTGACGCATCAGATTCGGGATGCTTTTTACGTGGCACATCATGAGGCCCGTCTCGAGTCGGGCCGCCTTCGCATCCGTGCCCTCTCCGAGGCAACAGGAGGCAGGGCCACCTTCATGGTTCTGCACGACGGGCAGATTTGCTTCGAGGGTACCGGAGCTGAACTGCGAGCGTCGAGCGACCGCTACTTGCGGGAGTTCTTGTTCATGACGCTGCCGCCGTGGTGATTCATTTTCCTTGTCGGCCGGTAAACAGCCGTTTTATCCGACGACTGCGGGCCGTTTGTGCCGACGCCGAGCGCCGCCTGCCAACTCGAGCAGATCGGAAACGCTGACAATGCCGACGAGCTCGTTGTTGCGCACGATCGGCAAAGCCGTCTGGAGGTGGCCGGGCGTCAATAGATCTGCCGCTTCGCGCACGGTCGTTTCAGGGGGTGCGACAATGATGTTGCGGAGCATCACGTCCGAGACACACGTCGCTCCTTCTTCCTGACGTTTCCTCAATACGTCGGCCGTCACCAATCCGACGACTTTCGCATGCTCGATCACCACGAGGTGATGAATCCGTTTGAGCGTCAGGCGCTTTTGCGCTGTGCAGATCGACGCCCGCGGCGAGATCACTTCCACCGGGGCGGTCATGATGGCCTTGAGCTGCGTAATGGCCTCCGCCCTCTTCTGTCGCAAGAGCAGTGCCTGCGACAGAGTCAGTGATCTCGCCGGGATCTTCGCGCCACGACGACAACCGTCAGACGGTTGACGGAATCTCGGCAGCGGACTCCGGCACCTCGACCACACCGGCAGGCTTCAGTGCGACCTTCATGACGCCGTCACGCTGCGACGAGAAGAGATCGAGCGCGTCGCCGATGTTGTCGAGACTGAAGTGGTGTGTCACCAGCGGCGTGAGGTCGACCCGCCTGGTCGCAACCATCGACATCAACCGCCGCATGCGCTCCTTGCCGCCCGGGCACAACGTCGTCACGATCTTTTGATCACCGAGTCCGGCGTAGATGGCATCGTAGGGAGCCGCGATCTTGCCGGAGTACACTCCGAGGCTCGATACGGTTCCGCCCGGCCGAGTGGCACGCAGTGCGTTCTCGAATGTCGCCTGTTGACCGAGCGCCTCGATGGTGACGTCGGCGCCACGCCCCTCGGTCAGCTTCTTGATTGCCGCCACCGGATCCTGTTCTCGATAGTTGATAACGACGTTGGCGCCGAATCGCCTGGCCATCTCGAGGCGGGCCGGAACCGAATCGATGGCGATGATGAGCGCCGCGCCACGCAGCTTCGCGCCGAGTGTGGCGCACAGGCCGATCGGCCCTTGAGCAAATACGGCGACGCTGTCGCCGACCCGAACGTTGCCGCTCTCCGCTCCCGAAAGGCCAGTCGAAAAGATGTCGGGGACGAGCACGACTTGCTCGTCGGAAATACCATCGGGAATCGGCGCAAGGTTGGCGCGCGCGTCGGGCACCAGCAGGTACTCCGCCCATGCGCCATCAATCGTGTTGCCGAATCGCCACCCGCCCAAGGGGCCGTGGCATTGCGAATGCGCCGCGTTCAGGCAGTAGAAGCACTGTCCGCACGGCGTGATCGCGCCGACGATCACCCGCTGTCCGACGAAGTATTCTTCTTCGAGCCCTTCGCCCAGCGACTCGATGACGCCGACCGGTTCGTGGCCGAGAATCAAACCGGATTTCACCGGGTATTCACCTCTGACGATGTGAACGTCGGTGCCGCAGATTGTGGTTGTGGTGATCCGGATCAGCGCCTGGCCAGCCCGGGCAACAGGCTTCGCGTGTTCTTCTATCCGAACGATTCCGGTCCCGCGGAAGACCGCCGCTTTCATCATCTCCATGTTCGGGCCTCGATTCGAAAGTGCGCGTATTTCCACCGTGTTCGCAATAAAAGTGCCCAGGTAACTGACGCAAAACCCGGCGTTTCTCGTTGCGTTCGCCCGCGAAATGACGGCGGATGATGGCCCCGTGCCGGCATTCCGGCAGGGTCGGTCTGCTTGGTGCCCGAGCAGTCGCGAAGGTAGGCTGTTGATCGGTGGCCCGAACCATGCTGTTCAACGGAACATGCCGATGACTGTCTCCGCGTTCGACTACAGCGCTGATGTTGTGCTCAGGGATGGGTCAACCGTTCATCTCCGGCCGATTCGTGCCGACGACGACGATCGGTTGCTCGAGATGTTGCAGCGAATGTCGGAGCAGGCGCTTTACTACCGGTTTCTGACCATTCCGAAAATCGATCGCGAACGGGCACAGCAGCTGTCTCGTGTCGATCTCGATCGTCAGCGTGTGCTTGCCGCCGAGTATTCCGACGAGATCGTGGCCACCGCCGGCTATTACGTCGGGACGCACGCCGACCGGGCAGAGGTGGCGTTTGCCGTTGCCGATACCTGGCGAGGTCGCGGGATCGGAACGCGCATGCTCGAGTGCCTGGCCGACATCGGGCGCCGCTCCGGCATCCGCACGTTTGACGCCTACGTGCTCGGCGAGAACCGTCGAATGATGGACGTGTTTCTCGAGTCGGGATTTGCCGTGACGCGTCAGCTCGATCACGGCGTCTTTCATGTCTCGCTCGACCTCGATCTGTCGCCAACCTTCACCGAACGCGCGGCACAGCGGTCGGAGCAGGCTGCAGCCGCCTCGATGCGTCCATTTTTTGAACCCGAGGTGATTGCCGTGGTCGGCGCCAACCGGGTTCGCGGCCGAATCGGATCGGAAATTCTTCACAACATCATCGCGAGCGGGTTCACCGGCCGCGTCGTGCCCGTTCACCCGGACGCCGACGTGGTCGAAGGACTGCCCGCCGTGCGCCGCACCTCGGACATCGACGGCCCGGTCGATCTTGCCGTGATCGCGATACCGGCGCCGCTGGTCTCGGCCGCGGTCGATGACTGCATCGAGAAAGGCGTGAAAGCGCTGGTGGTCATCACGGCCGGCTTTGGCGAGACCGGCGGAGTCGGCCGCGACCGTGAGGTCGAGCTGCTCGAGAAAATCCGCGCTGCCGGCATTCGGATGATCGGCCCGAACTGCATGGGAATCATCAACACCGATCCGGCGATCCGCCTCAACGCGACGTTCTCGCCGGTCTATCCGCCGGCCGGGCGCGTCGCATTCTCGACACAGAGTGGCGCGCTCGGACTGGCGATTCTGGAGTATGTCACCCGGCGAAACCTTGGGATGTCGACGTTTGCCTCAATCGGAAACAAAGCGGACGTCTCGAGCAACGATCTGATCCAGTTCTGGGCGCATGACGACCAGACCGACGTCATTCTTCTGTACCTCGAGAGCTTCGGCAATCCGCGCAAGTTCGCACAGATCGCCCGGCGGGTCGGCCGGCGCAAGCCCATCGTCGCCGTCAAGGCCGGCCGATCGTCGGCGGGCGCGCGCGCGGCCTCGTCGCACACCGGGGCCCGTGCCACGAGTGATGCGCTCATCGATACGTTACTTCGTCAGTCTGGCGTCATCCGCACCCACACCTTGGAGGAAATGTTCGACGTCGCTGCGCTGCTGGCCAATCAACCGGTTCCACAGTCGAACCGCGTCGCGATCGTGACCAACGCCGGTGGTCCCGGGATCCTCGCCGCCGACGCGTGTGAGGCTAACGGCCTCACTGTGACGTCGTTGACCTCGGCGACGACGGCGGCACTCCGTGCATTTCTGCCTGCCGCGGCCAGCGTCGCCAATCCGGTCGACATGATTGCCTCGGCAAGCGCCGAGCACTACCGGAGCACGATCGCGCTCGTGCTCGCCGACCCCAACGTCGACAGCCTGCTCACGATTTTTATCCCGCCGATCGTCACGGCTGCAGAAGATGTCGCCCAGGCGATTCAGCAGGCGTCCGCTGGTTCAACGAAACCGGTCCTTGCCACCTTCATGGGCGTGCAGGCCACGCTTGGGATGGCGGGGATTCCCACATATACATTTCCCGAGTCAGCGGCGGTTGCGCTGGCGAGGGTTTCGGAATATGCGGACTGGAGGCGTCGTCCCGCCGCCGCGGCTCCGCATCTCGCGAACTTCAATCGAGATTCCGTGCGCGCGGTGATCAGCGAGGCGATTGTTGGCGGCGGTGGCTGGCTCGATCCGCTTCCGGCGGCACGACTTCTCGAAGCCGCCGGGATCACCATGGTACCGGCGCGGGTCGCTCGTACCTCGGACACGTCTGTCGAGATCGCGGAGCAAATCGGGTGGCCCGTGGTGATGAAGGGGCTGGGGCCAACGCTCCTTCACAAGACCGAGGCGGGCGCGGTGAAACTCGGCCTCAAAGACGCCGCCGCAGTGCGTGGCGCGTTTGCCGATCTCTCTCAGCATCTCGGCGATCGACTCGAAGGCGTTCTCGTTCAACGCATGATAGGTGGCGGCGTTGAAATGGTCGCCGGTGGCCTGAACGACACGCAGCTCGGCCCGGTCATCATGGCAGGCACAGGAGGCATTTTCGTCGAACTCGTTGGTGATACGGCGTTTCGCATGTGTCCCCTCAGCGAGCCTGACGCCGACTCGTTGATCGAGGAGTTGAAGGGCCGCGTGCTCCTTCGCGGCTACCGGGGAGCGCCTGCGGCCGACGAGCCGGCGTTCCGTACGCTGTTGCTCGCGCTTTCGCAGCTGCTCGATGTCTGTCCAGAAATCGAGGAGATGGACCTGAATCCCGTCATGGTGCTTCGAAAGGGGGCAGTCGTCGTCGATTCGCGCATCAAGGTCGGACCGGTGAAGCCCGCGCCGCGTTTGCGGCGGATTGCGTATTAAGCACCAGGAACAAATTTTCCCCATTCGGATCGGAAAATTTACGCACGCGGAAGTGGGAAAGGTGTAAGCTCTCGTCGAGCCGCCGACATCTAATCTCAGGTACGCGAATTGCTCTACTAAATAGCATCCTTCGCTTCCCAAAGGATGGATCATGTTCGCAGTCCCTGTTACTCGTTCGTGCCATGGGCTCGATTTCGTCCGGTTGCTCGAGATTGTTCGGGGCGAGTTTCTCGAGATGCCCGGGCTTCGCCTGACGAAAAAACAGGCGCAGCGACTCTGGGCAATCGACGCGGACACATGTGAGGCACTGCTCGGCGCGTTGGAAGCTTCCCACTTCCTGAGACACACAAGAGATGGGGAGTACTTGCTCGCTCGGCCGACTGTGTAGCGCGTTCCGGAGCCCTTGCTCCTACTCGGGTCGACACCCAATCGGTCACCTGCTGCTGACGCTCGCAGCGGTCGTGACGATGTTGGGCGTTGGTGCGTGCGTCGGGAATCCCCCGCCGGTGCCCGTTTATGCCAGCCGGGCCGACTGGGAGATTCTGGCCGGCCGCTGGAACGGTTCGTACTCGACCTCTTCACCCGAGCGGCACGGTCTCATCGAGTTCACATTGTCGGCCGGTGATGAACAGGCCTCCGGCGATGTGATGATGATCGCCGAAGGCACACGCGCTCCCTATCGTGCTCATCCTCCCGGCGATCCTCGCCTCGGCCCGACCAACGCTCCGTACACGCAGTTGCTGACGATCAAGTTCGTTCGAGCCGCCCAGGGACAGATCAGCGGCACGATTGCGTCCTACTGGGATCCTGATCGCAGTTGCCAGGCTTCGGCGACGTTTCTCGGAACGGCGCAGCCCCGCGCGATCGACGGAACCTTCACCTCGACATGCGAGGACGGCGTCCGTCAGCTTCGCGGTAAGTGGCGAGTCACGCGTTAATTACTCCGATTACGCGACGTGCCGAACCGCGCCGTGCGCAATTCGATCGATAACCCGCGCAAGCTTCTCGGTTTCCCGATCCGCGAGTGCTGCGAGCACCGGGAACGTCGTCCGCCACTGATGATCGTCCACCACGGGCGCGAACGAAGAGTTCGCGACGACGGTGGTTTCTCCGTCGCCGAGTTCATAGACGGCGATGCTGACCGGTAACACCGTTCCGGCGTCGAGGTTGTGCCGCAGCGCGTCGATCGCCAGCTGCGGCGACCATCCCTGTATCAGTACGTATCGCCGGAAATCGCGCGACAGTTCGCGCGCGAATTGTTCGCGCACGTTGATCTGCGCGAGTGGCACCATGCCTTCGGCGCGCATCGCATCGCTCAGGATGTCGATGACCGGATCGATCCTCTTATCCACCACGATTCGTGTGCCGTAGTCGCCCATAAGGTTGGTCCTTTCGATGGCGAAAGGAGCAATCGGTGTGCCTCGTCGAGAGACGTTGGTTTTTCGGGCTGCGCTGGCGGGTTTTCGGCAGAACAGATGGTCAGCGAGACGGCAATTCGTGCATGAAGAACACGGCAACGCGAGATTGCACCGTTTCTTTTACCCTCCCGCCGTGGTATCGCGATTGCGTCCGAGTGATTCGAAGAGGCTGGGAGGAGCGTGCACGCCGAAAGCAGGATTGGAGGAAATCATGTCGATCGTGAAATGGGATCCCTTCAGGGAACTCGAGGAGCTGCAAACACGCTTCGGCCGGTTCCTCCCGGCACGCGGCCGTCGACCGTTCGAGGATGAGATGTTGTTCTCGGACTGGTCGCCGGCTGCGGATGTCCAGGAGACCGATACCGAGTTTCTGATCAAAGCCGACCTGCCGGAAGTCGCAAAGGAAGATGTGAAGGTGCAGCTCGAAGAGGGCGTGCTGACGATTCAGGGCGAGCGGAAGCGCGAAGCAGAGACGAATGGAAAACGGTTTCACAAGGTTGAGCGCGAATACGGCAAGTTCGTCCGCAGGTTCGCGCTGCCGGTCGAGATCGATGCGACCAAGGTGCAGGCAGACTTCAAGAACGGCGTCCTGAACGTCCATCTGCCGAAAACCGCCAAGGCTGCCGCGAAGGCGATCGACGTCAAGGTCGCCTGAGGTAAGCGCGCGACGGATCTCCGCGCCGAGGGCGAGGCGGTGGGACATGCAGGTACCAGGCATGATGCGTGCGGCACGTCTGTGCCAGATAGTGTTGGCCGTTGCCGTTGCGATCGGGCTTGGAAGCTGTAGCGGGGATGAGTCTCCCTCCGGGCCAACTCCCGTCTGTTCCATCGCCCTCGCTCCGGCCGATAGCGCGTTTCCAAGTGAGGGCGGCACGGCGTCAGTGGCGGTCACCGCTGCGAACGGTTGTCCATGGGCAGTATCGACCGCCGTCGACTGGATTGTCGTCACTTCTGCGAATTCAGGAACAGGCAACGGAGCCGTTTCCTACACGGTCCGAACCAACCCGGACCCGCAGTCGCGAAACGGACTGCTCTCGATTGGCGGTCGCAACCATACCGTGACACAGGGCGGCCGTCCGCCCGTTGTCTGCACCTACGAACTGTCACCAGTCAGTGCCGCAGTTGACAACGAGGGGGGCGCCCAGAGTTTTATCGTCACGACGTCGGCGGAATGCGCGTGGTCAGCCCGGAGTGACGCAAGCTGGATCAGCGTTACTGCTGGCGGCACGGGAAGTGGCACAGCCACCGTCTCGTACTCGGTTGCTCCGAACAACGATGTCGCCGATCGCACCGCGACTATCACCGTGGCGGATCGAAAATTTACGGTGACTCAGACCGGAGAAGTTGCCGCGTGTCGTTATTCGGTTACGCCGGTCCAGTTCAGTCCGTGCATGCCGGCTGGAAGCCTGGTGGCGAATGTGACGACGGAAGCGAGCTGTCCCTGGACCGCGACGGTCGACAGTTCGTGGATTGGCCTGGTGGGGGGACGGTCGGGTCGAGGCTCGACCACCATCACCATCGCTTATGGTGATAACTACGATGCGCCGCGCCACGGCATCGTCATGCTTCGATGGCCCACTGCCGCGACCGGACAGAACATCCACGTGATGCAAGCCGGGTGCGTGTATGCGGTGAGCCGCGCATCATTCAATTTCGCTTCGACCGGGAGTTCGGGAACGTTCGATGTCATCCAACAGAGCGATCCGGTTACTTGCGGCGGCGCCACACAGGATCAGTGCGTATGGACGGCGCAATCGACCGTGGCCTGGATCACGGTGACGAGCAGCATGCCGCGCAGAGGTGACAATCCGGTGGCATTCATTGTCGCGGCGAATGATATGCCGGCCGCTCGAACGGGCAGCATAATTGTCAGAGACAAAGTTGTGACGATTGTCCAAGCGGGCCGTTGACCAACGAATGGAGTTCACCATGATTGCGATCAAAGAAATACTTGTTGCGACAGACTTTGGCGCCGCTGCGGACAATGCACTCCGCTACGGCGAGGCGCTCGCGCGTGAGTTCGACGCGCGGCTTCACGTCTTCCACGCCACGCCGAACGTCTTTGCGACCTCGATGGATGGATACGGCTATGCTGCCATTCCTCCGCACGTGCAGGAAGACCTCGAGGCGGCGGCACGCCGACACATGCGTGAGCGGGTGAGCGAGGAAGATCGGCAGGAGCTTCGTGCGAAGACCACTGTTGTGACGCACAACAGTCCTGCGGTCGCGATTGCCGATTATGCCAGGAATCACGCCATCGATCTGATCGTGCTCGGAACCCACGGCCGCGGCCCGGTGGCGCACGCGCTCCTCGGCAACGTCGCCGAGCGCGTCGTGCGGATCGCACCCTGCCCGGTGTTGACTGTGCGCGACCGGGAGCATGAGTTTGTGCTCCCCGATTCTCTTGTGGCGGTAGCGAAGACTGATCGGTAGAAAAACAGACATAAGGAGAAAACGAGAGAAAGGGGAGCCAGATACTCTTCTCTCGTTTCTCCCGTTTCTCTTGTTTGCTCTACGTCATGATGCATCTATTTCCCGTCCACTTTCTGTTTCGGCACCTCCACCCAGATCCACCCCCGAAGATCCCCATCCCGGAAGCCGGTCGCGCGGTCCGTCGGATATCTGTCCTTCAGCTCCGCCCGAACCTGCGCGTTCAGTTTGTCCTCGACTCCGTGGCAGGATGAGCAGACCGCTCGATGCGCGATGGGGCGCATCACGCCGACCTTGTCTCCCAGATCCACCGCGAACCCGTCGACAGCTGCAGCCTTGGCGTCTGCGTACTGTTTGACGATGGGAGCGGCCCATGGCTTTGGTGCGTTCGATGGCGTGCGGAGCCGCGCGGCGGTCCGCCCGGCGGCAATGCCCTCGTCACGACCGAGACGCTGCGTCAGGGCAGTGGCCGATAAGTGGCAAACCTGAATGGCATCACCTGGTCCGCCTGAGGACAGAGCACCTGTCAATTCCACCGACGTCGCATTCTGAATGGCGACAACCACAAGATCCGCGCGCTGGATTGCCGCGCGTAGTTCGGCCGGCGCCTGCTTGATTGGATACGTCGGCCACTCTCGTGCAGTCTGTGCGTGCGCGATTACGAGATAGATACTTAGAAGAGCACCGACCACGAACGCAATGAGGCGAGTCATGTTGGCCTCCTGAAGGGCGAAGTTCGCCAACGAATGACGCACGAATCCTGCCGACAGGTTATGCGTGAAGCGCGAGCAATCAGCGCCGGAATTCCGGCAGGCGCTCCGCGAAACGAGGAGTCCGCTCCGCTTTCTCGAGCGAATCGGCCTGATGCTCGGCTTTCAGCTTGAGTGGACGGAGCGACGCTCGTCGAATCAGCCAGATTCCTGGCGAGGCGAACGCCCAGTATCGACGAAACTTCGCCCGTGAGTTCGGGTCGGTAGCGATCGCCCGCGTTTCGGTTCGAAAGATCGATCGGTTGGGGCCGAGAGGATCGGCGCGAAGCGACCAGGCGATCTTGACGTAGCCTGGATCGGTGAACGCGGCGAACGCGTCGGGATTGAGGCCATGAAAGGTCACATCAGCTTCCCAGGGCTGGGTGACCGCACCCACGACGAGCTCGCGACCACAGTTCTCGGCGAGCACGCGCCAGCCGATCGAGCGGACGAGCGGCAGCAACTGCTGGGGGAGCGGACGAGCGTCGCGGGTACTTCCGAGCACCAAGGAACGCATCATGAAAATTGCGCGAATGACCGGGTTGCTCATCAGGTCCTGTTCGCCGGCGGCGGCAAGGGTAATCGCTGCTGGTGCCTCGATCGTGATGCGATGACGCTCGACGATTTCATACGTCGGCATGAATCGGTCGAGCATCGAATCCTCGTCGTCCTTGCTCGCCGGCGGATGCCCGTAGCGTGCCCATAGCACCGCGCTCGCGGCGGCATATCCCACCGTCGCGAGCCCAAGAGTGCCTGCGGTCACGCGCGCAATGTTTTTCATCGACGGGCTTCCGGTGTCTCGGTTCGACGGTTTGTTGATGTCCATAAACGCCCTCGTCTTTTGTGCGTGCGACTTCAATCGGCGGGACGAATGCGGTTCGTATGCCGTCGGGAACGTTCGCGGTCCGCGCTCTTTCGTGGCAGCCAGCCGTACTGATCCGCGTGCCGCCGCGGACTTTTCCGCGCTACGCCCGAAAACTTCGCAGTGGTTTGTCACCTCGGCTGAATATTTCGCACGAGAATGACTGGCCTCTCGAATGGTCGTTCTGGCAACCGGATTGCGTGTAGGATCGCAATCATGAATGCAATCCCTGTCGTATTGTGTCCGATCGACTTTTCGGACAGTTCGCGCGGTGCGCTGCGCTACGGCAACGCCATAGCGGCGCACTTCGGCGCGCGCCTCGTGCTGCTGGTGGTCAACGATCCGCTTCTCCTCGAAGCGTCGGTGATCGCCGCCGGGTCGTCGAACCTGGTTGACGAGACCGTCCGCGAGATGGAGCGGTTCGTCAAGCAGACGCTCGGGACTCGGACGAAGGCCGAGGCCGAGTTTGTGGTGGCGGCCGGCAAGCCAGCTCCTGAAATTCTTCGAGTGTCACGGGAGCGCGGCGCGGGGTTGATCGTCATGGCGTCGCACGGGTTGTCGGGCTTTCGAAAACTGTTCTTTGGATCGACGACCGAGCGGGTGCTGCGTGAAACCACGGTACCGACGCTCGTCACCTCAGGTGCCGATACGGGTCCGTCGGACTTCGAGGATGTCCGGAAAGCGGTTCGACGAGTGCTCGTGCCGGTGGATCTCACGGCGGCGACGGCCCACCAGGTCGCCGTCGCGCGGCAGATCTGTCAGAAGCTGAGTGTGCCTCTCCTCGTCGCGCACGTCATCGAACCGGTCCGGGCGCTGTCGGCCCATCCCGCGTTGCCCACTGTCGAGACCGAACGGCGTTATCGTGCGGAAGCGGAACTCGAGCGGTTGACGAGCGATGCCGCGGAAGGCACCACGCCGGAAACGCTGATTGCGTACGGCGAGCCGGCGGAAGAGATCGCGAAGGTTGCTGGCGATCGCGATGCAGGGCTGGTCGTCATGGGCCTGCACTCGTCACCGCTCCTCGGGCCACGGATGGGATCGGTCACCTATCGCGTTCTCTGCCTGGCGCACCGCCTGGTCCTCGCGCTGCCACCGCAACTCGATCGCGCGCGCCAAGGTGACGCGGTCGATACCGCGGTTTCGACCGGGTCAATGTAGAGCGGGGTCTAAAGACCCCGCCCTACATTGACCCGGGTTACAAGCCGTCGTAGCCGTGTGCTCCCCTTGTAGGCGCGGTCTTTAGACCCCGCCAGCGCGCGAGACGTGCGCCTGTGAATCGAGAGGAAGAGACACAGTCACGACCGTGCCTCCGGTCTGAGGACATTGAATCTCGATACTGCCGCCATGCTGCTCGATCACGCGTTTGGCTGTTGGAAGGCCAAGCCCTGTGCCGCGATGCTTGGTCGTGAAGAACGGCTCGAAGATTCGCTCGCGCACGTCATTCGGAATTCCTGGACCGTTATCCGAGATTGCAATCCGGCATACGCCGTTGTTGGTGGACACAGCGACGCGGATTTGTCCCTGGTTCGGCGTCGCCTGCGCGGCGTTCAGCAGGAGATTGACCAGTACCAGCTGCAGCTGTTCGGCATCGGCGCGGACGACGACGTGGGCGTCGGAGACGTTGACGTGCGTTGCCGAATGCGCTGGATCCTTTTTCAGAAGAGCAGCCGTACTTCGCAGCAGGTCGTCGAGTACCACTGCGGCCAGCTTCGGCTCGCGCGGCCGCGCAAACACCAGCATGTCGTCGACGATATTGTTCAACGAGTCCAGCCGATCGACGATGTCGCCCACGACAGACCGATCGCGGCTTTCCGCCGGCATGCGTCCGCCGATCACCTGCAGACTGCCACGGATTCCAGCCAGCGGATTCTTGACCTCGTGCGCCACGACCGCGGCCATTTCCCCCAGCCGCGCCAGCGCCGCCCGTTCGCGAAGCAGCGCCTCTGAATGTTTGCGCTCGGTAATGTCGGACCGAATCGCCATGTACTGATACGGTTTGCCCCGGTCGTTCAGGAACGGCACGATCGTCGTGTCGACCCAGTAAAACGATCCATCCTTCGCGCGGTTTCGCAGCTCGCCGCGCCAGATGCCGCCGTTGGCAATCGTCTGCCACAGGTCTCTTATGAATTCCTTGGAGTGATGCCCGGAGTTGATGATCCGGTGATCCTGTCCGAGCAGCTCGTCGCGCGAGTACTTTGAGATCTCACAGAATTTGTCGTTCACGTAGGTGATGCGGCCGGTCACGTCGGTCATCGCGACGATGGCGGCCTGGTCGATCGCGAATTTGGTATCGGCCAGGCTCTTCGCAGAGCGATCGAGGGCTTCTCCAACCCGCCGGTAGCCGGTGACCAGTCCCGCGCTCACCCAGATGCCAATGAGCGCCAACCCCCGATTCGCCAGATGATAGGCTCCGGTCTCGTCCCAGTGCGCCAGCCAGGCCCCGAGTCCCATCAGAAACGTGACGGCGATGGACACGTTCACGGGGTACCTGGGACTGCTTGCAAACAGGCCAAGCAGCACTACGAGCCCATATATCGCACTCACGCCAAGGTCGGATGGGACGTACAGATCGGCCAAAAACACGCCGGCCGAAACGATGGCCGCGGCCACTAGAACCCGGCGATCATTTCGCTCAGGGAGCGATGGAGGCAGCTGTCCCATTTGGATCGAGATTTGATAACGATACGTTGCATCGAGCGGTTATATGAATAAATCTAACGTTTTTGCATTAGACCGACAGCCTTCCGTCCCGGCTGACGCGGGAATTTCCCCACGGAGCTGCCGATATTCTCCCAAGATGGTGCCCATTCTCGTTGTCGACGACGAGAGCTTGATTCGCTGGTCGCTCGCCGAGAGTCTCGAGGCCCAGGGGTTCACGGTGCTCGAAGCTGGATCCGCATGCGAAGCCCTGGCGTGCCTCGATCAGCATAGTGATATTGCGGTGGTGCTGCTCGACCTGAAGCTTCCAGACTCGACCGATCTCACCCTCCTCCGGCGCCTGCGGCGTCTCGCGCCCACGTCGCGCGTCATCTTGATGACCGCGCACGGGACAGCGGAAATCCTCGATGAAGCCGTGCGTGCGGGAGCGTTCCGCGCGGTCGGCAAGCCGTTCGACGTCGAGGAGATGGTGGCGCTTGTGCGGGATGCCATTGCCGCGTGACCGACATCCCGACCATATAATCTGAATACATGCCCACAGTGCTGGTCGTTGACGACGAGCAGCTGATTCGCTGGTCGCTTGCCGAACGACTGAAAGCGGACGGCCTGACGGTCGTCGAAGCCGCAACCGCGAAGGAGGCGCTCGATCAGTTCGGTCCGGAAATCGACCTGGTCCTGCTCGATTACCGCCTGCCAGATGCCGACGGCCTGCGTGTGCTGAAGAAAATGAAAAGCGCGCAACCGGATGTCCCGATCATTCTGCTGACCGCATTCTCGAGCATTGAAACGGCGGTCGAGGCCATGAAGCAGGGGGCGTATCACTACGCCAACAAACCGTTCAACCTCGATGAAATCGCCCTCACTGTCGGAAAAGCGCTGGAGACGACCGCCCTGCGGCGTGAGGTTCGCGCGCTTCGAGCCTCGCGCTCGGAGCCCTACGCCCTCTCGCGGATTGTTGGCGAAGCGGCGGCGATGCGCACGCTGCGTGCGCTGCTGGCACGCATCGCGTCGAGTCCGGCGTCGACGGTATTGCTCACGGGGGAGAGTGGAACCGGAAAAGATCTGGCGGCCAAGATTATTCACTACAACTCCGAACGCGCGGCGCGGCCGTTCATGAACATTACCTGCTCGGCGTTGCCGGAAGCGTTGCTGGAAAGCGAGTTGTTCGGCCACGAGCGGGGCGCATTCACCGATGCGCGGCAGCAGAAAACGGGACTGCTCGAATCGGCTGAAGGCGGCACCGTTTTTCTCGACGAGATTGGTGAGATGGTTCCGGCGCTGCAGGCAAAGTTGCTGCGGTTCCTCGAGGAGAAATCGTTCAAGCGCGTTGGCGGTGCCGCCGACATTCACGTCGATGTCCGGGTGATTGCCGCCACCAACCGCGATCTCGAGGACGCGGTCGAGCAGGGGAAATTCCGGGCGGACCTCTTCTACCGCCTTAACGTCATGCAGGTGCAGCTGCCGCCGCTGCGCGAACATCCGTCGGATATCCCGCTCCTGGTGAGCTTTTACATCGATCAGTTCAATCGTGAGTTTCGCAAATCCGTGCGCGGTGCGACTCCCGACGCGCTCGAGCTGCTGCGCGGATATCGCTGGCCCGGCAACATTCGCGAACTGAGAAATGCCGTAGAACGCGCGATGTTGCTCGCCGATGGAGAGTGGCTCGAGCCGTCGCATTTTCCGATTGCGGTTTCGCGGCGCTCGATCGGCGCAGCTTACGACTTGCCCGAGGAGGGCGTTCATCTCGAGCAGGTTGAGCGTGGGCTGGTGATTCAGGCGTTGACCCGCACAGGCTGGAACCACACCAAGGCGGCTGCTCTCCTCGGTCTCAACCGCGACCAGATCCGGTATCGCATCGAAAAGTTCGGCCTCGAGAAGACGGCCGAGCGCGAATAATCCCCCACCCCCATCGGGGAAATTCCCCGATCTCCCGATCGGCCACTGAAGGCAACCGTCGTGCCCACGGCGATTCGTGCGATTTCCCGCGCAAACTCTCAAATTCCGGGTGGCATAGCCGTTGCTCCGTCGGATTTCCGTCAGTCACCTTTCAGAAAACCGAGGTTTATATGGTTTCGCGAGAACGGGTTGAAGCGGTGCTCGACCGGATCCGGCCACTGATGCAGGCCGACGGCGGCGACATCGAACTGGTCAGCGTCAGCGGCAACAACGCCAACGTCCGTTTGACCGGCATGTGTTCCGGATGTCCGAGCGCTCACATGACGCTCTACATGGGCGTTGAGATGGCGTTGCGCGAAGAGATCAAAGAGTTCGAGCAATTGCAGGTCGTCTAATCGCTTCTTTTTCAGGAATGAATCGATCATGAGAGCGCCCACTCAGTTTTCCGTTGACCAGGTGGTGGTCGGACACAGCCCGCGGATGCGGGCAATCTTCGATTTCGTCAAGGTCGTCAGCCGCAGCGACAGCAGCGTCATCATCACCGGCGAGAGCGGCACGGGCAAGGAAGTCATCGCCAACATGCTGCACCATCAGAGTGCACGGCGGCATCAGCCTTTCGTTGCCGTGAGCTGCGCGCTGTTTTCCGAATCACTGATCGAAACCGAGTTGTTCGGCCACGAGCGCGGCGCATTCACCGGCGCCATCAAAGACAAGCCGGGACGCTTCGAGCTGGCGCAGGGCGGGACCCTGTTTCTCGACGATATCGACGACGTGCCGTTATCGATGCAGGTCAAGCTGCTTCGGGCGCTTCAGAACCGTCAGGTTGAACGTGTCGGTGGCACGCGAACGATTCCCGTCAACGTTCGGATCATCACCGGCACCAAGCGTGATCTCAAACAAATGGTCGCCGAGGGCAAGTTCAGAGAGGACCTGTACTACCGTCTGAATGTCCTGCCGATCGTGCTCCCGCCGCTTCGCGAGCGCCGCGAAGATGTGCCGCTTCTGATGGAGCACTTCCTGAAACGGTTCGCGCGCGAACGCGACATCGATGTGCCTGAGGTCTCACCGGCGGTGCGGCATGCCTTCGACCGATACCGCTGGCCGGGAAATGTGCGCGAGCTCGAGAACGCGTGTGAACGAATCATTCAGACCTGCTCCTGCGGCACGGTGCGTGTCGGATGCCTCGCGGTCAGCATCCTCTTTGGCGCTGCCAGTGTCGAGGAGACATCCTCACTGCCAACGCTCGCACCGGTGACGTCGATCTCGCTCGACGATCGTCTGAAAGAAGTCGAATCGAACCTGATTGGCTGGGCGCTCAAGGTCGCCGACGGCAACAAGTCGAAGGCCGCCGAGCTGTTGAGTATCAAGCGGTCGACGCTCGGCGATCGTATCATCCGCTGCGGGATTACCGAGGCTCGGACGGAAGACGAAAACGCTCCCGTCCCCGCCTGAGGTTGGTCAGGCGATCATCGCGCCCGGCTGGCCCGAGAGCCCTCTGCCGACTGCGCGTAGAGCCGCATCGGCCACGGTGGGCGCATTGGCGATGCAGGCGTTGATCGAGACACCACGATAGGAATTGCCAGCCAGGAGCAATCCGCGATGCGCTCCGAGCAGCGCCTCGATGCGCTGCATTCTGGTAAGGTGCCCGCGGACGTACTGCGGAATGCCGCGTGGATGACGCGTTACTCGCACGAATTCAGGCGTCGCTGAAACGTTCATCGTGCGCCGCAAATCGCTTCTGACAATGCGTCGCAACTCGCTGTCGCACAGCGACACGGCATCCAAATCGTTTGCGCCGCCAATCATGACCCGGATGAGCACTTTGCCGGCCGGCGCGCGGTGTTGATAAATGCATGTCTCCCATAGCGCGCCGAGAATCCGTATCCCCTGATCTCGCGGCACGAGAAATCCAAAACCATCCAGACGGCACTCGGATCGAATGGCCGGCTCATCGTAACCGAGGCAAACGACGGCGAGCGGTGATGTGGGAATCCCTTCGATCGATGAGGCGAGCGACTCGTCGAGCTCGCGAACGATTGCGGCAGCTTCGGCCGCCGGGCCACTCAGGACAACGGCGTCGGCGTCGAGTGTTCCTCGCGACGTGGTGACGATGTAGGCGCGTCTTGGCGGTTGGTTCGGCGAGAGCGAAGACGCCTGGTTGCGCCGAATCGAGGTCACCGCGGTCGAGGTGTGAACCACGGAGCCGAGTTCGCGAGTCAGACCATCGATGAGATCCGACATGCCGCCGGTGAACGATGTCAGGCGTCCTGCCGGAGCTCCCGGTATATCCGTCTTTTTCCGCGAACGTCTCGTCGCAATCAACCCGCGGAGGAGTCCCCCGTGGTCATCTTCGATCTGACGCATTTTTGGAAAGCACGCTTTGAGCGAGAGCGCCGCCGCGTCGCCCGCATAGACGCCCGACACCATGGGGTCGACAAAAACCGCGGCAGCTTCGCTGCCAATCCGGCGGGACGCGAAACCAATAATCGATTCATCATCGTCACGACGCGGAGCGGCGAACGGCTCGCCCAGGATTCTGATTTTGCCGCGCAGCGACAGCAGCGGGGATTTCAGAAATGCGGCGGCCGAGGTCGGAACCTCCGACAGCCGATTACTGCGAAAGATGTATCGCCGGCGTGCCGCATCGTTGCTTGGCAGGAGTCGCGCGGTCAGGCCCAATTCACGAACGAGCGCCATCGTGTCCGGGGCGTTGTCGAGAAAGCCATCGGGCCCCGACTCGCAGACGTATCCATCAATGTGTTCAGTTCGGATGTTGCCACCAGCCCGTTGACCTCGTTCCAACACCACAACGTCAACGTCCGGGGCGCGCTGCTTGATCGCCCATGCGGTCGACAGCCCGGCAATGCCGGCCCCAGCGATGACGATGCGCTTGTTTTCGGACGACACCATGGTCTCCAGACACTCTACCTTTCCTTGTCCCTTTTCCCTTTTGCCTTTTCCCTTTTGTATACGTCCCAATCCGGACGCGCCGGCACGAAGCCATCCCGGTTCGGCATGCGAATTTCTGGCAGTGTTTCCGCGTCGAGAACGTCATCGGTTGCAATGATGTCGTTCTTGAAGAGGATCAACGCCGTCAACGAGTAGACCTCGTCGGCCGTGAGCGAGCCTTCCTTATACGGGCTTCGTGGCATCGCTCGATTGATGTAATCCCAGAGTGTTGTCGCGAAGGGCCAGTAGCTTCCAACCGTTCGCACGGGCTGCGACGTGTTGAGCGTGCCACGGCCGCCGAGCAGCCGAGGACCATACTGCGTGCCTTCCATCGCCGATCCGTGACATACGACGCAGCCTTTTGACAGATACAGAAACGCACCCTGGGGAACATTCCCCGAGCCAGGCGGCAATTCCTTTCCGGACGGACCAACGGCGATGTCCCACTTGCGGATCTCGTCGGCGGTTGGAGTTCGACCGATGTCCGGATACGCACGCGTTTGTGCGAATGCCGACACCGCCGCGACAATGGTCAGCGCGGCGGCGATGACGATCTCATGGAAACAGCGCATTTTGAACCGTGCCGTCGGGCATCACCCTCCACGGAAAGACAGCATTGAAGTGGTGGATTCTGGTCCGCGGTGTCTGAAAGAAGTCCGTCGTCACACCCCACATGCGAGCCAAATCGTCAATCGTCGGTTGCTCGTCGCCGCGCTCGTCAATGCAGCGCGACTGGATGACCGCTTCATCGCCGTTCCAAACCCAGGGAAGGACGAAGCGTGTGTGCGCGTGGCGCAGCACCGGCGGTTGAAGTTCGGCGACGCTCCACGTTCGCCCGCCATCGGTCGACACATCGACATGGCGAATCGCGCCACCGCCGGACCATGCAAGACCAGTGATTTCGTAGAAGCCTCGACCCGCCATGCGCAGTCCTGCCGAGGGACGTGTCACCACTGACTTCGGGCCCATCTCGAAGTCGTACCACAACGACTTGCCGTTCAGATTCGGTCGCAGCATGGAATAGCCGGTGCTCTCCGATCGCGCCTGATACGGTTCGTCGACCACCTTGATCCGCCGCAGCCACTTGACATGATTCAGGCCCTCGAATCCTGGCACGATCAGTCTGAGCGGATACCCATTCTCCGGGCGGACAGCTTCACCGTTTTGTCCGTACGCGACGATCACATCGTCCAACGCCTTCTCAATCGGGATGCTCTTGGTCAGCTTGCCCGCGTCGCTGCCTTCCGCCACGATCCAGGTCCCCTGTTTGTGCAATCCCGCCTCAGCGAGCAGGAGCGACAGCTGCACCCCCGTCCACACGCTGCAACTCGTCCAGCCATGCGTGTGCTGCATCAGTTTCGCCGTCGGCCACTCCATCGGTGACGTATTGCCGGCGCACTCGATGAAATGAATCCGCGAGACCGACGGCAGCCGCTTCAGTTCATCCAGCGTGTAGATCAGCGGTCGATCGACGAGGCCGTGAATGAGTAGTCGATGTTCGGTCGGATCGATGGCTGGCGGCTCGTATCCATGCGAGACGACGTAATGCAGTGCCGATGGCGTGATGATTCCGAGCTGCTCATGCAGAGGCGTATGTCCCTCTGGCGCGTAGTTCTCCCGCATCGAAGTCTCAAAGGGAGAACGTCTGCCGTAGGCACGGCGCTGGAGGAGGTCTTGATTGGTCGACGCCGGTTGCGCCTGCGGCAGCGCGAGTCCCGCGAGTGCGGCGGTCCCGCGCAGGAACTTTCGCCGGCTCGGTTCGCGGAGCTTGGAACGATGGTTGGGTCGTGCCGCCATAAGTGGACCTCAGTGCACGACCTTCTTCAAGTGCGCGTCGAGTGCTGAGTACGACCCTAGCGGAACCGCTGATCCGTTCCAGTCCTCCCAGAAACGTGACAGCGCCGTCGACTCAGTCTGCATCTTCCGGGTCACGTCCCCCTCAGCCGTCGATCCTCGCGGTTTCCAATCGGGACCGAGCGTCTGTCGGGCACGTGCCAGCATCTCGCCCGCACCTGTGGCATGACCGTCTTTCCATTGGAGGTAGCCAAGAAGGAAGAACGCGCCAGTCGCGCGTGGATTCGTCTGACTGATAGCGGTGAGTCGCTGACGGGCGACAGCGGATTGTCCGCGCAGCAGCGCCACTTCACCGAGCGACAACAGCGCGCCCGTCTCTTCCGGATTGATTCGATAGGCGTTCTCGAGTGCCCGCTCCGCTTCGACCAGGTGCGCGGGTGATCGCGCCGTCATCGCGCGCAGCGTGCCCCATCGCGCGAATCCGCGATGACTCTGTGGGTTGTTCCGCGTGAGCTGTTCGTACTGTGCCAGCGCGGCGTCGATCTGTCCCTGGGCGGCGAGACAGTTGCCCAGGTAGTAGCGCGCGTCTTCGTGAGAAGGATCGTAGTTGAGAGACTTTTGTAATAGCGGAACCGCTTTGTCGCAATTCTGCTCTACTTTGAGTGCCTGCATCCCGGCACGAAAGCTGTCCCAGAATGCGATCACGTGCTCGCGGGTCGGCGGTGTCGCAGATGCCGTTGGGGAACCGGGCTGAGTCGGCTGCTTCGATCCGACGGTCAACGGTTTCGCGACCGAATCACCCTCGACGATTTCCCATCGCTGACCCGCGGCGAGTGGGCCGAACGACTGCGTGGCGGTGCCACGCCACCGGACGTCGAACTTGTCGATACCCGGCGCGTCTCCGAGGCCGATGTGGAGCACGGCACTGCTCTGCGATAAGTAGGATGCCCGCGTCAGAGCGCGCCTCAAGACCACGCCTTTCACGTGGGCGACGGCCTGTGCACCGAGGGCGGGCCTCGTTGTGACCCGATTATTCGGACGCGCCCGGAGCACGACTTCGACCCAGTTTCCCTGACGCGTGTCATTGCGAAGCAGTTGCACGCGATCCCCGTTTCTCATCAACAGCACGTCCATATCGCCGTCATTGTCGAAGTCCGAGACGGCCAGGCCGCGTGCCACATGCGGCGTCATCAGCGACGGCACCAGCGGCGCCAGATCGTAGAAGAATTCGCCGCGGCGGTTCCAGAACAGGAATGGGTTCTGAGGGACGAGCAGCTTCGGTTCGCGGTCAGTCTCGAGCGTGCTGCCATTGGCGACGACAAGATCGAGCCAGCCGTCGGCATCGAAGTCGACGAACTCGGTTCCCCACCCGACCATCGGGAGTGCGATTTGACCGAGGCCGGACATGTCTGCGCTGTCAGCAAAAGTGAACCGCCCTGTATCCTTCAACAGCGAGTCGTACAGCGCGTTCTCCTGCGCGAGCCAGTGGGTAATGAAGAGATCGTCGTCGCCATCGCGATTCCAGTCTCCGGCGGTCAGGCCCATGGCACCCCGATAGTCGGCGACCCACGCAGGATGACTAATGTCCTCGAACCGTCCTTTCACGTTGTGATAGAGGACGTTGTCCGAGATGTCGTTGGCCACATACAGATCGAGCCAGCCGTCGTCGTCGAGGTCGTGCCACAACGCGCTGAGGCTGCGCCCTTCGGGATTGTCAACGCCAAGCTGTCGCGCGACTTCAGTAAACCTGCCTGTTCCGTCGTTTCGAAACAGGAGATTACGTTGCGGTGCGTATGACGATGGGTTCAAGGTGTAGGGAACGGCCGTGCCTTCCTGCATCGAAGCCTTTGCGCGATCGGCGTTCGCGGCGCGGTACTGGACGTACCCGCAAACATACAGATCGAGATCGCCGTCGTTGTCGAAATCACCCCAGCCGGCGCCCGACCAGAATCCCGGCTGGCTCGTGAACCGCGCATCGCGAGTGAAGCGGCCGCGATCGTTTCGATAAAGTAGGAGCGCGTTGTAGCCCGTCACCACCAGATCGATCCAGCCGTTGCCATCGACGTCTGCCCATGCTGCCGCCAGACCCATGAGTCGAGGCTCGGGAAAATCGGCGACGCGGCTGAAGCGACCGGAACCGTCGTTTTCGAACAGCGAACTGGGCGCCCACCGATCGGATTCCGTCGTCAGTGGCCCCCCGGCGCTGACCAGGAACAGATCGTCGTCGCCATCATTGTCGTAGTCGCCCCAGGCGGCGCCGGGACCCATGTCCTCCGGCAACTGCGACGTGCGAGCGCCGGCGAATGTGATGAAGCCGGCGAGTCCTGCCTCCGCCGTGACGTCGGTGAACTTTGGCGTGGGCGCGTCGCGTGGCCGGCCGTGTGCCAGCGACTCGGTGATGTCGCCGTTTGCCTCACCGGGGGTGTACTCGGTCGTCTGGCGAAGATGGTGAACCAAGGCCATTACAGTTCCACTCGCGACAGCAAGCAGCATGATGATGCCGGCGGTCCAGAACGTGTGGCGCTGCCGGCGGCTCAATCGAGCGAGCGGTGTCATAGCAATCGTTTGCGTGATCCGTCTTTTCATTGACTGATCGCCACGAGGCGCAGATCGTTCGCGGAATCAGGAGATACGTCGATCGTTGCCGCTGCACGACCAATCTCGACGACCCGAGCAGTGATCCCTGAGCGAGGTCCCAGCAGGTAATTGACGAGAAACTGATCGACCTTGCGGTACTGCAAGCTTGCGACAACCGTGTAGCGTCCCGGCCGTGTCGGTTTCGGGATTTGGAAATGTCGATGGTCGCCTTCGCCGGGTGCCTGCGCCCCGCGTACGTCCGACAGACCGGAACAAGACACCTGATATTCGACGGTGTCGGAATAGGCAGGGAAGAGCGCCCGACGAAAACGGACGCCGACCATTTCCCACAGGTTGTGGCGATCGATCAGATTGCCGTGCTGATCCACCGGTTCCGCTTTGAAAAGAAACGTCCCTGGTGCGATGAAGTTCTGTGCATCGCGCGTGCCGGTTGAAAAGATCTCGCGGCCGTGGGGGTCGGTGACGTGCAACTCCACCCAGCTCTGAATCATGTCGAGCGGACCGGTCGGATAGTCGTGACCGACCTTGTTCGACGTCAGCACGACGCGGATGGGAATGATGCCGCGGCGTCGGTCGGTTCCGAGATCCAGTCCAATCTTGACGATCGGACCCTTCGCCCACTTTTCCTCGATTTCAGGGATGCGACGACGGCCTTGCAGCCACTCCTCGGTCAGCTGCACCTGCTCCTGCCATCCTTCGAGCTTCTGAAGCGCCGGAACGAGTTGATTGGCCGCAATGAATCTATGACTTCGATGGCGGCCATCGTTGGGCGAACGGTTGTAATCGGACGTATCTCCGGCCGAGGGATCGCTCGAGGCCACGAGCGGCATGTGGCACTCGCGGCACTCGACCGTCTTTCGCGGATCCCCTTTGCGGTTCCAGTGGCTGTTGGCCCAGTTGTCGTACTGGTTCTGCAGTTGCACCCAACCGATGCGATTGACCTCGGCGTCGATGAATTGTTTGTGACAGGCTGCGCAGTACTGGGGCGTCTTGAACAGTCGCTTGCTCAGTCGATTGTGCTCGTTCGGGTAAGTCCGGATAAGGAAATCTCGAGCGATGCGTCCGGCACCATCGGTCTTCCATTGCCACAGATACTCAGTGGGTCGCGTCACCGTGTAGCTGGCGTTTCCCTTGAGATCCGTGTCGCGGATCGAGTGGCACGCGAGGCAGGACACGCCTTCTTGATAGCCCTGGAGGCCTGTCAGATTCGCGACGAAGATGTTTTTCGTGCCGGAGAAGAGCGAGATCGGATCGTGACAGCCTCCGCAGTACCTCGTCGACTCGGGTCCATTCTGCTTCGCCATCGTCTGCTGAATTCCCTGGAACAGGGGATCCATTGCTGCGTATCGGTGCGCGCTCGGCAGCCATTCCTTGACAATTTCTGAATGACAACGCGAAGTGCCGCAGGAGCGGGAACCGGCGAGCGTGCGGGCATCGAGCGCGCCACCAGTGCTCGTCTTCGCCAGGCTCGGCGCGAAGGGCCGCTCCGTCCCGGAAATGTAGTGATAGTCAGCCGGAAGCGTATCGTCGTACTTGGTGCCGGCATACACCAATGGAAGAAGCGCCACAGGGACAATCCCCACCGAACCCAGGAGTGACGAGTGCACGACGTACTTGATCGATGAGGGCAGAACGTTGCCGACGCGAACCAGAAGCAGCACGACGTGCGGCAATGCACCGGCGAGCGTGACGAAGGTTGAGATGAGATGCGTCTGGCGCCATATCGAGGACATGCGGGTGCCGGCTATTCCCTGCCATGTGACCACCGCACCGGACCCCACACACACGAGGAGTCCAACCCCGGCGACATAACCCAGAAGCACAACGGGTGACAGTTGATAGCGGCGGTAGTCGAGCCAATGCACCGCGCAATACCAGACGAGCGGCAGGATCGTCGCGATGCCGACAACCGTGTGAATGAGAAGTCCCCACTCGACGGCAGGGTGAAACGGTCCCAACGTGACGGCCAGACCGCTCGCCGTCAGCAATAAGAGCGTTGCGCCGGCAACTGTCGACAGTCGGGCGCTCCAACCTGTGTGGAGTCGGCGTCTGGCAGGCGTTGCACACACGGAAGACCGTCCTTGAGAGGCGTGATCGTGCGACGTAGGATGTACCTCCCTTTGTCGGCTCGCTCCGTTGGCGTGGCTCGCCTCGCTCGCGTCCTGATACGATCAGGTTAGAGTGAACGCACGGCGGCGACGATTGCGGTTGCGTTTCCTTGAACGACGTACGCGATGCGGCCGTCGGGACCGACGATATACACGATGGGTGGATGTGACAGGTCACCCGTCTTCTCGTTTCGCACGCGCGGTACTCGCCATGCATTCAACGCTCGCTGGACTGCCTCGGGAGAACCTGAGAGCACGTGCGCTTCAGATCCCAGCTTCCAGTCGCTCGCCATGGCGAGCAAACGACTGGGCGTGTCACGCCATGGATCCAGCGTGACGACGAGGACCGCTGGTGCCCGATCGCCGGACTGCCGCTGGGCCGTGAGCACATCCGCGACGACGAGAGGACAGATCGTTTCGCAGTGCGCGTAGGCGAACGTCACGATGACCGGCCGGCCGCGAAAGCGATCGAGCGAGATCTGCTGGCCGTTCTGATCGACCAGCGAAAATGCGGGTGCTTCATCATTCACACGCGTGAGCGCGGTCGCGATATCGCGATCTGAGCCGGCAGAGAACGGCCGGTCGTCCGAGCCGCTGACGCGGACGACCACACCTGCCAAACCTGCGACGATTGCGGCGGCAACCAGACCGACGATCACCTGACCTGAGACACGCCGCATCGCCAGGGTGAACCCGGCGCGCAGTTCCGTGGTCCACACCGTCGCCAGCACGATGAGCATGCCGACCGGCTGGCCAACGAGCAGCAGCCATCCGCCCGCATTCGGCAGATCGTTCAGCATCGTGCCGAAACACACCGCGCGTGTTTGGATGAACCAGGCAGGCGTCGATGGTCCGACTGGCCAGAGGGCGAGCGACCACCAGGACGCCGTGATCGTCACGATCGCGCCCAGAGCGGCCAGCGCCGACCATGCCCGTTGTTCTGTTGTCATCCGATTTTCCAGACGAACGAGAGAACCTTCCAATTGACAAAGAAATACACGACGAAGGCTGCCAGGAAGACGAACACGAGCACGACCGTGCCCGGCATCGGCCCCATCAGTCCCCGCGAATCCGCATGCAGGGCCGCGTTTCGCTCATCGACGTCTGCGGCGTGAACGGGCGGATGGGTCAAGCCTGGCGGTATGCCGGCCACGGCGACGCCGCGAGGTATCTGTCCGATTGCCTCGCCGAGAAAGACCGACTTCACGGCAATCGCGACGAAGATGAATGCGCCAGTTGCCGCCATCAGCCCTCCGAGCGCGACAAACGCCAGGAGCACGTCGACGATGGGACTGAACTGCATGTCGAATGCGGCCGTGCTGAAGCTGATGTCCCAGTGCCGGCGTGGCACACCGAAGCTGCCGGCAAACGTCATCGACAAGGTGAAGATCAACATGCCGCCGGCAAAGAGATACGGCTGGATCTGCGCCGCCTTCCAGAACGCGACCTTCTTCTGAAAGACGAGCGGAATCAGGTAATACGTCGCGCCCATGAAGGCCATCGCCGTCCCGCTCACGACCGTGGCATGGAAGTGGCCAGGCACGCGCAGCGTGTTGTGCACGATGATGTTGATCTGTTCGGTGCCGATCGTCACACCCGTGATGCCGCCGACGAACCCGAACACGAACACCGAGAAGATCAGCGAGCTGAACCCGGGATCGTGCCACGGCGCGCGGCGCAGCCACTCGAACATGCCGTTGGTGTATCCGCGCAGCCGCATGCCGAGTTCCATGCCCGCCGGCACTGTGAAGCCGTGAATCATGGAGGCGAGAACGGCCATGTACATGAAGTAGCTGGTATTCACGATCTTCCAGGCCGGGCCCATTCCTGGATCGACGAGCAGGTGGTGCGCCGATGCCATCGAGATGAAGAGGATGTAGAGGACGAATGCCGATCGGCTGATTTTTTCATTGACGACCACTGACCCAATCGTCAACGCGCCCAGCATGTACCAGATCGCCACCATCGCCGCAACGTTGATCTGCTGCGACGAATGACCGAGTCCCCACCAGACGACGCGGTAGATTTCAGGATCGACTTTCATCACACCAAGCGACCAGAGATACGTCGGGATGTAAATCGCCGCGCCGTGCAGGAGGGTAATGACCGCGATGATCGCGGCCGTGACCGCACCGTAGACGACCAGCGGCAACGACCCCTGGTAGCGTTGTTCGCGTTTGGCGACGACCAGATTGCCGAAGAAGATTGCGACGCCAATCAGTGCACCGACCGCAAACAGGATCACGCCCAGGTAGAAGTTGGGATCGGCACGAAGCGGGACATAGGAGGTGAAGAGCACATCGGCCTTGCCGGCCCACATCATCGCCTCGACCATCACCGCGCCAATGGTCATCAGCGCGAAGCCGAGCCACGACGTCTTCGGCGCGCATCCCCGTGCATTGATGAGCGCCGTGCTCGTGAAATGCAGCACCGCGATCTCGAAAAAGATGATGAAGAAGATCAGCATGCTCATGCCGTGGACGCCGAGCACGCGATAAAACCATTCAGCCGGGAGGAGATGGACTGCCTGCCAGCGGGTGAGCACGATCAGTACGGCCGCGATGGCGCCAATGAGGAGCGCGACAACGGACGCGACCGCGTGCGCCTTGATCAGCCACTCGGCTCCGATGTGGATCTGCCGTCCCGTCGACTGGCAGGTTCGGAAGAGCGGACGGCCCGGCCTGCCTGAATCGACAACAGCGGTGGAGGTCGTCATGGATTCACCTTCGTTGCGGCCACCGGGCCGTCCTCGACGATGACGCGCCCAACCATCATGTGGTGGCCGATGCCGCAGAACTCGTTGCACAGAATGCGGAAGTCGCCCGCTGCATTAGGTGTCACGCGAAGGCCGTAGTCGTAACCCGGCACCACCTGAAAATTGACGTTGATGGGGTAGAGCGAGAAGCCGTGGTTCACGTCGAGTGCTGACAGATGCAGTGTGTACTCGACGCCCTTCTGCAGCCGCAGGATTGGAAGCCACTGGAATTGCGCCGCCGCCAGGTAGATGTCTGCCCCCGGTGGTGGCGACACGATTGGAATGCCGCGATCCTGGCCGGTTTGATACTGCGCGATGAACTCGCCGAGACGTTGCCCGTACGCGACCGGCGTCGTATGGCGACGGATACCGGATGGGTTCTGCCCGCCTTTCCAGTGCCAGAGCGGCATCATGGCGAAGAGCACCATGCACCAGGCAAAGGCGATCACGACCCAGAGCTTCTCCGACTTGTGCGCCGGCTTCCACCAGACTCCCGTCGGGGAGTCGAGTCCCGTGTGTGTGTCGAGGTGCATGGATATGCCTCAGGGAAGGCTGCCGGCCGGGAGAGTCATGATCTCCCAGAGCCCCCAGCCTGTGTAGAGAACGAACATGACGACCAACCCGGCAGCCAGTAACAGGAAGATGTTGTCGAAGAGTCGTTGACCAAGCGGTACTGACGCCGGGGCGGTGGACGGGCGAGGAGGCTCGTGCATAAACGGTGCTCCGTCTGTCCGAAGCAGCAGGCCTCGGATCGAACGCACGATAGCTCGCTTCACCGCGCAGACGTTATGACAGGCGTCATACGGTTTACGCCCCTGCGCGCCCTACGATCACGATCGGGTCCGCGTTGCAGAAACTGAGCCTTCGGCTGCTAACTCGCATTGATGCCCTCGCCAATCGGCTGTACAGCGCACGGCTCAATCCGCTCTATCAGAGCGGGACGATCGTGGTCGTGTTGTACCTGACGCTGCTTGCGACCGGACTGTGGCTGATTCTCTTCTATCGAGTGGGGGCCCCCTGGGAATCGGTTGCGCGGCTGACCGCGAACGCGTGGATCGGTAACTGGGTCCGCGGGCTGCACCGGTACGCCAGCGATGCGGCCGTCGTCGCCACACTCGTTCACGCGTTCCGAATGTTCGCGCAGGGTCGCAGCTGGGGCGCGCGGGCGCTCGCCTGGGTGAGCGGAGGACTGCTCACTTTTCTTCTGCTGCTGTGCGGCTGGACCGGTTACGTGCTGGTCTGGGATACGTTCGGAGAGCGCCTCGCCATCGAAGGCGCTCGTATGCTCGACGCGTTGCCTGTTCTCTCTGAGCCGCTGGCCAGGGCCTTCACCGGCGAGCGGCCGGTGCCCAGTGTCTTCTTCTTCGTCACGCTCTTCGCCCACATCGGTATCCCCCTGGGGATGGGAGTCGTGTTCTGGCTGCACATCAAGCGCCTCGAGCGTCCGCTGCTTCTGCCTCCACGAGCGCTGGCCTGGGCGTCGGTCGCGTGTCTGACGGCCATCGCGATCGCGGCGCCGCTCGCCATGGCGCCTCGAGCGAACCCGTTCGTCTTGCCCGATCAGATTCCGAGCGATGTGTTCTTCGCTTTCTGGATGCCGTTGACGGCGCGCGTGAGTGGCGGAACGGCGCTGACGATTCTGACGGCTGGTCTCATCGCTCTGCTCGTGGTGCCTGTCTTCACGAAGCGCCGTGCTGACAGGAAGCCTCTGCCATCGGTGGTCGATGAGGACATCTGCACGGGTTGTGTTCAGTGCTCGCGTGATTGTCCGTATGGTGCGATCCAGATGATTGAGCGCGCCGGCCGTCGCTCGATGCTGGTGGCGCGCGTCGATCCGGACCTGTGCGTGAGCTGCGGGATCTGTGCGGGTTCGTGCGCGCCGATGGGCGTCGGTCCTCCTGGGCGCACAGGGCGCGATCAACTCGCACAGATTCAGGCATTTGTCGGCTCACCCGAACGGCGCCGCGGTGAGATCGTGGCGGTCTGCTGCGAGCACGGAGCCGCGGCATATCGCTCCAGCCTCGCGGCCGAAGGCGCCGCGACGTGGACGACTGATTGCGCGGGGAATCTCCACACGTCGGTCATCGAGCTCCTGCTCAGGGGTGGGGCGGGCGGCGTGCTCGTACTGTCGTGTCATCCTCGCGATTGTTGGAACCGCGAAGGGCCCAAGTGGTTGAACGAGCGTGTCTACCACGAGCGTGAGGCGGAGCTGCAGGCCCGCGTCGATCGGGCACGAGTGAGGATCGCGACGGTGGCTGCCGGGGAATCCGGTGACGCGGTGGCCGCGCTTCGTGCGTTTTCGGCGCATGTGTCGGCGCTCGCGTTGCCGATGCGCGATCGATCGGCGGAGATCGATGCCGAGTGCGAACGGACGCCGGTCGGAGGGCGGGCATGACCATCGCGCCGCGTATCGTCGGCATTCTGCTCGCGATCGCCACGGCGGTCGGACTCGCACGCGCATCCAGCGTGCCGTTCAGTCCACACGGAGAGCAGGCTGTGCTGCGTCTCGCATGGACCGCCCGCCCGGAGCGAATCGAAGACTGCCGGCAGCAGAGTGACGAAGAGCTGCAGAAATTACCGGCGCACATGCGCCAATCGGTCGCCTGCGTCGGCACGACCGCCACCTATCGACTCGAGGTTCGTTGGAATGACGAGGTGATCCTGCAACAGACTGTTCGTGGCGGCGGTCTGCGTCACGATCGACCGCTCTATCTTTTCCGTGACATTCCTCTGTCGCCAGGAGAGGGCACAGTCGGCGTGCAATTCGATCGCGTGGAATCTGTTTCGGCCTCTCCACATCGCGAGCGCTCGTCGGATGAGCGTGAGGAGGCGCGCCATTCGACCGCAATCGACGACGTTCGCCGGCGGCGCGAACTGGAAGAGCGCACGAGAGGACGTGAAGAGGCGATTCCGTCGTCGCTGTCACTCGAACGGCGTGTGCGCATGATCTCGCACCGCGTGGTT
Organism: Vicinamibacterales bacterium; assembly: GCA_035491715.1. Lineage (GTDB taxonomy): Bacteria > Acidobacteriota > Vicinamibacteria > Vicinamibacterales > 2-12-FULL-66-21 > JALZOC01. The sequence goes on along the minus strand of DATJKH010000007.1, from coordinate 40,648 downwards.
CTCGTGACCTATGACGCCGACCTGCGGACCTTCAGGATGGTCGAAGATGGCCCGCGTTGATCGGCTTGCGCAGAGAGCCGAGCCAACCCGCCCGTTGAATGCCTGCGAGCTGGAGATCGATCTGCAATGCCGCGGCTTACGGATTTCCGGCACATCGCCGGCCGAGGCGCGAAACATCTCCCGGACACGCGCGGGTCTCGGATCGGGGCTGGAACTGATTCTGCCCACCGGGTCGCGAATCAAACCGGAAATCTGGGTCAACGTACCGGTTGTTGAACCATTCACCGCCGAATCTCCCTATTGGCTCGCACGCGACAACGAAATGCACTGGCGGATCGTCGACGATCGGTCCTGCCAGTCCTATGTCGTCCGACTTCCATCTGAACCGACCTGGTCCGGACGGCTCACATCGAGCGGCGTCCCGATGAATCGCATCGGCGTGTTGCAGGGGACTTGCCTCGGCATCTACATCAACCCGGTCTGCGCGTTCTGGAATTACGCTCCGGCCCTGAACTGCAAGTTCTGTACGACCGGCCAGAACGTTGGCACCGCGGAAGCGCTGGAGAAGAGCGTCTCTGATGTCGTCGAGACCTGTCGAGCGGCCAAGGAAGAATCCGGAATCACGTTCGTGCACTTGAACGGCGGGTTCCAGGGATCGCGCGGACTCCAGTTTGCGTTGCCGTATGTGAAGGCGATCAAGGAGGAAGTCGGGCTCCTTGTCGGCTTGCAGCTGGCGCCCGAGAACGACTTCGCGCGTTACGATGCCGTCATGTCCGCGGGACTCGACCACATTTCGTTCTGCCTCGAGTTTCTCGACCCGGAGTGGTTCAAACGAATCTGTCCGGGGAAGGCGCGGATGCACGGACAGTCGCTGTTCCTTGATGCGCTCGCCTATTGCGCATCAAGGATGCCATACGGGTCGGTCTCGGGTGAGATCATCGCCGGCATCGAGCCGATAGAGCGAACGCTCGAAGCGATCGACGTGATTACCAGACTGGGTGCCTTTCCAACCGTCTGCATTTTCAGGCCGACTGTCGGGTCGGACATGGAGCGCTGGTCGCCACCCACCTACGAGGAGATGCGCTCAGTGATGGCCTACGTCTTTGACGCGTGCCGTCGCCACTGGATCCCGATTGGTCTGGCACCCGGAGTCGAGACAAGTCTGGTCGTGACGCCCGATGAGTCTGCGCTGCTGGCTCATCGCAATGCGGGCTTCTACCTGTACGAATCCTACCTGCGTCTCGCCTCGCTCGTCGCGCGGCCCGTGTTCGCGCGGCGGATGCGCCCGCGCTCAGTCCACTAGCGCGGGCTCGTCCACGACCGCCCGTAATCGAGCGGGGTGTGCGTGCCGCTGATTTCGATGCGGCGTCGGCGCCCCGTTGTGATCGGTGACAAGCTTTGCCAGCGCTTCGATGAACAGCGGATGACAATTCAACGCCGGCGGACGGTAGTAACCGGTAATGCCCGCATCGCGCGCGGCGTCGGCAAACAGCATGTCCACTTCGTAAAGCGTTTCAATGTGATCGGAAACGAACGAGAGCGGAATGATGAGGACGTCGCTCACGCCTTCGTCGCCAAGTTCGGCGAGGACCTCTTCGGTGCCCGGTCCAATCCACTTCACCGGGCCGGTTCGCGACTGAAATGCCAGCAGTTGACGGTTCGGCAGGTCGAGCCGCTCGAGGACGCCGAACCGGGTGGCGTCGATGTGCTCGACATAAGGGTCTCCTTCGTCGATGAATCGCTGCGGCAAACCGTGCGCACTGAAGAGCAGGACTGTGCGTGCGCGCCGCCGTTCGGGAATGTCGTTCCAGGCGACGCGGACGGTGTCGGTGAGCGCTTCGATGTAGAGCGGATCATCGGCGTAGTGCTCAATGTGAGTAATTGCGAAACGCGAATCCTTCCATCTCGGACTCGAGAGCACGCGCTCGAATTCATTTCGCGATGAGCCAGTCGTCGCTTTCGACCAGTGCGGAAACAGCGTCAGCGTGATGATGCGCGTGATCCCAGCATCGGAAATCGCCCGCAACGCGTCATCGGCTGTTGGCTGCGAGTAGCGCATCGCGACGAACACGCGATAGGCATCGGCAGTGCTGCTTTTATTACTGCTCGTGGGGCCCCACCCCCACTCGCTCGCGCTCACGGGCGCCGCCAACGCGGCGCTTCCCTCCGGCCGTTCGCGCGGGCCGCGGGCGCTATTCAATCGATCTTCGAGCGCCTGTGCCTGTTGCCGCGTGATGCGCAGCTGCGGCGATCCACCTCCGATACGCCGGTAGTTATTGCGCACTGAAGGCCCGCGCATCTTGGCGATCAATCGGGCCACCCACGGTTGCAGAGCCGCACCGCCGGGGAGCTGGATAATCTCGCGGTCGGTAAACAGATTGACGAGAAACGGCTCGACCGACGCGAGATCATCAGGTCCGCCGAGGTTGAACAACAGAACAGCAGTTGAACTGGTCATGGCGCTAAATGGTCCGTGAGAAGGTCGGTCGATCGGCGTGACGACCGAGATATCGATCGAAATGCATGCAGATGCTACGAACGAACAGGCGGCCTCCGTCGGCGACTTCGAGGCCCTGAGGGCTGATCTGCAGGAAGCCATCCGAGACCGGCCCGCCGGGAGCCGTAAGCGTTTCGAGTTCGGAACCGAAGTACTGATCGAAGTCAATTCCGAACTTCGTCTCGATGCGGCGACGGTCGACGAAAAAATTGCACATCAGCTCGGTGATCACCTGGCGACGAATGCTGTCGTCGTCGGTCAAGGCGTAGCCTCGTTCAATGGGGAAGTGCCCGGCGTCGAGTGCCGCATAGTACGCCGGCAGCTTTTTCACGTTCTGCGCGAACGCGCCGGCAACATCGCCGATCGCCGACAGCCCGACACCGACCATGTCTGTCGCGCGCCGCGTGGTGTAGCCCATGAAATTGCGATGGAGTCGTCGTTCACGCGCAGCAACCGCCAGTTCGTCGTCGGCGAGCGCGAAATGGTCCATGCCGATCGGCATGTAGCCGGCGCTGACGAACGATTCGATCGCCGCGCCGATCAATTGAAGTTTCGCTTCCCGCTGCGGAAGTTCCGAGACCTCGATGTGCTTTTGGTGCGGGCGAAGCCACGGAACGTGCGCGTATGAATACACCGCGATTCGATCCGGTCGCATCGCGGTCACCGCCGACAGCGTTCGTTCGAATGACGGCAGGTTCTGGCGTGGCAAGCCGTAGATCAAATCCAGGTTGATGCTGTTGAAGCCAATCGACCGCGCGTAATCGTACAGCTCGCGCGTGGCGCGTTCCGGCTGAAACCGGCCGATGGCCTCTTGAACGTCAGGCGAAAAATCCTGGACGCCCAACGACAACCGGTTGAAGCCAAGCGATCGCAGTAGCCGCAGTTGTTCACGGGTCGTCGCCCGCGGATCGATTTCGATAGCCGTCTCGGCATCGACCTGGACGGCAAAGTGTCGCGAGATGACGGCGTGAAGCCGCTCGAGCTGTTCGACTGTCAGATACGTCGGCGTTCCCCCTCCCCAGTGGTGCTGAATGACGCTGCACCGTCCCTGCAGCGCGTCTGCGAGCATCTCGATCTCACGTTCGAGGTACCGAAGATATCGGACTGCGACCTCCCGCCTCTGCGTGATGATCGTCATGCAACCGCAGTAGAGGCACCGCTCTTCACAGAAGGGCAGGTGGACGTAGAGCGACAGCGGCTGGTCTGTCAGGACCGACGCCGCCTCGAGTCGCCCACGGTACGCGGCCTCATCGAACGCCTCGGTGAACTCGACCGCGGTCGGATACGACGTGTAGCGCGGTCCGGGCGTGTCGTAGCGCTGAAGCCGTGCAGCCACGTTGGAGCCGAGTGCTGGTGACGTGATGGGGCTTATGGAGCAGGCGGTCATGGCCGGCCAACATCACAAATCCCGTACCGCGACCTGCCGGATATCCAGGGCGCGTAATTACTAGTGATCTCGCACGTCTGAGGAGGTCGGCGAGATGGGCGGGAATTTGCTGCCGGATTTTCGGCAGCGCGCGGTAGCCCCTTCAGGCCCCGGGCGGGTTTTGCCGGCGAACGTGAACATTTGACCGGGAAAACCCTCACGTCCCTCGCTGGCATCGAGGTTGCGGGGCGCTCCCGACGTGACCGAGTTCGATCTCGTTTCCACCGGCAGTGCACCCGTCACGCGACATCGCGACAGCACGTTTTCGCCCGACTCGGTCGTCGTCGGCAGAAGCCGGCGAATGCGCGCGGTATTCGACTTTCTGCGGGTCATCGAGGGCAGCGAGAGCAATGTCCTCATCATCGGTGAGACCGGCACCGGCAAAGAGGTCGTTGCCCGACTGATTCACCATCGCAGCGAGCGGCGGCGCGGACCGTTTATCGCGGTCGGGTGCGCCATCCTCACTGAATCGCTGATTGAGACCGAACTATTCGGGCACGAGCACGGTGCATTCACCGGCGCGATCCGCGATCGCGCCGGGCGGTTCGAGATGGCCCACGGCGGAACGATCTTCCTCGATGACGTCGACGATGTGCCGCCGGCGGTCCAGGTCAAGCTGCTGCGTGTGATCCAGGAACGAATCGTCGAGCGCGTCGGTGGAACGCGGCCGATTCCCGTGGACGTGCGCGTCATCACCGGATCGAAACGCAGTCTAAGGCGGATGGTTGCCGACGGCAAGTTCCGAGAGGATCTGTTCTATCGGCTCAATGTCCTGCCGATCTGGTTGCCACCCCTCCGCGAACGCCGCGAAGACATTCCGGCGCTGACCGATCACTTCCTGTCGCGGTTCTTCAAGGAATCAGGACACACGCCAGTGCTGTCGGACACCGTGAGGCAACTGCTGCAGCGTTATTCGTGGCCGGGGAACGTGCGCGAGCTCGAGAACGCCTGCGAACGTCTCGCGCAAACATGTCACTGCGACCGCGTTCGCGCCGCGTGCATGCCGGCAAGCATCCTGTTTCAAACGACGACCGATCGGCCGATGCCGTCCGACGCCTGCGAACAATCGCATGCCGTCTCGCTCGACGATCGATTGCGCGACGTCGAAATGAACCTGATCACCTGGGCGCTGAGAGCCAGCAGCGGCAACAAATCGAAAGCGGCGGAACTTCTTCAAATCAAACGCTCGACGCTTGGCGATCGAATTCGCCGGCTCGGCCTCGAAGAGCACGGAGGTCTATCGTGACAAACAGAGCACTCAGTGGTGCGTGGCCGACGCCCGAGCCCGCTGTGCTGGATCTTCGCGTCGAAGGCGCGGACGCCCGCGGGTTGACCGACGGTGATGTTCGCCGTCTGTTCCCCGGGCCGACGACGGGCGAGCGGTTGAATCGCCTCCGCAATTGGCCCCGCATCGTCGTCCGGATTGATGACGTTCCGGTTGGCGTCGCCACTTATACCCAAACACCCATCGAGACGCAGATTCCTGACTTTGCCGTTGAGATTCCCCACTCATTCGACGTGGATCACGCGAATGTCCGACGGCAGGTGGTGGACGCGCTGCTCGACGCGATACAGATTGCGTCGCTCGCGGGAGGATCGCGACGCATTGTCGTCGTTCCGGCGAGCGGCATCAAGGATCTGTTTCGGCACGGGTACCTTGCCGTCACTGAAGGTTGTGGCGGTTCGTGGTTGGAAAAATCCCTGTTGTAAAAATGAACATTGAGCATTGAACATCGAGCAGTGAATATTACTTTGTCTCGTTTTTCGCAGTCCGTCTTCCGGTCAAGCGATCGATGTGGATGCGATAGAGGACGACGCCATGATGATCGGCGCCGCCAGGCTTGGCGGCGCCGGGCAGCCACCAACGCGACCGTTCGTTCAATAAGTGCAACGCGCGCTGGCGCACGTCCTTGTGGTCGGGAGAATCACTGATTTCGTCATATCGGCCGAACACGACGACGGTCGTCCAGTGAAAACGATCGTCGACGTCTTCGACCTCGAGACACACGTTCGGGTTCTCGCGCATCCACTCCACTTTTCTTCCGAGCGACGAAAAACTGAACAGGCATGCGTGGCGCGGATCGTACGTGATCGAGACCGGCACGACGTAGGGCTGATTCATGTGACAGCACGCCAGGTGTGCCATGTTCGACCGAGAGAGAATATCGGCGCAGTCTGCCGGCGTCAGTTCATGAATGATCAATTGAGGTCTCGTGTGGCTTCCGAAGTCTCGTGTGGCTTCCGCCTTCAGGCGCAAGATCATTTGAGTATAGTCAACCCAACCCTCAGTCGCCTATCTCGTCGCAGAGGCGCCGTCTTCGCGTCAGCCGCCGCGGCGATATCGAATGTGATCGCCGGAAATCCGGCGCTTTTTCCTTCCTGGAAAAAGCAAAGTCTCATATTTACAACATCTTAGCCGCGGGCACCTCCCTTGCTGCCCCGCAGTCGACGCCTCGGGAGCGCGTCGAAAGCCGTTCGACAGTGGGCTCGGTCCCGGAGACGTAGAAGGGAGGAGACATGGGTCGCTTCAAGGCCCCCGGTCCACGCGCCACGCTCGTCGGAGCCGTGCTGATGTGGCTCGGTGTCGTCATCGTCGCCGGCGCGCACGCGCCGGCACGGCAGGACAATTCGATCGCGCCGAACAAAGCGGTTGCCTCGGCACCGAAGAGCACGTCTTCGACGCCTGTCGATCCGAAAGCCAATGCCGGCGAGTACGTCGGCGAAGAGAAATGCCTCGAGTGTCACGAGGATCAGGGCAAGGGGTATCACGGCAGCCCGCACGGAAGGGCGAAGAACCTGCGAACCCCTGCGGCGAAGAACACGTGCGAGAGTTGCCACGGTCCCGGCAAAGCGCACGTGGACGCGGATGGCGACGGCTACATCAACGACTTTACGAAGATGGCGCCGCGCAAGGTGAGCGAAACCTGCACGACGTGCCACGCCCGCAGCGAACACAACAACTGGGCCGGCAGCAAGCACGACTCGCGCAACATGTCCTGCACGACCTGCCACAGCGTGCACGAATCGAAATCTCTTGACGGCCAGCTGAGAAAAGTCACCGTCACCGAAACGTGCGTGCAATGTCACAAGCGTGAGGTGGCGAAGGTCCACCGTTCCTCGCACATGCCGGTCCGCGAAGGCAAGCTGGAATGCACGACCTGCCACAACCCGCACGGATCGCAGAACGTGAAGATGCTTCGTGAAGGGAACTCAATCAACGAGGCATGCGCGACCTGTCATGCGGAAAAGCGCGGTCCCTACCTGTGGGAGCATGCCGCAGGCCGCGAGAACTGCGTATCGTGTCACGACCCGCACGGCTCGAACAACGAGCGGATGCTGGTCGCGAAGCTGCCGATGCTCTGCCAGCGGTGCCACGTCGCGAGCCGCCATCCGGCGACCATCTATGAGAACACGCAGATCAATGTGAACAAGAGCAACCGGGCCGTCGGGCGCTCGTGCGTCAACTGCCACGCGATGATTCATGGTTCGAATCATCCGTCCGGCGCGGTCTTCTTCAGGTAAGGGGGAGAATGCGATGCGCACCAGAATGATGATTCTGATCGGAGCGCTGCTGCTGGTCTCCGCCGCCCTTGCCGCCGCGCAGGATTCCGGAGCGACACTGCCGGTCGCCAATGCACAGACGACAGTGAAGGCTCCAACGCAGGGCGCGCCGGCGGCCAGGCCATCGCCGGACATTCCGGTTACGTCGACCCCAAGGCTGGGCACCGTCGACTTCGGCTTCCGCGGCAGCTCGGTCGACGGCGATGCGTCGCGCTACTACCGCTTCAAGGACTGGCGCGAGGGCGGATATCTGTCCGGTCTTCGTTTCGAGAACGTCACGGAAAACACGCTGTGGCATGCCGAAGCGAACAACGTCGGGTATCGCGACCAGCGATACTTCGCCGAGTTCCAGTCGATCGGTAAGCTGAAAGTCGACGGCGAATGGAACGAGATTCCGCTATTCATCAGCGATGACACGAAGACGCTGTATACCGTCTCCAAGAACGGCGTGTTCACCATTGACGACACCATTCAGAAGGGCATCGAGTCGGGTGCGACGACGTTGAACAATGTCATCGGCCAGGCGGCATTGTTCAATGCCCGGACCCAACGGGACACGGCGCTCTTCAATCTCACCTACACCGCCTCACGCGACGTCGACCTGAAGTTCGCGGTGCGGAACAGCATGCGGGACGGCTACAACCTGCAAAGCCTCAACTTCGGCTTCTCGAACACCATCGAATCGGAAGTGCCGCTGAACGATCGCACGACCGACGTCAAGGCGGCGATCGAGTTTGCCAACGCGAAAGGCCTTCTGAGCATCGGCTACAACGGCTCTTGGTACGACAACACGATCAACGCGTATCGGTTCGACAATCCGCTGCGCTATACCGACATTGTTGGTGGGCCGTCGGTCGGTCAGATGTCAACCTGGCCGAGTAACAACATGCAGACCGTGAATCTGAATGGCCGCTATGGATTGCCCGGCCATACCAGAGCGTCGGCGTCGATTTCAGTCGGCAACTCGACACAGAACCAGTCGTTGCTGCCGGCGACGGTCAACACCGCGCTCGTCGCTCCTGTGCTCGAACGGTCGAGCGCGGAGGCAGAGGCGCGAACCCTGTCGATGGTCTACACGATCAATTCAAGACCGAGCGAGTATCTCTGGTTGAATGCGAAGTACCGCTACTACGACTACGACACACGGACGCCCTCATTCTTCATCTCGTCGATGGTCGTGGCCGACAATACCCTTGGTGCGGCGAAGGAGACCGAGCCGTTCGACATCAAGCGGCAGACGGTGGATCTCGACGCGTCGTATACGCCCTTCCAGTTCGCATCGCTGAACGTCGGCTACACGCATGAAGAGGGTGATCGCACGTTCCGGATTTACGAAAAGACCGGCGAAAACATCGTCCGCGCATCCATCGACAGCACCGGCAACCAATACTTCACCGTTCGCGCTGTCGTCGAGAAGTCGTCGCGCACAGGATCGGGAGAGGACTTCGAGATGCTGGCCGAGATTGCGGAGCAGACGGCTCTCCGCCATTTCGATATTGCCAATCGCGACCGAACCCGCAGCAGCGTGATCGTGACCGTGACGCCTGTGGCCTCGGTCGGTTTCAATGCCACTGCGGCGACCGGACACGACGACTACAGCGAGTCGTACTTCGGCCTGCGCGACAACAAGAACAACAGTTACTCACTTGGGGTCGACCTCGTGCCGCGCGACACGGTGACGTTCGGTGTGCAATACGTGCACGAGAAATACACGGCGGTGCAGTGGTCGCGCACCTCGAACCCGCTGCCCAGCCCGTCGTTCAACGATCCGTCGCGCGACTGGGGTATTGATTCGAACGACAAGGTCGACACGGTGACGGCGAATCTCGACTTCATCAAGACCATCCCGAAGACCGACATCCGGTTTGGGTTCGATCTGAGTGACGGGAAGTCGACCTACGTCTACAACCTGGGACCGAATTCAACGATCCTCACGGGTGTCAATTACGGACCCGGCAATGTGTTCAACCCGATCCCGGTGGTGCAACTGGCTCCCAACCGTACGAAGCTGACCACGGGTCGCGCCGATGTCCAGTACTTTGTTCGCGCCAACGTCGCTCTCGGCGGCGGCTACTGGTACGAGCAATATCGATCGCAGGACTTTTCACTGAACGGCACGACGATCAATCAACTCAATCTGCCGTCCGCCATTCTGTCGGGCTACTACTATCGGCCATATACCGGGCAGACGGTCTGGTTGCGAATGTCTTATCTCTGGTGAATCTCTGGCTGCTGGCTCTTGGCTTCTGGCTCGAAACGGGTGCTGTCGTCAGCACTCGCCAGCAGGCAAGAGCCGGCAGCCAGTAGCCAACAGGTGCGACTGCCGGTTTTCCGGCACCGATAACTGAATACACGAGAATTGCCGGAGAATCCGGTGGTACTCCGCTTGCGCCACCCGCGACATGCCTTGTTCCATGGCTTCGGATGCGACGATCGTGTCGCGTCGCCCCCCTTTGCTGCGGCTTCGCTCACACCCTCTGAGAATCGCGCTCGTCGGCAACCCGAACGTCGGCAAGAGCGTGGTGTTCGGCCGGCTCACCGGACGCTACGCTACGGTTTCAAACTACCCTGGGACAACGGTGACGATCACGCGGGGACGAGCGCTGATTGGCGCTGAAGTCTGCGACGTCATCGATACGCCGGGCGTGAACGCGCTCGAGGGCGTACTGAGCGAGGACGAGCGCATCACCCATCGTCTGCTCTCCACCGGTGGAGCTGAACTGGTCGTTCAGGTCGCCGATGCCAGAAACCTCCGGCGCGCACTGATGTTGACATCGCAGCTTGCCGACATCGGGTTGCCGATGATCCTCGTGCTGAACATGGTGGACGAGGCGAATGCTCGCGGAATCACGATCGACACAGACGGCCTGGCGCAGCACCTGGGCATCCCGGTGATTGAGGCTGTGGCCCCTGACGGACAAGGCATCGGAGAGCTGCGTGAAGCATTGCCCTCTGCTGCACGAGTCGTGGGCACTCGGCCCGTAGATATAAGTCATATCGACTGGGCGAGTTCAACGGCTGCGACGTTCCGGCGCATGAACGTCGTTTCAGCGGGACGCGTGCGCGAAGCGGTCAATCGTGCTGTTCGAGAACCCTTGACGGGCCTGCCAATTCTTGCCCTTGTCCTGTATGCCACCTATCTGTTCGTCGGCGTGTTCGGCGCGCAGACGCTGGTCGGGGCGCTCGAAGAGCAGGTGTTCAACGGATTCATCAATCCAGCCGCGACACTCGTTGCCGGCTACATCCCGACGCCACTGATACGTGACCTTCTCGTCGGCAAGTACGGCCTCATCACCATGGGCCTGACCTATGCGATGGCCATTGTGTTGCCCGTTGTCACGACGTTCTTTCTGATGTTTGGTTTTCTGGAAGACAGCGGATACATTCCGCGGCTCGCGATCTTCAGCGATCGGCTGTTTCGCTCGATGGGCCTCAACGGAAAGGCTGTGCTGCCGATGGTTCTCGGTCTGGGCTGCGACACGATGGCGACGATGACTACTCGCATCCTTGGGACACCGAAGGAACGGCTGATCGCGATCACCCTGCTTGCGCTCGGCGTTCCTTGTTCGGCACAGCTTGCGACCATCATGGGCATTCTCGGCGGCATCTCGGTGTGGGCGTTGCTCCTGCTCTTTGGCGTCGTCCTGTCGCAGATGGTGCTGGTCGGGTTTCTGGCCGCTCGAGCGCTTCCCGGCGATCGGTCGGACTTCATCCTGGAACTGCCGCCGATTCGACTTCCTCGACTGCGAAACCTGGCAACGAAGACGGCGCTTCGCGTTCGCTGGTATCTGGGCGAGGCCGTTCCACTGTTTCTCGTCGGCACCGCACTCCTGTTCCTGTTCGATCGAATCGGCGTACTCGATGTCTTGACCAACGCGGCGCGGCCAGTCGTGACCGGTGCACTTGGATTGCCCTCTGAATCGGCGGGTGTGTTCGTCATGGGGTTCCTGCGCCGTGATTACGGAGCTGCAGGACTCTTCAAGATGGCGCAAGACGGCAGCCTCAGCGCGGTTCAATCGGTGATCGCGCTGACGGTGATGACGCTCTTCGTGCCGTGTGTGGCCAACCTGCTGATGATTGTTCGCGAGCGTGGGGTCCGCACCGGTATGGCCATTCTTGGTGCAGTCACCGTCATTGCCATCGGAACCGGTGCGGTCCTGAATTTTGCGCTGACGATGTTGCGGATCACGTTTTGATATGAAAACGACAATTCCACTCGCAAACCTGCCGGCCGGCACTCGAGGACGCGTGTCGCGGATTTCGCCGCGCGATCTTACCGGCCGGGCCGAGCGTCTCGCGGCACTTGGCGTGACGCCGGGCGCGGCGGTCACGGTCCTGCAAACCTTTCCCGGAATCGTGTTCGAATGCGATCAGACAGAGGTCGCTGTGGAGCGAGCGGTCGCGTGGGCCATCCTGATCGAACCGGAATGACGGTTTCCCGGCAATGCAGCGCACTGCCGGATTCCCACCTGAACGAAACCTCCCGATATACCGCAAGAAAGCCCAGGGACTGACCTTTGCAGCGGTCGGCGCAACTCTCGGTTACGTCACGTCCAAGGAGCACCATCGATGAAGGGGCCACTCAAGGACGTCGAGCATCTGATTAGGTTGGCGGGATTGTTCGCTGCGGGACTCCTCTTCTTCGGTGTCGCCCGCGCCCAGTTCGTGCCCGACGACTTCGGCAAGTACGGACACTACCGCGCCAATGCGGTGACCGAGGCCGCAGCCAAGCCGATGGTGTATGCCGGACGGGCGCGCTGCACCGAGTGCCACGAGGACACGGTCAACGAAGCCGCACCCTCGAAACATAAAGCGATCGCCTGCGAGACGTGCCACGGAGCGCTGCTGAAGCACGCCGACGACCCGGCGGTGGAGACCACGAAGGTCGATGCGCAGCCGCTGTGCCTCCGCTGTCATGCCGCCAATACCGGAAAGCCTTCACATCAACCGACCGTCGTCGCCAAGGACCACTCGGACGAGGACAGCTGCGTCCCGTGCCACAACGCGCACGATCCGCGAATGGATCAGGAGAAGTAGTCATGGAGACGACGCGGCGAGACTTCCTCATGGTCGGAACGAAGCTGCTGGTGATGACCGCTGCGACGGCCTCTGCGATCGAGCACGTTCTCGCCGGTGCGCCAGAGGCGGCTCAGGCATACCGCACGGCGGATCACTGGTGGGCGATGCTCATCGATGTCGACAAGTGCATCGGTGGCGGACATTGCGTGCGTGCCTGCAAGACCGAGAACAACGTGATCGACGAGCCGATGTACTTCCGCACGTGGGTGGAGCGCTATCACATCAACATGAGCGATCCGGATCATCCACTTGTCGATTCGCCCGACGGCGGCATCAACGGCTTCAGTGAAAAGTACGCTGAAGGCGACGGCAAGACGTTCTTCGTGCCCAAGTTGTGCAATCACTGCGCCGATTCACCGTGCACGCAAGTCTGTCCGGTCGGCGCGACGTTCCGGACCAACGATGGCGTGGTGCTCGTGGACAAGGACTATTGCATTGGATGTCGTTACTGCGTGCAGGCCTGTCCTTATGGCTGTCGATACCTCGACCCTCGCACCCACACCGCCGACAAATGCACGCTCTGTTATCACCGCTTGACGAAGGGAATGGCTCCGGCCTGTGTCGAGGTGTGCCCGACCGGTGCGCGACAAATCGCGGATCTGAAAAATCCAAACGATCCCGCGCATGAATACCTGCGCACACACAAGATCCAGGTATTGAAGCCACAGATGGCGACGGGAGCCAAGGTGTACTACAACGGACTGGACGGCGCGGTGAGATAGCGACCCGCAGCCTTCGGAACGCGGATCGGAGGATCGATATGCCGGGCGTCGACGGATTCATGTATCCGAACGAAGTGGAGCTCCAGTGGAGCGTCCTGATCGTGCTCTATCCGTTCATTACCGGACTGGTCGCGGGAGCCTTCATTCTTGCGTCACTCGAGCGCGTCTTCAACGTCCAGGCGGTGAAACCAACCTACCGCCTCGCGCTGCTCACGGCACTGGCGTTCCTGCTGGTTGCGCCGCTGCCACTGCAGATGCATCTCGGACATCCGGAGCGATCGCTGGAAATGATGTTCACACCGCACACGACCTCCGCGATGGCGATGTTCGGGTTTGTCTACCTGTGGTATTTGATGGTCGTCCTGCTCGTCGAGATCTGGTTGGAATACCGTCGTGAGCTGGTGCTGGCGGCGCGGGGCAGCAGCGGACTGAAGCGGCTTTTCTACCGGACCGTCACGCTGGGTTCGGACAACATCAGCCCGGCGTCATTGCGCGTCGACGATCAGGTCGGACGGATCGTCACGATCATCGGAATTCCGTCGGCGTTCCTGCTCCACGGGTACGTCGGCTTCATCTTTGGTTCAGTCAAAGCGAATCCGTGGTGGTCGACGCCGATGATGCCGATCGTGTTCCTGTTTTCCGCGATCGTGTCCGGCATCGCGCTCGTATTGCTGCTCTACGTCGTCACGTCGCGAATTCGGCGGGCGCCGCTCGATATCGTCTGCGTCGATACCGTGGCGAAATATCTCTTTTACGCATTTCTCGTCGACTTCGCCCTGGAAATGATCGATCTCATCCATCGAATCTACGAAGCCGACGAGTCGTTCCGCGCGCTGGACTTCATGGTGAAGACGCGACTGTTTACGTCGCAGATAGTGTTTCAGATCGTGCTCGGGACGCTCGTCCCACTCGCACTGCTCGCGGTGACGCAGGTCGTTCGACTCGGAGAGAAGGCGCGGATCCGTCTCTACGTGACCGCCGGTGTGCTGACGCTCATCGGCATCCTCGCGATGCGCTGGAACGTGGTCATTGGCGGCCAGTTGTTTTCAAAGAGCTTCCTCGGCTACACCTCGTACAAGATGGGATTTGCGACGCGGGAAGGACTGCTTCCAGCGGTGCTCGTGCTGCTCCTGCCGCTCGGGATTCTCACGGTACTCGTAAAGCTGCTGCCCCCGTGGGGGTCGCCGGAGGCGACGCACTCCTGATCGGGTCTCGCGCTCGATCATTCGCTCGCAATGCTGTCCAGGTCGCGACGTGAGACCACGACGAAGCCATCTTTTTCGGTCCGAACGATCCCTTCTTTGCCCCAGCGGCTCATGATTCGGATACACGTTTCTATAGTCGTCCCGGTCATGTCCGCCAGCTCTTGCCTCGAAAGCGCGAGAGGAATGAACGTACCGCCGTGCCCGGATCGGCCCATCTGATCCGCGAGCTTCACGAAAAGTCGCGCAAACCGTGCTTCGAGACGGCCGCCGGTCAACTCGGCGAGGCGATTCGTGAGTTCGACCAGCCGAGTGGTCATGCCCAGCAGGAGTCCGCGTACGAGCGTCGGGTGCTGCTCGAGCAGCCGGAAGAACTCGTCGCGAGGGATCAGCACGCAGATCGTGTCCTCGAGTGCCGCCGCACTCGCGGGGAACGGGCGGTCGATATATACCGCGACGGCACCAAGCGGATCGCCCGGACCAAACACCTCGAGGATGAGGTCTTTGCCGCTCGGCATCATCTTGAAGATCTTGACGCGCCCTGAGGCAATCGCGTAGAGCGCATTGGATGGGGTGTCCTGCTCAAAAATGACATCCCCCCGGCTGAAGTGTTTGACCGTTGCGACAGCTGCGATTTTGCGGCGGTCGTCAGGCGAAAGTCGGCTGAAAATCGGCGTTGTACGCAGCAGCTCTTCGATTTCAGGCATGGTCGAGCCAGTTTAGCCCGGGACATGATCGGCGTCATACCAGACCGGAGGGCATCTCGCTATTCTGGAATCCGGAGGCGAGACCAATGACCGCCACAGAAGACATGACAATTCGGGAAATCGTTGCGAACGACTTTCGGACGGCGGAGGTGTTCCAGCGGCACGGGATAGATTTCTGTTGCAAAGGGAACCGATCGATCGAGGACGCCTGCCGAAGCGGCGGAGTCAATCTCGAACGGGTCCTGCGAGAAGTGACCGAGATCACCGCAACGCCGGGACCGAGCGGTCCGCGCTTCAACTCCTGGGATCTAGGGACACTGGTGACCTATATCCAGGTGAACCATCATGAGTTCGTGCGACGAACCATACCAGTGCTTCTGACGCACACCCAGAAGGTCGCGACGGTTCACGGTGAGTCACACCCGGAAATGCGTGAGGTGGCACGACTGTTCGACCTGGTCGCGGAAGAAATGACCTCTCACATGGCGAAAGAGGAGCACATCCTGTTTCCCTACATCGTGGCGCTCGAGCAAGCGTCTGCCGCTGGCCATGGCGCACCCCCGAGTCCGTTCGGAACGGTTCGGAATCCGATCCGCATGATGGAAATGGAACACGAGTCGGCGGGCGATAGCATGGCTCGAATCCGGGAGCTGACCGGCGGCTACGCCATACCATCGGGTGCGTGCACGACGTATCGAGTGTGCCTGCAAGAACTGGAGGCCTTCGAACGCGATCTGCACGAGCATGTGCATCTCGAAAACAACATCCTGTTTCCGCGCGCGCTCCGACTCGAATCTGAGACCTGGTGAGATGCCCGTTCCGCTCAATCCCCCTCATCCCGAGCGCATTTGTTGGGGGTGCGACAAGTATTGCCCCGCCGTGGATCTCGCCTGCGGGAACGGTACCATTCGAACGCCGCATCCGAACGAACTGTTTGGCGACGACTGGCTCGAGTGGTCCAATCGCGTATCCCAGGACACGCCCACCGATCACCAGGACGGTTGATCGGCACGACGGGTTTTCGGCACGCGGTGTGAGACCCCGGTTGCGATACCCGGGATGACTCGCGTTCGCGTGCATTTTTTCGTTCAATCTTGTCCCGCTTGTTCGTGCGACGTACATGCGCGCCAGTGGCATTCCCATTGCCATTACCGAGCGCATTGGAGCGACACATGATTGACCGCGAGAAAGTGTTGGCCGTGTTGAATAAGCGGTTCCCCGAGGCCGGCCGCGAGAATGTCGCGGCTGCTGCCAACGCCATCGTTGGCCTCGAGGATGAGTGGGAAGAGGTGGAGGTCCGGCTCGCGCAGCAAGCTGAGAGCGGTGACGGTTTCAAGCTGTATCGACGCCGAACCGCCAGGGGCTAACCGTGCCGCGCCGCCAGGGGTTCTTGCCGAAAATCCGGCAGCCGAAAACCCCTCCGCACGTTCCGATGATGTTTTTGGGCTAAACAGTCGTCTCCGCCCCGGGCATCTCGCTTGCCACACGTGCGTCAACGCACATCATTCCGGAGGACACAGACTCATGAGATGCATCGCGATCACCGCAATACTTGCGTGGACAATCGGCGTCGGCACGGCGGCGGCCCAGGATGCCAGGGTTCAGAAGGGCATGCAGGTGTTCGCGGCGCAGAAGTGTTCGCAGTGCCACTCGATCGCCGGGAAGGGCAACGCGAAGGGCAAGCTCGATGATGTCGGCAGCAAGCTCGCAGCGGCTGAAATCAAAGAGTGGATCGTGGATCCGGTTGGAATGGCTGCCAAGAACAAGAAGGATCGAAAGCCGCCGATGAAGAAGAAGGCGATTTCGGATGGCGATGCGGACGCGCTGGTTGCGTATTTGTCGACCCTGAAGTAAGTCACGGATCCACACGGATACGAGAGAGCGCCGACGCAAGCGCTCACGCGGCAGGGCGCTTACGCTCCGGTACGAGGCAGCGATGTTCGGGGCGTGCGCGCAGCCGCTGCAGGATCCGGGCGATCAGGATCCGCGAGTCGTGCGATTCACCGACGATGTCGTCGAATCCCGAGACGATCGCCAGCCGCCGTTCTCCGGCCGATGGTGACATGCGCGTGACGCCGATGAGAACTCTGTTACCAAATCTCGGCTTTGCGCGCATGCGCGCGGCCACCACGGAAATGATGTCGATCTCGCGCAAAACGATGACCACTACTTCGTACTGAGTCACTACATCGTCAGATGGCCATTGCGCCATCTCGACCACGCGGAAGCCACGACGCAGAAGCGCTTGACTGTGCGCGTTTTCACGTCCCGAGCAGTTGACGACGAGAACTGCGCATTGCTTCACGTTGCCTTCGGCTTCCCCCATCATGCCGGGGAGAAGTGGCAACGGGCATGCCATTTTCAATTAATGGCTGAGCTGAAGTTTGGCTCGATGTCCACTGGCACATTGGTCAAACGATCGAGGACCTTCTGCACCGGAGGTCTGACGACACCTAGCCGATCGAGCAGGTCTTTCGCTTTGGCGTAATTCCCTTCGGCCTGAAACGTCATGATGTCTCGCGTCAACGACGTCACCGCGTCGGCAATCTTGGCATCGTCCACCGCAAATGCGCCGCCGGGCAGCACCCGGAATGCGCCGGCATCGAGCAGGTAATTCAATTGCACGGCGATGCCGCGGCCGTGCGCTTCGTTGATCCCGAATCGAATCGAGCGGAACGCCGAGGCGAGAAAGGTGGTGTACATCGTCCTTGCAATCGATGGATCGATGAGCTTTCGATCGGCCAGCTGCCGCAGTGCCCAGAGTCCTGAGATGTCGGCCTTCGCCTCTTCGATCGCGCTATACAGCTCTTTCATCTCCTGGCGGACTGTCGTCGATCGGCCGCCGACGCTGATGTTGTGCGGCCCAAGACCGTGCATCAGCTCGTGCA
This sequence comes from Vicinamibacterales bacterium, assembly GCA_035491715.1. GTDB lineage: Bacteria > Acidobacteriota > Vicinamibacteria > Vicinamibacterales > 2-12-FULL-66-21 > JALZOC01. The sequence goes on along the minus strand of DATJKH010000007.1, from coordinate 22,566 downwards.
TCAGGATGTGTGTGAAGAACGCATCGAATGCGACGTTCTTCTGATCGGCAGCCGCGAGTGCAACCTTGCTGATGGGAACGAGCACGCGATTGAATTTCGCGTCCTGCATGTTTTTCAGCATGACGCGCTTAGTGCCCTTTTCCTTCACCACCCGTTCGTCGTTGGGCAGGTTGAACGCTGCCGTCTGCACCCCGCGGTTGCCATCGCCAGCGCTGAACACGACGTTGACGACGCGGATTGGCGCGAGCGCGCCAAGTTTGGGGTTGCGATACTTGGGATCGATGGGAAGGGCGTTCTCGAGTTCCTGCAGATGCGCGGAGAACGACTGCAGCTTTTTCGATTCCGCATCGTCGCGGATGGTGATGAACGCTTCAAACGCCGCTTTGAAGTTGAACCACTCGTCCTCGTACACCTCGTAGGGGCCGATGGTTGGCTCGATCGAGGCGTCGAGTTCCATCCAGGCGACGTCGCTGGCGTAATAGTCGTCGTTCAGGAACGCCTCGGCGCGGGTCGTGAGAAAGCGCTTCAACGTCGGCTGCGACGTTTGCTCGGCGGCCTCGCGCAGCAATGTGGCTGCGCGTGCGAGTTCACCCTGATACTCGACGCTATACGGAACGGCAGAGAAGCTGCCCGAAGGGGTGCGCCGAATCGTCGTGAAGAAGCCGGTGGCGCGCGCTTTTTCATCACCCGTCAATGAATCGAGCCAAAGCTGGATCTCCGACTTGGTTGCGCCGGCCGGATAGAAATTCGCTCCTTCCGGCTTCGACGGCGCACCGGGGATGAAGACGCGATTGTGATCGAGCCGCGACCATGGACCTTTGTTGATCAAGAAATAGTGCAGCCTGGCGACCGCCGCTTCGGCAGCCGGCGCCGCGCTCGATCCGCGCGAGCGGCCCAATGCATCATGGGACAGTTCCTGCAGCATCGCGTCGTTTCCTGCCCATACCTGGCGGAGGAACAGGCTATCCATCAACCGCGCGGCATCGACGAGCTTTCCGAGTGCCCGGCGCTCGTTTGCCGGCAGCGCCGTCAGGTCGGCCCGGATTTCGGCGGGCGCAAAACGGGTGGCCATAGTGGCCACCTCCCGCGTCGACGGAACGGCTTCCTGAGTTTGGACCGAATCGTTCACAGGAACTTCTCCCTTACCCGCCAGCAAGCCTGCGGCGGCAAGTGGCAAAAGAAAGCAGACATATGCGTTACGCATAAGACACATGATTAGCCATCCACTAGACGCGGGAATACAATAAAGGATTGTAGGTCAGGACTGTAGACGACAAAGGGGGGATACGATCCCCGTCGACTCCGATAGGAAATCAACCTCATGAGAAATATCGCACCACAGGCCAATTCCGAGCTCGAAGCCGTCGAGCAACGCGAGTGGCGCGAGTCGCTCGATTACGTCATTCAGCAGGGCGATCGCGACCGGGTGCACCGCTTGCTTTCATCACTGCGCGATTACGCGCGGGCGTCGGGTGTCAGCCTGCCGTTCAGCGCGGTGACGCCGTACATCAACACGATTCGCAGCGAAGACGAGACCCCGCTGCCGGGCAGTCAGGAAATCGAGCGACGGATCAAGAGCCTGGTGCGTTGGAACGCCATGGCGATGGTCGTCCGGGCCAACCGAGCATCAGACGGGATCGGCGGACACATTTCGACTTACGCCTCGGCGGCGACGCTCTACGAAGTCGGCTTCAATCATTTCTTCAAGGGAAAAAACAAGGACGGCGGCGGCGACATCATCTATTTCCAGGGACACGCGTCACCGGGCATGTACGCGCGTGCCTACCTGGAAGGCCGTATCCCTGTGGAGAAGCTGCACAACTTCCGGCGCGAACTCGCGCCTGGCGGCGGCCTGTCGTCGTATCCGCATCCGTGGCTGATGCCCGAGTTCTGGGAATATCCGACCGTCTCGATGGGGCTCGGCCCGATCATGTCGATCTATCAGGCACGCTTCAATCGCTATCTCGAGGATCGCGGCCTGAAGAAGACGACCGGTTCGAGAGTGTGGGCCTTCCTCGGCGATGGCGAAACTGACGAGCCCGAATCCCTTGGCGCCATCGGCCTTGCAGCGCGCGAAAAACTCGACAATCTGATCTTCGTCATCAACTGCAACCTCCAGCGGCTTGACGGCCCCGTGCGCGGCAACGGTCAGATCATCCAGGAGCTCGAGGCCATCTTCCGCGGCGCCGGCTGGAACGTGATCAAGGTGATCTGGGGCTCTGATTGGGATCCGCTGCTCGCGGCGGATCGCGACGGCGTGCTGGTGAAGCGGATGGGGGAGATCGTCGACGGACAGTATCAGAAGTACGCCGTCGAAGACGGCGCCTACATGCGCGAGCATTTCTTCGGCGCCGATCCGCGGCTGCTCGAAATGGTCAAGCACCTGTCGGACGAGCAGCTGAAGAAACTGCGTCTCGGCGGTCACGATCCAGTCAAGGTGTACAACGCCTACAAGGTCGCGCTCGAAACCACGGGCCAACCGACCGTCATTCTGGCGCGCACCATCAAAGGCTACGGCCTTGGCGAAGCCGGCGAAGGGAAGAACATCACCCACCAGCAGAAAAAAATGAACGAGTCGGATCTGCGAATCTTCCGCACCCGATTCGGCATTCCCATATCCGACGACGAGATTGCAGATGCGCCGTTCTACCGGCCACCAGACGACAGCCCTGAGTTGCAGTACTTGCGTGAACGCCGCAAGGCGCTCGGCGGTTACGTGCCGTCGCGGTCGGTTCGTGTCGAGCCGCTCAATGCGCCGATCGACCCGCTCTTCGAGGAGTTCTACAAGGGCACCGAGGGACGCAAGGCATCAACCACCATGGTGTTCGTCCGTATCCTGGCGAAGCTGCTTCGCGACAAGGAGATTGGCGAGTTGATCGTGCCGATCATCCCCGACGAAGCGCGGACGTTCGGGATGGAATCGCTGTTCCGCGCGATCGGCATCTACTCGCACGTCGGGCAGAAGTACGAACCGGTCGACATGGACACCCTCCTGTATTACAAGGAGGCGCAGAATGGCCAAATCCTCGAGGAAGGCATCACTGAAGCCGGCTCGATGTCGTCGTTCATTGCCGCCGGCTCGGCCTACGCGACACACGGTGTCAACACGATCCCATTCTTCATTTACTACTCGATGTTTGGCTTCCAGCGCGTTGCCGATCTGATCTGGGCCGCCGCGGATTCACGCGTTCGCGGATTCCTCGTCGGCGCGACGGCCGGCCGGACGACGCTGGCCGGCGAGGGATTACAGCATCAGGACGGCCACACGCACGTCTACTCCCTGGCGACGCCGAACTGTCTTTCCTACGATCCGGCCTACGCCTACGAGCTGGCGGTGATCATCCAGGACGGCATCCGTCGCATGTATCGCGATCAGGAAAGCGTCTTCTATTACCTGACCGTGATGAACGAGCAATACGAGATGCCGCCGATGCCGGAAGGCGTGCGCGACGGCATTATCAAGGGCATGTATCGACTTCGTCCGGCGGCAAACTCGAAATCGAAACTGCGCGCCCAGTTGTTTGGCAGCGGAGCGATTCTCAACGAAGTGCTGGCGGCGCAGACCTTGCTCGAGAAGTACAACGTGGCTGCCGATGTATGGAGCGTGACGTCGTACCAGGAGCTCTACCGCGACGGCCATGCGTGCGACCGCTGGAACATGTTGCACCCTGGCGAAACGCCGAGGCTTTCGTACGTGGCGCAGTGCGTGAAGGATGCACCGGGCGTTCTGGTTGCCGCGTCTGATTACTTGAAGGTCCTGCCGGACTCCATCGATCAGTGGATGCCTCGTCGCATGCGATCGCTCGGCACCGATGGCTTTGGCCGCAGTGAAGACCGTGCGCGTCTCAGAAACTTCTTCGAGGTCGACGCGCGCTTCGTCACGCTCGCCACCCTGGCGGAGCTGGCGCAGGACGGTCAGCTCGATCGAAAGATCGTGGCGCAGGCGATTAAGGATCTGGACATCAATCCGGAGAAATTGAATCCGGCAAAGAGCTGATACTCACAGACTATGCCTACTGACTTCACTCTCCCCGAGCTCGGCGAGAACGTCACGGCCGGTGACGTCGTTCGTGTGCTCGTCAATCCTGGCGACTCGGTCGCGAAGGATCAACCGGTTCTCGAACTCGAAACCGACAAAGCCACGATCGAAGTGCCTTCGAGCGTGGCGGGAACCGTCAAGGATGTCCGCGTCAAACAGGGAGAGCGAATCAAGGTCGGTCAGGTGGTGCTCACCGTCGACGACGGCGGCACGGCGGTGCCACCGAAGGGCGGCGCGGCAAAGGCGGCGGCCGATGAAGGCGCAAAACCGAAGCCGCAGCCCGCTGGGGCGGCGACCGAGGGTGGATTGAGTCAGAAGGCGCCAGGGCAAGGTGAAGCCGCCGCGAGTAGTGGCGGTGCAAAACGTGCGAAGGAAGACGCCGGCCAAGGGCTTGCCGACCAGCCGGAAGCGCAGCAGGCCGAGTCCGTTGCGGAGTCCAAGCCGCGGCGCGGTGAAGTCGTCGACATCAGTCGAGGGGCGCGTGCCACTCCAGCGCCTGCGGCGTCAGCCGAGACCGTCGATCAAGGACCGGCTGCGCCTGCTGCTCCATCAGTGCGACGCCTCGCGCGCGAACTTGGGGTCGACATCCGGCGCGTTCCGGGTAGCGGTCCGGGCGGACGTATCAGCAATGAGGACGTGCAGGCGTTCGTCCGCGGCGCGCTTGCCGGTGGCGGCGCTCCCGCGACCATCCCTCCCGGCTCGCTTCCCGATTTCACCAAGTGGGGCGAGGTCGAACGGAAGCCGATGAGCAACATTCGCCGGAAGACGGCGGAGCACCTCAGTTCGGCGTGGAACCAGATTCCGCACGTCACGCAGCACGACAAAGCCGACATCACCTCGGTCGAGGAACTACGGAAGAAGTACGCGTCACAGGCAGAGAAGGCGGGCGGCAAACTGACGATGACCGCGATCGCGCTGAAGATCGCCGCCACCGCGTTGCAGCGATTCCCGCAGTTCAACGCGTCGGCCGATGTGGCGCGCAACGAGATCATCTACCGCAAGTACGTGCACGTTGGCGTCGCCGCGGACACGCCCCGGGGGCTGCTCGTGCCGGTGATTCGTGACGTCGATCGCAAGGGGATCATCGAACTCGCGGTGGAACTGGCAAACGTGTCCGAGAAGGCCCGCGCCGGCAAGCTGTCGCTCGACGAGATGCAGGGTGGCGGATTCACGATCACCAATCTCGGCGGTATCGGCGGCACCTCGTTCACCCCGATCGTGAATTGGCCAGACGTTGCCATCCTTGGAATCTCGCGCGCCGCCTTCGAACCGGTTTACGATGGCAAGAGCTTTCAGCCGCGACTGATGCTGCCGCTCTCGCTCTCCTACGACCATCGGGTCATCGACGGCGCCGACGGCGCGCGATTCCTGAGGTGGATCGCGGATGCATTTGAGCAGCCGTTCGTCTTGTCGTTGTAAGCGTCATGCCTCAATCCACTCAAGTTGTTGTTATTGGTGCGGGTCCGGGCGGGTACGCGGCCGCATTCTACGCCGCCGATCTCGGGATGCAGGTAGCGCTCGTCGATCCAGACGTCAATCCCGGCGGCGTGTGCCTGTATCGCGGCTGTATTCCTTCGAAGGCCCTGCTGCACGTCGCTGATGTGCTGAATGAGGCGCGACATGCCGAAGCGTGGGGTGTGACGTTCGGCGCACCAAAGATCGACATCGAGAAGCTGCGCGCGTTCAAGACGAAGGTCGTGAACCAGTTGACCGGCGGACTGGGACAGCTCTCGAAGCAGCGGAAGATCACCTACATCCAGGGCACTGCAGGATTTCGCGATCCGCGCACGCTCGAGATTACGAGAGAAGGTCAGTCCCAGCCCGAGACGTTGACCTTCGAGCACGCGATTATCGCCACCGGATCGCGTCCCTCGACCCTGCCCGGCGTCACGCTGCAGAGTCCGCGTCTCATGGATTCGACCAGCGCCCTTGAAGTTCCCGACGTGCCCGGCTCGTTACTGGTCGTCGGCGGCGGCTATATCGGTCTTGAACTGGGCACCGTCTACGCGGCACTGGGCACCAAGGTGACGGTCGTGGAAATGACCGATGGCCTGCTGCCCGGTGCCGATCGCGATCTCGTCAACGTTCTGGCACGCCGGATCGAGTCGATGTCGGAGGCGGTGCTTCTGAAGACGAAAGTCGTGGCGATGAAGGAAGCGAAGAACGGCATTGCCGTGACGTTCGAGGGAGAGGGTCTTCCCGCCGATGCACCGAAGGAGCGGACGTTCGATCGCGTTCTCGTGTCGGTTGGCCGCCGGCCGAACTCCGCTGTTCCGGGTCTCGATCGCACACGTGTCAAGGTCAACGCGCGTGGTTTCATCGAAGTGGATCCGGCGCGCCGCACGGCAGAACCATCGATCTATGCCATTGGCGACGTCGTCGGCGAGCCGATGCTGGCGCACAAGGCCTCGCACGAAGGTCGCGTCGCGGTCGAATCGATCGCCGGGGAGCGCGTGGCCTTTGAGCCGCTCGCCATTCCGGCCGTTGTCTTTACCGATCCGGAACTCGCGTGGTGCGGCCTGACCGAAACGGACGCCCGGAAACAAAAGCGGGAAGTGACGGTGACGCGTTTCCCGTGGGCAGCGTCCGGCCGCGCGCTCACGCTCGATCGAACCGACGGTATGACCAAACTGGTGCTCGACCCGAAGACCGAGCGCGTCCTGGGAGTCGGGATCGTCGGCCCAGGTGCCGGTGAACTGATCGCGGAGGGAGTGCTGGCGGTCGAAATGGGAGCGAACGCGACCGACGTCCGCATGACCATTCATCCCCATCCGACGTTGTCGGAAACCATCATGGAATCGGCTGAAGTGTTCTTCGGCCAGGCCACCCACGTGTATCGGCCACGGAAAAAGGCGTAACCAGTCGGCCGAAATCCTTCGTTGTCAAGCGCCAGCGCGGGCAAATTGCGCGGCGGTTGCAAAAACGGAATGTAGCATCGCCGGCGTGAGCTTGCGGGTATTCGTGTTCTGTCGGCTGGGATGGTACGACGCAATCACAATCGGCCCGCCGGTGGGACGGTAGACGAGCCCGTGTCCGAATACCGGCTTCGGCCGAACCGCGATGCCGCGATCGGCGAGCAATCGCCACGCGGCATCGAATGCAATCCGACCAAGCGCCACGATCACCTTTGTTGCTCGTAAGGCTGCCGCCTCGGCGACCAGATGCGGATGGCAGGCCGCAATCTCGTGGGGCGTCGGCTTGTTCCCCGGCGGCGCGCATCGCACCGCTGCGAGGATGTACGCGTCCTGCAAGACCAACCCGTCGGCGGAATGTTGAGAGGTCGCGATGTTGGCGAACCCGGCCTCGTGCATCGCGCGCATGAGGAAGTCGCCGGAGCCGTCTCCGGTGAAAACCCGCCCTGTGCGGTTGGCGCCGTGGGCGGCGGGTGCCAGGCCGAGGACGAGGACGCGTGCGAGCGGGTCGCCGAATCCCGGAACGGGTCGGCCCCAGTACGTCTCACCTCGATGCGCGGCTTTTTTGTCTCTCGCGATTTGCTCGCAGTAGGAACGGAGCCGCGCACAACGGGTACACCCGACGATGTCTCGAGCGATCACCGCCAGGGGAGATGGAGCCATCCGCCGGGAGGTTTAACGGGTCGCGGCGAGCGATTGCACCTGCTCGTGCGCGTGGTAGGACGAGCGCACGAGTGGCCCGGATTCGACGTGGCCGAAGCCGAGGTCGAGCCCGATGCGCTTCAGTTCCGCGAACTGCGCCGGCGTGTAATAGCGCGACATCGGAAGATTCGCGGCCGAAGGACGAAGATACTGGCCGATTGTCACGATTTGACAGCCGGCCTGACGGAGATCGCGAAGAGTCGAAACCACCTCGTCCCATTCTTCGCCGAGCCCCACCATAATGCCGGACTTGGTTGGAATGCCGGGAGCGTGCCGACGCGATCGATCGAGGAGCTGGAGAGCGCGATCGTAACGGCCGCCGGGACGCGCCAGTCGATACATCCGCGGCACCGTCTCGATGTTGTGATTCAGAATGTCAGGTCCAGCATCGAGCACGGTGCGCAGCGCGGCCTCATCCCCCTTGAAATCGGGGATCAACACCTCGACGCTGCAGTCCGGAACCCGCGCGCGTGTTTCCGTGATGGTTCGTGCAAAGTGACCCGCACCATAGTCGGGCAGATCGTCGCGATCGACCGACGTGATGACGACATGGGCGAGCGACATCGCCTCGATGGCGCTGGCGACGTGCGCGGGTTCGTGCGGATCGGGTCCGGCGGGAGTACCGTGAATGACGTTGCAGTAGCCGCACGACCGCGTGCAGGTATCTCCGAGGATCATGAACGTCGCCGTTCCGTGATGCCAGCACTCGCCGATGTTCGGACAGTTCGCCTCCTCGCACACGGTGTGGAGACCGAGCGTCCGCATCAACCCCTTGAGCCGGTGGTAGTTTTCCGATCCAGGCGCACGCACCTTCAGCCATTCGGGCTTCGGAGTGCGCGGAAGTTCGTCCGCCCGCTTCCTGCGGCCGCGAATGAGGTTCACCGGAATAACCTGCATGAACCTCGATTATAACGTGCGGCCACGCGACGCACGGGTTCCGATCGGCCGCCCGACGGGCGCGGATGCACCGGGCGTTCGGCCGAAAAGACCCGTGCAAACGAGCGGGGTGATCCGCGGCTCGGTCGCATCTCTTACGGGCAACTGGTGTTCCGCCTGCGCGTGGTCAATTCACGCCAGTTTTTCAGCGACGGAGATGTCGACTGTTTCTGAATAGGTAGTCGGCCGATTGGATAGCGGTGTTTGCTCGAGCGGCATCAGCTCGGCAGTCCTCTTGCTTAGGGCGTCATCCGTCTTATGGCAGCGTTAGTCGTCCTTTCAGGCGCATCGACAATCACCTCGGCGCTGCTCCTTGTTCTGAGCAGCTGGACGGCGTCGTTGCGAGACCGGTAGCCCGCCAACACTCTAGAATAGGGCATGACGATGCAGAAGCTGGCCATCACTTGGTACGGACACTCGACGTTCGTGATTACGACTCCGGGCGGGAAGCGCATCGTCACCGATCCGTTTCTCGAGCAGAATCCGGTGTGTCCGCCGAACATGAAGAAAATCACCGCGGCCGACGTCATTCTTGTGTCGCACGGCCACGCGGATCACACCAGTGACGTGCCGGCAGTGTCGCGCGCGACCAACGCGCCGATTGTTGCGGTGTACGAACTCGCGCTGTGGCTGGAGCGCAAGGGTCTGTCGAACGTCCAGGGCATGAGCATCGGCGGGACCGTGCGGGTCGCCGGCCTCGAGATCTCGATGGTGCCGGCGATTCACTCGAGCAGCGTCGTCGAGAACGAGACGACGGTTTATCTCGGTCAGCCCGCTGGATTCGTCGTGCGGATGGAGGACGAGCAGTCGTTCTATTTTGCCGGAGACACCGACGTCTTTGGTGACATGCGCTTGATTGCTGAAATGTACTCGCCCAAGATCGCGTTTCTGCCGATTGGCGATCACTTCACGATGAGCCCGGTGGGTGCGGCAGTCGCCTCCCGACTGCTCGGCGTCCGCCAAATCGTGCCGATGCACTACGGGACCTTCCCGGTGCTAACCGGCACGCCCGATCAGCTCAGAAAGCTCGTCGAGCCCCACGGCGTCGACGTGCTGTCGCTCAAACCCGGCGAGACTGCCCAGTAAGCCGTACGAAGTGCGTAAAAGGTGGCTGGCACCTTTCAGGGAAAGGTGCCAGCCACCTTTTACGATTTGCGTAATGCATCGATCCCATGCGGGAATGAGATGGGACGATCATGTGTCGTCGGCATCGATTCCATCAGAAAGTTATGCGCGACACATGGCTCTCCGGTCTCCTATGATGCGAACATCATGAATCCTGAGTCGAATCCCACACGAACCTTGACGCTCGTTCTGCCCGAGGCCGATTGGAAGGCGTTGCGAGAAGCTGAGCCGGACGCGATCGGTTGGTTGCGTGCCCAGATTCAGAATCGACTGTCAACGTCTGGCACCCAGTGGTCGAGCCCGACAGCAGCCTCACCGGCTGAGTCGTGGTGGGGGAACGAGGACGAGTACTGACCGAGGTTCGCGGGAAAGCCCCGCGGCTCCATTTTTGACACTGCTCCAAGTGCGCAAGTACGCTTGGCGTGATGGACACGGCACTCACGCCAGGCTCCCGCATCTCCTTCGAAACCTCACCTGATCGGTATCGGCACTGGAAACTCAACGTCGACGGCGCGGTTGCGACGCTGTCGATGGACGTCCAGGAAGATGGCGGTCTGTCGCCGGACTATCGACTCAAGCTCAACTCGTACGATCTCGGTGTCGATATCGAGCTCGCCGACGCGGTTCAGCGTCTTCGCTTCGAACACCCCGAGGTTCACGCCGTTATCATCACGAGTCTGAAAGAACGAGTGTTCTGTGCCGGCGCGAACATCTTCATGCTGCGCGGATCGTCGCACGCCGCCAAGGTGAACTTCTGTAAATTCACCAACGAAACCAGGCTGGCAATCGAAGACGCGAGCCAGAACTCCGGGATCAAGTTTCTCGCGGCGCTCAATGGAATCTGTGCCGGCGGCGGGTATGAGCTCGCACTGGCATGCGACGAAATTCTGCTCGTTGACGATGGCAACTCCGCGGTCAGCCTTCCGGAGACGCCCTTGCTTGGCGTGCTTCCGGGCACCGGCGGATTGACCCGCGTCGTCGACAAGCGCAAGGTGCGTCGAGATTTGGCCGATGTGTTCGCAACCGTGGCTGAAGGGATCAAAGGAAAGCGTGCCGTCGAATGGCGACTGGTCGACGCCGTATACCCAACCAGCCAGTTCAAAGAGCGCGTCGCGCGCCGCGCCGAGGAACTCGCTCAGCGTTCCGATCGGCCAGCCACCGGACCTGGTCTGCAGCTCGGCCTTCTGACGCCGACGATCGCAGACGATGCGGTGCACTATTCCAGTGTCCGGCTCGATCTCGATCGACAACGCCGTGTCGCGACGTTGACGGTTCGTGCCCCTGAAGGACAGGAGCCAGCGACGCCGGACGAGATGCTCGCGGCAGGCGATCGATTCTGGCCGCTCCGTGTATTCCGGGAGCTGGACGACGCGCTGCTTCGACTCAGAGTCAACGAACCGTTGATTGGAACGGTGGTGGTGAAAACCGAGGGGGATTCGGCTCATGTCCTTGCCGTCGATCGGGCGATGACCGAACACGCGAGTCATTGGCTCGTGCGGGAGATCACGCTGCTGATCAAGCGCACGCTCAAGCGGATGGACCTGACCTCGCGGAGCTTTTTTGCGCTGATCGAGCCGGGTAGCGCATTTTCCGGCACGCTGTTCGAGCTCGCGCTCGCTGCGGATCGGTCGTACATGCTCGATGATCCCGGTCGACCCAACAGCATCGCACTGTCGCCGATGAATGCCGGGCCGCTCAAAATGAGCAACGGCCTGACGCGGCTGGAAACTCGCTTCCTCGCTGAACCAGAACGCGTCGCGGCAGTTCTCTCTGAAGCGGAGCCGATGGAAGCCGGCGATGCCCATGACGCCGGGTTAGTGTCGTTCGCGCCAGACGAACTCGATTGGGACGACGAGGTCCGGCTTGCGATTGAAGGTCGGGCGGCGCTGTCGCCGGACGCGTTGACCGGGATGGAAGCGAATCTTCGATTCGCGGGTCCCGAAACGATGGAGACAAAAATCTTCGGCCGTTTGACAGCGTGGCAGAACTGGATCTTCCAACGTCCAAATGCCGTTGGTGAGAAGGGCGCGCTGACCGCGTATGGCACACAGGCGCGGCCGGAATTTGACTTCAAGCGAACGTGAAAATGCTGATTGCTGATTCTCGATGGCTGATTGAACAGGCTCTTCAATCAACGATCAGTAATCAACCCTCAGCGCTTTCAGGAATACACCGATGATTTCTGCCGAGAAAATTCCCAACAACGTTGGGCTCTCCAGCAATAAACGTCTTCAACGCGCCCTCGAACATTGGCAGCCCAAGTACATCCAGTGGTGGAAGGACATGGGGCCGCAGGGATTCCAGGACTACCACCAGGTCTATGTTCGGACAGCGGTGAGCGTCGATCCGTCAGGATGGGCGCACTTCGAGTACGTCAAGCTGCCAGAATATCGGTGGGGCATTTTTCTGGCCGATCCTGTTCACGATCGGCGCATCGGATTCGGCGATTTTTCCGGCCAGCCAGTGTGGCAGGAAGTCCCCGGCGAGTTCCGCAATCAGCTTCGTCGCCTGATCGTGACTCAAGGGGACACCGAGCCGGCGAGCGTCGAACAGCAGCGATGGTTGGGCCAGCGCTGCCCAAGCTTGTACGATCTCCGAAATCTCTTTCAGGTGAACGTCGAGGAAGGCCGTCACCTCTGGGCGATGGTCTATCTGCTCCATTCCTACTTTGGCCGGGACGGTCGCGACGAAGCTGAGGAACTCCTGGCGCGTCAGAGCGGAAATCGTGACAAGCCACGCATTCTCGATGCGTTCAACGAGCCAATCGACAACTGGCTCGATTTCTTCATGTTCACGATGTTCACCGATCGCGACGGGAAGTCGCAATTGCTGTCGCTGTCTGAGAGTTCGCTCGATCCGTTGTCGCGAACGACACGATTCATGCTCACCGAAGAGGCGCATCACATGTTCGTCGGCGAAACTGGCGTCGGCCGGATAGTCGAACGGACATGTCAGCTACTGAAGAACGCGGGCTTTTCGGAAGATGTCCGCGCACTTGGCGGCATTGATATTCCCACGATCCAGAAATTCATCAACCTGTGGTTCAGCCTGAGTCTCGATCTCCACGGCAACGAGATTTCCACCAACGCCGCGTCGTACTTCAGTAACGGGCTCAAAGGACGGGCGCAAGAGGAGAAGTGGGACGATCATCAGGCGCTCGACGCCCTCTACGAGATGGAGTTGCCGGCGAACGGGGCTCTCGAGCGCAAAGCCGTCCCGATGCGCACGGCGATGAACGAAGTACTGCGCGATTGGTATGTCGGTGACTGCGAAGCCGGCGTGCAGCGCTGGAACAAGATTTTCGAACGCCACGGAATGTCGGAGCGTCTTCGGCTGCCCGATCGCAAGTTCAATCGCGGCATCGGCATGTTCTCGTCCCTTCATTACGATCCCTCCGGCTCGCCCCTGTCGAACGAGGAATGGACGCGGCGCAAACACGAATGGCTCCCTTCCGGGTCGGATCGTGACTACCTCCTCAGCATCATGGATCGTCCAGTCTACGAACCCGGCAAGTTCGCCAACTACATTGCACCGCCGCTTCGCGGGATTAACCGGCAGCCGATCAACTTCGAGTACGTGAGAACGGAAGCGTAGGTGCGGCACCAACTCCTGATTAACAACGAATGGCGCGCTTCTGCGTCAGGAAAGACCATGCTCGTCGTCAATCCGGCGACCGAGGACGTGATCGCCGAGGTGCCGTCGGCCGGCGCGCCCGATCTCGACACGGCAGTCAGCGCGGCGCGTGCGGCCCTCGACGGACCCTGGGGAACGATGTCGGCCCGCGAACGGGGACGGCTCGTGCGCAGGCTCGGCGAGCGACTCCTTGATCGCGCCGACGAAGTGGCGCGGTTGGAGACGCTTCACAACGGCAAGCCAATCAGCGAGTCGCGGCACATCGAGATTCCGGCGGCGGCCGAATGCTTCGAGTACTACGGAGGCTGGTCCGACAAAGTCATGGGGGAGACGATTCCCGTCAAGGGTAATCATCTCACCTACACACTGCGTGAACCGGTCGGTGTTGTCGCGGCAATCGTGCCGTGGAACTTTCCTCTGTTGCTCGCCGCCTGGAAGATTGCCCCGGCGCTGGCGTGTGGGAATACGGTTATTGTCAAGCCCGCCAGCCAGACGCCGTTGACGGCACTCGCGCTCGGCGAGATCGCCATTGAAGCAGGACTGCCCGCTGGTGTGCTGAACGTGCTGACCGGTCCCGGCGCCGAACTGGGACAGGCGATTGTCGAGCACCCTGGAATCGACAAGATTGCGTTTACTGGAGACACCAGCACGGGCAAAGGCATCATGCGCGGCGCCGCCGGCACGCTCAAGCGGATCACGCTCGAACTTGGAGGGAAGTCGCCCAACATCGTTTTTGCCGACGCGGATATCGAGGCTGCCATCCGAGGCGCCACCATCGGGATTTTCTATGGCAAGGGAGAAGTCTGCGCGGCGGGGTCGCGGCTCCTGGTCGATCGTTCGATCAAGACCGAGTTCATCGACAAACTCGCCGCGCGCGCACGAAAGATGACTGCCGGAGATCCGATGGATCCCAAAACCCGGTTTGGGGCTTTGTCGTCGAAAAAGCAACTCGACACGGTGCTCGGATATATCGACTCGGGCAAGAGAGAAGGGGCCACTCTCGTCGCTGGCGGGGCGCGCACGGACATTGGGACGGGTAAAGGCTATTTCGTGCAGCCAACCATCTTCACCGATGTTCGACCGGACATGACCATCGCTCGCGAAGAAATCTTCGGCCCGGTCCTCGCGTCGATCGAGTTTTCAGACGTGGACGAAGCGATCGCTCGCGCCAACGACAGCGGCTACGGCCTCGCCGCCGGCGTCTGGACGCGCGACATCAAAAAGGCCCACTACGTGGCGCGCAAGCTTCAGGCGGGAACGGTCTGGATCAATACCTACAACGTCTACGATACAGCGGCGCCATTCGGCGGCTACAAACAGAGTGGCTTCGGTCGCGAAATGAGCGCCCATGCGCTCGAGCACTACACGCAGGTCAAGAGTGTGTGGGTTGATCTGAATATCTAACATGCCCGACCCTCTCTCATCCTGGCGCGCAGAATTCCCCATCCTCGATACCTGCACCTACCTCGTTAGCCATTCGCTTGGTGCCATGCCGCGACGGGCTGCGGATTATCTGCAGCAGTTTGCGATGGAATGGTCGTCGCGAGGCGTGCGCGCGTGGCATGAAGGCTGGTGGGAGATTGGCCGGACGACCGGTGATCTGCTGGCGCCGATTCTCGGTGCGCGCCCCGGCACGATTTCGATGCATCAGAACGTCACCGTCGCGCAGGCAATCATCGCCTCATGCCATCGCTACGATGGAGCGCGCCGCCGGATCGTCATGACCGATCTTGAATTTCCGTCCAACATGTACCTGTTCGAGGGCTTTCGACGCTACGGCGCGGAGATGACGTACGTGCCTTCCGACGACGGGATGTGCACGAACCTGGACCGGCTGCTCGATGCGATCGACGAGCGGACAGTACTCGTCGTCGTATCGCTCGTGTTGTTCAAGAGCGCATACATCGAGAACGCTGCCGCAATCATCGAGAAAGCACATCGGGTTGGCGCGCGGGTCGTGCTCGACGTGTATCAAGCGGCGGGTGTCATCCCGATCGATCTCGACTCTCTTGGTGTCGACTTCGCCGTGGGTGGATCGGTCAAGTGGCTGTGCGGCGGCCCCGGTAATGGCTACCTCTACGTGCGGCCCGACCTGGGTCGTGACATTGAGCCAGCGATCGCCGGCTGGGCCGCTCACGCGCGGCCGTTCGAGTTCGAAGGCGGGAAGCTGGACTTTGCCGAAGCCCCCGAGCGCTTCCAAAGCGGGACGCCAAACGTGCCCGCGCTGTATGCCTGCCGTGCCGGATACGAAATCATCCGGGAAATTGGTGTCCCCGCGATTCGCGCCAAGTCTCTCCTCCTGACACGTCGTCTCATGAATCTCGCCCGCGATGCTGGTTTCACGATCAATACGCCTGACGATGATCGGCAGCGCGGCGGAACGGTCATCATCGATGCTCCTGGTGGCGAAGTCGTTGCCAGCCAACTAATTGCTCAAGGCATCCTCGTGGATTACCGTCCGGGAGCCGGCATTCGGATAGCCCCACATTTCTACACGACCGCCGAAGAAATCGACCGGGCAGTCGACGCGCTCATTTCGGTCGCCGCCGAGACGGGATCGGGCCGAAGATAACCGGGTAAATCCCTCTAGCCGGTCCGGGGAATCGGCCGAGTCGGCCAGGGGTTTCAATGTGTAAAAACGCGCAAATCGGGGCGAAAAGTGGGGCCAGAGCGTGTGCGATTCCTGAACTTGGATCGTTAATTACTTAAGGAGAGGTCCATAACGGCGCACTTACAGCCCAGCTTGTTTGGACGTGCTGTAATTTCGCTGCATAATTGCACCTTCCTACCGGAGGTTCATGGGCTGTCCACGCTGCGGGAGCGCACACGTATCGGCATCAGGCCGTTGCGGTAATTGCGGAGCCTTGGATTCTTCGTCGGTCACCGTCCTTACGCCTGCCGTTGCCGTGCCGTCTCCGGCCGCCTCCGACGCGGAAACCGTTCTGGCGGACCACGTTTCACAAACGCCGTCAGGTGGGCAGCGCCCTGTGTTGTCGATGGGGCCGCTCAATTCGGGTCAAGCTTTTGGCACTCGCTATCACATCATCAAGGCTCTCGGCGCCGGCGGGATGGGAGTTGTTTACCAGGCCTGGGATGCCGAGCTTGGTGTCGCGGTTGCGCTGAAGGTGATACGGCCCGAGGTCCTCCTCGATCCCGGATCCGCAGGTGAAGTAGAGCGCCGTTTCAAGCGAGAGCTTGTGCTCGCGCGCCAGGTCACGCACAAGCACGTCGTCCGCATTCACGACCTCGGGGAACTGAGCGGGATCAAGTACTTGACGATGCCGTTCGTCGATGGGGAGAACCTCGCGGACATCTTGAAGCGCGACGGCAAGGTGACCGTACCGCGCGCGATCGCGATCGCGAAAGAAGTCGCATCCGGACTCGCCGCCGCGCACGAAGTCGGCGTCGTGCATCGCGACTTGAAACCCGAAAACATCATGATCACCGACGAAGGCCATGCCTTGATCATGGACTTCGGCATCTCCCGTTCGGTCAGTGGGACGGGGACCGCCACGGCGTTCGGCGCGGTGATGGGGACGCTCGAATACATGGCCCCCGAGCAGGCGCAGGGTCAGGCCGTCGATCACCGCGCGGATATCTATTCGTTCGGCCTGGTGCTGTACGACATGCTCACCGGCCGTCAGCGGATCGCGCGCCGCGAGAACGCGATGTCCGAGATGATGAGCCGCATGCAGCATGCGCCTCCGTCGGTTCGGACGATCGATTCGCAGACGCCGGAAACGCTGGATCGGATCATCGCGAAGTGTCTTCAGGCGGATCCCAAGGCGCGCTACGCGACGACCGCTGAACTGGTCGCCGACCTCGAGGCGCTCGCGCCGGACGGACACCGGCTCGTACCGGCACATCCGGTCACCGCATCGAGAACGACGGTGCTGGTGATTGCGGCGATGCTGACGGTCGTCCTCGGTACGGCCGCGTGGTGGATCTGGCGTACAAGCGGACGGGCCGTCCCGATCGCGCAGCAGGAACCGGTGTCGGTGCTGATCGCGAATTTCGACAATCGGGCGAACGAACCGCTGTTCGACGGCTTGATCGAACAGGCGCTCGGCGTCGGCATCGAAGGCACATCGTTCGTGACGGCGTACCCCAGGCGCGATGCATTGAGAGTGGTGTCGCAGCAAATCAATCCGAGCGCCGCGCTCGACGAAAACAACGCGAGACTCGTCGCCCGGCGTGAGGGCATCAAGCGCATCGTCAGCGGCTCGATTGCCGCGGACGGATCGAAATACCTGCTGACGGCGAGGATCGTCGATCCGATTGATGGCAAGCCCACCATGAGCTGGGACGCCACCGCGAGCGACAGAAACGATGTGCTCAATGCCGTTGGTCGACTCGCGGCGAAGGTTCGGCGTGGGCTGGGTGACGCATCGGCGAACGCGGATCAGATTAAGGACGCGGAAACCTTTACCGCCGCATCCGTCGAAGCGGCGTCCGCCTACGTCCGGGCACAGGAACTCCAGTCAGCGGGCAAGCTTAAAGAAGCGCTCGACGGCTACAACAAAGCACTGGAGCTCGACAAGCAACTTGGCCGTGCCTATGCCGGTCTCGGCGCCGTTTCCAGTGCGATGGGGAACCGCGACAATGCCATCCAGTATTACAAACAGGCGCTGAATCTGATCGATCGGATGACCGACCGCGAAAAGTTCCGGACACGCGGCGGTTATTACACGGCAATTGGCGAAAACGACAAGTCCAGAGAGCAGTACGAAGCGCTGGTCAAACAATTTCCCGCCGACAGCAACGCGCTCTCGAATCTTGCGGTCGTCGCCTCGAACCAGCGCGACATGAAGCGTGCGCTGGAGCTCGGACGTAAAGCGTCCGCGATTTATCCGACCAACGTCCTGCGTCGCACGAATGTGGCGTTGTTCGCCCTCTACGGAGGCGATTTCGACACCGCTGAGAAAGAGGCCAAGAACGTCATCGCCACGCTCAACAAGGCGTATGTCAAAGCCTACTTCGTAACGGCGATGGCGCAGCTCGGCACTGCCCGACCGGCCGAGGCTGATGCCACGTGGGGGCAACTACAGAGTATCTCCGCCAATGGTCGTGATCTCGCTGTCAACGGCCGAGCCGATCTCGCGATGTACGAGGGCCGGCTGACGGACGCGTCAAAGATTCTCGAGGAGGCGCTGGCGACGCCGACAGAAGGCCGCGCGCCGTTGACGACCGCACGGTTGACGGCGACGCTGGCCGAAGTTCGGGAGCTGCAGGGACGTGACGCCGAGGCCATCAAACTCGCTGAAGAGGCGCTGAAACAGAGCAGCCTTCCGAGCATTGCGCTTTTTGCCGGACGAGTCCTCATCCTGGCCGGGAAGCCGGAACGAGGCGACGCGCTCGCGGCCCAACTGGATCAGCAACTCGATCAGGTGTCGCAACTGTACGCGAAATTGCTCGCTGGCGAAGCGGACCTCAAGCGAAACGCGGCGCGCGCGGCGCTCGGCAACTTCAACGCGGCGCAAAAGATTCTGGACACGTGGTTAGGACGCGACGGGCTCGGCCGCGCCTACTTGCTGGGAAATTATTTTCCCGATGCGCAGACGGAATTCGACGCGTGCCTGACTCGCAAGGGAGAAGCGACGACCGTCCTGCTCGACGATATTCCCACCTATCGGCTGCTCGCGACGACACGCTACTACCAGGCGCGCGCGCAGGAAGGACAGAAGAGCCCTGCGGCGGCAGCATCGTACGACGCCTTTTTGTCGATCAAAGCAAAGGGGGACGAGCAGGGGCTGGTTGCCGATGCCCGTCGTCGTGTCGCCGCGCTGAAGTGACGTCGCTCGCTAGTTCAAGATGATCACCGGCGGCGGTGGCGACGTGATCACCAGGTCGTCGATGAACAGAATGAAGCCACCCGCCGGCATATCGACCGTTATGGTCGATATGCCGACTGGGCTCGTGATCACGATGGTTTCTTCCCTTCCCACATTGTCGCCCGCCGGATAGGTAATGACGTTTCGCCGCTGAATGTTCTCGATGCCATTGTTCTGTGTGTCCAGGGCCGAGATCGGGAACGTTTCCGCATCATTATTTCCTTGAACCCGGAACATTACCGTCCGCGGATTAGTGGCAGTGGTGATGGTCATGGTTCCGGTGAACCAGCCTCCGATCGTGCCTGGCGCCGTGATGCTGTGGTTGCTGCCGTCTGACGGCCGGTCGAAAAGGTTGGGGCCGGACAACTGCACATTGGTCGTGACGTCGGGGTTAATGCTCGTGACAAACGAGAACGTAGTCCCGAGCGCCGCGAATGCATCGGTGACGGCGCAACTGGTGCACGCCGCCGTGCCATCGACGAAGAATTCGAAGGTGTTCACAGGCCGGAAGTGAACGAGATCGTTCATGAACACGAAGGGTGAACCGGCGGTCACTGTGGTGAACGAACCCGTCGTCGCGATCCGACGGACCGCGACGAAGCCCGAGATCGCGTACATCGCCTCGTCGAAATCCAGAGCCAGTCCGACGATCGACGTTCCAATGCCAGTGACGGAGAGACTGCTCACGACAGCGCCCGCGCTGGTGACCTGCACGATTCGCTGTCCAGTGTAGTCGGCGAGGAGGAAGTCGCCACTCGAGTGCAGGGCGATTGCTCCAGCGCTGGCAACGGTGGTCGCGACCGTTGGGCTCTGGACGCCTGCCGCGTCGAAGTGCACGAGCTGCACGGTGCCGGCGGATGTATCGTCGGCGATCATCACGCCTCCGTCCGGCTCGACGGCGATGTCGACGTTTTGCAACTCGGTCGGAGACAAGGGCAGATTCCCCAGCGTCGTGAGGGTGCCGCCACTCAGTTTGTAAACCTTGTCCGCGGCGTTATCGCCGATGATGATGTCGCCAGCGTGCGTGACCGCCACGGCGATGTATCCGGCAACTCCTGGCGGGGCAGTAAAGACCGTTTCGACGTTCGCTGGCGTCACGCGCAGGATGCGGTTGTTGGTTCGGTCCGCTACCACAAAACTGTTGCGGTCTTGGGCGACCTTGGCCGCTCCGCCATCGATCGCCGCAATGAGGCTAACCGATCCGCCTGGCGTCACTCGGTACAGCTTTCCGGTCGTCGTGAACGGAGTGCCGTCAGCGACAACCAGATCGCCGGCGTCGATTGTCATCGCCGTGATGGTGAAGGCCTTTCGCGCGATATTGGCGGCGGCATCCGCTACCTGCACAACGAAATCACTCACCCCTGGGGTCGTCGCCACACCGCCCAGAGTGCCAGTCGTACCGTTGAGCGTGACGCCGCTGGGGAGCGATCCGCTCACGACTGTCCACGTGAACGGTCCGCCGGTCAACCCCGCATGCTGCAACGTGCGCGGGCCGTACAACGATCCAACGATCGCGCCTGGAACTGACGCTGTCGTGATCGCCGCGACCCTGACTGTAAATGCCTGGGTATCGCTCTGAATGCCATCGGTGGCGAAGACGACGAAGCTGAAAACGCCGATGGTCGTTGGTGTGCCGAACAGCACCCCTGCCGGGCTCAGCGACAGTCCTGGGGGTAGCGTTCCCGACTGAACTGTCCAGGTGTATGTTCCGAGGCCGCCTGTCGCCTGTAAGGCTTCTGAATACGGCATGCCAACGCTCGGTTGCGGCGGCACCGTCGTCGTCGTGATGTTGACGGCGCCCTCAGGGTTGGTCGTGACAACCTCCTCAAACGCCACGTTGTCACCTGTGTTCGGTGCCGCTGCCCGGACGATGACCGTGACCGGGTTGGTGACAACACTGCAGTTCGCGCCGTTCAAGTCGACGATCGGGCAGAACGGCTTGATCAAGCCATCGCCGCCCTGGCGATTGTTGACACCGTCCTTGTCGAACACGCGCAGCGTCAGCTTGAGCTTCTCTCTCGGCCCGACGAGGATCGTCGCGTTCGCCGCACTGCCTGCCGCCGGACTTGTCGGATCGGGGAGCGGGCCGGCCGAGACATCCGGGTTCGGGATATTGAACAGGATTTGATTCGTCGTCTTCTCGATCTGTTCGCATCCGTGCGCCGACGGTGTTTTGTACGGACGTCGTCCGATCAGCTGGAAGATATAACCGCCGGCGTTTCCGACGGCGAACTTCACCTGGTAGCTCGAGGCCGTATTGCCGGTGTTGTCGAGATCGACGGAGAAATCCGTCATGGCGCCGTTTTCAATATCCGCGTTCTCGATATCGGCATTCTCAATGTCGGCGTTTTCGATGTCGGCATTTTCGATGTCTGCGTTTTCGATATCGGCGTTCTCGATGTCGGCGTTCTCGATATCCGCGTTCTCGATATCGGCGTTCTCAATATCCGCGTTTTCAATGTCGGCATTCTCGATGTCGGCATTCTCAATGTCCGCGTTATGGATTTCCTGGTTCTCGATATCGGCGTTTTCGATATCCGCGTTTTCGATGTCCGCATTCTCGATGTCGGCATTGATAATCGCCGACCCGGTCAGCGGATCCGTGCTGTTCAATTCAACGACGTTGACGCGGATCTGTGGGTACTTGATCGTCGAAACCACTGACACCGTTCTGGTGATTGATGACTTGGCCGGGACCATCGCGTCGACGGTCAGCACTGGCGCGGGCAGCGGCGACGGAATAGGGTCCTGCGGAATCGGCTGGAACGTCGCGATGCCAGCGGCAGGGAATTGAGCCGGCG
Source organism: Vicinamibacterales bacterium (assembly GCA_035491715.1). Classification (GTDB taxonomy): domain Bacteria; phylum Acidobacteriota; class Vicinamibacteria; order Vicinamibacterales; family 2-12-FULL-66-21; genus JALZOC01. Next base: position 587 of record DATJKH010000007.1, on the reverse strand, counting down.
GCACGATCGTCAGCCTGAACGTCTTCAGGCTCCCGGTGTTGTTCTGCACGAACACCGGGAATGCACGCACGATGCGATTCGCTGGATTGTTGCTGACGATCGATGGTTTCGAGTTCGTCGGGGCGGCGACGAACAGTCCCGGAGCGATGCGCGCTGTGTAGACATTGGCGTTCCGTGTTTTTGTCGGTGGATTGACGCCCGTGCATGCTGTCGTCCCCGGAGCCATGTAGGCCAGCGGCGTTCCTTCTTCCGCCTCTGTATCCGGCTCGGCCGGAAATGTCCCCACCTTGGCGTCACGATTGTCGGTCCAGAAGGCGTGGAAGGTCTGCGCCGCCGTGCTGAAGGCGAGAGGGTCGAGGCCATTGTTCGGCAGCCACGTCGTCGTGACACCGTTCTGCTGCGCCAAGTACGCGAGCCCGGCGACGTCGATGAAGTCGCCGATGAACGGGACAGTTCCGCCGGCGTACAGTTTCAGGTTCGAGCGATTGAACTGCAGCTGCTTGAAGAAATGATCGCCATTGGCGTCGTCGTAATCGCCGATGAGGTATTTCGAAATGCGCGGCACTGTTGCCTGCGGCACGGCGTCC
>DATJKH010000006.1:0-54901 GCA_035491715.1 Vicinamibacterales bacterium | reverse complement strand
GTTCGAGCAGCCGGCGTGTGTTGAACCAGTCGACCCACGTGAGCGTGGCGAATTCGACCGCCTCGAGATGGCGCCACGGTCCCTTCCGTTGAATCACTTCGGTCTTGAAGAGACCGATGATCGATTCAGCGAGTGCGTTGTCATACGAATCGCCGCGGCTCCCAACCGACGGCGCGATGCCCGCGTCGGTCAGTCGGTCCGTGTAGCGCATCGACAGATATTGCGTCCCTCGATCGCTGTGATGCACCAAGTCGGCCATGCCGTCGCCGCGCCGATCGTAAATAGCCTGCTCAAGGGCATCGAGCACAAAATCGGTCCGCAGCGACGCGGACACCCGCCAGCCGACGATGCGACGGGCGAACACGTCGATCACGAATGCCACGTAGACGAAGCCGCGCCACGTGGCGACATAGGTGAAATCCGCGACCCACAGCTGATTCGGCCGCGTCGCGCTGAAGCGCCGCGCGACCAGATCCGACGGCCGGGTCACCGCGGGATCGGAGGTCGTGGTGACCTTCCACGCCCGACCGCGTACGGCGCCGCGCAGGCCCATCCCGCGCATCAGGCGCTCGACGGTGCAACGGGCCACGTCGTGTTGCTCGCGCCGCAACTGTCGCCAGACCTTCCGCGGGCCGTACACCTGCTGGTGCTCGTCCCACACGCGCTGAATCGCGACGCGCAGCTCGTCATCGCGCTGCGCGCGTGCCGATCGCGTCGCCGCGTCGTGCGCCTGCGCCTTGTGGAGGAAATAGGTGGACGGAGCGATCGGCAGCACCGCGCAGATCGGCTCGACTCCGTACGTCGCTCGGTGCTGATCGATGAAGGCCACCATTACTTCGGTCGGCGGTCGAGCTCCGCCTGGGCGAAAAACGCCGCCGCCTTCTTCAAAATCTCGTTGGCGCGTTTCAGTTCGATGTTTTCGCGTTCGAGGTGTTTCAGACGCGTCCGCTCATCGGTCGTCAGGCCGGGGCGTTGGCCGCCATCGCGCTCCGCCTGGCGTACCCAGCGTCGAAGCACTTCAACGGGGCAGCCGATCTTCTCGGCCACCGATCGGATCGCCGCCCACTGCGACGGGTAATCACTGGCATGATCGAACACCAGGCGAACCGCACGCTCACGCAATTCGGGGGCGTACTTGCTGGGTCGTCCCATGGGTCCCATCCTCTCTCTGAATGGGCCCTCCGACCAACCCGGTACGATTCAAGTGTTGATCCGTGTTGTTCCGTGGCTGGTTAGATCCGTGTGTGTCGGTGGCCTCAATTCGGCGGCCTACGGAATTGAGGCCACGGATGAACACGGAAACCACACGGAATTTGAATTCGCTCGTCAACGAAAGCGGTCTTATCCGTGTGGATCCGTGTTGTTCCGTGGCTAGTTAGATCCGTGTGTGTCCGTGGACAACTGCGCAGGCTTCTGCTCGGCGACCGAGGCAATCAGTGACTCGAGCACGGCAGGCTCGGCTGGTTTGGTGACGTGACGGTCGAAGCCGGCCGCATAGGCACGGCGCTGGTCTTCCTCCTGGCCCCATCCCGTGACGGCGACGAGGAACACGCGATCGCCTAGGTTGGCGCGAATGTGTCGCGCCGCTTCATAACCGTCCATCCGCGGCATGCCGATGTCGAGCAGCGCAATCTGTGGTTCGAACTGCTCCGCGATTTCGACCGCCTGCACGCCGTCGACGGCCACCCGCACGTCGTGACCCATGCATTCGATCATCATGCGCATCATCTCGGCGGCATCCGGGATATCGTCAGCGACGAGCACACGGCACCGTTCGGTCGCGTGCGGCACGGAGGCGAGCGGTTTCGGCGGGTCGGCAGCCGCGGCGACGGGGAGCGAGACGGTGAAAGTTGTTCCCGTTCCCAATCCGGCGCTGCGCGCCTCGATGTGCCCATCGTGCAATTCGACGAGGCGTTTGGCCAGTGCGAGACCGATGCCGAGACCGCTGCGGGCACGACTGCTTCCCTGATCGATCTGCACGAACATGTCGAAGATCGTGGGAAGTGCGCTGGTATCGATCCCGATCCCGTTATCGCTCAACGTCACCACCGTCTGGCGTCCCTCGACCGAAGCGGCCACGGTAATGCGGCCGCCGCGGTCGGTGAACTTCGCCGCGTTGTTGAGAATGTTTGCGAATGCCTGCGAGAGCCGTGTGAGGTCTGCATAGACCCAGAGCGGCGTCGGCGGCAGATCGACTGTCAGCACGTGCCCGGCTGCATTACTGAGCGGGGCGACGGTTTCGAGCGCGCTCGAGATCGCCGCCCGTAGATCGATCCGCTCGCAGCGCAGCTCGATCTTGTTGCGCGTGATCCGCGAGACATCGAGCAGGTCGTCGGTCAGTCGAACGAGCTGCTGAACCTGACGCTCTGTGATGGCCAGGGCTCGCTCGCGGAGCTCCGAATCGGTTCCCGCTCGCCGCAGCAGTTCGAGCGCGTTGCGAATCGGTGCCAGCGGGTTGCGCAACTCGTGTGACAGCGTCGCAAGGAATTCGTCCTTCCGCCGATCGGCTTCACGCAGGACGTCCTCGGCATCTTGTCGCGCCGTCATGTCGACGCAGACGCTGACGCACCCGCAGACCGTCCCGTTGCGATCGAACAGCGGTTCGACGTCGTTCTGAACAAACGCCACGGTTCCGTCGGGGCGGACGATCTCGATGTCGTTGGTGACGTTGGTGCGATGCGCGACGGCGTACTGCATCGGCAGCTCGTGATCCGGCAGATCACGGCCGTGGCGTTGGATCCGGTAGAGCGGACGTTCGCCGGCGGGTGGCGTCAGCGAAATGTTCACCGAGGTCGGGAGATGGAGCAGCCGCGCCAGAGCGTCGTTCGCGGTAATGAAGCGGCAGTCTGGATCGTGCGCGATCGCAATGGGGACCGGGGCGCGCGCTATCAGATCGGCAAGCGCTCGAAGGCGCATGCGAAGTTCATCAGCCGTGGCGTCGGCAGGCGGTTCGAAGAGCGACGCAAGACGGGACATGAGGGCCAAGGAATAGTTGAGTATATGTCCGAGGGTGAATGACCAATAGCAGTATCAGAGCTGGGCTCATTTCGCCGAAGTTGCTTATTTAATCTAACTTACTGACAACATCGACAATGAAGGCCTTGCGTTCGCCTCATTAATTAATAGATATCGGTCGACACTCCCGCCTCGACCATGGGTTCCAGCCGCCAGTCGCCAGCCCCCAAGAACTTTCACACGCCCGCGCATCTGTAGCTCTGCGTGTGTCAAACCGATAAGTAAGAGGTGCATAGCGCTTCACGGGATTGCACACGTTGTTCTGAGACTCTACAACCTCAATTCGTGTGACGACTAACAGCGCCCAACCTCCAGCACGCCGTCGCATCCAACTTCTGTACGTTGGCGACGCGACCCTTGCGCACGAATGCTTCGGCAGGCCCGGCGCGTCGATTGAAGTGACCGCTGCGCTCCCGGCCATCGACGGACTGGTCAGCCCGGTTCAAGGTGATGGTGAGCCCTACGACATTCTGCTGATCGAACATGGCCATCCGGGAGTGAACGCGCTTGCCATCCTCGAGCACCTTCGCGCGTTACGCGTTCAGGTACCCACGATTGTCGTCGCTGACTGGGATGAGGCACTGGCGGCACACGCCCTGAGACTCGGCGCCAGCGACTACGTCGTCAAGAATCGAGCGTCATTCCGAGCGGTGTATTTCAGAGTGCACCGACTAATCGGTCATGCTGTCGCCATCAGGGCGCGCGCGATTGAACGGACCGCCGATCGCGAGTTGGAGGAGTTGCGCCGACGACTGGCCGACGCCGATCAGCGCCGCGAAGCGGCGGAGCAAAGGGTGCGTGACGCGGTCGAAGCGGTCAAGCACGCGCGTCAGGGTCGCCTGGCTGACGCAGTCGCGGCCGCGACGGAACAGGCCCAGCGCGAATCCGATTTCGTCGCAAAATTCGCAGAAGCCAGCGCCATTGCACGGGTGCTGGAACAGCAGGTCAGGGATCAAAGCGCCATCCTGAGTCTTGTCGAGGAACGGACCGCGCGAGCGGAGCACATCGCGGCCACCGCGTCCCGCCGGCAAATAGAAATAGAGACGGCGCTCCGCGAGGAGAGCGCAAGGCGGCTCAGTCTCGAAACCCAGCTCGCGCACGCGACTGAAGATTTGCGTGAGGCGGATCGCCTCGCCAATCAGGCCCGCGATGACCGGGCGGCCCAAGCATCCGCCGCGGCCGAGCGCGAGGCGGCCCTGGTCCTCGACGTGCGCACCGGCAAGGCAGATCGTGAACGGCTCGAGCGGCGCCTGGTCGATGCTGACGCAGCCCTCCAATGTGCCGAGCAGCGTGTCGTTGCGGCGCATCAGTCCGGTCAGCAGAGACTCAACGAACGTCAGGCCGAATTCCACGCTGAACTCTCGAGACGGCACGCCACGATCGAGGCACTCAAGGAAGATGTCGCATCGCTGAAACGCGCCTTGCAGGAGGCCGACGATCGGCGTGTCTCGGATGCGGCGACGGCAGCGGTCGCATTCACCAATCTGCAGGCCGAATACGATGCGCACGTGATTGCCGCAGACGCATCACGCGCCGCGGTCCAGATGCGTTTGGAGTCGGTGGAAAAGACACTCGCGGAGGCGAGCGCACAGCACGCGTCAGAGATTGCCGACGCGGCGCGCCAGCTCGCGGACACGCGCGCACAGGCGGAGGCGCGACTTGCTGAGGCGGTGGCCGACACTCGGCGCGTCGAACAGCAACTGCTCGAGTCGGAGGCGGAGCGCCGGCGCGATCGCGAAGGGTATGGGGCGCTCCTGGCCGATGCCGCCGCGCAATTTGCCGAGGCGCAGGAGGCCGCAGAACAGCGGGTCGCTGACGCGGTCGCCGCGAGTACCGTGCTCGAGACGAGGCTACGCGAGTCGGAAACGTTGCGCGAGCGGGCGCAGCAGGAGCACGCGTCGGAGATCGCGCACGCCCTGGCGTCACTGCAGGACCAGCAACGCCAAAGCGAGACATGGTTGACCGATGCGGCGGCTGTCGCCAATGGACTCGAGGATCGACTTGCGCAGGTCTCGGCGCAGCTCGAACGCGTTGGTGACGAGTCGATGAAACAGCATGAGGCTGCGCTTGCACGGCAGGCGGCGCAGCAGGCGGCATTCGAAGTTCGACTGGCAGAGGAGACAGCTACCCGGGGATCGCTGAGTAACGAACTGCGACAGGTCCGATCTGCCTTTGACGCGGCGGTCGATCGTCACACCTCAGAGATCGCTGCTGCTGCCGCGCGCCTTGCCGACAGCGAGCAGCGAGCCAGCGCCCGGCTGGCGCAGGCGGATACCGCGATAAAAGTCGCGGAAAGCAAGAGAGCCGAAGCCATCGCGGCACTCAACCGCGTGGTGCAACAGGCGACGGCCGAACGTCAGGCGACCGCAGCCGACACAGCCGACCGACATGCGCAGTTCAAGGCGGAGCTGAGTCGTGAAATGGCTCGGCGCGAAGCACTCGACCGGGAGTTGAACGAGACTCGTGCGTCGGCCGATCGAGCCAGGCGAGAGTTGACCGAGGCGTTGGCGGCGGCAGAGGCGCGCGCGCGCGACGAGCGGACGCAGTTCGACGAACGCACGGCGCGCGAACATGCTGAGTGGGAACGGATCGGGCTCGCTGCGGCAGACCGGATCAAAGATCTCACCGGTCAGCTCGAGGATGCCCGCGCGTCCCTCGTTGCAGCCAGCGACCAGATCGCGCGCTTGACGATGGAGTATGAGGAGGAGCGGGCGCAGTCGGAGCGCCGACAGCTCGCCGCGGATCGCAGTCTCGCGCAACTGCGCGCCGAACGCGACACGCTCGAACAGTCGCTCGATCACACCCGGGCCACGGCGGACGAGATTCTCACCAGGGTGACGCAGGACCGGTCGATCGAACGCGCCAGACTCGAAGCGATGGTGGCCGACCTGGAGATTCAGCTGAAAGAGCAGGCGGAACGCATGCATGCGTCCGAGCAGGCGGCATCGGCGCGGCTTTCCGATACCGAGCGCCGGCTGGGGGAGATGCGTGCGGCGAAGGATCGGGGCGCCGATGCCATCGCGCAACTTGAGGGTCAGGTAAGGAGCTTACGCGGTGAACTCGACGCCGCGAAAAAGCAGGGGGATGCGCTGCGCGGCGCCGTGGAACGACTGCCGGCGCTGCAAAAGGAGATTGAAGCCGCCCGGGCCGAGACTCGCCGGCAGTTTGAGGAGAATCCAGCCATCTGGTTCCGCTGCCGTCGTTCCGGCGAGATCGTCCACGCGAATCGCGCCCTTGCCAGCCTGCTCGGGTATGAACCGGCCGAGCTGCAGCGGATCGATTTCGCCAAGGTGGTCTTTGATTCCGTCACCGACTTCCGATGGATCCTCGATCGCTGCCTCGCGTCGTTGTCGACGCAGTCGATGGAGACGCCCTGGAGACGAAAAGACGGCCGCCGCATCATCGTGCGCGTCGTCGCTGTTCCGGCAAGTGCTGACGCCATCGATCTGGTGGCGGAGGATGTGACGCACGTCCGCGAGCTCGAGGAGCGACTGCGCAATGCGCAACGGATGGAGTCGGTCGCCAGGTACGGATCCGAGGTCGCTGTTACCTGCCAGGCACTCCTCAACCACGTGAAGGAAGAAGGGCAGCAGTGGTTGGCGGCGATCGACAGCGACACGGTTCGATATCGGGGCGAGCTGCTGATCGACGAAGTCACGCGCGCAACCGCCTACCTCGGTCAACTCGCCGCATACACCGAGGAACAACAGAGGATCCCCGACCTTGTGGACGTGAACAAAGTGTTGCGCGATCTCGAGCCGGTCTTGAAGCGCGTTGCCGGCGAAAACATCGACGTCGTCCTGCCAAAAGCCTCGGCGCCGTTGAATCTCGACGTCGAGCCGCGGCCGGTCGAACGCATGCTCGTCAACGTCGCCGCGTACGGCCGCGAACGAATGCCGCTTGGTGGCCGACTGAAGATCGACGTTGACTCTGTCGTGGTCGATCGCGAGTTCGTGGCCAAGCACCCGCACGTGCGTCCCGGCGAGCACGTGCTGCTGATCGTCAACGAACAGCGTCGCGTCGTCCGGCCGGATGCGGCGGCTGCTGCCAATGGATCGACGGCGTCCGGGTTCACCGGCGATAGCCCCGGTGTGGATCTCGGGGTGCTGCAGGCACTCGTTACCGAATGCGGTGGTCACCTGTGGATGAGGGCCGAGCCACCGGGGGATATGGAACTCAAAATCCATCTCCCTCGGCGGGTGCTCGACATCGCGGAACAGCCCGCACCGGCGATCCCATCCGGCCGGTCCCGCTGGATCCGCCGTGCGTTCGGTTCACGACACTGAGCGGCAATCACTCATCAGTGATGAGTGATTCCTTATTTATAGATATGAACCCGATACGTTCCTCGGTCGGCGCTTACGCCGACGATGTCGATCTTGAGTCCCGATCCAGCGGTCAGAACCGAATTGAACGGTGCAGCGGAGTCGTAGTACGAGGTTGGAGACGCGTCGATGAATGAGCTTTCCGCCGGCGCATCGTAGGTCCGCGTCAATGTCCGTCCTTTGCTGACCACCTGCCTCAACGTGACGGCATGGGGATCGACGCCAAAGCTTGCGTCCCACGTCTGCCACCGCGCATACCAGAGTGTTCGTCCATCAGGCATGAAGCTCGCCGCCGGATGGGCATCAACAGGCAGAATCTGTCCGGTTCCCGGATGCTCGGACGTGTTGTTGTCGAGCACCGACGAGTTTCGATACCAGATCACGATGCCGTTGGCATAGCACTGCTTCTCGAGCAAGTTTCCGCTCAGGAAGTTGTACGCGCCGCATAGACTCGTGTCGTTGCGAACGTAACTGCGTGATTCAGCGAGGTAGTAGTGGAAGAACGTCTCCGCATACTGCCCGTTCGTTACCTGACGGAACCCGTTCAGCGTCCAGCCCGTCGTGCTCGTCGCGTTGTCGGTCGATCCGCCAACGGTAATGGTGTCGATCGCAATGCCCGGCCGCGTGACAAACCCATCGGTCCAGTAGCGGAATCTGAATGCCGTCGAGCCGGCCGGGAGGGTTGCCGTCACCGTCTGCCATCCGCCGGACGCCCCCGTGATCCCAAACCCGAAGTTCTGTCCGTTCGGATTGGTTGTCGAAGAGGCACTCGTCTGCACCTGTTGCCACACACCGCCGACCATTGCGTCGAGGTACGCGTAGTCCCAGTCTTTCTCGGTATCCCAGTCGGCGCGGAAGGAAATCGGCGTCGCCGCAGCCGTCGTCAACGAGCGGCTGATCGAGACATCGAGATTGTCTCCCTTGCCGGAGTAGAAGTAGTTTGGATCGGTGCCGTCGACCGGGAACGCGGTCGTGATTCGCGTGAACTCCGGAAGATCGACACGGGCCGCCTGATACTGTCCTCGTGTCGCGCCTTCCGCGGGTCCGAGATCGAGCGTGACGTCGTTGCCGAGCGCGACGCGTGCGAGGTTATCGCCCAGCCACCCGAGCGCGAGCTTTTCCCACGCACCCATGTGCACGGGTTTGTCACCGATCGAGTCAGGCGAATCCGACGCCCACGAACCAGAACTCATGAGCGTCCAGAACCCGGTGCCGTTATCCGTCGGGCCTGCCGTGTCGTACAAATCAGGAAGCCCGAGATCGTGGCCGAACTCGTGTGCGAAGACGCCGACCCCGCCGTTCTCCGGCTCGATCGTGTAGTCACCAACCCACAGGTTCGTGCCCGGAAGGTTGTAGCCACCGAGATGGCAGCCCGCGGGACCGCTGTCCTGGTTGAAGTTCGCGTACCAACGATGGCTCCAGATGGCATCGCCTCCCTGTGCGCCGCCGCCAGCCTCTTCGCCTTCACCGGCGTGGACGAGGGCGAAGTGATCGACGTATCCATCGGGCTCGTTGAAGTTGCCGTCGCCGTCGCAATCGTAGCGATCAATCAAGTCGGCGGAGGCGAGATCGAGTCCGCCGTAATTCCCCGACGCGGCCAGTCCTTCCAACGACGCCTGCACGATCCGGTAGACAACTCCATTGGCATCATCGCCACCAGCGCCGGTGCGCCGCGCGTTGGCGCCGAACTCTGACTCGGTTGCGTTGACTTGTACCCAGTTGGACACCTGACCGGTCCAGGTGAACCGGCCCGACGACTGTTCGAGGTAGAAGTCGCGCATGGACGGCCGGCCATACGAACCACCACCTGGTGTGAACAACATGTCGGCGTAGTGAGCAGGCGACACGTCCGCCGACCAATACGTATTGTTATCAACCGCGCGATCGGGTTTCGGAATCTGACCGTGACGGACATCCGTGAAGTCAATCAGCACCGCCGTGAGACGCTCGACTCCCTGCAGGCGATAATTCACAAACTTTCCGTTTTTGAGCGTGACGACGCCATTGGCGTCAGGCGTCGCAAGACCTCGCGCGACAAGATCCGCCGCAGCGATGCGCTCCTTCGCGCGCTTCTCGACAAAGCGCGGCAGCGGTTTCGTGTCGCCTGATGACGCCCCCCTTTTGCCCTGGCTCGAGACACTCTGCGACGATCGATGTATGTCACGTGTTGCTGCCGGGCTAGTAACGAACGCCGTACAGGCAATCACGATCAAGATTCGCTTCATGGTTCCCCCGTGATGATCGGCCGGATGCGTTCACCTGACTCGAGATAGGTGACCGACGATTATCCTTGGCGACCTGAGGGGAGTGTCAAGCCCAGCTGCACGTTGGTGACCCATCGAATCGTTCCGCCGATTCGAGGATTCCACGATTCGAAGATCAGAGATGCAGGGATTCGGGATGCAAGGATTCGGGATGCAAGGATTCACGATGAGTGATCAGTGATGAGCGATTCAACCCGTGGGTTTTTCGCGATTGCTGCGTCATTAAGAAAAGAATGATCGCGGATGGCTGAAACGACCGACATCGAACGCCGTATCGTCGCCATTTACCGGGAGACCATTCTCCCGCTCTACGGCTACGTCTCGCGCAACTGCAGCGGAGATCGCACGCTCGCCGAGGACGTTACCCAGGAGGCGTGGCTGCGTGCGGTCCGCGACTGGCGTCGCAAGGGCATTCCGGATCAGCCGATCGCGTGGTTGACGACGGTCGCGCGGAACATCCTGGTCAGCTACTACCGTACGAAGCGACCAGCTTCGCTCGACTCGGCCGACGACGTGGTGGCTGCGGTTGATGGGCGCCAGACGGCGGCGGCAGCGGAAGCATCCGCCGTTCTGTCCGACGCCTTGGCGCGGTTGCCGGCCGACCAGGCGGAACTGCTCGAGGCATTCCATCTCGAGGATCGCCGCATGTCCCAGATCGCGGAATCGATGGGCGTCTCGGAACGCGCGGTCGAGGGACGTCTTCGCCGCGCCCGCCAACGCCTTCGTCGAGAGCTGGAAGCCATCATGAGGTTTGCAGGAGGCAGTCGATGAATCCGCTGAACGAATCACACGAACCCACGCCGGAGTTCCTGGCGCATCTGGAGTGGCAGATCCAGACGGCCCTTCGCCGCGAGGATCGGCTGACGTCGCCGGTCAGCGCCTCGCGACGCCGTTTTGGTGCCGCGCTTCTGATCATCGCGGCACTCGCGACGGGTGGGATTGCGGGGATTGCCTCGGAACGAGTGCAGGATGCCCGTCAACGCAGTCAGCTCGTCGAGGCTGCCCGGTCGGAGGTCACGCTCTTGAACGTCCGCCTCGAACTCGTGCGAGCGACCTATGAGGATATGCGCCGGAAGTTCGAAGTCGGAACAGCTGACCGGGAAGCGCTGCTGAGCGTCGAGCGGGAAGTGCGCGCGCTCGAGGCCTCGCTGGCACGGGCTCGTCTGGACATTCAGGAAATCGAGATGACCTCGTCTGTGCCACGAAACGATCTCGATGCTCCCCTTGTCGGCAAACGCGACTTCGTGCGCGAACGGCTCGCCCTCGACATGGCAGCTGCGCAGAGCGGGCTCACCACCGCCGAACAGGCTGTCGCGCAAGCGCAGCAACGGATAGAGGTCGGAGCAGCTCCTGCCGCCGCGCGGCTCCAACCCGAGGGCGAGTTGGCGCAGGCACGCCTCCGCATGCAAGTGCTCCGAGCGAAGCTGGAACTGCGCCAGCGGTTTCTCAAGGGTGAGATCAAGGCTGACGCGCTCGCGTCCGAAATGAGACGCGTCGAGTTGACGCTTCAGCGGACTCGTTCGCAGCGCGAATTGGAGATCGCCCGGCAGCGAGTCGATGAAGTCCGGCGCCTGTTCGAGGTTGGACAGGGCACGGAGCTCGACGTCAAGCGCGCCGAGGTCGAATTGCTGGAGCGTCAACTCGAGATCAAGGGGATCCAGCGGGAACTCGAGATCATCGGAGGCGTGAAACGATAGAATCTCGGCGGGTCGAGGGCCCGCCGATGATACCGAACCGCGTCCAGAAATCTGGCACCACCGCTACCCACCGTGCACCGGACGAGGCGGATCTCATCCGCGGCCTCACAGGTTCGGCAACAACCGCTCTTGTGGTCGGCACCGTCATCGGCACGGGCGTCTTCATCAAGACGGCGATCATGGCGCAGGACACGGGGTCGGCATCGACGGTGCTCCTCGCATGGGTGGCCGCCGGTGTACTGTCGATGTGCGGCGCGCTCACCTACGCCGAGCTTGGTGCGATGCTGCCGCACGCGGGCGGCGAGTATGTGTATCTACGCCATGCCTACGGCGAGCTTGCCGCCTTCTTGTTCGGGTGGATGCGGTTCGTTGTCGGCGGTACAGGCTCGATCGCGATTCTCGGCGTCGGCTTCGCGACCTTTCTCTCGGCGATCGTTCCAATCACGTCGGTATGGGCCAGTTCGCAGTTCGTACTCCTCGGCCAGACCATCGATTGGCAATTTGGATCGAAACAGCTCGTCGCGGTGGCGGCGATTATGTTCTTCGCCGTGATCAACTGTCTCACGGTGGTAGTCGGCGGCCGGGTGCAGTCGCTGTTGACCGTTCTCAAGCTGGGTGGGATCGCCGCTGTCGTGCTCGGTGTGTTCTTCAAGTCGAACACGGCTGACTGGTCGCATCTTGCGGCCACCGACACGGCTAATAGTAGCGGCGCCGCGGCATTTGGTCTGGCCATGCTGGCAGCGCTGTGGGCCTACGACGGGTGGAACAACATGCCGATGGCGGCGGGGGAGGTGAAAGATCCGGGGCGTAACGTTCCGATCGCCTTGATTGGCGGCATGGCCGTCGTCACCCTCATCTATTGCATCGCAAACCTGGCGTACTTTTACGCGTTGCCGTTCAGCGACGTCCTCACGTCGAACTCGACGAGATACCGCGACGCGCTGCCGGTGGCCACGAAGGCCGCGCAAACCGTCTTCGGCGAGAGCGGCGGCAGGTTGATCTCGCTCGCATTCATCTTTTCGGCGCTCGGCGCGCTCAATGGATCGACGTTGACCGGTGCGCGTGTGCCGTACGCGATGGCCCGCGACGGCGTGTTCTTTTCGCGCGTCGCGCTGCTCAGTCACCGGACGCGTGTTCCGGTTTACGCGCTGCTCTTGCAGGCTGTCTGGGCCAGCGTGCTGGCGATCTCCGGCACGTTCGATCAGTTGTCGGACTACGTCATCTTCGCATCCTGGATCTTCTACGGTCTCGTGACCTCGTCGGTATTCGTGTTGCGCCGGAAGATGCCCGATGCACCGCGCCCATACAAGACACTGGGATATCCGATCGTCCCGTTGGTTTTCGTTCTGGTCGCCGCGTGGCTGGTGATCAACACGCTGGTGAACCGTCCCGTCGAATCGATCGCCGGATTGATCCTGATTGCGCTCGGTCTTCCCATTTATCTGTATTACCGGCGAACCGCCCCTTTTTCCGTTTAGATCGTTCCGGCACGCTTCAGGGCGTGGTAGCGGTTCACCAGCTCGATGCCCAATCGGTCGGGTTCGGTCGAGAGCATCAGGACGTCATGAGCCGCGAGACGTGTGAATGCGTCGCGCGTCGACTGCTCGTAGAGATGCGCGCTGGCGACATCGATGGCGGCATCGGCCGTTCCCAGCGGCTGGTTTGCCAGCGTCCCGATCACGACTTCGCGCAGGCTTGCGAGCAGAACCAGATGGCGCGACCGTAGCAGCCGGAGGGCGTAGCCAAGTTCGGTGCTGACCTCGCCTCTGAAATTGGTAACGATAATGACCAGCGCGCGCTTTCGCTGACGGCGCAGCAGCTCCTGCGCGGCGGCAACATAGTCGGCGTGCGTGGGCGTCGGCTCAATGTCGTAGAGCTGCGCCATCATCGCATTCAGCCGCTGCGCGCCTTTGGATGGCGCAAACGATCGCTCTTGGCCCGGCGGTGTGCCGAAGGTCATGACCCCGACGGCATCCCCCTGCCGAAGCGCGACATAGGCGAGCAGCATGACCGCATTCAACACCTGATCGAAGTGTGCGGCGCCTCCTCGGCCGGTGTCGTCGGCGCGCATGTGGCGACCGCAATCAAGCAGGATCATGACGCATTGATCGCGTTCGTCCTGAAACTCGCGGACGATGGGTTTGCCCATCCGTTGCGTGGCCCGCCAGTCGATATGTCGAACCGAGTCACCGACGCGATATTCCGAGAGCTGTTTGAAATCGGTTCCCTCGCCGCGCTGTTGGTACGTCTTGATGCCGATTTCCTGAAGCCGGCGATCCCCGGCGAGCCAGGCGTATCGCGAGATTTGCGCGAAATCGGGGTAGACACGTCGCACGTCTCTCGGCCCGAGGCGTTCGAGCAGGTCGCACATCCGCCACCGTGAACGCAGCCGCACATCTGCTGGCGCAAAGGTGACTTCGCCGCGCCGCGTCGGCGTCACGCTGTAGGTGACTTCGGCCGCGGTTCCTTCAGTGACCATCAGCCGAACGGGCAGGCCCTGGGTGACCAGTGTTGGATCGGCATGATCGTAAAGCTCGAAATGCCATCGCCTGCCGCCGCGTCCGGACTCCTGCAGCGCGACTGTCACGTGCACCGGTCGTTGCACTCCAATCGCGAACGCCGATGGCAACGTGCGATGTAAGACCGGAGCGCACCGTTGCCACTCGCGCCGGGAGATGACGTAGTCCCCGAGTGTGACGACGAGCAACACCACCAGGGCCGATCCGGTTCCCCACGTTGTTGCCGCGACAGTCACGCCGGCAAGAAGAACTATCAGCGTGACGAAACACACCGCCGCGAGGCTTACGAGCGCCGCCGAGCCAGGAACGACCCGAAATGACATCAATCACTCCGAGGGGCTTCGCCGCTGGACCCCCCGACACTCATGGCGAATCTCACGTTCACATCCGAGGAGCCGCAACCGTCTCGAGAATTTCACCGAGCAACGTATCGACCGTCCGGCCCTCGAGCAGCGCATCGGGCGCTACAGCGACACGGTGGCGGAGGGCGGGCAGCGCGATGTGTTTGATGTCGTCGGGCGTGACGTAGCGGCGGCCGCCGAGAAGCGCCACCGCGCGTCCGCCGCGCACGAGTGCCAGAGCGCCACGCGAGCCGCTGCCCAACGCCAGACCAACGTGATCTCGCGTCGCGCGGACGATGCGCACGGCATAGTCGATCACCTGTTCGTCGATGTGCTGTTGGGCCGCAAGCTGCTGAAGCTGGCTCACCGCATTCCCGTCGACGCACGGTTTGACTTCCGCCAGCGGCAGTTGATCGCCGGCCTGTCCGGCGGTCGCCCGCACGACCACCGCCGCTTCTTCCGCGGCCGATGGGTAGCCGATCTGGACCTTGAATAAGAAGCGATCGAGCTGCGCTTCCGGAAGCGGATAGGTGCCCTCCGTCTCGATCGGGTTCTGTGTCGCCAGCACCATGAACGGCCTCGGCATCGAAAGCGTTTGCCCCTCGAGCGTGACCTGATATTCCTGCATCACCTCGAGCAGCGCGCTCTGCGTTTTTGCCGGGGCACGATTGATTTCGTCGGCCAGCAGGATGTGCGTGAACACAGGTCCGCGGATGACCCGGAGCTCCCGAGTCGCCGGATCGAGAAGCGCGTGCCCGGTAATGTCCGACGGCATCATGTCGGGCGTGAATTGGATGCGCGCGTGCGGCAGCGACAGCGCTTGCGCCATGGCCCGAACGAGCAGCGTCTTGCCAAGCCCCGGAACGCCTTCGATCAGCACGTGGCCTGAGGCGACCAGGGCTGCCAGGACCTGTTCAATGACCGCCGCCTGGCCCACGACCGCTTGATGGATGGCGGCGCGCAGATCGCTCAGGGTCTGCGCCGCCTGTTCGGTGACATTCGTGTCAAGAGGTTCCATGTTGTGGCCTTGTGCGCATCAATCTTCTGCGTAAGGTTTCGAGCATCTCGATCGTGCTGCGAAGTTCATTCGACTGCCGGAGCCCAGGGTGGTGAATCGCGGCGTTGACGGCGTCGCGATCAAACCCGGTGAGTTTCGCGATGCTCGCCGCGCGCTCGCGGGCGGTGAGATGCCGGTAGCCGGATATCCGCCGCGAGGCCGCTTCGTCGAGCGCTCTGGCCGACGCGGCGTGAAGCGCTTCGCCGCCTCCATAGCGGAGCGCAAACTGCCCAGTGCCCCGGATCTGCTCCGCCAGCGATCGGCGTGCCCGTGTCGGAGCTGCGGCCAGAGGGCCAAGACGCACGCTGTCGCGCCAGAGCAGGAGTCCGATGAGCAGCAATGTGAGGACGACCAGCGGTTTGCCGAACAGCCAGATCAAACCGACGAGCGACGGATGATCCTCTTCCGACAGGAAGTGCACCTCGTCACCGCGGACGAGTTGTGTGGCCGCGACAAACAGCCACCCGTGATCGCCGTTGAAGATCGCCCGCTCCCGGAATGGCCACGCGTTGACCATGGTCACGCTGCCCTTGCCGATCTCGACCCGCATCGCCTCGATGCCTTCGCCTGCGGTGAGCGACCAGGCCACACTCTTGGTCGCGCGCAGCGTGTGTTGCGGGTCAACGTCACAGATCCAGTAGAAGCGGTTGCTTGCCACTGGCGTCGCTGCGTTCGTGCGTTCTTCGCGAAACTGATCGCATCGCTCGGGGAGCATCGGCTGGCGGTCTGACCTGCGTAGAGAACGAAAGATGCCCGACCACCGCTCGAATTCCGGGGTGCCACCCATCAACCCCCGGTCGACGACTAGCCGGCCGCCCGATTCGACCCAGTGCTCGATGTCCGCTCTTCGTCGATCGCTGACCGACCAATGCCAACTGGACAGCACCAGGATGGCGTCTTGCGGTGGAGTCGTGAACGCCCGATCGTGCATCGTTCGTGCGCCGAGCGCGTCGGCAAATCGCTGCGTTGCATAGAAAGGATTGGTGAGCGCTTCGCCTTTCGGCAGCGCCGGGATTTGGACATCCGCCCAGTAAGTGTGCTGCGAAATCCAGAAGATGACGATCACCGCCGCCAGGCAGACGACCAGCGGAATCATGCGCCGCTTCATGTACGGCTCCCTGGCGCTTCGGGCGCCGCTCCATCCAGTGCGGGACGGAAGCCGTCGCAGAGTCCGTAGACATCGCGGTCCGGAACTACTTCCCGGCCGTACACCGCCCGCTGCCAGATCCGCACGAGATGCGTGGCGTATTCGGAACGGGTCGGCTCGAGATGCTTCGCTGCGAGAACGAGACAATCGGTTTCAGTCGCGGACTCGCGAATCGGGATCTGATGGACATGGACGAGTCGCGAGAGCATCCCGCGATAGAGCAGCGCGAGCGCCGCCCGGTGTTCGGAGCGATCCCACAACCGTCGCGCAGCGGCGCCGATGTCGTCAGGGAGTGATTCAGGCCGGATGTCCAGGTCATGGATACGGACTGGCGCCACGCCGTCATCGTTGTACGAGATTTCAGCGGAGCGGCCGCGGACGAGCCTGGTGAGGTAGATCAACAAAGCGCCCACCAGCATCACCGCCACGACCCAGACGAGCACACGCGCGGTCTGATCGAGCCAGCGAACAAAATCGCCCAGCCACGCGAGCCATGCGGGACGCCCCGATCGTGTGGGGGTGCCTGAGTCCTTCCATCGCAGCAGCTTGACGGTGCGGATCGGTGCGAGATTGGGATCGGCCTTGACGATGTCGAGCGCGCGGGTGATCTCCTCTGACGTCGGTTGCGGGCCTGACTCAGGCGTGGCCGTTGCGGATGCGCTCGACCAAAGGACAAACACAAGCAGAAGGGATCGGGCGTGCTTCGTCATGAGTTCAATGCGCAAACGCACGCCGGAACTCCTGTTCGATGTCCCATGCCTCGAGTTCGGTGCGGCGATTCAGGTACATCCCGAAACCGGCTGCCACATAAAACGGTTCGAGGAAGAACACGCTGATCGCGTACGCTCCGGCAACCGGAAGCGCCATTCGTTCCCACATCTCGGCGATGTCGGGTGTCTGCCCGGCTGGTGCGAACCAGAAGAACAGAGAGAAAAGGGCGGCGGTGAGGAGGAGCTCTGAAATGGCAAACACCTGCGTCATGACGAACGCAGACGCCGCGCCGTGGCGACGGATCTGGCCGACACGCGTCCGCCATGTCCAGATCGAGCCGCCCTCGAGCTGATAGACGGGCTGTGTGAAAGATCGCCAAATCGACAGTCTTCGGATCGTCCAGGTAAAGAAGAACTGCCCCCACCAGACGTTGCCTTGCGATCGCCACAGATCCGCGACGCGCGTTTCTTGTCCAAACGCCGCGCGCGACAACACGAACAGGATCGTGCGATCGAGCCAGGGCTTTGCCCACCAGATCACCACAACCGGTAACCCGTAAGCGATTTCGGCTGAGGCGAGCGCCAGCGCCATCACCGGGATCGCGACCACTGCATAACAGCGAAAGACCGATCGGGCGGTGCTTTGACACAGACGGATGCCAAGGTCACTCGCTTCGCGAGCGGTGCGCGGCCGCATTCGTAGCGCCAACGCCTCAACTTGCACGTCGTCCCTGGAGCAGGAAGTAACCGAGCACGGCGGCCCAGCAGATCCACGCGGAGGTGTACTTGGCCATGGCGGGCAGCCACTTCGCTGACGACCAGAAGGCTTCGATCGCTGCGGCGACGAGCAGCATCGCGGTAACGCCGTAAAGCAAAATGATGGATTCGCGCGAAGCCTGTACCAGCGAATCAATCCTCTTGAGGCGACGAGGTGCGAGCACGGCGTGACCGATGCGCAATCCTGCAGCCCCTGAGAGGACGATCGCAGTCAGTTCGAACGCCGAGTGGGTCGAGACGAATGGAAAAAACGTCGACGACAATCCCCGTGCGGCCAGGTAACCGGCAAGGGATCCGGCAAATGCCCCGTTATAGGCGAGAAAGAAAAGACTACCGACCCCGGCGAACAGACCGCCGGCGAAACATTGGAACGACACCCCGATGTTGTTGCGGATGTAGTAACCGAACATCATCCAATCGGTCGACGCGGTCCGCAGCCGGCCGATCGATTCGGCAGACGTGGAGTACATCTGTTCGAAGCTCGAGGCAGTTTCGGAGCTGACCATCGACAGGATCAGATCGGGCCGCGAGTGCACGACAAACGCCAGCACGAGCCCGGGCAAAAGAAAGGTGGCCGCCGCAATGGCCACATACACCGCATGCGCTCTGACGAGCGCTGGAAACTGGCGCGCAAAGAAGTGCCGCAATCCGGAGACTCCATAGTCCCGGCGGTAGTAAATGATCTGATGCGCCTGCGACGTCATTCGTTCCAAGCGATCGATCATGTACGCCGGGTAGGATCGCGCGCGCGCGAGCGCCAGATGATCGCATGCCCGGCGATAGAGCACGCCCACGCGATCGCCCGACGGCGGAGTGTGGCCGAGCGAGTCGGCACGCTTTGGATCGATGATGTCTTGCAGGTTGCTTTCGAGTTCCGACCAGTCTTGCTGGTAAAGCCGCTCGAACTGCAACGGTGTCATCATCGTTGCCCCAGCACCCACTGCGCCACACCCAGCACACGGCGGGTCACGTCCCCGCCGGAGCGACCGGCGTCGCCTGATACCGATGCCGCAAGGGCCGCCAGTTCGTCGACGCGTTCCGACGTCAGGAGGTTGGCGCGCGCGGCAAATGCCACGAGCACTGCCTGATCTTCGGGGGCCAGCGGCCTCGCCGGAGCAAGAGGCGGGATCTTGAGCAGCATCATCCGGGGAATGGCCCGCGGTTCGTGCACGACGAGGGTCGCTGCCGCGATGTCGCCCAAACGCTTGCAATCAGTGCGCAGCAGCATGCTCGCGATCGCAAACCCATACCCAAAAGGAAGAAAGTCGGCGGCGCGGAGCACATTGCGCGTCACCGATGCGGCCGGTGTGATGGGTAGGCCGTTGTCCATGACGACCTTCAGGCCGAACACCCGCTTGCCGGGCGTTGCCGCGGAAGACGTCAGCTCGAACGCGACCGGATAAAACCACTCCAGCCCGAAAAAGAGGATCAGCATGAAGGCGACGCCGATGCCACCGATGAACGCCGCGGCTACAGTCGCGGCGTACATGATGGCGAATCGGATCAGCCAGTCGAGAATGAACGCGTAAGCGCGCGCCGTGAGGCCCGCCGGACGCAACTCGAGCAGAATGCCCTCCGGCGTCTCGACCGCGACGGACGTGTCGAGGACGCGCCTCACGCGTTGATGACGATGGTGTCTGCGATCTTGTCGTGCAGACACTGGCGCGTTTCCGCGAAGATGAAGAGCGCGTCGATCAGTCCGTATAAGGGAATGAGGCTGAGCAGTCCGTTGACGACGTTGCGCAACCAGAAGATACGTCCCAGCGAGGCGCGAGAGCCGTCGGTCCGCGTGATCTTGATGCCGGTGATTCTCTTGCCGATGGACTGACCGTTTGCCAGGATGTACCGGATCGTCAGCCAGGCCCACACGCCGAAACCGACGCACGCCAGGAGTACGCCAAGTCCAAGCCCGGCCGCGCTGCTGTTTTCCCCCGACGCCCCTGCTGCCGCCAGGATCACTGGCAAATACACCATTGCCGTGAAGATGATGCCGTCGAGAATGACGGCGACGAGCCGTGTGCCGCGATCGGCCAGGGGAACCGCGACTCGAGGGTCGACAACGTCCAGAACTGCTGCTTCAGGCGGAGCGTACGGATTGGTCATGTGGGACTCCTCCGGTCCAGGAGTGGGGAAGCGCGCCTATTATCACGCAAGACCGGAGGAATTCCGCATTCGCCGTCAGGGGTCGGCGCAGGCGCCGCGGACGGGTCTATTTACGCCGCATCGCCGTGTCGTTCCGGCTTGCCAGAGGTCGCACCGACGACGTCGTCGACAAATCGGTCGAGCGCCGGCCAGTCCGTGAATTCGTAGTCGCGCGCCGTGTCGGTCGGCCCGCCATTCTTCTTGGAGATCTGCTTCATCACGAAACGGAGCAGGAAGTTGTACTGGGTGTAGAGTAACGCTCCCGCAACGGGGAGATAACGCTCCGGCCTCCACCCGGTCTGTTTGATGAACACATCAACCATGCGTTGAGCGTCGGCGGCCGACTTCTCTCGCCGGGGTGCAGGCGCGTGCACGTCCTCGGCGCCGGCTTCCGACATTGAGACCGAGATGAACACGGCGCCCACCCGCCGCAGGTCGTCGCGATACCGGCGCACGAACTCGATCATTTCCGGCTCATGACGCTGACCGTGAATCGACGCAGCCACGAAGGCTGTTGCGTACGTCGACCAGTTGGGCGGCGCAAGTAATTTCCTCACGTTGACGACGTCGACTGTGACGCCCTTGGCGCGCAGGTCGTCCGCGATCCGATTCGCGATCTTCGACGTCTGTCCTTCGCGAGTGGCGAAAAATACGGCGATCCTCATTGAAACCTCTGCGCAGAAACTCGCATGGTGGATGCCAAGAGGGCCGGCCAATTCTCGCGAGTCGAACCGCACCGCGAGGCCGGATTTCCAGTCGGGCTTCGTCGGAGCTTCCCGAAGCTGGCGGGTTTTCGACAAGGCTCGCCGGGATCCCGACAGACGACGGCGGGTTGTGGTGAGGTCCGCCGTCGGCAGCCGTCCGTCCGGCACATTGGAGAAACTCCGGCCGTTCGGAGGTCAGGCACCGAATGGATCTCTGGAATGATGCAATCGGCTTCGCTCAAGTCGTTTCATTGCAACGATTTGTTCCCCCATTCGCGGCAGGTCGCTACCGGTGCGTGCCTTGCTTCAGTCGACCCGCGTTTCGATTTCGATTGGTTCACTTGCGCGCACGAAGGAGGCACTACCTATGCGGACGATCGTCGCTGCCGTGACCACGGCGTTTGCGTTGACGTTCACCGCTTTCGCACTTCCACACTGGTCCGAGGCGGTGGGGGACGCCCCGCAACAATCGCCGGCCGCTAAACCCGCCGCCAAGTCATCGTTCACACCAGATCAGCTCGACAAGTTGATGGCGCCTGTCGCGCTCTACCCGGATTCGCTGCTCGCGCAGATGCTGATGTCGGCAACGAATCCGGCAAAAGTCGGCGCGCTGGCTGAATGGATGGCCAGTCAATCAGCGAAGGGCACCGCGCTTCAGGAGGCGGCGACCAAGTCAGGCTTCGACGCGAGCTTTGCCGCTCTGGTGTTGTTTCCTGATGTCGTGAACTACATGGCCGGCAACATGGACTGGACCACGAAGGTGGGGAAAGCATTCACCGAGAACCGGTCAGCGGTCTTCGACAGTATTCAACGGCTGCGAGCGCAAGCGAAGAAGATGGGAACCCTCAAGACGACTCCGCAGCAGGAAGTGGAGACCAAGACGACATCCTCCGGTTCGGAAGTCATCGTGATCGAGCCAACCAACCCGCAGGTCGTCTACGTCCCGCAGTACAACCCGACCGTCGTCTACACGCAGCCCGCAACGCAGACGGTCGTCATCAAGGAAGACGACGACAGCAGCGAAGCAGTTGCCGCCGGATTGATCGGGTTCACGGCCGGGATCGCTATGGGTGCGGCCATGGATAACAACTACTACTACGGCCCGTACGGCTGGCATGGCGGCGGATACATGTACAACGACGCCTGGGACGACTACTACGACGCGCGCGACGATGCCCGTGATGATTGGCAGGATCATCGCGAGGACATGTACGAGGAGCGCGGAGACATCGCGAAGGAGCGCGGGGAGCAGAGGACCGAACGCACTGAGACGCGCAATGAGAACCGGCCCGAGGCGACACAGGCACAGCGCGATCAGGCGAAGGCGAACGCGCAGAATCGTAGTGCCAGCGGTACCCAGGCCACGACCCAGAGCCGGACGGCCAACCAGGAGTCGCGCGGTTACAGTCGCAGCGGGGATTCAGCCACGACCCAGCGCAGTGGAACAAAGTCGGACGCATTTTCCGGTTATTCAAGCGGGAAATCGGAACGCGCGGCAAGCCAGCGCGGACAAAAGAGCCGAGGCAGCTCGCGCAGCGGCGGATCGCGGAGGCGATGATGGTGGCCAAACTGATTCGTCATGCGTTGGTGATCGTTGTGCTGCTTGCGGCTGCCTGCCGCTCGACGCCGGTCGAACAGCCCAAGGGCCGAGCATTCAACACACCTGAAGAGGCTGCGAAAGCGCTCGAGACCGCGGTGAAAGGAGACAAGGTCGACGACCTGCTCGCGATCTTTGGCCCACAGGCGAAAGAGGTCGTTGATACGTCGGACCCGCAGGTGGCCAAACGAAATCGGCAGGTGTTCGCGGTTGCCATGCGCGAAGGTTGGCGGCTCGTCGATGATGGTCAGGCCAAGACCCTCGTCGTCGGCAACGAGTCCTGGCCTTTTCCGATTCCGATCGTGAACGACGGTGGAAAGTGGCGGTTCGACACGCTCGCAGGGAAAGAGGAAGTAATCGCCCGGCGAATCGGGCGCAACGAGCTGGCCGTGATCCAGACTTGCCGCACCTACGTTTCGGCGCAGAAGCTGTACGCCGAACACGGCCATGACGGACAACCCGCAAAGGTGTACGCGCGAGCGTTCCGTAGCGACGAGGGGCGCCAGAACGGGCTCTACTGGGCAAGCGTCAAGGGTCAGCACCGAAGTCCACTCGGCGATCTGGTCGCGCAGGCTGCCGAGGACAACATTGCGCTCGATAAGCGAACGCAGGCTGCGCCGTTCCACGGCTACTACTTCAAGATATTGACCGCGCAAGGTGCCGCCGCCCCCGGTGGGGCGAAGGATTACGTGGTCGGCAACCGAATGACGGGCGGATTTGCGCTCGTCGCGTGGCCAGCGCAGTACGACGTGACCGGCGTGATGACCTTCATCGTCAATCAGGACGGGATCATTCACCAGAGGGATTTCGGTTCCGACACGGACGCGCAGGTCAAAGCGATGACCGCGTATAACCCCGATTCTTCCTGGGAGAAAGCAGAGTAATGACGAAGCCGGCATCATCACGATCCACCGAGGTGCAGCGACTCGCGGCCGTGCGCGACGCGCGGGAGCCATGGCGCAAGTGGGGCCCCTATCTCAGCGAGCGCCAGTGGGGTACCGTGCGCGAAGACTACAGCGAGACTGGGGATGCGTGGAACTTCTTCACACACGACCAGGCGCGATCGCGAACGTACCGGTGGGGCGAGGATGGTCTCGCCGGTCTTTCCGACGAGAACCAGCTGCTCTGCTTCGCACTGGCCCTCTGGAACGGCAAGGATCCAATTCTGAAGGAGCGGCTCTTTGGCCTGACCAACAGCGAGGGCAACCACGGCGAGGACGTCAAGGAGTACTACTTCTATCTCGATTCCACGCCGACCCACTCGTACATGAAATACCTGTACAAGTACCCTCAGGCGTCCTTCCCCTACGAGGATCTCATCAGGACCAATCGAGAGCGAGGCCGCCACGGCCTCGAGTACGAGCTTCTCGATACCGGCATTTTCAATCAGGATCGCTACTTCGATGTGGTCGCCGAATACGCGAAGGCGTCTCCTGAGGATGTGCTGATCCGGATTACCGTTCACAATCGCGGCCCGCAAGACGCGGCGCTTCACGTGCTGCCGACGCTGTGGTTCCGAAATACCTGGTCCTGGGACGACGGCAGCAGCCGCCCATCGATGCGGCAAATCGATTCCGGCAGCATCGCCGCGGTTCACCCGGATCTTGGCGAGCGCTTCCTTCACGCTGAGGGCGCACCTGAATGGCTCTTTACCGAGAATGAAACCAACTTCGAACGGTTTCATGCCGGTCCCAATCGCACACCTTATGTCAAGGATGGGATCCACAACAGAGTTCTGTATGGCGGTCACGCTGCGGTGAATCCGGACAAGACGGGGACGAAAGCCGCGGCTTACTACCGGCTGACAATTCCTGCGGGCGGATCCCGCGTGCTGCGGCTCCGGCTCTCGGACGTCGCCTCAACCAGCGACCGAGAGGCGGCGACTCGCGCCACAGATTTCGATCGCATCGTCGAGGAACGGTTGCGCGAGGCCGACGAGTTCTATGCGACGGTGATTCCCGCGTCGCTCGATGCCGATCAGAAGAACGTGATGCGTCAGGCGCTCGCCGGAATGCTCTGGTCGAAACAGTTCTACAACTACGATGTCGATCGATGGCTTTCCGAACGCGGGTCGGATCCCTTCAAGCCGACGCGCCGTGCACCGCGCAACGATCGCTGGCATCACATGGAGAACAGCGACATCATCTCGATGCCGGACAAGTGGGAATATCCGTGGTACGCCGCCTGGGACCTCGCCTTTCATGTGCTCGCACTTACGCTGGTCGACCCGGACTTCGGCAAGGAGCAGCTCGATCTGATGCTCCGGCAGCGTTATATCCACCCCAGCGGCCAGATTCCTGCCTACGAGTGGAACTTTGGCGACGTCAATCCGCCGGTGCATGCGTGGTCGACGATATTCACGCATCGACTCGAAAAGGCGCGCGGTCAGGCGGACCTCGACTGGCTCGAACGCTCATTCCACAAACTGTTGTTGAACTTCACCTGGTGGGTGAATCGAAAGGATCGCACCGGCAACAACGTCTTCGAAGGCGGGTTCCTCGGCCTCGACAACATCGGCGTCTTCGATCGCAGCTCACCGTTGCCGACAGGCGGCTATCTCGAACAGGCAGACGGGACGGCGTGGATGGCACTCTTCTGCCAGAACATGCTCGAGATCTCCGTCGAACTCGCGCTCGAGAAGCCGGCGTACGGTGACATGTGCCAGAAGTTCGTGGAACACTACTTGTGGATCGCGTCGTCGATGATGCGTGCGGGCGACGACGTTGGGATGTGGGATGAGCAAGACGGTTTCTTCTACGACGTCCTGCGGCTGCCGAACCACTCCGCGACGCGCCTCAAGGTGCGATCGATGGTCGGCCTGTTGCCTTTCTGCGCCGTCACCGTCTTCGACGGCGAGGTCCTAACCAAATATCCTGAGCTGGCGCCGGGCTTTCGGCGATTTCTCGACGCCCGGCCCGAGCTGAGCCAGTTCATCCACAATCCCGCAGCACAGGGGGAGAACGGCCGCCGCATGGCGGCGATCCTGAACGAGAAAAACCTCCGACGCGTGCTGAGTACGATGCTCGACGAGCGCGAATTCCTGAGCCCCTACGGAATCCGGTCGATTTCGCGGCACCACGAACACCACCCATACGTGTTCCGCGTCGGCGATCAGGACTACAGCGTGTCGTATCTTCCAGCCGAATCGGACAGTGGCATGTTTGGTGGCAACTCCAACTGGCGAGGGCCGATTTGGATGCCGGTCAACGCACTGATCGTCCGCGCGCTGCTGCAGTACTACACGTATTACGGCGACGCGTTCACGATCGAATGTCCGACGGGATCCGGCCGTCGGATGACGCTCTACCAGGTCGCCGAGGATCTCGGTCGGCGACTGGCCAGCATTTTCTTGAAGGATGGCAATCGACGGGCGGTTTACGGCGGGACGCGCAAGTTCCAGGACGACCCCCATTGGAAAGACCTGCTGCTGTTTTACGAATACTTCCACGGCGACAACGGCGCGGGGCTTGGCGCGAGCCACCAAACGGGATGGACCGGGATCGTTGCTCGCATCATGCACTTCTTTGCGAGCACAACCGCCGAGCAGACGCTGGAACTGGGAAAGGCCGCGGTCGTGAACACGCATCGGCCGACCGTCGCACGATGAGATGATTTGTCCATGGCTGACGAACGCGCCCGCGTCCTCGACCCGATTGCGCGGGTGTCGGAAGTGCTGTTCGGACTCATCATGGCGCTGACGTTCACCGGGACGCTCAGTGCCGCGACGGCAGGACGCGAGGAGGTTCGTACGCTCCTCATCGGCGTCATTGGATGCAACCTCGCCTGGGGCCTGGTCGATGCGGTGATGTTCCTGATGACCGCGTTGAGCGAGCGCGGGCATGGGTTGCTCACGATTCGGGCCGTGCGGAGCGCGTCCAGTGCCGATGCCGCGCACTCGGTCATTGCCGCTGCTGTTCCACCGGTTGTGGCGTCACTCTTGAAACGCGATGCTCTCGAGACTGTGCGAGTCGGTCTGATGGGCATGAACGATCTGCCGCCGAGTCCGAGATTGACCAAAGACGATTGGCTCGGGGCGGTGGCGGTGTTTCTGCTCGTCTTTCTCTCGACGTTCCCGATCGTCATTCCCTTCCTGGTATTCACGCACGTTCATCTGGCACTGCGAATCTCAAACCTGATCGCGCTGGTCATGCTCTTCATCACCGGCTCCTGGCTCGCGCGCTACGGCGGACATAGTCCGCTGTGGAGCGGGCTGACGATGATGTTGATCGGAGTCGTTCTCGTCGCGATCACTATTGCGCTTGGAGGGTAGCGTTCCACCAGGCGCCGGCTAGGCCACCGGTACTCGAAACCCCAAGATCACGTACACGTAGGTCGCCACCGCCGTACCGTGCTGCTGCGCGGGACGGAAATGCCACTCACGCACGGCCTTGACTGCCGCGTCGTCGAATGGAGGCGCCGAGTTGATCACACCAGCACTGTCGACCGATCCGTTCGCGCTGACGTGTACTTCGAGCAGGACGACGCCGTTGCTGGCGGCTGTTGGTGGAAACAGCGGCGGGATCATCGCCAGCGGAAACGGAAGCGTGTCTACACCAGAGGAAACATCTTTCGGCGGTTCGCCGAGCGTCGGAGCGCGGAGCGAGGGAGGGCGGAACACGGCGGCGACCAGAACGTGAGACTGAACAGCGGCGCGTGAGGTGGCTTTGCTGCCGGGCACGCGATCGACATCGACCACCGCTCGCGCCGGGAAGAACTGCCAGTCGCGCGCGACGTTGAGCACGAATTCGGTGAACGGCGCCGTCGATCGCAGCGGTGTTGCCCGCGTAACCGCCCCCGCCGCGCTCACGTCGAGGTCGAGGAGTACTTCGCCGCCGCCAATCGCGGTCACCGGAATCGCCGGCACCCTGGCCGACCGCAAGCGAGCCGGTGAGTCGGCCGGCTCCTGTGCCGCAAGCACGATCGCGGCGAGCGCGATGACCGCTGGCAGGTTGCTCAAGGTCAAAAAGCGTAGCCCAGGTACACCATTCCGTAAACGAAGTTCTTGCTTCTCCCAGAGTACTGTTGAACCGCCTTGCCCGGATCGGCGTAGGCACCGACCAGGCTGATCGTGAAGTTGTCGTTCAACTTCCAATCCGTATACAGGTCGATTTCAGACGCGACGTCTTTGGCCGTCACCCCCGGGGCCAGCGCTTCCGGATGATCGAGGCTGAACTTGAAGAATAGCAATCCGCCGCTGATCGCGTCGTTCGGCGTGAAATGGGCACGGATGAGATGCGAATTCAGGTTCGAATTCGAGATGAAGTACTCACCCGCGATTTCTCCCTGCCACCACGTCCCCCAGTCATAGAAGCCGAGGAACAACGGATCGAAGCTCTCGTTTGCCGCCGTCGACGGGTTGTCTCCCTGAAAGAACGCATACCGGTAAGAGAGCCTGGGCGTCCAGGTCGTATCCTTCAGTTCATATCCGCCGAGAACGGTCCATGCATTCGAATTCAGCGCGTCGCCATTGCGCTCGGCGGCGTACTCGAATTCGAACGAGAGATTTGGCGCAACCGGAAACGGCTCCGAGTAGGCGCGCACGTTGAAGACGTTGAGCCCATCTCGTCCGGGTCTCTTTTCCGGATCCGCGAACCATTTCATGTAGGTCGCGCCGAACGTCGTTTCTTTGTTCTCACCGATTCCGTATTCGTAGTTCACTCCCCAGAGGTTGCTGCCCGTGTCGTTGCCCGGGAGTTCGTCCTTGTCGAGATAAAACAGCTCCGCTGCGTGTGGACCACTCGGAGCAAACCTGGCGATCGCGGCAAACTCGAACGCCTTGCGCGCGTTGGTCCAGTAGCCGCCGCGAGAGCCGCCTTCGGCCGCGCCGTCGTAGAGAAGGAAACCATGACCGAGGCGGTATTGACGACGGCCGATGCTGAGATCGACGGCGTTGTCGCCGATCGTCAGGGCTTTTCCTGAGCGCCACCCGAAATAGAGATCCTCTGGACCAAACGACGACACATCCTGCCCGAATGCTGCCGGCACGGAACCATAGGTCCGCTCACCAACGGCGCTGACTTTGCCATAGAGTTCGCTCTCTGATGCAAGCGTGTAGTCACCCGACAAGGCGGGCTTGACGTAGCCCTCGAACCATTGATCGCTCAGGTCGTCCTCGACCCCTGGCTCTTTGGGATTGTTATAGAGCGAATTGGCGAACCCGAACGTGCCCCAGCCTGCGTCGAAATTGAATGTCCATTTGATCGTCGAGGGTAATCCAGTGGCACGTTCCTTTTCTTCCTGGGATGCTGGCTGGTTCTGCGGGGTGGGCTCCTGCGCACGCGCGACCGCGTGTGCCAACATCAACGTGGCGAGCGCCAGGTACCCGAAATGCCGGACAACCTCCGGCATTTCGGGGCTTCTCCGACCATTTCCTTCAGATTTCAAAGCCGAATGAGTGTTCTGCGGCATGCGGTTCGCAGCGAGCAAACTCTTCGCCCTTGCCCTGAGCGAGCGGTCGGTTCAGGCGAGTCGAAGGGAGGGCGATTCGGGCGGAGGTGTGGAATGCGGTGGTGGGCGCGTGTGCTGGTCGTGTCTGTTGCCTTGTGTGTGCTCTTCTGGGCACCCGCTTCCGGGCAGGGATCCGCTCCGACGCAGCCATCCGCTCCGGTCCAGGCTGAAGCGCCGAAGGACGCACTGGGCCGGGATACCCCCCGAGGAACCGTCCTGGGATTTCTCAGCGCCGCGCGGAAAGGGGAATACCAGCTCGCGCGGCAGTACCTCGACACTCCCTTGAACGTGTCGGCGGCGGAGCAACTCGCCAATCAATTGTTCGTCGTTCTCGACGCACGTCTTCCTGCGCGGCTCCCTCAGATCAGCGATGTGCCCGAAGGATCGCGGTCCAATCCGCTTGCCCTTAACGAAGAACGCATCGCGACAATCGGCGAGGCAAATCCAATTGAGATCGTCCTGCGTCGAGTGGAGCGCACCGATGGCGGACCGATCTGGCTCTTCTCGGGTGGAACCCTGGGCCGCATTCCAGGTCTCTACGACGAGGTTCTCGCAAGCAGGGCTGGCGGTGCGCTCCCCGGTTTCCTGACAAACATCCGTCCGGGTGGTGTGCCGCTTTTCGAGTGGATTGCGATTCTCACCGGCCTGCCGTTGCTCTACTTCGTCATCGGCCTGCTGAATCGTCTGCTGACGCCCGCCGCGAAGGCGTTCTCGCGACGGGCTTTCACGCAATCGGGCTTCCTCGCCAGCAACGCGCTGCCGACGCCGGCACGCGTGCTGCTGTTTTCTGTCATCGCGCGGTGGTTGTCGTCAGTGTTGCCACTGTCGCTCCTGCCGCGGCAGATCCTGTCGAATCTGACTGCGGTTCTCACCATCGCGGCCGTTGCCTGGCTGATCATGCGTCTGGTCGAGGAGATTGAGGCCGTCGTGGTCCGGAGGATGGCGACATCCAATGCCGCAACGATTTCATTGCTGCGTGTCGGACGCCGGTGCGTCGATGTCCTGGTCGTCTTTGTCGCGCTGCTGGCACTCCTCAGGCATTTCGGGATCGATCCAACACCGGCTCTCGCCGGCCTCGGCGTCGGCGGCATTGCCGTGGCGCTGGCGGCACAGAAAACGCTCGAGAACGTGATCGCGGGAGCGTCACTGATCTTCGATCAGGCGGTCCGGGTTGGTGATTCCCTGAAGATGGGGGAGATTGTCGGCACGGTCGATCATATCGGCCTGCGGTCCACTCGGATCAGGACGCTCGATCGCACGGTGATCAGTGTGCCAAACAGCCAGATTGCCAATGCCAGTCTCGAGACCCTCTCGGCGCGCGACAAGTTCTGGTTCCACCCGGTGCTCACCCTGCGATACGAAACGACTCCCGAGCAGTTACGGACTATCCTCGACAACATCCGTCGTTTGCTCACCACTCACGACTCGATCAGTCAGGAATCGGTGCGTGTGCGATTCATCCGGCTCGGAGCGTTCTCGCTGGACGTCGATATATTCGCCTATGTGTTTGCGACCGACTGGAACCAGTTCCTCGAAATACAGGAGGGGCTGCTCTTCAGCATTGCCGACATCGTCAGTCGCGCCGGAACCGGGATAGCATTTCCGTCGCAGACCATGTACGTGGAGAATGCCACGGCACCGGTTTCATCGGCGGGGACGATGGCGGTGCGAGGACGCGCGGTCCTGGATTCTTGAATCTCCGATGTTCAATGCTCAATGTTCAATGTTCAATGTTCAGTAGGAAAAGGAGAAAGATGTGATGCGCCTTCAGACCCTCGTGCCCGTTGCGCTCATTGTGGTTGCCGCGCCAGGCCTGGTGCTCTCGCAGTCACAGCGCGGGGCCCCCGAACAATTCACGGCAAACGCACAGGTTGCCGGCGCGTCGGGTGCGTCCGCCGCGGCAACCGTCACGATCGATATCCGGCGGTACACCCCGGACGCGGAACGCACGGCCGTCGAGGGCGCCTTGAAAGGCGGCGGCTACCCGGCATTTCTCACCGCTCTTCGCAAAGCGCCGGAGGTCGGCACCGTCGGGCTCGGCACACAGAAATGGTCTATTCGATGGGCGCGCGAACAGTCGACGGCAACCGGCCGAACCATCGTTGTCGTCACCGACCAACCGATGTTCTTCCTCGGCGGCGCGAAAGCGAATGCCAAGCCTCGCGCTGGTTATGAAGTGGGTCTGATTCGCCTTCAAGTCGATGCCTCCGGCATGGGCAACGGTGAGATGGCCGCGGCGGCAAGAGTCAAACCAGGCGGAGACGCCGGCGTGCAGGTCGACGACTACGCCGATCAGCCGATCACCTTGACGGGAGTGGCACGGAAGATCGTGGCGGGGCCTTCCAAGAATTGATGACTGTGGATTGATGATTGCGGATTTCGGTGATTGCCGATTGTAGATTGGGAGTGGTGATTGATGATTGTGCGCGCAAAATCGCCAATCCGCCTCACAATCGCCAATCTGCAATCAGCAAATCGGCAATCATCAATCCGCAATCCGCAATTCTTATGGCTGCTGCTTCTGCTCGAAGCTCCCACCGAGAGCCAGATGGAGATTGACCCGTTGCACGCGCTGCTCGGCCTGCATCCGCACAAGTCCGGAGCGCGTCGCGTTCAGCGCGAGCTGACGTTGTGAGACGTATCGCAAATCTGTGCTCCCGACTTTGAACTGTGTTTGGACGACGTCGTAGGCGCGCTGATTATCGGCAAGCGTTTGCGCAAGAATCCGCTCGCGTTCGCGTGCGGCGTTCTCTGCTGACAATGCGGTTTCGACTTCCCCGAATGCGCGTAACCCGACCGACGCGTATGCGGCCACGGCCTGCTTTTGCTCCGCGGTCCGGATCTCGACCTGCGTCTTGAGCGCGCCTCCTCTGAAGAGCGGCATCAGAAGGCTGGCGCCATAGTTCCACACCGGATTGTCGCGGTTCTTCAAGAGAAACAGATCGCTCGAGATCGCGCTGACGCCGCCGGTTAACGAGATCGACGGCAGGCGCGCCGCTTTCGCCTCATGGACTCTATTGAAGGCGGCAGCCACGCGACGTTCCGCCGCGATCACATCTGGACGACGTTCAAGCAGGGTGGACGGCAATCCGGAGGGGACGACATCGGGCTGTCCCGGGAGTTGTGGCGTCACCGCCGCCGCGGCTGCAGGATAGTGACCCATCAGCAACTCCAGCGCACGAATTGCGTTTTCACGTGCCTGCTCGAGCTCGCGCAGGGTATCCCTATAGGTGCCAACGTTCGCTCTCGCGACGTAGACGTCTTCGTCGTTGCCGACACCGACGCGCGATCGAGTCTCCGCGAGACTGACCAGCTGATCGCCTTCGCGGATCGACCCGCGCGCAACCTCGGCCTGCAGTCCGGCCTCGGTGGCGAGGAACCAGCTCTTCGCGACAGCCGCGGCCATCGACTGGCGGGCGTACTCGAAGTCGGCCTCGGCCGATCGCGCATCCTCCCGCGCCGCCGCACGGCCGTATCGCACACGTCCCCAGAGGTCGAGCTCCCATGCCGCCCTGAGTACGGCGCCGGTGAGGCCCGTGCTGTCGCCTCCCAGGCCACCGCCGCCTTTTGCGAGCAGATCGACCGACGGGTACAGCTGGGCACCGGCGAGCTTCGCGTACAACATGGCTTGTTCGACGCGCGCCGCTCCGACCTGCACATCGGGATTGTTCGTGATGGCTTCGGCGACCGCGGCCGTCAGTTGATCGTCATGGAACGACGTCAGCCAGTTGTCGGTGGTATCCCCTGGCCCCGCAGGGCTGACCCACTTGTCTGGGACGACGACCTTTGGCAGTCCTTCCCCCTTGAGGGCCGTTGCGTCCGGCGGGTTCTTCAGGCGGATGCAGCCAGGCAGGAGCAGCGCGCCCACGGCGAGCGATGCGACGAAACCTGCTCTCATCCTAATGTCCAATATGGATACTGTGCTTGATGATGATGTAGTCGAGATACGACGCCACTCTCAGCAGCACCTTCCGAATGATGTGCACAAGCGCCAGATGTTCGGTGTAGATCGCCGCCGCACCGCGCGCGCCGGCCGCCATGAAGACATCCTTGTCTTTTTCGTCAACAACCACTTTCACCGGGAAGCGGCCTGGCGGTGGCACGAACGTCGTCTTCGGCAGATCGCCTGACGCCTCGATCTGTCCCTGGCCCTGCGCCCAGATGATCGAGTCGACGTGCCCTTTGATGACGCGACCGGGGTAGGTATCGAGGGTGACCTCGACCTCGTTGCCCTTCTCGACCTGATGCAGCTCGTTCTGGTTGAACAAGGCGAAGATCTGGTACTCGTTGTCGACGAAGGTCATCACTTCGTTGAACGGCATGCCGGCAACGAAAAAGCCCGGGCGGAGCATCACGTTCACCATCGTCCCGTTGCCCGGCGCGACGACGGTCGTCTGCGTCAAGTCCCACTTGGCGGTCTCGAGTTGGGCGCGGGTCGTGGCGACCTGCGCCTCTGACTCCTGCACATTGGCCTGCGCAGTCGCAATCTGCGCCTTCACCTGTGCGACGCTGGCGAGATCCCCCTGCACCCGACCGCCTAGCTTTGCCCGCACCTGCTGCTCGGCGGCCCGCGCTGCGGCAAGTTGCGCAGTCAACTCGGCGACATTGGTCTGCGCCTGCTCGAGATCGAACCGGGACCCTGCACCGACCGCGACCAGCTCCGTATTCTGGCCGACTCGCTTCCGCGCGAGTTCGAGCGACGCGTTGATTCTTCCGATGTCGCCGACCGCAGCGTTCAACTGCTCTTGCAGCTCGCGCTCGCTCGACTGCGCGTCGGTCAGCTTCGCCCGCGCTTCGGACAGCCGCTGACGCTCGGCCCCGACCTTCGCCTCGTCCGATGCCAGCCTCGCCTCGAGCGAATGGACTTCGTTCTGATACGGCGTCGGGTCGATCCGGAAGAGCACGTCCCCCTTCTTCACGGGGCGATTGTTCTCAACCCCGACCTCGATGACGCGGCCGCGCACCTGCGACACGATCGGCACTACGTAGTTCACGACGCGGACGTCGGCCGTGGTCGGCGCGAAGATATTGAGGAGCAGCAGCATCGCCGCAATGGCGACGACAGGGAAAATCGCAACCGCGACTTTCCACGGTGTCGTCCATGGCAACAGCTTCAGCTTGATGAAAATCAGCCAGACGAAAAACGCATAGATGCCGAGGAGCAGGACTTCCATTATCTGGCCCCGTGACCCGCGAACTTGGATTCGATGGCTTCTAAATCAGCGCGCAGTTTGGACAGTTCGGCCTCGGGAATGTCCTGGGCCTCGAGACGCGCCAGTCGTTCTTGCAGGCCCAAACTCCTCTGGCGCAGGTTGAGTCCCCCCGCCACGGCAGGCTCGACCTTCGCTTCATGCTCGTCTTCGTGCAACTTGTCCGTGCCGTACGCCATCTTGTGCAGGACCGGCTTCGAATAGGCCCAGATCCACGCCAACGGCCACAACAGTCCACCGAAGACCAGCGATAACAAACACAAGGTACGGATCGCCTCGAACTGTGGATGGTTCCGCTTGTGCGCTATCTGCTCCGGCAGGATGTGCACCATCCAGAACAGCACGATCAGGACGATCGGGACGAGGAACAGGATGAAAACCGCGAGGAACCCCGCCAGCTTGTCTTCCAGTTCCGGAGAGAGGAACGACGCGTGAGCTCTTTCCGGAAGGGAGACAAGGAGAAGCAGTACGCCGGCGGCAATCCGACAGACTGCTGACAGGTTTGAACGTCCAAATGTTGTTGTGACAGGTGCACTCATAGGCAAAGCCCCGTCTCCGGAACACGGACCATGACCGATCGGACTTGTGCGGACGCGGGACTGCCGCCTGGCATGAGCACTAGCCGTGCCACAGCTCACCATAGTTCGTGCTCGAAGTAAGCCATTGAGGATCGCCAGAAGCGGTGGAAGGAGCCAACCGCTCCGCTCCATCGGTGCTCCGATATAACGGGCATCCTCCGGAATGTCGGAGTGACCCGGTCGAGGTGTGCGGACGTGGCGGTGGTATAGACTTGAGGGACTCCTGCTCTGAATCATGACGGAAACCTACGCGCCGGGGCCCGACGAGGCACCGCAAACCTGGACGACCAGACCGGAAAGCTTTTCGCGGCTCGCCCTCGAGTCGCTTCCCCATGGTGTGCTTGTTTTTACCTCCGACGGAACCATCCTCGTCGTCAACACGGCGGTGGCGCGACAGTTTGGTTATCCGCGCGAGGAGTTGATTGGTCAGAACGCCAGCGCGTTGTTGTCGGAAGAAAATCGCTCTCAACACGTCACCGACCGCGCAGCCTGCGTCAACGATCCGGCGGCCACGGCGGGTGTTTGCCGCGAGTTGTCCGGACGCCGGCGGGATGGGTCGACATTCCCAATCGAAATGCGTCTGGTCCCCGTCAGGAGCCCTGACGGCGTATTCGTCGTTGCGACCGTGACCGATTCGGGTGAACCGAAGGACGCCCGGAACCCAACGTCTTCTACCGCCGCACAGCTCGAGTTCGAACGGCTCGTCGCGGAGCTTCTGGTTGACTTCATCAACGTGACCCCCGGGCGGGTGGAGGAGATGATCCGGGTCACGCTTCGGCGCGTCGGTGAGACCCTCGATCTCGATCGCTGCATATTTGCGCGATTCTCTCCAGATGGTCAGCTGACGCATCCCGCGACGTGGGAACGGAACGGGATTTCGCCAGTTCCGATCCCCACCCTGCCGGCCGAGAGGTTCCCGTGGGCGTTCCAAACCGTGCTCGCCGGCGAAATCGTGTGTTATTCGAGCTTGAATGACGTGCCAAATCCCATCGATCGGGAGAGCTGCCAGCGATTGGGCTCGAGGTCGAGCGTTGCGGTGCCGCTATCGGTCAACGGACAGATCGTTGGGGTTGTGTCCTTCAACCTGGTTGGCCGCGAACGGCAGTGGCGCCCGGATGAAGTTCACCGGCTGCGCGTCCTTGCCACGGCATTTGCCAACGTGCTTGCGCGCCAGCAATCGGACGAAGCGTTGCAACAGACGCTCGCCGAAGTCGAACGGTTAGGCAATCAGCTGAATGCCGAGAACATGTACCTCCGTCGCGAGGTGCGCGACCGGGTGGGAACTGGACTCATCGTCGGAAAAAGTCCAGCAATCCTCCGCGTCCTCGATCAGATTCAGCAGGTCGCCGGCACGGATTCGACGGTGCTGTTGCTCGGGGAAACGGGGACCGGCAAGGAACTGCTCGCGATGCAGATCCACGAGCTGAGCAGCCGCCGCGCCCGGCCGCTCGTCCGCGTGAACTGTGCCGCGATGCCCGCGACGCTCATCGAAAGCGAGCTGTTTGGACGGGAAAAGGGAGCGTTCACCGGCGCCCTCTCCAGGCAGGTGGGCCGGTTTGAACTGGCGGACCATTCGACGATCTTTCTTGACGAAATTGGCGACCTGCCTCCCGACGTGCAGGTCAAGCTGCTGCGCGTACTCGAAGAACGGCAGATCGAGCGGTTGGGCAGTCCGAAGCCGATTCACGTCGATGTCCGAATCATTGCCGCGACTCACCGCAACCTGGCCCAACGGATTGCGGAAGGTTCGTTTCGCGACGACCTTTTCTACCGCCTGAACGTCTTTCCTATCGAGGTGCCGCCGCTGCGCGAACGCGTCGAGGACATTCCTCTCCTGGTTTGGAGGTTCGTCGAGGAATTCTCAAAGACGTTCGGCAAGCGGATCGAGGCGATCTCGAAGGACAGCATGAGCGCACTCCAGCAGTATTCCTGGCCGGGTAACATTCGTGAGGTACGCAACGTCGTCGAGCGCGCGATGATTGTCGCGAGCGGGAAACGGCTTTCTCTTCCGCTGCCGACTGTTACCGCCGGGTCACCGGTGAAACGGCCCGTGAAGCTGGCCGACCTGGAGAAAGAGCACATTCGGGCGGTCCTCGAGGCAACCGGTTGGCGCATCCGCGGTGTCGGTGGCGCCGCGGAACGACTTGGGCTCAAAGCAACCACGCTCGAAACGCGGATGGCGAAGCTCGGACTCAAGCGATCGCGCGCGTAGCCGTTGCGAAGTTTTGGCCTGCGCCGACGGGAATTTGCCGCACGCCCGGCCGGAGTCTCTGTTTCGCTGCTTCCAGCCCGCTGTGTGTATCCCATAGATCGATGCGACTGGCGACAAGAGAATCAATCGGGATCCCGCCAGATATGACATGTTTGTGACAGGCCACGGCCCGTCGTGGCCTCGCCCGCGAGTTCCAGTGGCGATTCACAGGATTTGATCACCTTCGAGCACAAATCCGGCATTTTTCGGAGCTTCTACGGCAGGCGGATTGCTGTCCTCTTCTGCACAGGCCTCACAACTGCAAGAGCCGTAGACTGGCTGTTTCCGTTTGCCGAGAGTTCATCCGCGATTGTCCGCACGATGTCTCTCTCCCGACGGAGGGGAGATATCTTAGATGGAATCAGGACTCGCGCTTCGAGAACTCAGGGACTCCGAATGGTTGACACCGCTGAAGGTCCAGGACGGTGTGGACCGTTTCGGTCGGTCGCATCCAGAACACCCGCCAAGTGCGGAAATTGTCGGTAAGAGTGCGGCGATTCGTCGCGTCCTCGAACAAGTGCAACAGGTGGCGGCCACCGATGCGACGGTCCTGCTGCTCGGCGAAACCGGAACTGGCAAGGAGCTGTTTGCAACACAGATCCATCAGGAGAGCGCTCGCCGCGCGCGTGCCATGGTGCGGGTGAATTGCGCCGCAATGCCCTCGACGCTCGTCGAGAGCGAGCTATTCGGTCGGGAGAAGGGAGCGTTTACCGATGCGTCCAGCACCCAGATTGGGCGATTCGAGCTCGCTGATCGCTCGACCATCTTCCTCGACGAAATCGGTGACCTGCCGGCCGAAGTTCAGGTGAAGCTGTTGCGAGTCTTGGAGGAGCGGCAGATCGAGCGGCTTGGGAGTCCGAAGTCTATTCGCATCGACACTCGCATCATTACCGCGACGCACCGGAATCTCGAGGAGCGGATGGAAGACGGCTCCTTCCGCGAGGATTTGTACTATCGGCTCAACGTCTTTCCCATCCAGGTGCCGCCGTTGCGACACCGGGTCGAGGACATTCCTCTGCTGATCTGGCGGTTCGTCGGCGAATTGTCGGACCGATTAGGGAAGCAAATCGAAGAGATCTCCCGCGAGAACATGGCGGCCCTGCAGGCGTACGCATGGCCGGGCAACATCCGCGAACTTCGCAACAGCGTCGAGCGAGCGATGATTCTGGCGAAGACAGCGCGATTGACGATCGCCGTACCAAGAATGGGGACAACGCCGGTGACGCAAAGCACGCGCCTGGACGACGTCGAGAAGGCGCATATCCGCAGCGTGTTGGAGAGCGTCGGCTGGCGAATTCGCGGGACCAATGGTGCAGCCGATCGACTGGGGCTCAGGCCGACCACGCTCGAGACGCGGATGGCGAAACTCGGGATTCGCCGCCCCAAGCCCTCGTTTCCGATGCCTGTGTGACGATCTACGGCTGAATATTGATCGCGGCACTCAGCTGAAACTGCAGCCGGGTCTCGGCCGGGAGCTTCAAATGTTCCTCGCCGCTCGCCGCCATGATCGCGCCGGTGCCGGCCCCGATCGCGGCGCCGATCGCCGCCCCTTCTCCGCCGCCGGCAATGCCGCCAACGATGGCTCCGAGGCCGGCACCGCCGCCGACTTTCCGCCCGGTCTTCTTGCCTTCGCCTTTGCCCTTCGTTTCGACGTATTCGGTGACCACGGGATACGCGGTGCCACCGAAGGCAATCGAGTTCATCTTCAGCGTAATCTTGTCGCTGCCCTTCATCTTGCCAGACTGTTCGACTTTTGCCGCTTGAAGGGTCGCCTTTGCTCCGGCCGGGATCACAATCGCTCCGTTCATCATCACCGGATCGTCGACGATGGCCTTGAAGGTCTGACCGGTCTGTGATGCATCGACATCGATGCCGTCGACGAGGCGCACATTGAGCTTTGTTCCCGCCGGCACCTGTATCGGTCTGGGCTTCGGAGGCGCGGCGGCCGCCGCGGCCTGCGCAGCCACCGCCGCCGGCGACGGCGCGGCAGGTGGTGGCGGCGAGGCTGGTTTGCGCGCCGAGAACTCGACGGCGACCGCATCCTCGAGGGGCACCTCGGACACCTGCCCGTTGTCCAGCAGCACCCGGACCGACTTGCTGTCGCCGCCCATGAACATCCCGGTAATGACCTTGCCCGATCGCAATCGAACCCGGTCGGCCGCCAATGACGCTCCGAGAGCGAGAACCATCACTGCGGTGACCCATGGAACGCGTCGGCTATGCATGGCTTACCTTTCCTACTTGGCGATCGGCAGTGCCGACGCGATCTGAAGATCGACCAGCAGCTGCAATTGATGTTCAACCTGCCACGCGCGCAGCGCCGTTTTCGGCGGAATCGCCTTCGCGATCTGGTCGTAGTACTTGGCGCTGACCGCCTGGCGCTTCGCCTGAAGATCGAGCGCGCCGCGCGCGAGCTTGTCGGCGGCGTCGTCAGTCAGGTTCGCGTAGTTCTTCGAGTAGTCGGAAATGAGCGCCACTCGCTCATCTCCGAGCTTCGACATCTCGGCGTCGTACTGACGATAAATCGGCCAGAACGCCTTGTCTTCCGCCTCGGTGAATCCGACGACTTCGGTGATGATCGCGACCTTCTGCGTGCGCAGGTCGCTTCGCAGGAGTTCCGCATACGCCGTCAGGTTCAACTCTTTGGTCTCCTTCGGGCCTGCCAGAGTCGTCGCGGGAGACTGCACGTGCACGGCCGCTCCGCCCGTCAGCAGCAGGACGGACGTGACGATAATCTGTCGCACCACGGTGATACCTCCGGTCTAGTTCTTCACCTTCGGTGGATAGTTCTTGAAGATCTTCTTGACCGCTTCGCTGATGCTCTTGTCGCGCTTCTCCGGTTTGGCCTGGGTGTTGACTTCCTTCACGCCCATGCCGCGCCAGGCGATCTCCTTCTTCTTCGCATCGGCCATGTCGATCACGAGGGTGCCGATGGTGATATCGCGTACCTGTGTCGTCGTCGTGCCGCCGGCCCAACCGCCGCCCCACCCGTAGCCGTAGGGGCCATAACCGCCGCCGTAGCCGGAGCTGAAGGTCGAGATGTCCTTTTCCTTGTCGAACGCCACGTGATACACGACGACGAGGTCAGGATCCGCCGTCGCTTTCGTCAATCCTTTGGCTGCCAGTTCGGTATCGATGGCGGCGACGATGCGGTCGTCAATCAGTTGCTGTCCGACCTTGGTTCCGTCTTTCTGCTGGTAGGTCTTGTACGACGCGAAATTTGCGCCCTTGTTGTAGTCGTAGCTGACCTTCTGGGCGAGAAGAAGCGCGGGCGCCACGACCATGGCGACCAGAGCGATGACCAATTTCTTGTGCATGTGCAAATCCTTTCGGCTGTCGATAGCGGTGCGTGTTGCGGAAACAGGCCGCAGGTGCCGAGGTGCAATTGTCAAGCCCGGGGGAGTATTGCTCGCTCGGTCGCAAACGCTCGGGAAACGCGCAGAAGACCGTAGTCTCCCCACGGGATTTCGGAGGAACTCCGGCCTCGCGGGCATTCGCCACTCACAGCCGCTCGTGAGTCTCGCTCACGAAATACGAGTCAATTCACGTCATCACACGACTTCGGCGTCGCCTGCCCGGAGAGGAGGTAATCGGCACGGTCTCTGCTGCCACTCAAGGACCACCTATGTCCATGTCCGTGCAGCCGGAACAGAAGAACGTGTACCGGCTCGATGTCCGGGGAATCCTGCAGAAGCGGGATTTCCAGCGGTGTCAGGAAGTGCTGATCGGCGAGATGGGCCGGGTCGGCACCATCCGGCTCCTGTTCGTCCTCGACGGGTTCGAGGGATGGAACGACAAAGACAACTGGCGCGACATGACCTTCTTCATGAAATACGGCAGTTCGATTGATCGGATCGCCATTGTTGGTGACGAGCGATGGCGTTCGGAGACGCTGATGTTCGCCGGCGCAGACCTGCGCCGCGCACCAGTGCAGTTTTTCACGCCGGAATCACTCGACGACGCGCGCACCTGGGTAATTACCTAGACAGACGAGGATCGCGAATCATGATCCAGAAGCAACGTGCAAACTACTCCGCTGCGGTGGCGGCAGCGCTCAGCCTGAGTCTTCAACCATTCGTGTCGACGATCGCGGCCGCGATGCTGGAGGAACAATCGACCGCAAAGCCGGCCACGACAACGGCGCAGCCCGCTCCCAAGCCGCCGGCGCCGCAAACACCGGCGACGTCAGCGGCGCCGGCCACTGCGAAGCCTGCGGCCCAGGCGGCCGCGCCGCCACCGGTCGATGGCGGATGGCCTCGCGTCTACACACTTGGCACCGGCGGCAGCGTGCTCGTCTATCAGCCGCAAATCTCCAGCTGGGAATCGCAGAAACACGCCGTCGCCTTCAGCGCGGTCTCGTATCGGACGCCGGGCGCCGAGAAGCCGGCGCTTGGCACGATCAAGCTCGAAGCCGACACGTCCGTCTCGGTCGCCGATCGGCTCGTCAAGCTGCAAAAGCTGAAGATCTCCGAGGCCAATTTCCAGACGCTGCAGAAGGATCAAGTGCGGGAGATTACCGCCGCGATTGAGAAGACGATTCCCGACGACGAGCGGGTGCTTGCGCTGGATCGCGTGCT
Organism: Vicinamibacterales bacterium; assembly: GCA_035491715.1. GTDB lineage: Bacteria > Acidobacteriota > Vicinamibacteria > Vicinamibacterales > 2-12-FULL-66-21 > JALZOC01. The sequence continues at coordinate 13,543 of DATJKH010000006.1, read as the reverse complement.
GGCGAATCTCGATAAGAGCCAGATCATTCCAAAGAACAAAGAGGGCGTGAAGGCGGATCCTCCGGCCATTTTCTACAGCAAGACGCCGGCAGTGTTGATGAATCTGGACGGCGAACCGATCTGGAGCCCGATCAAGGAAAACGATCTGAAGTACGCCGTCAATACCAATTGGGATCTGTTCCAGTACACGCCCACTTCCACGTTGTACCTGCGCAACGAGGATTCGTGGTTGAAGGCGACCGATGTGAAAGGGCCATGGTCTCCGGCAGGTAAGTTGCCGGCGAGTTTCAGCAAGCTTCCTGCTGAAGAAAACTGGAAGGACGTTAGAGCAAATCTGCCGGGCAAGACGGTTTCGCCGTCGCAGGTGCCCAAAGTGTTCGTGACGTTGCAACCCGGCGAACTGATTCTTCTCACGGGAGAACCGAAGTACGCGCAGGTTCCAGGCACGGCACTCTTCTGGGTGAGCAACACAGAGAGTGATGTCTTCAGGATGGGGAAGACGGGACTGGTTTATTACCTCGTCGCCGGCCGCTGGTTCTCGGCGCAGGACTTCACCGGTCCATGGACGTTTGCCACCACGTCGCTGCCTGACGACTTCAAGAAGATTCCGCTGGAGCACGGCCGATCGCGCGTGCTTGCGTCGGTCCCCGGCAGCGATCAGGCGGCTGAAGCGGTGCTTCTCGCCCAGATTCCGCAGACTGCGCGCGTCAACAAGAAAGAGGTAAAAGCGCCCGAACTTGCGTATCAGGGTGATCCGCAGTTTCAACCAATCGAGCAGACAACCGTCCAGCGCGCCGTCAACACCGACAAAGACGTCTTCAAGGTCGGCGATGCCTACTACATGTGCTATCAGGGCGTGTGGTTCGTGGGCAAAGCAGCCAATGGTCCATGGGAAGTCGCCACCTCGGTCCCTGAGCAGATCTACCAGATCCCTGTCAGTTCGCCGTCCCATCACGTCACCTACGTCACCATCGAGGAAGATGACGACAGCAACGATGACTGGGTGGTCTATGCGGCTGCGGCTGGATACACCGGCATGATGGTCGCGTGGGGTTGCACGGTCTGGGGCTCCGGCTGGTACTACCCGCCGTACTGGGGATATGGCGGCTATTATCCGTACTACTATCCACACTTCCCGACCTACGGATACTCGGCCTGGTATAACCCGTGGACCGGTGCATACGGACGAAGCGCGCGAGTGTATGGCCCGTATGGTGGCGCTGGGGTTGGTGCTCGCTACAACCCTCGCACCGGCACCTACGCTCGCGGAGCTGCAGCCTACGGTCCATACGGGGCACGGGGCGTTGCGCAAGCGTATAACCCTCGCACCGGAACCTATGCCGCGACTCGTCAGGGCTCGAATGTTTACGGCAGCTGGGGATCCACCGCTGTACAGCGCGGTGATGACTGGGCCAAGACCAACCGCTACACGAACAATCGCACAGGCAACACGACACGTACCATTCGCACTGATGAAGGCAACGCGGTCACACGCAAGGGTGCGGACGGCGGCCGCGTGGCCGCAGGTTCCGGCGGCGATATTTACGCGGGCAAGGACGGGAACGTCTATCGCCGCGACAATGGAACCTGGCAGAAGTACGACAACGGGAGTTGGTCGAACACGGATCGTCAACCTTCCGGTGAGCGTCCAACTCCGAACTCCACCAATCGGGCCGGCACCACCGATCGCAGCACGACCGACCAATTGAATCGCGATTCCGCGGCGCGCCGCGAAGGCACGCAACGGACGGGCGACTACAACACCTACCGCGGCGGCAGTGGAACGCGCAGCACGGGCAGCTATCGCGGTGGTGGTGGCGGCGGCGCGCGCGCGGGCGGTGGCCGCAGACGGTGAGGGCTTATGCCTGGGCTGACCGCATCATCGATGGAGTCCGTGCTTCAACAGCTCGATAGTGTCGCCGGGCAGGTGTCGACGGCGTTGCTGCGTCCCAGTCCCGACGATCTCGACGCGGCACTGGAACGATCGCTGCGGCAGATCGCCGAGGCGCTCGACGCCGAACAGGCCACGCTGCTCTCGCTCGGCGACGACGAGGAGCTGTTCGAAGTCGTCGGGTCATGCACGCGCCGTGAGGGACTACGCCACGACGCCGATGGTCCACTCACGATGCACATTGTCGGTCTCCTTCGCGGCGACCAGGTGCGTGTCGTCAGAGTGCCTGACGATCTCGCGCTCGAGGTATTCGACCGGGCCAGCAATCGCGCCGAGCGCATTCGATCCGCGGTCGGCGTGCCGGTTCGGGTGGCCGGGCAGCGCGCCTGTGCGTTGATCCTCACGAGTGCGCGCGACCTCGCCACGTGGAGCGACGTCATCGTCGGCCGCGTCAAGCTGCTCGCAGAAATCCTGACGTTTGCCGTCGACCGGCGCAGTCAATCTCGGGCGCTGCGGCTGCGCGAGGCGGAGCTGACACGTCTGTCGACGCAGCTCAAATCCGAAGCGGTGTACCTCCGTGAGGAGATCCAGACACTCCACGGGTTCAACGAGATCATCGGCGACAGCCCGGTGTTGCGCGACGCGCTCGATCGCGTGCGTGAGGTCGCCAGCACGGACGCCACCGTTCTGCTGCTTGGCGAGACCGGAACCGGCAAGGAACTCTTCGCCCGCGCGGTCCACGATCGCAGTCCACGACGGCATCGGACGCTGGTGCGTGTGAACTGCGCCGCGCTGCCGCCGTCACTGATTGAGAGTGAACTGTTCGGACACGAGCGGGGGGCATTCACCGGTGCGGTCTCGATGCGTCAGGGACGATTCGAACTGGCCGACAAGGGCACGATCTTTCTCGACGAGATCGGTGACCTTCCACCAGAGCTCCAGGCGAAGCTGCTCCGAGTGCTCCAGGAAGGGGAGTTCGAACGCGTTGGATCGTCACACATCAGGAAAGTCGACGTTCGCATCATCGCGGCGACGCATCGCAGCCTCACGGCGCTGACCGAGGCCGGGCAATTTCGCGCCGATCTTTTTTATCGGCTGAGTGTGTATCCCATCCATCTTCCGTCGCTCCGCGAACGGCCCGAGGATATTCCTCGGCTGGTGTGGTTTTTCGTTCATCGAAGGCAGCGGGCGCTGCACCGGCAAATCAAACGGATCCCGCAGGCCGTGATGGACACCCTCCAGGCCTATTCGTGGCCCGGAAACGTCAGGGAACTCGAAAATGTCATCGAACGTGCGATGATTCGCTCTACCGGCGACACCCTCGTCCTCGACAATAGTTTCGGACCGGTGACTCGCTCGTCTGCCCGGGCACACGCAGACAGCCTGGACACCGTCGTTCGACGACATATCGAGGACGTCCTGCGCCGGTGCGGCTGGCGAATCAGCGGCAAGGGGAATGCGGCCGATCATCTGAACCTCCACCCGAACACTCTGAGGTTCCGGATGAAAAAGCTGGGCATTACCCGCCCGTTGCATGTCGCCGATGCTGCACCGAGGCAGGGGGTGTGAGCCGCATTCGACGCGAAAGCGAGGCATCCCCTTGAGGTATCGGTTGACCCTGTCGAGAGTCTGCTTCACTGTCTTTGCACTTATCGTTGTTCCCCAACTGGCGAGCGCACAGGATTCGCGCGCCGCCGAAATCGCGGCTGAACAGGCGCGCAAGGCCGCCGAACTGAAGCCGTACCAACCGAGTGGCGCGGAGAAGTGGGCGGTCAAGCTGCGCCGGGAGTTCATCGATCTCCCATCGGGGTTCTATCCGTACTTCGGGAGCGTTTACAGCGGCGGCGGGTTTACCCTTGGCGCGGGCTTTCGCGAATACTACGGCGACCGCACGCATTGGGATGTCAAGGGGCTGTATTCGCTGAAGAGCTACAAGTTCATCGAATTCAGCACCGACTCCTGGGGACACGCCCAGGGCAAGATGGACCTGCACGGTCGCATCGGATGGCGCGATGCCACGCAGGTGTCCTACTACGGGCTCGGGATGAGCACCGTGACCGACGATCGATCGACGTTCCGACTGAAACAGGGATACGTCGGCGGCAACGTCGATCTGCGGCCTGTGCGCTACGTCGTGTTCGGAGCCGCGGCGACGTATGAAGACTACTCGATGGGATCCGGTCAGGGTAACGTTCCGTCGATCGAAGAGATCTTCACGCCCGAGACAGCTCCTGGCCTGGGGGTCAGTCCGAAGTACCTGCACACGACGGCATCTGGTGGAATCGATTCGCGTGCGCCGGGTGCCGGATATGCCCGGCGGGGCGGCCTGTACGAAGTCCGCTATCACAACTATGCGGATCAGGACAAAACCTACAGCTTCGATCGCGCCGATGGCGAGATCGCTCAGCACATTCCGATTCTGCGCGAGAACTGGGTGATCTCACTTCACGGACTTGTACAAACCACCCTCAACGACAACGATCAAGTGCCTTACTTCCTGCTGCCGTCGCTCGGAAGCGGCAGCACGCTGCGGGCGTATCCGAGCTGGCGTTTTCGCGATCGTCACAGCCTGCTGATGTCAGGTGAATTCCGTTGGATTCCCAATCGCCTGGCGATCGACATGGCGCTGTTCTACGACGCCGGCAAGGTTGTCCCTCGCTGGGATGACCTCAGTCTCAAAGGATTGAAGAGTGACGTTGGCATCGGAATCCGATTCCACGGGCCGGTTGCCACTCCCCTGCGCATCGAGCTGGCGAAAGGATCGGAAGGCATGAACCTGGTGTTCGGCGGCAGCGCCGCGTGGTGAGGCGATGATCATGACCATCAAAACCCTTCGCTTCATCGTCAGCACGTTGTTGGCTCTGACCGCGGCCTTCGCGTTACAGACCGCGGGATCGCGCGGTGCCACGCCGAAGTTCTACAGCGACGATCCGCTCCAGCGCGAGCCAGAAACGCAGGACGCATCCAAGGTCCAGGAGTGGGAAATCGATCTCTTCTGGGACCTGGCCGAGAACCTGTTCGGCAATCCGGGAGCGAAAACTCCGGTCGTCAAGTCGCGCGACGTCAACTCGATTGACGAGGTCCCCAACTCCAGCTGGTTCACCAATCGCATTGGTACCGAGACGCTCTCGATTACCGACGCGGTGCGCGGACCGTTGACCGGGGATGGACCTGCGCCTGGAGCGTGGTCGGTGATTCGGCCGAAAGAAGCGGGATTCGCCCCGGGCTTTACGATGAACGATGCCAAGGGGGAGACCTGGTTCGTGTCGTTCGATGCGAACGGATTTCCTGAGGCTGCGACCGGTGCGATCCTGGCGGCGAACAAGATCTTCTGGGCGCTCGGATACTGGCAGGTCGAGAACTATCTGGTCCACATCCAGCCCAAGGATCTTGCGATTGCGGATACCGCGGTCGTGAAAACTCCAGCGGGTAAGCGGCGAAAGATGAGGCACAGCGACCTCGAGGATGTGCTGCGGCGATCGAACAAGAGTGCCGACGGTTCGTATCGCGCGATCGCGGCAAAGGCGGTGCCTGGCCGCACCCTCGGCGGGTTCCGTTATCGCAGCACGCGCCCTGACGATCCGAACGACGTGATCCCGCACGAGGATCGCCGCGTGCTGCGCGCGCTGAAAGTCTTTGGCGCATGGACCAACCTCGTCGACATGAAGGCTGGCAACACCCTCGACGCCTTGATCACCGACAACGGGAAAAGTCTTGTCCGGCATTACCTCCAGGATGTCGGGTCGACATTCGGAACCGGCGCCAACGCGCCGCGTGAGTACGACGAAGGATGGGAATACCTCTGGGAAGGTGGCACGGCGATGAAACGCCTGGTCACGCTTGGCTTCGCCGTACCGCCGTGGCAGACCGTCAACTACACGAAGCAGCCGGCGATCGGCCGCTTCGAGGGGGTTGCGTTCGATCCGACGGAATGGAAGCCGCGCGTGCCGACCGCCGCGTTCGTCCGCGCCCGCGCCGACGACAATTTCTGGGCGGCTCGTCGCGTCATGGCGTTCTCGGACGAGATGATTCGCGCGATCGCGTCGGCAGGGCAGTATCACGATGAGGCGGCGGCGAAGCTGCTCGCCGACGTCCTGATCCAGCGACGCGACAAGATCGGAAAGGCGTATTTGAACGCCATCAATCCGGTCGTCAATTTCGCGCTCGACGGAAGCGACACGCTGACTTTCCAGAATGCTGCCGTCGAAGCGCATGTCGCGAACGAGCCGGCTAGCGGTTATACGATCCGCTGGTTCTCGTTCGACAACGCCACAGGAAACACCACTCCGATCGGGTCGCCAACCGCGACCAACGATCGTCGCGCGAAAGCGCCGGCCAGTCTTCCGTCGGCAACGGGCGCAATCGTCAAGCTGCAGATTGTTGGCACCGATCCGGCGCACGCACCGTGGGCTGCTCCGGTCGACGTCTATTTCCGTCGCGGCGCGAGTGGCTGGGCACTCGTGGGGGTCGAGCGAATGCCTGACTCAGTGAATGAGAGGAAACCATGAAGACGTGGATCAGTGTGCCGGTGACTATCGCGGGCGCGGCGATTGTCCTTTCGAGCGTGACCGCAGCGGCGCCGCAAGCGGACAAGGCCACTCTGCCGTTGCCGCTGCGGATGTCGGCGTTTGCCGTCAGCATGGCCACCGCCGCGCCCGGCGCCACTGCGGTGATGGACATTCGCGTCAAGCGATGGTCGACGCCGGCTGAGCGCGAGAACTTGATCAACACGGCCGTCGAGAAGGGCCAGGATGCTTTACTTCGGGCGCTGCAGAAAATGCCGGATCACGGCAGGATAAGCATTCCAGGATGGACCGGACCCGATCCCCACAATGCGCGGCTCGGTTGGACGTTGCATTATGCCTACGTGACACCGGGCGAGGATGGCGGCTACCGGGTCGGAATTGCGACCGATCGATACATCGGCATGTGGGAGGCGCGCAACCAGCCACGTACTATCGATTATCCGTTCAGTCTGATCGAGATCAGGTTGGGCAAGGACGGAAAGGGCGTCGGCAAGATGGCGGTGGCGACCAAGATAGAGTTCGACAAGAAGAAAAAACAACTCGTGCTCGAGAACTATTCGTCCGAGCCCGTTCGTCTGAATGAAGTGAAGATCGAAAAGTAAACGGAGCGACTCCAATGAGTCATCGATATCATGCGGGCCTCCTCACAGCAGCGCTTACGGGATTTGTGTTCGTCGCCGCCGCCGTTGCGCAGAAGGTTGACATCAAGACCAATCAGGCACCGAACACGGACTTCAAGGTTTACAAAACCTACGCGTGGCTGCCGCCCGTTCCCGTCGTGAAGAACGTTGCGCCCGATGCCGTGACCAATCCGACGCTCTCGGAAGAGGCACTGATGCCGGCGCTTGTTGCCGCCGTCGATCGTGAACTGGCGGCTCGAGGGTTCACGAAGGCGGCCGCTGAAACCGCGGACGTGCACGTCGCCTACTTCGCGGCGTTGAGCGTCGGATTCAATCAGTCGTATCTGGGTGAGCATTACGGTTACATCACTGGCTGGGCATCGCCGATTCCCATCGGCCTTGCCCCGACCACCAACGTGACGGTCTACGAAAAAGGCACGGTGCTCGTCGATATCGTGGACCGGGCGGCAAAAAAGGCCGTCTGGCGGGGGACGGCGTTGACACGAATCGCCCAGGAGCACTCGGTGGAAAAGCGCATCGAACGCATCACCGAGGCGGCGAGGAAGATGTTCGAGAAATATCCCGTGAAGCCGGCCAAGAAAGCCGGTTCATGAACCTTTTTTCTGCGCCTTTGCCAGCCCCTGCTTCTGCATCTCCTTGATGGTGGCGCGTGCGAGATCGCTGACAAACGACTGCAGCTCTTTTGGATTTGTCGTCTCGGTGACCGACGCCCACACCAGGCCATCCGACGCCATGTTGAAGAGGAGCGTCTCGACGACGACAACGGTATCGACGCGATCGACCCCGGGGCTGTAGTAGGCCCCATATCCGTATCCGTAATAGTTCCAGAACGAGCTGTAGTACGACTGTGTCCATGTCGCGGGGGTGTACTCGCGAACCTTGTCCTTGCTGATCGGCCGCACCGCGACCACCCCCTGAACCGCCGCTTTATCGAACCACGGCTTCGCCCTCTCAGCTGAAGCCAGTTCCGGTTTCGGCACGATTCGATAGCTGGCGACCGCGCCGATCCCGCGTGCCTCCAGTTCGCGCGCAAGCGCCTCTTCCCCTGACACGCGAAGCCCGTCGTCCTGGGTAATCACGACGGTCGCGACCTTCTTTCCCACGAAACTCGTGGTCGAGGCATCAGGGGACTTCCAGGTCGAAAGAAATCTGATGTCATCGGCCGCAAGAGTGAAGGCGACGGCCAGAAAAGCTAGCGAGGACCAGGGCACCGACGGCATGCACGCTCCTTTGCAGGCTTAATTCTAGGTCGAGTTTTCACGCCTCACAACCGCAAGCCGTGAGTGGGCACCGTATTTCGTGACCACGAGACCGTTGATTGGACGATCCTGCGGATTCTCGTGGGGACGCGCTGCGGCAGGACGGCCGTCTTCTTGCTGTGCTGGTAACGGAGTTTCAACATGACGACGACGGAATCACTGGCGCAGGTGGCACAGGCGATCGAGGACGCGAAGGCCAGCCTCGACACGGCGCTCGCCGAACTCGATCAGCTCCCCGCATTCGACGCAACGACCGTCGGGTTCGTGGCTCATGCGATGAACAACTACCTGACGATCACCGACGCGACGGTCAGCCTTCTGAGCCATGAGCTGCGAAGTTATCCCAAGCGCGACGTCGCAGTCTGGCTGGAGGGGCTGCGCCACACCGCCGCGCTGATGCACCACACCATCGGGCGGCTGCTGCGCGCGTCGGCGCCCAGCCAGTTCCCACTCAGGCCCGATCATGTGAACGTCTCGATTCTGATGGAGCGTGCATGCGAGTACTACCAGCGGGTCGCCGACCGCAAACAGCTCAAGATCGCCTGCACGGCAGTCGGTGATGTGCCTCCGGCCTGGGCGGACCGCGTCGCGGTCGCCGTGATTGCCGACAACCTGCTGTCCAATGCCGTGAACTTTTCCAAGACCGGCGACACCATCGAGGTGCAGGTGATGGCCGATCCTGATGGCGTTGTGTGCACGGTTCGCGATCACGGCCCCGGTCTCAGCGAGTTCGAGCAGGCGAAGTTTCTCCAGCGCAGCGCGCCGATCGGGACCGCCGCCGAGAATCGTGAGCCGGCAGGGTTCGGCTTGCGAATCTGCAACGAGTTTGTCGACCGCATGGGGGGCAAGTTCTGGATCGAGAGCGAAGGCGGGGACGGGACGCGTATCTCGTTCCGGCTGCCGTATCAGTCGCATCGTGGCAGGAGCGTATCGTGAGACGTATTGCCATGAAGAAACGCGTCGTCGGCTCGAGCATCATCTCGAGCATCCTGTTGATGCTGACCGCGACCCTGCTTTATGCGCAACCGGCTGCCAAGCGGGTTGGTGTGGCGTTTGGCGGTGGCAGCGCCCGCGGAATCGCCCACGTCGGCGTAATCAAGTGGCTCGAAGAGCACCATGTGCCGATCGATGTCGGAGCCGGCACCAGCATGGGCGGTCTCATTGGCGGCGCTTTCGCGTCCGGCATGCCGGCCGACGAGCTCCGGCAGTTAATTGAAAGTATCGACTGGGACGAGATGTTCGGCAGCAGTTCGTTTCCGTTCAAGAACGTGCGCCGGAAAGAGGACGCTCGCGATTTCCCGTCGCGGCTCGAATTCGGCTTGAAGAAAGGCATCGTGCTGCCGACCTCGCTCAACAATGGCCAGCAGGTTGACTTACTGCTCGGGCGCATTGCCGGTGCGTACTACGACATGGACAGCTTTGATACGCTGCCTACTCCCTTCCGCACGGTCGCCGTAGATTTGAAGACGGCCGAACGCGTCGTCCTCGATAGCGGAGGGCTGACTCCGGCGATGCGCGCGACGATGTCGCTGCCTGGGGTCTTTCCTCCGGTCGAACTCGGAGAGCGTGTTCTCGTCGATGGCGGCGCCCTCGACAATATTCCTGCCGACGTCGTCCGCGACATGGGCGCGTCGTTTGTTGTCGCAATCGATGTTGGCTCCACGCCCGAAGAGGCCCTGAATTACTCGATGTTTGCCTTGATGGGCCAGACTGTCGATTCGATGATGAAGGCCAACACCCGGCGGGCGCTTCAGTCGGCCGATCTCGTAATCCAGGTCGACGTCCAGGGTTTCGGCTCGCTCGACTGGCGGCGGAGCCAGGAGCTGATGCAGCGAGGCTACGAGGCGGCCGAGAAGCATCGCGCCGAGCTGCTGCCGCACGCGCTCAATGATGCGGACTGGCAGTCATGGGTGAACGCCCGCGCCTCGCGGCGACGTAGTCCTCTTCCGGTGCCGAAGTATCTCGCAACCGCGGGCATCGCCCCGTCCGATGCGGCGATGGTGCGGCGCATCCTTTCACCGCATGTCGATCAGCCGCTTGATCTGCCGATCATAGAAAAGGATCTGTCAGCGCTCTCTGGCCTGGATCGATATCAGACGGTCGGGTGGGAGTTGATGGGGCCGCAGGGCAATGAAGGGCTGCTGATACACGCGCGGGACAAGGTCTACGCGCCACCGTTCATGATGCTCGGCTTCACCCTGGAGAATCGAACCTCGACCGACTTCCGCGTCCAGATGGCGGCGCGGTATCTCTCGTTCGACCTCGGCGGATCCGGTTCGGAGCTGCGCGTTGACGGGGTGATCGGGTCCGATCCATCGGCCGCGTTTTCATGGTATCGACCGATTTTCGGGCGCCGCGTCTTTGTTCGGCCTTACGGCGCGGTGACCTCCACCACCCTCGACTTCATCGCCGACGATCAGATCGTTGCGCAGTACGGGTTGACGCAACAGTACGCAGGCGCCGATATTGGTCTGAACGTGTCGCGAGAAAGTGAAGTGTCCGGGGGGCTTCGATTCGGTCACGTCGATGCGTCGGTGAGCGCCGGTGATCCTGGACTGCCGGAAGCCAGTGGCGCGGAGGACGAGTTTCGTCTCAACTTCATTCACGACGGCCAGGACAGCCCGGTCGTGCCATCGCGCGGCACACAGGTGCTCGTCGGTCTGACTCACTACATCCGATCGCCCAGCGTGCCCGACGTCGAGAGAACCAACAAGGGGGTCACGCAATTGGAGGGTGGCGTGTCGAGGTTCTGGAGCTGGCGGCGGCGGAATCGGCTGTTTGCCATGGCTACCGGCGGCACGTCGTTCGACGGTCATCCGATAGCTCAGTTTCCCCTCGGGTACCCGTTTCGCCTCGATGCCTATCGCATCGGCGAGCGGCGAGGCGACCACTATGCGGCGATCACGTTCGGCGCCGCACGACAGGTCGGCCGGCTTCCTGACTTTATTGGCGGTCCTGTGTTCGTCGGTAGCTGGCTGGAAAACGGATCGGCGTTCGACACCAACGAAGACGCCGATATTCATACGCAGATGGCCGTCGGACTCATGTTGGACACACTGGTTGGCCCGGCTATCGTCGGAACGAGTATTGGTTTCGATGGTGGATTTCGATTCTTTGTCGGCGTCGGACGCGCCGTCCGGCTACGGTGAAAGACAAGATGTGGCTTCCGTTTTCAGGCGGAATGAAAGGTAGATGCGCAATCATGAGCAGACGATTTAGCGGTTTGGCCCTCCTTATCTTGATCGCGGCTGCTACCGCCGCCTGTCACGGCGCACCACGGCAAAAACCAATCAAGGCCGGGCCGGTGGATACCGGCCCGCAGACGCTGACCGCCGCTCGCACCTTCCTCGAGGGTCGCTGGGTGCTCGAGTCATTTGAGGTCCGGCAAGCAGGGAAGCCTCCGATTGTCCTGAAAGGGGCGGGCACGCTTCTCTACGACAACATGGGCAACCTGAAGATGGACATTGTGGCCGACGAGGGCTCGGCCGATCTGCTGCGTCAGTCCGGTGTCGACATCAGGGACGGCAAGATCGCGACCGACGGACGTGCCGCGCTCGATCTGCAGAAGCACACCCTTACGTACGTTCTGCAGGGACAGGCGCCTCTCATCAAAGGGCCGCTCGGTATGGAACGTCCGCGCCACTGGGTGGTCGAAGGCGATACCTTGATCCTGACGACGCAGGACGATGCAGGACAGCCGCTGTCGATCGGGCGATGGAAGAGGAGCTCGTAGCTTAGTAGCTCCAGCCCAGTGAAAAGACGAAGCCGATGTCGTTTTGATCGGCCGAGGGGTTCGGCGGCCGACTGTCGAACGTGTTGTAGAAGGTGAACGACGCAAAAAAATCCTTCCACAGTTCACGCTTGACGCCGAGGTCTGCCTGCAGGCGCTGCCGACCGGCGTTGCTCAGGCTCGGGTAGTACTGCAGTCCGACGTCGAGGTTTGTCTTGGGGCGATCGTAGGTATAGTAAGACGTCCGAAAGAGCAGCAGGCCTTCGAGGTTCTGCGTCGTCCCGACATCAACACCTTTTTCCTCGTTCACCGCGAGACCGGCGCCCGCCACCATCTGCGCCTTGTTGCTGTTGATCAGCCGCGGACCGACGGCGCCGCCGATCTGGGAACGGAGCACGAGGCCAAGACTCTCGTTGCTTTCGAAACGCCCTGCCACCGTAAAGAACCAGTGCTGCCACGGGTATCGCAGGTACAACGCTTCCACCGATCCACGGTCGTCACGTCCCGAATCATCATCTTTTTGCGTGACCGTCGCCGATGCGGTGAGCCGGATTGAAGAAGCAGGCTTGCGATAGATCGTGTCGGAATTGAGATTGAACTGCGCGACGCCGCCCGAGCGCGTGTAGTTGTAGCCGGCGTCGATCGATCCGTCCAGCTTTGCCCAGAAGCTGCGGCCGATCGGGGTGATCAGCGTCACATCGGACATCGACAGCGTCGTGCTTCCATCAGTCCCGACGACGGTGACCGATCGGTCCGCGGATGTTCCGAGACTGCCGAAGAAGCGCCGGCCGTCGCTCGTCAATACTTCGACAAACCGTGTCGCCACCAGGCTCGCGATCTTGTCCCACTCGAGATAGAGCGTGCCGGCGTCATCGGTCTTGAACTCGAGCCGGCCACGCTCGACACGAACAACCTCGCCGGTGATGTGGTCGCCGTTGGCCAGCGTCACCACGTCAGTGCGGCCTTGAGCGCGTAGGTTTGAGGGAAACGCGAAGATCAGGACTGAGACCAGGACGACCGTGAGGGTGAGATCAGGACGTTGCCTGCCAACAACGCCCTGATCTCCGTCGCGCACGCTAGCTGCCGCTCTTCCCTGCGGCGTACGGATTGCCGCCCAGTGCATTCGAGATGTCGGCAATCGCGCGCTGTGCGCGGATGCTGTTGCCGGCATCGTCGAGCGGTGGTGACACAACCGCGATCCCGAACTTACCCGGCGAGACAGCGATGATGCCGCCGCCGACGCCGCTCTTCGCCGGCAGTCCCGTGTGATAGAGCCACTTGCCGGAGTCATCGTACAGGCCCGCGGTCGCCATGACCGCCAGGACGCCGGGAACTTTGCTGGCGTCCATGACCTGTTTTCCGGTGACCGGATTCTTGCCGCTGGCCGCGAGCGTCGCCGCCATCGTCGCGAGATCCTTCGCGTTGACGCCGATCGAGCACTGACGCGTGTAGAGGTCGACCGCCTGCTGCCAGTTCGACTTGATGTAGCCATAGGC
>DATJKH010000005.1:0-2555 GCA_035491715.1 Vicinamibacterales bacterium | reverse complement strand
TCGAATAGATCGCCTCCCGCGTGTTGCCGGCGTAGACCCATTCGTCATCCAGCCCTTCGAGCATGTACCGGAAGCGGAGCTTCGAGGACGATGACAGGCTGATGGTGCCGAACTCGATTCGGAGGTTCGACGTCCCGGCCGCCAGCGAGAGGCCGCGATCCGCCGAGACGCGGCGGCCGTCGGCCACGATTCCGTCGATACGCGGAGGGGGTGGCCGATGCGACGGCGGCAGGCTGGTGGGATCGATCACCGTCATGCCCAGACCTGTCGCAACCCACAAGCGTCCGTCGCCGCCACGAACGCCGCCGACACCCGCCTGCCACGTCTGCGATCCGAGTTGCATCCCGTCGGTTTCGTCGAACAGCGAGTACTCGAGCTGATACGTCGGATTGGCGGCGATCTTGTCGACCTCGCTTGGATGAAAACGGATGACCGCGGCGCCCGAATTCACGCCGACCCAGATCTGACCCTCCAGATCCTCAATGAGAACGGGCACCAGATCCTTTAGCGGTGCGTTGTCCTGCGTGACCGCAGTCACGTGTCCGTTCTGAATGCGGCTGACGCCTGCGGACGTACCGAACCAGACGGCGCCTTTGGCGTCTTCGAGAATCGAGAGGACGGTCCCACCGGTGAGCCCCTCGGTCGGTCCGTAGCTTCTGAATGTGCCTCTGTCGTAGACGGCGACGCCGCCGGAGAGCAGGCCCATCCACACTCGACCCTGTCTATCGGTGTAAATCGACTGGCACGCGCGATCGGCGAGGTCGCTCTTGCCTTCGTACGTCGTGAGGGACTTGCCGTCCCACGTCATCACGCCTTTCAACGCAGTGCACAGCCAGAGGTTGTTCTCCGGATCCGTCGTGAACGCCATCAACCGGCTTTTGCGAACGATGTCCGGAACATCAACCGGCACGAAGCGTCCGTTCACGAACTGGCTGATCTGCCCTGCGGCGGACACCCACAGCGTGCCGCGGCGATCGCTATGCAGCGCCATCGTTTGCGACAGGCTGTACGCCGTGCGACCTGAGGGCGAGAAGCGGTTCAGGCTGTGACCGGTGGCGATCCACACACTGCCGTCGCCGCCGACAGTCGCCGTACGCACGCCTTCATTGGTGAGCCCCTCCAACTGTGTGACGCTGGTGAAGGAACTTTCGGAGAGGCGGATGAGACCGCCGCGCATGCCGACCCAGATGTTCCCCTCGCGATCCTCGTACAGCGATCGAGGTGACCCCGCGAGGCGATGCTCGTACTCGTAGCGTTCGATGATGGCGTTGTTGTCCAGCGGATCGCGGACGCGCATCAACCCGCCGCCAAACGCCGCAGCCCAAATCTGGCCACGACTGTCACGCATCACTCGCCAGGCGCCGGTCGGAAGGCGAATCGCCCGCTCGTGCTGCGGTGTCGAGTGCGTCGACAACCGCATGAGCACTTCCTGCGCGTCGGTCACCCAGATGTTGCCCGACGCATCTTCAGTCAGGCTCTGGACGTTCGTGACACTCGGGTCCACGAGCTCGAAGACATCCTTCGTCTTCTTGTAAATGCCGGATGCGGTACCAACCCAGAGGTGTCCGGCGCGATCCTCGTACAGGCTGAACGCCTCGGCGCCGTTGTAGCCGTCGCTCTTTCCAGCCAGCGTCCAGCGGTTGTTCGCGAACTTGAACAGCCCGCGACGAGCCGCCACCCAGATCGCACCCTGTCGATCCTGAATCATCGCGGCCACGCCGGGCGGCGCGCCGTCGGCAGCCGAGTACTTGACGATCTGGCCGCGCTGGATACGAACCACCCCGCCCCCACCGCCGATTCCAACCCAGATGCTGCCGTCGTGCGATCCGACGATCGCGTGCACGGGACCGCTTGGCAGTCCCGACGCAGGATCGGCAGGTTGCCACGGCGAGAAGCGATCGCCGTCGAAGCGAAGAAGACCCGTGGGCCCGCCAACCCAGAGATACCCTTCCAGGTCCTGCGCGATGGTGAATACGTCCCCCGGAAGAAGCCCCTTCTCCGAAGCCCACACGGCCATCGTGTAGTTGGGCGTCGCGGGCTTCTCTGCGAAGACATCGCCTGCGCTCGCGCACACGAGCAGCGTGATGAGAAGGAACGGAATTCGCGACCCGGAGCTCGGGACTCGTAAGCGGTGAGGAAAAGACTCGCGCAGCGTCATGGGGCGCGACGGCTCGACATTATTGCGACTGAGCCGTCTCACCGGCAAGTTACCCGTTCTGGTGACGCGAGATCTAGTGTCAGCGTTGATCGAGGGGAGCAAAGCGCTGGGGATAAGTCGGGCCCGTGTAGTCCGCACGCGGGCGGATCAGGCGGTTATTGGCGTATTGCTCGAGAATATGCGCGGTCCAGCCGGACATTCGGCTGACGGCAAAGACCGGCGTATACAGATCGATTGGGATGCCGAGAGCGTAGTAGGTAGACGCCGAGTAGAAATCCACGTTGGGATTCAGCTTCTTTTCGCCCTTGACCAGCGCTTCGATGCGCTGCGACATGTCGAACCAGGCCGTGTTGCCCGATCGCTTGCCGAGATCCTGCGACATTCTGCGCAAATGTGT
>DATJKH010000004.1:0-2099 GCA_035491715.1 Vicinamibacterales bacterium | reverse complement strand
CATGGCCGATCCGGTGTTCGGTGAGAAGGCGTGCGCGTGTGTCGTGCTGCACCCTGGAGCGCATCTGACATTCGACGAGCTGATCGCGCATCTGCGCGCTCAGCAGATCGCGTCGTTCAAGCTGCCCGAGCGCCTCGAGGTGTTGGCGTCATTTCCAGTCAGTCCAGTCGGTAAGATCCTGAAGCGAGAGCTTCGGGAGATTGTCGCCCAGCGCATTGCCGAAGAAGCTCCACAGTAGCCCCGTCACGATCGAGGGCAGCCGGCTGGAATACCAGTGGCACGGTCCGCCCGCGAGCGACGCACCCACGATCGTGTTCCTTCACGAAGGGCTCGGATCGATTACGCAGTGGCGCGACTTCTTCGAGCTGACCAGAGTGACGTTCGTCGGTTCCGTCGCGGAACGCAGGGAAATGCCGAGCGACTGCAGGTGCGAACGCAGCGCGAAGTGGTCGCACTTGTCACGCGCGAAGCGCGTCAGATTAAACACGACCACGAAATGCACGCGGCCATTGTTCAGTCAATAGTACGTGAGCAGGTTCTGCAGTTGGCTGCGATCCGTGGACTTGGCGCCCTCGCCTTCCTCGTGAAAGCATTCGAGGATCTCGTAACTCTGGCGCCGATAGTATTTCTCGCAGCCACGTCAGAATGTCAGCCGAAGCGCCAGCTGAATCTGGCGGTTGGCCCGGGCCGTACTGGTGATCGTTGCTATATTCCCGGAACCCACAGCCGCAGCGGGGAGAGCGAACTGGGGAGTGTTAAACGCATTGAACACTTCCGTGCGGAATGTAAGTACCCGCTGTTCCCCCAGCCGAAAACGCTTGGCCAGGGTCAAGTCGAGGTTCGTCCTTGCAGGTCCGCGGAGCACGTTCCGCGATGAGTTGCCCCAATTAAACGCGGTTGGAGTGCTGAACGCGTCGGGATTGAACCATTGCGAGATCGTCTGATTCTCTGGATACAACGGTTGTCCGGATACGACATCTGCCCGGCCTCCCCTGCCCGTGTTGGTCGGTGAGCCGGGAGCCGTGACCGTGAACGGCAGGCCCGTCTGGAACACCATGATTCCGGAAAAGTCCCAGCCGCCGAGAACATAGGACGCGATGTTTTCGTCGTGAAGCCACTTGCGTCCCATCCCGAATGGCAGTTCCCATGTGCCCGCCACATTCACTCGATGACGTATATCGCTGTTCGACGGCCCCCAGTCCGCATCGCGATTCAACGGGTCCTGCGGTACAGGGCCACCGGCTCCTCCGTCGCCGCCGAAATTGTCGTAACCTTTGGACCACGTCCAGTTCGAGAGCAGGTAAAATCCCCGGTCAAACCGCCGTTCAAGCGACACCTGCATCGAGTTGTATTCCGACGTACCGGACGACTCCAGCCAGTTGATATTGGCAACGCCAGGCAGGTAGTTGATGTACGGCCGGCGCGGATCGAGAGCGCCCGGTCCCGGATCAGGAGCATTGATCGGACGTGCCCACGCAAGATAACGGCCGAGCGAGCCCACATACCCGATCGTCACCACCGTGCGGCGGTCCACTTCGCGTTGCACCGCAAGATTGAACTGCATCATCTGCGCGTTCCGGTAGTCGGGGTCGACGCCCATGAGGGAGTAAATCGGCGGCCCCTGCGTCAGGTCCGGCGTGGTGACGACAGTCGGGAAACCATCCGTCAGGCGGTTGACGGGAACACCGTTGGTGTTGATGGGAACATTCACCTGAAAGCCGAATGGCGGCTGGCGGAATTGGCGTATGTTCGTGGAGGCGTTGCCCTGCGGCGCGTAGAAGACTCCGAAGCCGCCGCGGATCACCGACTTGCTCTCCGGCGTGTACGCGAACCCAACCCGCGGCCCGAATGCGCGGTAGTCCGTCTTGATGTTGCCGGTTCGCGACACGCCGTTCACGCCCGCAAGCAGTTGCTTTCCCGTCGCCGGGTCGAAGTTGGCCCAGACGTCGTCGTCTTCGACGAACGGGGTGTTGATTTCATAGTGCAATCCGATATTCAGGGTCAGATTGCGCTTCGCGCGCCATTCATCGCGAATGTAGAAATTGTTCTCCGCGGCTCGCAGAACGGCGGTGCCGGGCGTAAAAACATCCCTCACGATG
>DATJKH010000003.1:0-21931 GCA_035491715.1 Vicinamibacterales bacterium | reverse complement strand
ACCTGTTTTCCGTTCACCCAGACCTTGCACTGGTCGTTGGAACCGACCGACAGGCGAACGTTCATCGAATCGTCGGCACTGATGTACGCAACGGCGTAGCCGGCCACATCTTCTCCGCGCTCGGTGCCGAACGCCTTCAAGAAATCAACGAAGTAGTCGGAGGCCTGATGCGGCGTCCAACTGAGGATCTTGCCGTTGACATTGACCTTGTCGCCCGGCTTCGGCTGGATTGTCGCTTCGCCGCCGAGAAAGTCTTTTTCGATCTCGGTTGCGCCCGAGTCCTCCTGCACCGCAATCGGCGCCAGCACCAGCCAGTTGCGAATGAACCCTTCGGCGTCCGGGCTGGAGGCCTGCGGAGCCTGGAGAAGGATGGCGACCACGATAGGAGCAAAAATGTAGCGCATCATGCCGCCATCTTACGCTTCTCTGACGGCAGCCGCCTAGATACAACCAAGAAAAGCAAGGAGCGCCTGGCGATCCGCAGCGCTCAGCGCGTTGAACGCGCCGACCGCGCTCGAGGCCTGTCCGCCATGAAGAAGGATGGCATCGAGAATCGTCGTCGCACGGCCATCGTGGAGGAAGTGCACACGATCCGACACGCGCCAGAGAGGTGCAGTACGAAATTCCGCACCCGTCGCCGAGCCCTGCTCGAATCCGTCCGCAAGACCGCTTCCCATGTCGTGCAGTAACAGATCCGAATAGAGCTGCGGTGTGAGAACGTTGCTGCTGCCAGGAACGGTATATGACGGCTTGTGACAGTTTGCGCAACCGACGGTGGTAAAGACGGCCCTGCCTGGCATGGCGACACAGGCGGCTGTCGGGACCGGCGGATCGATCGTGTTCAGAAAGGCGACGAGCGCAGTGAGTGGTGCCGCGTCCATCTCTGGCCGCACCGTGGAAGCGCCACATCCCTCGATCAGGTCGCGCGGCGCGACAGGATTGGTGACGCCGATCTCGTCTCTGAAGGCCTCGCCCATGAACTCGACGAGTGTCGAGGTCTGCGCCTTCCAGCCAAAGCGTCCAACACGCCCATCTGCCAACACGTTGACGCGCCCGCGGATTGCCGCCGGAATGGCCGGATCGTTCGCCGCCGCAACGAGCTGACTGGTCAGAATGTTGTCCATCAGCGCCGTGCCCCGTAGCGTCATCGCACTTCGTCGCGAGGTCGCGTTTGCCTGCGGCGGAACACCCGCAGGGATGCCGCATGCCATCCCAAAACCTGGATCGGCAACTGAGCGTTGGCGCGCGATTGGACCGCCGTGGGCAGACAGCGGATCGAAGCCGTCGCTGTGAATTCGCGCGACCCGTGTCACGAAGCTTTGCGCATCACTACCCATTCCGCCGGCCGACGGCGTGTTGTGGCACTCACTGCATGATTCGCCATTGAATAATGGTCCCAGACGTTCTTCGACTTTCACCTCGTGCGAGAAAATGTCTTTTCCCTGATTCGACGGGACATCCGCCGCTGCCTGGTTGAGAAGCGCGGTCGTGACGGCTCCGGCACCAAAGGCGGGTATGCGAAGGACGATGCCTTGGCGGCCTGGGAGCGTGGCCGTCATCCAGATCGTTTTCGCATCCTCAGAGACGGCAATGCCGTTCAATCGGAATTCGCTCACATCCAGATCGCCCTGTGCCGCCGGCACGACCTCCCGCACGGCGACGACCCTGCCGTCCTGCGACATCCGCACGACAGAGTTGTTGCCGCGGTTCAAGACGTAGAGATCTGCCCCGGCACCGAGAGTCGTATTGCTCGCAAAGTTCCGGGCAGCGACCTCGCGAACCGCAGGCGCGAGGTCGCTCGGTGCGTGGAGGACGGGTGACGAGAGGTACCGCAAATTGCTGTGAACGAACACATTACCGTCGTCGATCAGATCGAAGGTAAGGATGCGATCGGACAGAGGATCGCTGACGAAGATGGTTCGCACCGGCACCCAGTTGAAGACCATGCCGACCCGGGTGACGACCGATGGCGCCGCAGACTCGGCCGTCGCGGCCGAGATTCCGGAGATTGGCGTAAACGATCCTGGCGGCATCAAATCGGACACGCCATTGGCAACGTGAACCTGCGCAACACTGCCGTCTGCCAGCGCGGCGAGGAATACCGCGCGTCCATTGGTAGCCGGCTGCGGTGATTTCGTAATCAGAGCCGTAGCAAGCGCACCGGCCGACAAGGCGTGTTGCGACCGACTCTGCCCGGGATCGTTGGTCAACGTCCCGGCAAATACACCACCGGCAGCAGCGCTTGGCGCGCCTCTCAGCGGCGCACCGTTCGGATCGATCACGGTGATGGTGCCGTCGCCTTCGCTGCCAGCAGGCACGTTGGCGAACCACGGCCGTCCGAAGCCGTTATTCAACGAGATACCAAGGGGAAGGCTGACAGCAGGCAGCCCGCTGGTGAGTGCTGCGGTGTTGAGATTGACGCTGTTCAGGAAGGCTGGACTCTGAGCTGTGTACAAATACGCGTCACCGCCGGCGGCCTTGGGATGAGGTAGCGCAACGCTTGTCGCCACGGCAAATCCGGCTGGAATATCGACGCGACCGCCGCTTACGTCGATCGACAGAATCGATCCTTCGGGCTGCCCCTCGATCGCGAGCGGCGCGCCGAAATTCGACGTGCTCGCGACAAAAAGGCGGGTTCGATCGAGCACGCCCCCCGGCGCTGTCGAATCACCGATGAGTGCCAGGTTGTCGTTAAACGGCCCGCCCCGGTGAAACGTCCCAATCTGCGTAATCGCTCCCGCTCCCGGAATACCGGTTGCCACGACGTCAGCAATCACGCGACCCACGTCCTGCGTTCCGGCGGCCGAAGAAATCGGTTCGTTGCCGGCGCGCGTGGTCACAAACCCCACAACCATCGAGATCATTGCGGCGAGTACCAGTTGTCGGCGCACAGCTACTCCCTTCACGGTCCATCGACCGCCGCTCGGTCTTCAGGCGGCTGAATTGTTAGAAACGACGCGGCTGCCGTCATGCGGTCCGCAGGCGGACCTATGAATAGGCCCGCCTACGTATACGGTCAAGAGAGGACGTACGGCAGAAAAGTGCGCGCTAGTTTTTTAGAACCGGACGCCAATAAAACCAGTCAGGCGAATATGCGTCTCCCATCCCAGTCGCGCGTCGATACCGAACGTCATGCGATTAGTGGGATTGGCCCTCACACCACCGCCGACAGTAAACGCCCCTTCCGTCGACGTGAAATCGTCGCCATTCACGAATGACTCAGTGGTTTGGAACATGCCGCCGCCGACGACGATGAATGGTGTGACCGGGGCCGCACGACCGTTTGCCGGACCGAGGAAATCGAAGGTCATGTTTCCCGTCAGTACCAGATGGCTGTGATTGCTGCCAGTAATCCACAGAACCTCCGGTCCGACGCTCAGTCGGGGCGTCAAGTGCCACCGGACGGCGCCGCCAATCGGGGTTTCGCTCACAATCCCGTCGTCAGCAAAGCCAATCCAGCCGAATGAAATCTCCGCTGCCCCTCGCGGCATCTCCTGCGCCGTGACCGATTGCGGGAGGAGAAGAGTCAGAAGTGCCGCGAATGCGATTGCCGGAATACCGGCAGTTTTTCCAGGAATGCGTGCGCGTTGCATACTGCCCTCCACACAATCGCAATGCGCAAACGCAAGAGGTTTCAGCTCAGGTGGCGCGTCAATGGCTGACACGAACGAGGAGCGTATGTGTGAAGGGATAACGGCTGACAATGTCACCGGCATGCACCCCGCGGTCCTCGAGGTAGAGAAAATCGATCGAACGCGTGGTGGGCACGACGACGACTTCGATTGGGGCGGCGGTTCGACGCGCGTAATAAGCTGCGACCGGGGCAAACACGGGCGGGACGCCCAGCGTCACTGGTCCGGCCGCAGCGAACGGCTGCAGATCCTCCATCATCGATTTGGTGCTCGCGTCCTCCTTCCAGTCGTGGACGTATCTCAGGTTGGCGGTTTGGGAAAAATGAAAAATGGAAAGGCCGACTGCGGCGACCGCGAGTGACGACGAAACGATCCTTCCAATACGGCCAGCCCGGGCGAGGATGTCGCACACGAAGATCGAGAAGAGCACGAAGAGCGGAATGTAGAAGAGCGCGGTACGGCCAACCAGGTAAACGGTGCCGAATAACAAGCGCTGCGCCACCAGCGACACCGACACGATCGCCAGGATCGCAAACAGTGAGAAGGCCGACATGACACTCGACACACGGTGCCGTCGATAGGCGAAAGCGAGCAGGACGACGAAAATGAAGAGAATCCCGACTAGCGCGGCAAGAGCAATGGTGCCCTGCGAATGGCGGTAAATCCTGCCGTAAAACGAGTTTTCGATGAGTGAGGCGAATGTATCAGCGACGAGTCCTCGAGTGCCGCCGAAGTACAGCTCCGAGTTTCTTTTCAAGAGATACAGTGGCGTGCCAGCGAGCGTGGCGGCCCACAGTACAGAAGAGGAGAGTGTCCGCCATTCACGCCGACCGATGATGTGAGCTCGCACGACAATTCGGCCAACCAGCCGCAGCACCAGGGCACAGAGTGCGAGAACCGCCAAAGCGACTGTGCTGGCGATCGTCAGGCGGATGGCATAGATTCGGTCGCCGGTCCAGTTGATCACTGAGCGGAACGTCGACACGCGCGATCTGCGATCCGAGAGACTGGCGGTGGATTCAAACACTCGCGTCTCTCCAGCATCATGCATGACCCATGCGTGAGTCAGCCGCGGATCGAAGGAGAATGCACGGGCACCGATGACCGCTTCGATACGAGTGACCCCCTCGGCATCCTCGCGCGGCAGCTCGATTCGTAACCCGCGAACGTATGATCGACCGTTTGATGACCAACCAGCGGAGCCAGCATTCCTGCCGACAAGAGATTCGCGTCCGCGATTATCGATCCGGAGAACTCGCGCCCGATTGAGCGCATTGTCGTCGAGGCCGATCAGCCTGACGACGAACGGCTCGTACAGCGACGGGGATAGCGCAGTGTCCTGAGAAAGAACGAGCGGGATGAAAATCACCGCCGTCAGCGGCCACCAGGGAAACGTTCGCGATCGGCGCACCGTGCGCTCTGTGTGCTGAACCGGCGGACGCCCGGCGCGCCTGGTGAACAGCGCGGTCGTGATCACCAGCACCAATAAGCTGAGGTAAACGTTCAGCATGGCGAAGTTCGCCATAACCGCCGCGCACGCAGCCGCCAGTGCCCACGACAGGTCCCGCGTATCCAACCGGCCTGCCGGCAGTTGCTCGACGATCCGCAAGGCAAAGAGCACCGCTCCCATCAACAACCCAAGAGACAAGCCATATCCGCGACTGAGGGCGAAGAAGTCGAGCACGTATGGATTGAGATTCAACAGGAGGAGCCCGGCGAGTGCGATCAATGGACTGGACACGCGACGCAGGATCAGCGCCGCGAAACCAAGATACAGCGCATATCCGATCAGGTTCGGCATCCGGAGCCCAAACTCGGTGGCACCACCAATCACGTACGAGACTTTTGTCAGCGCCGTGTTGAGAAAGTGGTTCGTCGCAACTTCGAAATTGAAAATCGAAAGGAGGTTGGTGTTGAAGATAGAAGGCGTACTGGTATCGATGTACCTGATGAAGGCGGCCGCTTCATCGTAGGTGAAAGAGACGCGAGCCGCGCGGAGTGCCACAAAGCAGAAGAAGAAGACGCAGGCAGTTGCAGTGACGTATTTCATGCGGCGTGCAGGTCCTCATGGCAAAATGCCCTCACGACCGAATCAGCGGCAAGTCGCACCGTGCCCCCCTGGCGATACCTCGCCGCACTCGCGGCCATCGCTGTCATCTCCCGGCTTCCCCAACTCTTGACACCCAACCTGCTCGCCGATGGCGACGAGTGCATCCTCGGCCTGATGGCCAAGCACCTCGCCGAAGGGAGAAACTTTCCACTGTTCTTTTACGGTCAGGACTACGGACTGTCGATTGTCGAAGCCTCGGCTGCCGCCGCCATCTTTCTGATCGTCGGGGTGGCCGCCATCCCACTGAAGCTGGCGATGCTTGCCGTGTGGATCGCCGGCGTGTGCTTATACTTCCTGGCGTTTGCACGGACGCTTGGCCCGACACGGATGTTCTGGATCGTCCTGCTCCTTGTGTGCATGCCGGCGTGGGCCGTCTCATCGATGAAAGCGTGGAGCGGCTACGTCACGGCGTTCTCGGCGACCGGTGCCATTTTCTATCTCCTGACACGCGGTGACCTGTCACCTCCAGCATGGGCAGCCGCGGGTGGCCTGACAGCGATCGTCTATCTGTCGCAGCCGTCGTGGCTCCCTGGGCTGCTCCCCGTCGTCGCGATCGTCCTTCTCTCGAGCCGGCGTCCCGCAGCGACATTCTCATGTCTGGGCGGGATGACCATCGTGCTCCTCGCGATTGGCGTACTCAAACTCGTCGTCATCGGTAACGCGGCACCGTCCTGGTCTCGACCCGCCGCCGGAAATGCCGACCTGCTCGGATCGATCGCGCCGCTTCTCAAGCAGCTCTATCTGAACATGACAGGCTCGTATTATCTGGCAGTCCCGATCGCCGCGGGGCCGTCCACCACGGCCGTGGCCATCATCTGGCTCGCCATTCTGACGTTCTGCACGGCCTCGCAGATTCATCGCATCGCGACCGGGAGGTACGACTTCTGGACGCACGTGCTCTTCATTGCCGTGATCTCAACACTGGTCGCGAACTGGCTCCTTCTCGAGTCGCGACATCCGCGCTATCTGCTTTCGCTCAATGCGCCACTGGTCCTGCTCGCCGGATTCGAATCCTTTGATCTCGCCGAACGACGCCGTGTCTCGATGCGACGGTTGGTCAGCACCGGCGTCGTCATGCTTGCACTCGAAGGCATCTCGATGATCGAGTTCTCACGATTCACATACATGTGGTGGCAGAACGAGGCGACGCGCCCGAGCGAGGCGCGAACGCTGCAGCATGTCATCGACTACATGAAATCACGCGGCGCCACCCATGCATATTCCATGAACGCGCTCCTGCAGTGGCAGATTTCGTTTTACAGCCGCGAGGGAGTCATCGCGAGATGGAAGGTCACCGACGATCGGTATCCTCGCTATATCGACGAAGTGGATCGGGCGTTGAGACGGGGAGAACCAGTGGCGATTGTGGGGTATGTCGGCTACAGCGGGGGCCTCGAAGATCTCGTTCCGGACCGTCGGGCTCTGGTCGAGTTCGACGGGAAATACTTCGCGTTTGTTGGCGCGGATCGGCAGCTCTTGACGCGGCTTGGATTTCGACTGACGAACTGAACTACTTGTACCGGGCCTTCACAAACCGCCGTCCTTTGAGCGACTTGCTGTCGTCGTACTCGTGCTTGGTCGACCGCGGCGCCAGCTTCACCTTCTTATGAGACACCTTCTTGAACGGAATCGTGTTGAGGATGTGCGCGATCGTGTTGAGACGCGCGGTCCGCTTGTCGTCGGACGGAACAATCGTCCATGGCGCCTTGCGCGTGTCGGTATGCTTCAGCATCAGGTCGCGGGCGCGTGAGTACTCGTACCACTTCGTTCGTGACGGCAAGTCCATCGGACTCAACTTCCACTGGCGAACGGGATCCTCGATTCGAGCCTCGAACCGGCGCTTCTGCTCCTGATTGCTGACTTCCATCCAGATTTTGATCAGAATCGTTCCGCCATCGACGAGGAACTCTTCGATCTGCGGACAGAGCTCGAGAAACCGCTTGTGCTGTTTCGGCGTGCAGAATCCCATCACGTGCTCGACCCCGGCGCGGTTGTACCAGCTGCGATCGAAGATGACGGCCTCGCCTCTCGACGGAAACTGCTGCAGGTAGCGTTGCATGTAGACCTGCGACTTCTCACGATCCGAGGGGGCCGGTAAGGCGACGACGCGAAAGACTCGTGGACTCAGGCGCTCGGTCAGTGCGCGAATCGTGCCTCCCTTTCCCGCGCCATCTCGTCCTTCGAAGAGGATGACGACTCGGAGGCCCTCCTGTTTGATCCAGTCCTGAAGGTGACAGAGCTGGACCTGTAATTTACCCAGCTCCTTCTCGTACTCGTCTCGTTTCATGATTTCACACTGCAGGCACTCGCGCCCGCCTTTGGATCCGGCAGACCAAGTTCAGGTCGTCTGGTTGCGCACTTCCGCAACGTACTCAAGACCGCGCGTCTTGGTCACAAAATCGAAATGGACCGTCGCCTCTCTCGCCGACTCGACCACCGAGAGCAGCGACGTAAACCGATCCGATCGAACGCGCGCCCGGATGTCCTCTTCGGTGGCCCACTCTTCAACGTAGTGCACGGTCGAATCCGGATCGATCCACGTGGAGCAACCCAGACAGCCTCGTTCGAGGCGTGTCCCTACGACGAGAAAATGAAAGGCTTCCAGGAGATCGTCGGCGCCGCGCATAGAGGCAGCGCTGAGCGCGACAGTAAGCCGCACCATGACGTGCCGGGGTAGCATCGCCTGTTCCAACTCAGATCGTACAAATTCACTTCGGCTTAGCGTTGTGAGATCAGTCGTTTGGAAGGAATCCTGGTATCGCCGTACGCGTGCCGGATCCCCATCACCCCAGAGGATCCACGGCATCCCGGAGGCGGCCTGACCAGCGCGGGTCATCTTCATCAGGCGTGCCCCGGCCGCTTCAGTCCGAGTTTTGCCATCCGTGTTTCGAGCGTCGTCGGTTTGAGTCCAAGGCGATCGGCGGCGCCGCCAGTACCGCGAATGCGCCAGGCGGTGGCTTCGAGGACGGCGCGGATGTGCTCCTTCTCGACGTCGACGAGTTTGGGACTGCGCCGTGTCGCAGCGGCGGTTGAATGCGGCGGCGTAATCGACAGCCGGTGGCCCGTGGCCACGATCATCGCGCGTTCGACGACGTTTCGGAGTTCGCGGATATTGCCGGGCCACGAATACTGAGTCAGCGTCGCGAAGGTTTGCTTGTCAATGCTGTCGATGCGCCTGCCAAACGCCTTCGAGAATTCTTCGACGAATCGCCAGACGAGCAGCGGAATGTCTTCGGCGCGTTCGCGAAGCGGCGGCACGGGTATCGGAAAGACATTGAGCCGGTAATACAGATCCTCGCGAAAGGCACCTTCGGATATCCGCCGTTCGAGGTCCCGGTGAGTGGCCGCGATGATCCGCACGTCGACATGGATTGGCTGCGGACTACCCAGCCGCTCGACCGTGCGCTCTTCGAGAACGCGCAGCAGCTTGACCTGCACATCGAGCGGGAGATCACCAATCTCGTCGAGGAAGATGGTCGAATGATCCGCCATCTCGAACCGACCGATCTGCCTGGCAAGAGCCCCGGTGAAGGCCCCCTTTTCGCGGCCGAACAACTCGCTTTCGATCAGCGTTGGCGGGATCGCGGCGCAGTTGACACGGACCATCGCTCGATGCCGTCGCGGTCCCAGTTCATGAATCTGCGTGGCAAACAATTCCTTGCCGGTTCCGGTCTCGCCCAGCAACAGGACGGTTGAATCGGTCGCGGCGACCTGTTGAATCTGATCGAGGACGCGACGGACCGCTCCGCTCTGCCCGACAATCCGCGTCAGCCCGAGTCGCTCCCGTGCCTCCTGTCTCAAGTAAACGTTTTCGACCTGGAGTTGATCCTTGAGTCTCTGCGCTTGGGCGGCAGCCGCGCGCACCGCTTCTTCGCGCTCCTGGCGCGCGACGACCTGCGCAAACACGGTGGCGACCACCGTCAACCGATGCAGTGCGGCCGCCACCCAGGTCCGCGCGAGGAGCGATGCGAAGCACACCGCGCCTTTGACCTGGCCTCCGATGGTCAGCGGCAGGATCACGGCGGTTTCCCCGAGAGAATGGAACCTTTCGCGATCGGCCTCCTCTGGCACCTCGTCGAGCGACGAATAGTGGACGACCTCCCCGGCGGCAACGCGGGAGAATGCCCACGGAAACTGTCCTTCGGTGGCGCCCCCGTCGAGAACGGGAACACCAGGCGCCGCCCAACCAATGGTGTCGGTCAATGTCCCATCCGCACCGAATTTGCAGAAGGCGCTGCGATCGACGCCGAGCTGCTCACTGATTCGACCGAGCCCCTCGCGAATCGTCGCTGGAATTTGATCGATTGGGACGTTGATGAATCTTCCGGACAGTTCCGCGATCGACCGTTCGAACTCGAGCTGCCCCTCCATCAAAGTCGCTTCGGCACGTTCGGCGCGCCGCCGCTCGGTCACATCCATGATCGAGGCAAGGACGAGGAAACCGTCTCCGCTGTCGAGCGGACTCAGGTTGATTTCGAGGTCGATGTGGCTTCCGTCTTTTCGCCGCCCCTGCACATCACCACCGGGCGCCATTGCTCGGAGGGAGGGAGATCGCAGGTAGGCGTCGCGAAGACCAGGATGGCGGAAACGGGCGGCCTCGGGCACCAGCATTTCGACGGGACGTCCGACCAGCTCGTCGCGGGAGTAGCCGAACTGGCGCTCCAATTCGGCGTTCACCATTGCGATCGTCCCGTCGGTCTCGATGACGAGAACGCCGCTTGGAGACACTTCGAGCGCGAGCTGACACAACACGGACGTGTCGATGCCGTGGCGTCTCACTGCCAACTCTTTCACGCTGACTATTTGTGCGAGACGTTGGTCAGCCGCACGACCTCGCCGCTGTAGTCCTCGACCACGAACGCGCCGTCTTTGACCGTGACTTTAGCGGCCGGGGCGATCGTGCCCGAGCCGGCCCCCTTTGCGTCGACTTCGAGATCGATGACGGCGAAGTCATACCCCGCCTTCGGCTTGGCCCCCGGGACACTGGCTCCGAGGAACAGCACGGGGCGATCGGTCACGAGGGTCAGCAGCCGCCCCTTCCCGGTCGTTCGTTCGACGGTAATTCGGGTAGGAGTCGGTTTGCCCTTGCCGACAGTGACCGAACCAGTGGGCGTGACGCCGGTGAGCGCTTTGCGCAAACCTGCGGCGCCTCCTGACTTGAAGGCGGCCAACAGTTTGTCCGCCTCGGCCTGAGACATTACGTGATTGACAGTGACGGTGACCGGTGCGGTCGCGGCGGCCCCTCCCGCTCCCTTCACGGCAGCCGTCGCCGTAAAACTCTCGCCCTTCGCGCCCTGCGCGAAGACTGCCCCCGTCCCGATCAGGACCGTCGAGCAGAGTACCCCCAGGAGTGTGATCTGTCGCAGGCTCATTGGCTGGCTCCCTTCCTCAGGTGATGCGTGGTCCGTGCACCACATGTACCAGCGCCCCGTGACAGGTTGAAAGGGAAAGATCGAAGTCATGACGCAGGTTTCGCACGACTCCGATGCCGGGCGTGCGTCTCGCATCTCCACTATCACGGAGAACCTCCGGCATTGCGGAGCAGTTGTCCCGCGTGACGTAGGTGTCGCGAGAGCGTCGACATGGGAATCGGGAGGCCGATGACGGTTTGCGCGCTCATCGTCAGTGGCACGAGCCGTGCTCTTCCGTCGTGCATCGCCGTGCGTATTCGCCTCTTCGCCGCGCTTTGCTTCGCGACACTGGCCACCGTTGCCTTGGCCCTGGCTGGGCCAGCGGCCGCTGCCTCGCGAAGTACTTCGGATCCTGCCGCGGTTCTGCAGGACACGCATGCCGTCGGTGGTGCGGCTGCCACCGAGGAGCCGGCGGAACACACGCTGTCGCAGAAGGCGGTCGAAATCGCGCGTCCGTTCGGGTTTCCGATTACCAATTCGATGGTGGTTACCTGGTTGGTCGCACTCGGCTTGATTGTGTTCGCCCGGGTGGCGACGCGGAGCATGAACCAGGTGCCATCGGGCGCTCAGAATCTGCTCGAGTGGCTGATCGAGGGCCTCTATGGGCTGCTGGAAAGCATCATCGGCGCGCATCTGGTCAAGAAGACGTTCTGGTTCTTCGGCTCCATCTTCATCTTCATTCTCGCCGCGAACTGGTTCGGACTGATTCCGGGTGTCGGAACGATTGGCTGGGGTCATCAGAGCTCGCACGGGTTCGTCATCGAAGAACCACTGCTGCGCGGTGCGAATGCCGATCTCAATCTGACGCTGGCGATGGCGTTGATCTTTTTCGGCTGCTGGATTGTCTGGGCGTTCCAGGAAGTCGGCGTACGCGGTGTCGCGAAGGAGCTCTTCGGAATAAAGGGGGACGCGACCGGAGTCATGAAGATCCTGATGACGGCCGTGTTTCTCGCCGCCGGACTGCTCGAGATCGTGTCGATTCTCTTTCGCCCAATCTCATTGAGCTTCCGGCTGTACGGCAACATCTACGCCGGCGAGAACATGCTCGAAACGATGTCGCGGATGGTTCCAGGACTCGGCTGGCTGCTGCCCATTCCGTTCTATTTCATGGAGCTGCTGGTCGGCCTGGTGCAGGCCTTGGTGTTCATGCTTCTGACAGCTGTCTTCACGCTTCTCATCTGCCATCACGAAGAGCCGCAACCTGGAGTCGCACACGGCCATTGACCACGGATGAATACGAGCCACGGATGAACACGGATACGAGCCACGGATGAACACGGATGAACACGGATACGAGCGACGGATGAGCACGGATGAACACGGATAAACACGGACGACGGATGAATACGGATCGGATCCCGGACTACGGATCCCGGATCCCGGAAGAACAGTCCACCGGAGAAAGGATACGAAGATGACGGGAAGCTTACACGTGGGCCTGGCAGCTCTGGGCGCGGCGATTGGTGTCGGCCTGATCGGCATGGGAGCTTCGACGGCTGTCGGCCGAAATCCCGGTTCGTCGACCAAGGTCATGGTCCAGTCGATTCTGGCCATCGCCTTCGCCGAAGCGATCGTGTTTTACGCCCTGTTCCTCGTCCGCTGATCAGCGGATCGCCGAACCACGACTGCTGCGAGGGAGTGACCGACATGCTGGTTCTTGCGATGCAGACCGCGGCGGAAAGCGGCGGACAGGCCGGAGAGATCGCGCGCACGTTTGGCGTTGACTGGCCGCATCTGATTTCTCAGTGCATCAGCTTCGCGATCGTGTGCGGGGTCCTCTACGCGCTGGCGTACAAACCGATCCTGCGGATTCTCGAGACGCGCCGTCAACAGATCGCCGCGGGGCTCGCCAACGCGGAAAAGATCAAGGCCGAGCTCGCACGAATCGAATCGGAGCGGCAGACCGTGTTGACCAAAGCGGGCGACGAAGGCAAACGCCTGATCGATGAGGCCCGCGCGGCGGCTGCCCGGGTGCAGGCTGAGGAGACTCAGAAGGCGATGGCGTCTGCCGAACAAATCCTCGCACGCGCGCGAGAAGCGGCGGAGCGCGATCACGCACGGATGCTCGCTGAGTTGAAACACGAGGTCGGGCGTCTGGTCGTGCAGACAACGGCGTCGGTGACTGGAAAGATTTTGACCGCGGAGGATCATCGTCGACTCGCGGAAGAGACGGCGTCGCACCTCGCGATGTGATGATGTGAACCCGCGATCGCGGAGATGCGAAACGATGCGAGCCAGCAAGAAAATGAAACGCACCGCGCGAGGGCTGTTGCGGCTGTGCCTCGTCAATGGCGTGTTGAACGAAGAGCGGACGCGCCAGGTCGCGCGGGCGCTCGCGGGCTCGCGACACCGCGGTTCGTTGCGCGTGCTGTCCGACTTTCAGCGGCTGGTCCGGCTCGACCGCGATCGGCATACGGCGCGGGTCGACAGCGCCACGCCGCTCGCGGAAACGCTCCGGCGTGGCATTCAGGGCAGCCTCGCGAAGACTTACGGCGAGACGCTCGAGATGGCGTTTGGAGAGAACCCTGAACTGATCGGCGGCATCCGCATCAGAGTTGGAAGTGACGTCTACGACGGCAGCATCCGCGCGAAGTTGATGGCATTGGCGTCGCGCCTCTGAGTTCACGAGCGGAGCGCAACACCACGTGTAGCGCGGGGTCTTCAGACCCCGCCTATCGATTCTGAGGAAATCACATGGTTGACCTGCTGCAGGAAATCGAACAGCAAATCGCCGGCGCGAAGGCGGCCGCCGCCAGACAAACGATTGGCGTCATCCGTGAAATCGGCGACGGTGTCGCAAAGATTGAAGGCCTCGGCGATGCGATGCTGAACGAGATGCTGGACTTCGGTCATGGCATCACGGGGCTCGCGTTGAATCTCGACGAGACGGAAGTCGGTGCCATCATCCTCGGCGACTACACGAAGCTTCAGGAAGGGGATGAAGTCCGCGGCACCGGACGCTTGTTGCAGGTTCCGGTCGGCAAGGGCCTGCTTGGACGAGTGGTGAACACGCTCGGCGAGCCGCTTGACGGCAAAGGACCGATCCAGAGCAGCGCGGCTTATCCGGTCGAGAAAGTTGCCCCTGGCATCATCAAGCGCCGGCCGATCGGTCAACCGGTTCAGACCGGAATCATGCCGATCGACGCCATGATTCCGATTGGCCGTGGCCAGCGCGAGCTGATCATCGGCGATCGCTCCACCGGCAAGACGACCATCTGCATCGACACAATGATCAGCCAGGCGCGTCTCAACAGGGCGGCGGAAGCGGCGGGAGACAAGAGTTATCGACCGCTGTACAGCATCTACGTCGCCATCGGACAGAAACAGTCGACGATCGCGCGGATCATTTCGACGCTCGAACAGGAAGGCGCGATGCCCTACAGCATCATCCTGTCTTCGCCGGCGTCCGATTCCGCGGCGAGCCAGTATCTCGCGCCATTTGCTGGCGCGGCGATGGGCGAATGGTTCATGGACAACGGGATGGACGCGCTGATCGTCTACGACGATCTGTCGAAGCACGCTGTCGCCTATCGGCAGGTCGCGCTGGTGCTGAAACGGCCGTCCGGCCGCGAAGCGTATCCCGGCGACGTCTTCTATCTGCACAGCCGTCTGCTCGAACGCGCGGCACGCGTCGGTGAGCAGTTCGGCAACGGATCGTTGACCGCGTTGCCGATCATCGAAACGCAGGCGGGCGACGTGTCAGCTTACATCCCGACCAACGTCATCTCGATCACCGACGGACAGATCTTCCTCGAGACCGACCTCTTCTACCAGGGCGTGCGCCCGGCGATCTCGGTTGGCATATCGGTCTCGCGCGTCGGTTCGGCGGCGCAGCTCAAAGCCATGAAGCAGGTTGCCGGGCAACTCAAGGGGGATCTGGCGCAGTTCCGCGAACTCGCGGCATTCGCGCAGTTCGGCTCGGAACTCGATGCGACGACGCAGGCAAAGATCGACCGCGGCAAACGGATCGTGGAGCTCTTCAAGCAGCAGCAGTACAACCCCGTCCCCGTCGCGATCCAGGTTGCGGTGATCTGGGCGGTGCAGAACGGATATGTCGACGACGTACCGGTGGAGCGGATCAAGGAATTTCAAGCCCAGTGGACCGACTTTCTGACGACGCGCAAAGATGACCTGCTGAAAAAGATCCTCGAACAGAAAGCCCTCAGTCCCGAACTCACCGCGGAGGTGAAGGCGGCGGCGGATCAGTTCAAACAGACGTGGAAGAAATAGCTGATGAACAGCCCTCGCGATCTCAGGCGCCGGATCAAATCCATTAGCGGCACTGCGCAGATCACCAAGGCGATGCAAATGGTGGCAGCGTCGAAAATGCGCAAGGCGCAGCAAGCCGCGCTCGATTCGCGGCCGTTTGCACGGCTCCTCTATCGCATTCAGCGCAGCGCCACGGCTCACGCGCACGCCTTCACACATCCATTGCTCGACGCGCGTCAGGTTCGCAAACGGGCGGTCGTGCTGATCGCCGCCGACAAGGGCCTGTGCGGCGCGCTCAACACCAACGTCTTCCGGGTCGCGGCGCAGTTCGACCAACGCTCGACGGTGTTCATCACCGCCGGACGCAAGGCTGCCCAGTTCGTCGCCCGGACGGGACGGCAGCTTGCCGCTGAATTCGCGTACGGCGATTCGCCGACGTTTGCCGAAGCACGCGCGATTGCGTCGCTCGCGCGCGAGATGTTTGTCAAGGGAGACGTCGATCAGGTTCAAGTCGTCGCCACGAGATTTGTCAACACACTGACCCAGGAAGCCGTGACGGTCGAATTCCTCCCGGTTGGTCAGATCACGGGACTGCAGGTGCCGGGGGCCGAGTCGGAGCAGGCGCTGGCCTCTGAGGCCGAACCGACATTCGAACCCAGCGCCGAAGCGCTGCTCGGCTATCTGATCGACACCTACCTCAACGTCTATCTCTACTACGTTCTCCTGAATGCGAAGGCGAGTGAGCAGAGCGCCCGGATGGTGTCGATGAAGAACGCGACCGACAGCGCAGAGAACCTGATCAAGGACCTGAAGCTCGAATACAACAAACTTCGGCAGGGCAACATCACCAAGGAACTGCTGGAGATCGCTGGCGGACAGGCGGAGTGACCACATGAATACTGGCAAAGTCGTTCAGGTCGTCGGACCGGTCGTGGACGTCGAGTTTCCCGACTCGCTCCCGGCGATCTACAGCGCGCTCAAAGTGGACTACACGGTCCTCGATCAGCCGGTGTCGCTGACGCTCGAGGTCCAGCAGCATCTCGGGGATCGCTGGGTGCGCGCGATTTCGATGGCCGGAACGGAAGGTCTCAAGCGCGGCTTCCCGGTCACGGATACTGGACAACCGATCTCCATGCCGGTAGGGGACGCCGTCATGGGGCGCGTGTTCGATGTCACCGGCAATCCGGTCGACGAACGCGGGCCGGTCAAAGCTGACAAGTACTATCCGATTCATCGCCCTGCCCCGACGCTCGAGGAACAGTCGACATCGCCCGAGGTGTTGACGACGGGAATCAAGGTCATCGATCTGATCTGTCCGTTCCTGAAAGGCGGCAAGGTCGGCGCGTTCGGTGGTGCCGGCGTCGGGAAGACGGTGGTCATCATGGAGCTCATTAACAACATCGCCAAGCTCCATGGCGGAGTCTCGGTGTTCGCCGGGGTCGGAGAGCGGACGCGTGAAGGGAACGACCTCTATCACGAGATGTCGCAGGCCGGCGTCATCAATCAAAAGAATCTCAGCGAGTCGAAGATTGCGCTCGTCTACGGCCAGATGAACGAGCCGCCGGGCGCGCGCCTTCGCGTCGCGCTCTCGGGCCTCGCGATCACGGAGTACTTCCGCGATGAGCGCAACCAGGACGTGCTGCTGTTCATCGACAACATTTTCCGGTTCTCTCAGGCCGGCTCCGAAGTGTCGGCGCTGCTCGGTCGCACGGCGAGCGCCGTCGGGTATCAGCCGACGCTTGCCGCTGAAATGGGTGCGCTTCAGGAACGGATCACCTCAACCAAGAAAGGCTCGATCACATCGTTCCAGGCGGTGTACGTCCCGGCCGACGACCTCACCGACCCGGCGCCCGCGACCACGTTCGCGCACCTGGATGCGACCATCGTCCTCGAACGATCGATCGCTGAGCTCGGGATCTATCCAGCGGTCGATCCGCTGGCCTCCACGTCACGCGCGCTCGCCCCCGAGGTCGTGGGTGAAGAGCACTACGAGGTCGCGCGGCGCGTGCAGAAAGTGTTGCAGCGGTTCAAGGACTTGCAGGACATCATCGCCATCCTCGGCATGGACGAACTGTCGCCCGACGACAAGCTGACGGTGTTCCGCGCCCGCAAGATCCAGCGCTTCCTGAGTCAGCCCTTCAGCTCGGCACAGGTCTTCACTGGTCGCGAAGGACGCCAGGTTGCGGTCAAGGACACGGTCCGCGGCTTCAAGGAGATTCTCGACGGCAAGCACGACGGCGTGCCGGAAGGAAACTTCTATATGAAGGGCGGCATCGAAGAAATCACGAAATCCTGACCATGGCCGACACGCTCAAACTCGAAATCGTGACGCCCCAGGCGACGGTGTTCTCGGAAAACGTGACGATGGTCACGCTGCCCGCGATCGAAGGGCAGATCGGCGTCTACCCGCAGCACGAGCGGTTGATCACCCGGATCGTGCCGGGTGAGATCATCGTGACGACCGGGAACACTGAACGGAACTTCGCTGTCGGCGAAGGCCTCGTCGACATCGCCGCCGACCATGTCGCGATCGTGACGGACATGGCGATTGCCGCTGAACAGATCGATGAGGCAAAGGTTGAAGAGGCGCGGGCGCGGGCGGCTGCCCGGCTGCAGGAGAAGATTTCCGACGAAGAGATCGCCTCGGTGAACGCGTCGCTCACTCGTTCACTCGCTCAACTCCAGGTCAAACGACGTCGTCGAATGTGATCACATCCGCTGTCGGCTGTCGAACAATTCTGCTCGCCGCGCTGCTCGCGCTGGCACTGCAGCCGGCGGCGGACGCGTTCGCGCAACAGGCGACCTCGGGATCCGCGGCAGCCTCAGCTCCACAACAAGATCCGGAAGCCGACACGGTCGCGGCGCCCGTCGTGCTCGGCGGGGATCCGATCATCTGGATCATGGCGGGGGCGGGCCCCTACACGACACAGGTTCGCGCTGAGCGAATCAGTGAGCGGTTGAAATCGATCGCCCGGGATCGAAGTATTTCGAATCCAACCGTCACCGTCACCGAGAACGAGGGCTCCTCGGAGGTTCGCGCCGGCGGACGGCTATTGATGGTGGTCACGCAGCAGGATGCGCGGGCCCTCGGGACGGCGCGCGCATTACTGGCCACCGAGTACGCGCAGCAGCTGGAAGCGGCGATTCGGTCGGAGCGTCTCCGCTACGCGCCCGGCACGCTGATGCGGTCTGGCATCTACGGCGGCGTCGCGACGATGGCGCTGGTGCTGGCCGCGTGGGCGATGTTTCGCATCACCCGTCGGATCCGGAACTGGATCGATCGGCGATGGCGACAGCAGACGTCGCTTCGTGTTCAGCAGGCGGAAATCCTGTCGGCCGATCGCATTGCACACACGATCGATCTGATCGTGCGGGTTCTTCGTGCGGTCGTGATCCTGCTCTTTGTCGACCTCTACCTGACCTACACGCTCGGGTTGTTCCCATGGACCCGCGCGGTTTCACGCACGCTCGTCGGCTATGTCGTGACGCCATTTCGCGCGGCCGGATCGGCATTCCTCGGCTACCTTCCGAAACTCCTGTTCGTCCTGGTCATCGCGGTCATCATCCACTTCGCCATCCGCCTGGTTGGTCTCTTCTTCAATCTCATCAAACACGAACGGATCGTGTTTGCGAATTTCCCGGCAGAGTGGGCCGATCCGACGAACAAGATTGTTCGCATTCTGCTCATCGCCTTCGGCCTGGTCGTCGCATTCCCATACCTTCCGGCGTCGGACTCTCCCGCATTCGCCGGCGTGTCGGTCTTCATGGGGGTGCTCTTTTCTCTGACGTCGAGTTCGGCCCTGTCGAACATGATCGCCGGCATCGTCCTCACCTACACCGGCGCCTTCCGGCTGGGCGACCGGGTGAAAGTCGGCGAGTCGTTCGGCGACATCATCGAAACGTCGCTGCTCGCGACGCGCGTGCGAACGATCAAGAACGAGGACATCACGATCCCGAACAGTCTCGTGCTCGGTACGTCGATCCTGAACTACACGCGCGCGTCAAAGACGCTTGGCCTGATTCTGCACACCAGCGTCACGATCGGGTACGACGCGCCGTGGCGCCAGATACACGATCTCCTGATCGCCGCAGCGGTGGCGACGCCCGGCATTCTCAAAGAGCCGAAACCTTTTGTCTGGCAGACGGCGTTGAATGATTTCTACGTGACCTACGAGATCAACGCCTACACCGACGCGCCCCACGACATGATCGACATCTACGCGGCGCTTCACGCCAAAATCCAGGATGAGTTCTACGCTGCGGGCGTCGAGATTATGTCGCCGCACTTCACCGCCCTTCGCGACGGCAACGCGATCGCTATCCCGGCGACATTCAGAGGCGCGGCATATCACGCGCCAGCATTTCGAGTGCAAGAGGCGAGAAGCGAGGAGCAAGAAGCGAGGAGCTAAAGGCGATGCGCCCAGTCCTTTCCGTCTCACAATGGCTCCCCTCGTATAAGGGCGAGTGGCTGCGGCCGGACCTTGTCGCCGGCCTGACCCTCGCGGCCTACCTGCTGCCTGCTGGCATCGGCGATGCGTCGCTCGCGGGGCTTCCCGCCGAAGCGGGGCTCTACGCCTGTCTTTTCTCCGGAGTGGTGTTCTGGCTGTTCTGCAGCTCGAAGCAAACTGTGATCACCGTGACGTCGGCACTGTCGCTCCTGATCGGCGCGTCGGTCGGTGAACTGAGCGGCGGTGATCCGGCACGTCACGCCGCGCTCGCCGCGGCGGCCGCGGTTCTCCTCGCCGCGATCGCCATCGTCGCGTGGCTGTTTCGCGCGGGCAACGCCATCGGCTTCTTCTCGGAAACAGTCCTGGTCGGGTTCAAGACCGGGCTCGCGTTCTATCTCGCCAGCACCCAACTGCCGAAGCTTTTTGGGTTCAAGGGCACGCACGGCGATTTCTGGAATCGTTCGTGGTACTTCCTCACCCATCTCGGCGAGACACAGGGCGCTTCGCTACTGGTCGGTGTCGCGGCATTGGCATTTCTGATTGCTGGCAAGCTGTGGCTGAAGAACCGGCCGGTTGCGTTCTTCGTGGTGGTCGGCGGAATGGTCGCGGCGAGTCTGCTGAACCTCGAAGCCCGCGGCGTATCTCTGCTCGGCGACGTGCCTCAGGGACTGCCGGCCCTGGGTCTGCCGGCTGTGAGTCGTGCCGATTTGAATCATCTCTTCCCGCTCGCGCTCGCCGGTTTCATCCTGGCGGCAGTCGAGACATCGGCAATCGGGCGGATGTTTGCAAAGAAGCACGGCTATCGATTCGACGCCAACCAGGAACTACTGGCGATCGGCACGTCCAACCTGCTTGCCGGCATCGGTCGCGGCTTTCCAGTCAGCGGTGGTATGTCGCAGTCGCTGGTCAACGAGAGCGCCGGCGCGAAGACGCCGGTCTCCGGTCTCATCGCCGCATTGTTCACACTGGTCGTCGCCCTCTTCGCGTCGGGCCTGCTGCGAACCCTGCCTCAGCCTGTGTTAGCGGCAATCGTGCTGGTGGCGGTCATGGGCCTGATCGATATCAAGGCGCTCAAGCACATCTGGCATTTCAGCCGCTCGGAGTTTGCCATCGTCGCGGTGGCATTTCTTGGCGTCCTTGGATCAGGGCCGGAGAACGGCGTGCTGCTCGGCGCCGCGATCTCCATCGTGCTCCTGCTTCGGCAGGCTGCTCACCCGCGCGTCGTGGAGCTCGGGCGCATTCCCGGCACCGGCATTTTCGCCGATCGCGCGAATCATCCCGAGCGAGAGCGCGTCCCTCAGGTGCTGGTGACGAGATGCGAATCCGCGCTCCTGTACTTCAATGTCGAACATGTGCGCACCAGACTCCTCGAGTTTCTCGCCGCGCGCGAGGACAAGGTGCAACTGGTCGTCCTCTTCCTGGGAACCGTTCCGGCTGTTGATCTCGCCGGCGCTGAGTTCATCGAAGCCGTCCATGGAACGCTCAAAGCGCGAGGCATCGACTTTCGTCTCGCAGAAACGCGGGGCGAAGTGCGCGAGGCCCTGCGTCGAATTGGATTCGAAAAGATTCACGGACCGCTCGAGTCGGGACAGACCGTCGATGTGGTGATTTCCGCGTGGCAGCGGGCGCACGCGGCCAGCGTGTAATGTCGCGCGGAATCAGAACTTGAGTCCGAACGAATTCGACCAGCCGTAGTCGTTCTTTGAAGAACCCTGGGGCGGCCGATTGTCGAAGTACCCAATTCGCAAGTACCAGTCTCCCGGGAGATTGAAATCGAAATCCAACCGATGGTTGAATCGATGACGGCCGGAAATCGTGAGGCTGGGATAGTAGGTCAGGCGGGTGATCACGTCGGTGAACTTCAGTCTCTCGGTCATGAATTCGGAACCGAAGTACGCTTCAGCAGAGTTCTTCGTTGGCTGCGCCGGGTTGACCTGCCCCCATTTTCCGCTACACGGATGGTGAGAGTGCCTCCGGGTTTGAGGGGCCCTGGTTTTTCGGTCCACTAGGACGGTGAGTCGGCGGCGGTCGTCATCGCTTTCCGAGCGTATTCACTGGGGCTCAGACCCTTCAGAGCTCGGTGGGGATGATGCTCATTGTAGTCCCATCGAAACGCGTCGA
>DATJKH010000002.1:0-16627 GCA_035491715.1 Vicinamibacterales bacterium | reverse complement strand
CCTGGGATCGTACGGTCGCGATCTGACAACGCCGGTGGGCCTCATCGATCTGCTGCGAGCCCTGGAACGGATTCGCGCGGACGTGGTGTTTCGTGTCAGTTCGCTCGAGCCGATGGACTGTTCGCCAGCCATCGTCAGCCTAATCGGACGAAGCGACGGACGGTTCGCGCCGCACTTCCATCTGCCGCTACAACACGCGAGCGATCGGATGTTGTCGTTGATGCGACGGCCGTACACGCTCGACTACTACCGGAGGCTGGTCGATTCGATTCACGATTTGCTGCCGCACGCCTCGATTGGGTCGGACATGATCGTCGGCTTTCCTGGAGAGAGTGATCGGGACTTTCGCGCGAATCTGGACTATCTTCCCGACTCGCCGCTTACGCACCTGCACGTGTTTCCCTACTCTGATCGCCCCGGCACCACGGCGAGCACGATGCCGGGCAAAGTCGACGGCACGGTGACGCGCGCGCGAGGAATGCAACTGCGGGCGATTGGCACCGAGCTCACGCGCCGATTTCACACGTCGCAATGCGGCACCGTCCGCCCCGGTCTTACGCTCGAAGACGGAACACTCGTGGTGACGGATAACTATTTGAAGGTGAGAATTGCTGGCGGATTACCCAGGAATCGGCGCGTGCACGTGAGAGTCTCTGCGACCGGGGCCAGCCTCGAGGGAGAAGTCGTCGCGTAGCCTGGCTGGTTTTCCCTAATTCTTTACGTTCCCATCAGCATCGCGAGTCGCTTGCCCGGGGCGGCCGTCCGTGTCGAGTCGGTGATGAGCTGACCGCAGGCTGCACGAATGTCGCGGCCGCGGCTCTTGCGAACCGAAACCGTAACGCCATGTTCCGAGAGGATTCGTGCAAACCGATCGACACGCTGGTCAGAGGGTCGCGCGAAGGGAATCCCCGGCGCCTCGTTGAGCGGGAGCAGATTCACCTTCCCCCGGATTCCGTGAAGTAACCTCACCAGCCGCCGTGCGTCTTCGGGTGAGTCGTTGACGTCCTGCAACATCACGTACTCGAACGTGATCCGTTCGCGACGCTTGACCGGGAAGCGGCGGCACGCCTCGAGCAATTCCTTCAGCCCGTACTTGCGATTGATCGGCACCAGAAGGTCGCGTTGTTCCTCGGTCGTCGCGTGCAGGGATATCGCCAGGTTCGGCATGAGCGGTTCGGTCGCGAGCCGTTCGAGTGCAGGCAAAACGCCAACCGTTGAGAGCGTCATTCTGCGCCCCGACATCGCGAATCCATGTTCGTCGGCCAGGATCCGCAGCGCCTTCATCGTCGCTTCGTAATTGTGAAGCGGTTCGCCCATGCCCATAAGGACGATGTTAAAACGGCGGTCGAGCATGCCCAGTTCGGCGGCGAGGACTCGAACCTGCGCCACGATCTCGCCGGTTGTCAGATTACGGTCGATCCCCATTCGGCCTGTGAGACAAAACCCACAACGCATCGCACATCCGACCTGTGTCGAGATGCAGAACGTTTGTGCCGGCGTGTCGGGAATGTAGACTGACTCGATGTGTTTTCCGTCGGCGAGACGAAGGAGCAATTTTGTCGTTCCGTCAGTGGAGCGTTCGGCTCGTTCAACCACAGGCGTGGTCACGGCGCATTCTGAAGCGAGATGCGCGCGCAACTCGCGGGGAAGATCGCTCATCTGAGCGAAATCACTCAGGCCGCGTTTGTAGATCCACTGAAAGATCTGCCGCGCGTGGAACCGTGGATGGCCCAACTCCGCCAGTACACTCTCGAGTTCGTGCAGGTCGGTTTCGGCGATGTCGATTCGACTCGTGGTAGACATGGCAGTCGCCGGGAATACGTGGGCCGACGCAAAGGGCAAATTCTCATTGTACTATGTCGGTCGAGCCCGGCCGTTCGAGGAGAGCGCCTTGAAGGGCGTGTATCTCGCGTGCTAGCATGAGGGTTTGGTCGACGAAGACTAATCCCTTTCTACACAGCAGATTACCGTATCCGTAAGTTAACCTCGGAAGTGCAATCGCATGGTCGTTCGCGACGTTCTCGATAATGGTCTGCGGCTCATCACCGAGACCATGCCGCACGTACGTTCGGTGACGATTGGCGTCTGGCTGATGCGTGGTTCGCGGCACGAAAGCGACCAGCGGGGCGGCATCGCGCACTTCGTCGAGCACATGCTGTTCAAGGGAACTCATAACCGCACCGCCGAAGACATCGCCCAGGCCATCGACTCAATCGGCGGACAGCTCGACGCGTTCACCGCGAAGGAATACGCCAGCTATTACATCAAGGTGCTCGACGAGCACGTGCCACTCGCCGTCGACCTGCTGGCCGATATCGTCATGCGTCCCGCCTTTGCGCCTGATGAAATCGAGCGCGAGAAAAAGGTGATCCTCGAAGAGATCAAAATGGTCGAGGACACTCCGGATGATCTGGTGCACGAGCTCTTCACGCAGCACTTCTGGGAAGGGCATCCGCTCGGACGGCCGATC
Source organism: Vicinamibacterales bacterium (assembly GCA_035491715.1). Classification (GTDB taxonomy): domain Bacteria; phylum Acidobacteriota; class Vicinamibacteria; order Vicinamibacterales; family 2-12-FULL-66-21; genus JALZOC01. Next base: position 14,157 of record DATJKH010000002.1, on the reverse strand, counting down.
CTGGGATCCAAAGAAACCGTTGAAGCGTTGACTCGGGAAATCCTGCTCGAGTACTTCCGCGACGCGTATGTTGCGCAAAACATGATCATTTCGGCGGCAGGCAATCTGGATCATGGACGCGTGCGGGAGCTGGTCGACAAGGCGTTCAACGGTCTCAGATCGAGCGGCGCGCCCGTGACTGCCGATCCGCCGCGCGTCAGTCCGCAAGTGATCACGCGGTCGAAGGACCTGGAACAAAGCCATCTCTGTCTTGGCACCAACAGTTATCCGCAAAACCATGATGATCGCTACGTCAGCTACATCATGAACACGGTGCTCGGCGGTTCGATGAGCTCCCGGCTCTTTCAGAATGTTCGTGAAAAACGCGGTCTCGCCTACGCTGTGTTCAGCGGCCTGAGCGCGTATCGCGACGCCGGCAACATCACGATCTATGCGGGCTGTGCCAACGAAGCGGTCAGCGAAGTCATCGACCTCTGCGTCGAGGAGCTTCGCGGCATGAAGCGAACGGTCGTACCGGACGCCGAGCTGCGACGGGCAAAGGATCATCTCAAGGGCAGCCTTATGCTGAGCCTGGAGAACACGGCCAGCCGGATGTCGCACCTCGCGCGACAGGAAATCTACTTCGATCGGCACTTCGGTCTGGACGAGACGCTCAGCGGTGTCGAGCGTGTGACCAACGCTGATGTGCAGCGGGTGGCGACGGATCTGTTTTCAAATGGATCGCTTGCGGCGACGGTTCTGGGACCGTCAGTGCCAGCGATTGAGCCGGCACGAATTGATCTGGGATAGGACAGAGTTGGCCAGCAGCCAGAAAGCAACAGCCAGCCGCCAACGCGAATCATGATTCGCCGCTACACGCACCCGGAAATGGGCACCATCTGGACCGAGCAGCGTCGCTACGAGACGTGGCTCGAGGTGGAACTCGCCGCCGCCGAGGCGATGTCCGAAGCGGGCCTGGTGCCGTCCGATGCGGCACGCGAGCTTCGCGCCAAGGCGACATTCGATATCGGTCGGATAGAAGAAATCGAACAAACGACGCAGCACGACGTCATCGCGTTCACCACCGCCGTGGCCGAGAAAGTTGGCCCCGCCGCCCGCTGGCTTCATTTCGGCCTGACCTCGTCGGATGTCGTCGACACCGCGCAGGCGCTGCAAATGCGCGAGGCCTGCGACGTCATCCTCAAGGACATCACCGACTTGATGGAGGCGGTGCGTGTCCGAGCCGACGAACATCGGCGCACGCCCATGATCGGCCGCACGCATGGTGTGCACGCCGAACCGATGACCTTCGGCCTGAAGCTTGCCCTGTGGTACGCGGAACTTCAGCGCGATCTCGAGCGCGTGCTGCGCGCCCGACACGTGATCTCTGTCGGCAAAATCTCGGGCGCAGTTGGCACGTTCGCACATCTTGATCCGGCGATCGAGGCGAATGTGTGCGCCCGTCTCCGGCTGCAGGCCGCACCGGTGTCATCGCAGATCATCCAACGTGACCGGCATGCTGAATTAATGGCCGCACTCGCCATCACGGCCGCGTCCCTGGAGAAGTTCGCCCTCGAGATCCGGGGATTGCAGAAAACGGAGATTGGTGAAGTCGAGGAGCCGTTTGGAAAGGGGCAAAAGGGATCTTCGGCAATGCCCCACAAGCGTAACCCGGTCGGCTGCGAGCAGATTACCGGTCTCGCTCGACTCGTCCGAGCGAATGCTGTGGCGGCGTTGGAAAACATCGCGCTCTGGCACGAGCGAGACATCTCGCATTCGTCGGTCGAGCGGGTGATCCTGCCCGACAGCTTCATCGCGCTCGACCACATGCTCCGTCGCTTCACCAGGATCGTGCGCGGAGTGGTGGTGTACCCCGAGCGGATGCGCGAGAATCTCAACCGTTCTCGCGGCGTCGTCTTTTCCGGCACCGTTCTGCTCGAGCTCGCAAAGCGAGGCATCTCTCGCGAGCAGGCCTACGAGTGGGTGCAGCGTAACGCCATGCGGTCGTTTCACGAGCAGAAGGATTTCAAAACGCTTCTCCTTGCCGATCCAGACTTGACGCGGGTTTTATCGCCTTCCGAAATCGAGAAGGCGTTCGATTTGAACGATCAGTTGCGAAACGTCGACGCGATCTTCGATCGTGTCTTTGCCACGGTGCCGGCGTAGCCCTCATGCGCGCCGACGCCACCGGACGAAGCGGCAGGTTGCCGCGATTCAGCGGCCCGAGCCCAGGCGAGGGCTGGTAGGCGGTGGGGGTGGGGCTCCACCGCAAATCAAAAAAAATGAAAGCTCGCGTATTCGTCACGCTGAAGCCGTCAGTCTTTGATCCGCAGGGGCAGACGATCGCCGAAGCCTTGCACTCGATGGGCTATGCCGGAATCGGAGACGTCCGCCAGGGGAAGTATTTCGAGCTGGACGTCACGGCAAAGTCCCCCGACCAGGCGCGCACACTCGCTGCCGAAGTCGCGGATAAATTGCTGGCGAATCCAGTGATTGAAAGTTACAGGGTGGAGATTGAGTAGTTTCCAGCTTCCAGCTTCCAGCTTCCAGCCCGGTATTCGACGGGTGCACAGCTGGCAGCTGGGAGCTGGCAGCTGGAAGCTGTCATCATGAAATTCAGCATCGTTGTCTTTCCCGGTTCTAACTGCGATCACGACGCTTATCACGCCGCCAAACACGTCCTCGGCCAGGAAGCCGAGTTCGTCTGGCATAAAGAGACGACGTTGAAAGGCGCCGACGTGGTCGTCCTGCCGGGCGGTTTTTCGCATGGCGACTACCTGCGCACCGGTGCGATCGCGCGTTTTTCGCCGATCATGACCGCGGTCGCCCAGTTCGCGGCCGGCGGAGGGCCGCTGCTGGGTATCTGCAACGGATTCCAGATCCTGTGCGAGGCGGGACTGCTGCCAGGTGCCATGCTGCGCAATCGCGACTTGAAGTTTCATTGCGAGCACGTTGGTGTTCGCGTCGAACAGACGGACACGCCGTTCACGTCGCTCGCGACAAAAGGGCAACTGCTTCGCATTCCAATCGCGCACGGTGAAGGCAACTACTTCGCCGATGCAGATGTGATTGCGGATCTCGAATCATCACGGCGGGTGATATTCCGCTACTGCGACTCGCGTGGGCAGACGACCGACGATGCGAATCCGAACGGCAGCGTGAACAATATCGCGGGAATCTGCAGCGAGGGACGCAACGTCGTTGGATTGATGCCGCATCCCGAACGGGCGTGCGAGCCGGTCCTCGGCAGCGCAGACGGCCTCGTCCTATTTGAATCCGTGCTCTCGCAGGTGGCCGCACACGGCGGAGTGCGGACGGCTGCCTCATGAGCGCGATCGACGTCACCATTCTCGAACGTCACGGTCTCACCACCGACGAGTACGATCGCATCGTCGGTTCGCTCGGGCGCGACCCGACGCTGACCGAACTCGGGATCTTCTCGGTGATGTGGTCGGAGCACTGCAGCTACAAAAGCTCGCGTCGCCATCTGAAGAAGTTGCCGACCGACGGGCCGCGTGTGCTGCAGGGCCCAGGCGAAAACGCCGGCGCAGTCGACATCGGTGATGGGCTGGCGGCGGTTTTCAAGATCGAATCGCACAATCATCCGTCCTTTATCGAACCGTACCAGGGCGCCGCGACCGGTGTCGGCGGCATCATTCGCGACATTTTCACGATGGGCGCCCGACCGATCGCTTTGATGAATTCGTTGCGCTTTGGCGAGATGGACGGGCCCGATGGGCCGCGGACTCGCCGGATCGTCGAGGGGGTCGTCGCTGGTATTGCCGGCTACGGCAACAGCATTGGCATTCCAACCGTCGGCGGCGAGATCGCATTTGACGATCGGTATGCCGGGAACCCGCTGGTGAATGTGTTCTGTCTCGGCATCTCACGGGCCGACGCGCTCGTCATGGGGCGCGCGTCTGGCATCGGTAATCCGGTGTACTACGTTGGATCCAAGACTGGCCGCGATGGAATTCATGGCGCGACGATGGCGTCCGCGGAATTCGACGAAAAGTCCGCAGAGAAGCGTCCCGCTGTGCAGGTCGGCGATCCTTTCATGGAAAAGCTACTGCTCGAAGCTTGCCTCGAGCTGATGAAGACCGACGCACTCATCGGCGTTCAGGATATGGGCGCCGCAGGACTGACCTGCTCGACATGCGAAATGGGATCGAGGGGAGGGGCGGGAATCGAGATTGATGTCATGCACGTACCGCAGCGCGAAACCGGCATGACACCTTACGAGATCATGTTGTCCGAGTCGCAGGAGCGAATGCTGCTCGTCGTGAAGAAGGGACGCGAAGCGGAAGTCGAGCGCATCTTCGAGAAGTGGGACCTGCACGCCGCGCACATTGGAGAAGTCACCAGCGATGGGCTGATGCGCGTCAAAGATCATGGCAAGGTCGTCGCCGAGATTCCAAACGGCGCACTGGTCGATGCGGCGCCCGTCTACGATCGTCCTACTGCGCGTCCCGCGTATCTCGACGACGTGCAACGCCTCGATCTGACAGCGTTACCGGCGGTTGCACCCGCGGACGCGCTGCTCGCCCTGCTCGGCTCCCCCACCATCGCGAGCAAGCGCTGGGTGTTCCGCCAGTACGATCACATGGTCCGCACCAACACAATCGTGCTTGCCGGGATGGGCGCGGGTGTCGTTCGAGTCAAGGACACCTCTCGCGCACTTGCCATGTCGGTCGACGGTAACGGCCGTTACTGCTACCTGGATCCCCGCCGTGGAGCAATGCTGGCGGTCGCTGAGGCCTCGCGCAATGTCGCGTGCGCTGGCGCGGTGCCGATCGGTGCCACGAACTGTCTCAATTTCGGGAATCCCGAGCGACCCGAGATCATGTGGCAGCTCGTGGAAGCCATCGAGGGGATTGCCGAGGCGTGCCGCGCGCTCAATGTTCCGATTACGGGCGGAAACGTCAGCCTGTATAACGAAACCAATGGCGAAGCGATCTATCCGACTCCCATTCTTGGCGTGGTGGGCGTTCTTGATGACGCGTCGAAGGTTCTCGCGCGCGCGTTTCGAGAAGAGGGGGACGAGATCGTTCTTCTTGGCCAGGGGCTCGGTGAACTTGGCGGAAGCGAATATCTAAGGGTGCTGCACCACTTGGTACAAGGGCGTCCGCCCGAACTGAACCTCGATCGCGAGCGCAGCCTTATTGAGCTGCTGTCACGCGCGGCCTCCGCTGGTATTCTGCGTTCAGCGCACGACTGCTCGGACGGTGGTCTGGCCGTCACTCTGGGGGAATGTGCGTTTGACACGGGCGGAATCGGTTGCACCGTGGATGTTCACGCATTGGATGATGCTATCTCGGCAAACACGGCGATCGATGACATCCGTGCGCTATTTGGCGAGTCGGCGTCGCGTGCGATCGTATCGGTGCGGCCGTCGGAGCGCGCGGCCCTGATGCAGCTGGCGACGACGGCTGGAGTGCCCGCGCAACTCATCGGTACGACCGGCGGTTCCCGGCTGATGATCCGTGTCGCTGGGCGACCGGTGATCGATCTCCCTGTTGCCGTGGCCGAAGGTGTGTGGTCGTCGGCAATTAGTCGCCACTTCAAAGGCAGAGCAGCGTAAAATAGACTACTCACCATCAGTTCACGCGCGAGCAGGCGCAGGACAACCCTGAACCCATGCTGGACAAATTCAAGGACGAATGCGGCGTCTTCGGAATTTTCGGCAATCCAGAGGCGGCCAACCTGACCTACCTCGGGTTGTACGCACTCCAGCATCGCGGCCAGGAGAGCGCCGGCATCGTCACCGCCGATGGCGCGCGCATCAGGGCGATGCGTGCGATGGGGCATGTGGCGGATGCCTTCGACGAGCAGGCGTTTCATGATCTGCCCGGGCATCTTGCCATCGGGCACACCCGCTACTCGACCGCAGGTGAAAGCCGGCTCGCCAATGCGCAGCCGTTCCTCATCGATTGCGCGCACGGTCAAATTGCGGTCGCGCACAACGGCAACCTGGTAAACGCGCGCGAGCTACGCGACGATCTCGTTCGTGACGGCGCGATTTTCCAGACGAGCAGCGACACCGAGGTGCTCCTGCATCTCTACGCTCGTTCGAAGGCGCCGTCAATCGAGGGCGCCCTGATCGATTCGATCGCGCAAATCCGCGGCGCGTTTTCGCTCGCGCTGCTCACGAAGGATCGGCTGATTGCCGTGCGCGATCCGAATGGATTCCGTCCGCTGGCGCTCGGCCAGCTCGGTGATGCATGGATTGTGTGCTCTGAAACGTGCGCCCTTGATCTGATCGGCGCGACCTACATCCGCGATATCGAGCCCGGCGAGGTGCTGATGATCAGCGATGGTGGCCTGCGGTCGATCAAGCCCTTTCCACCATCGCAGCTGTCACAGTGCGTATTCGAGCACGTGTATTTCGCGCGGCCAGATAGCTATGTCTTCGGCCGCAGCGTGAACGACGTCCGCACGGAACTCGGCCGCGTGCTTGCGCGCGAGGCTGGTGTTCCGGCCGATGTCGTCGTGCCGATCCCCGACTCGGGTGTGTGTGCCGCGACCGGCTATGCGGAAGAAGCCAAGCTGCCGCTCCGGATGGGCCTGATCCGCAATCATTACGTCGGTCGGACATTCATCCAACCGCAGCAGTCGATCCGCCACTTTGGCGTGAAAGTGAAACTGAATCCGGTCCGGAGCATTCTCGAAGGCAAGCGGGTGGTCCTGCTCGACGACTCGCTGGTGCGCGGGACCACCAGCCGCAAGATCGTCAAGATGGTGAAGGCCGCAGGGGCGAGCGAAGTGCACCTGCGCATCAGCTGTCCGCCTACCATCTCGCCGTGTTTCTACGGCGTCGACACGCCGAGCCGTGCCGAGCTCATCGCCTCCACCCATAGCATCGAGGAGATTCGGAAGTACGTGGGCGCCGATTCTCTTGCCTACTTGAGTTTGGAAGGGTTGCGATCGGCGGTCGGCACGGGCCATCAGTCGTATTGCACCTCCTGCTATACAGGTGTGTATCCGGTCGCGTTCCCGCGCGACGAGCACGCCTATTTGCAGCTTGCATTGAAAGCGGTCGACTGAACAGTTCATGCGCGCAGTCGTCCTTCTGATTGCCATCGCGCTTGGAGCGACACGCGGCACGGCCGCTCAAGCGCCTGGGACCGGGCGCGCCGCGCCACCTCGCGTCGAGACGTCGCGCGAAAGTCCTCTCACTCCGGAACAGCTGAAAGCGGCAATCGACCGGCTCGGCACCGTCGATTACGCGGCCAGAATGACGGCCGCGCGCGCACTTCGCAGAGCGCCGGTTGCCACCGTTGCGCCGGCGCTGGTTGACGCCGTGGCACGTCACGCGGATGGCTACGTCCGGTTCCGCGCCCTGGTGCTTCTCTCGGGCATGAACGATCCGCGGACGCACGATGTGATGGTTCAGGCCCTCTCGTCGCCGAACGATCGCCTGCGTACGGCTGGCTACGCATACTTCGAACACAACGCGGACCCACAACTGGTTCCTCGCATGCTCGGTGCGTTGTCGACTGAGTCATCAGAAACGGTCCGTCCGGCACTGACGCGAACGCTTGCCTCGTATGGGACCGATCCCCGGGTGCGCGACGCGCTCAACGGCCTGGTGCTCAAGGGGCAGGACTTTTTCCGCAGTGCGGTCATCGAAGCGATCGGGGATTACAAGGGCGCGTATGCGCTCCCGTCACTGCTGCAGGTTGCGAAACTCGATGGACCGCTCCAGGACGACGCGATCCTGGCGATTGGCAAAACCGGCGACAAGAAGTCGGTGGACACGCTTGCCGCGCTCCAGCGAACCGCACCGCGAAGTGTTCAGCCGACAATTGCCGCGGCGATCTGCCTGCTCGGAATCAACTGTGCATCGCATCAGAGTTATCTCGAGCAGTCGCTGAAGTTTTCGATGGAGACGGAAGGCTACCGCGACCTGCTGCACGGCTCGACGCGCGGGCTTGCTGCGCTGGCGATGTCGGGAAATGCCGAAGCCGCCGCGCAGCTAATCGACAACGGCGGGCCGAGCCGCGACCCGGCTCGCGCGGCAATCGCGCTCGCGCTTGGCGCGGTCGCGTTACGAAACACGCCGCTGTTCCTGCGCGTCCTGCAAGCGCAGCCGGATCCGAAACCGGCGATCGCTCTACTGGGAGAAGCGTTCGACATGCTGGAAGAAGACCTGGAGGAAGAGCGGTTCTACGTCACGGTTCGTCGCGGGTATTGGGCGGCGGCGGAGAATGCGCCGGCGCGCAAGATTGCGGAAGCATTGATTCAGACGCTCGACTTCTGATGGACTACAAGCAGGCCGGGGTCGACATCGAGGCAGGCAATGAAGTCGTGCGCAGAATCCGCGCGCTCGCGCGCGGCACGTTCACGCCAGGCGTCCTCTCCGAGATTGGTTCGTTCGGCGGACTCTTCCAGCTCGACGCGGCACGGCTTGCCGACCCGGTCCTCGTCGCCAGTGCCGACGGCGTCGGGACGAAATTGCGCATCGCATTTCTGACCGGCATCCATCGCACCATCGGCATCGATCTCGTCAACCATTGCGTCAACGACATCCTGGTTCAAGGCGCAGAGCCCCTCTTCTTCCTCGACTATCTCGCCACTGGTCGATTGGATCCAGACGTCGCTGTTGAAATCGTTGAAGGGCTCTCCACCGGCTGTCGCGTCAACGGTTGCGCTCTTCTGGGCGGTGAAACGGCGGAGATGCCCGGCTTCTATGCCGACGGGGAATACGATGTCGCCGGATTCATCGTTGGCGCAGTTGCTCGGGATCGATTGATCGATGGCCGAACGATTCAGCCCGGCGACGCGCTCATCGGCCTGCCGTCTTCGGGATTGCACACCAATGGATATTCGCTGGCGCGCCGCATCGCATTCGACATCGCCGGCTTGCGAGTCGATTCTCACGTGCCCGAGCTCGGCGTCACGGTTGGTGAAGCGCTCCTCGTACCACATCGATCCTACTTGCCCGTCATCAAGCCCTTGCTCGCGTCCGGCCTGATCAAAGGCATGGCGCATATTACCGGTGGCGGGATTACCGACAATCTCCCACGCATTTTTCCCCGCGGAACGGCCGCCGTAATCGATCGCTCGGCGTGGCAGGTGCCGGCGATTTTTGAATGGCTGCAGCAGACCGGAAACGTTCCCGACCAGGACATGCTGAGGACCTTCAACATGGGGATTGGGCTGATCGTGGCGTGCGAGGAGAGTGATGCGGACCGTCTCCTGACCGCGCTCGCCGCCGCGGGTGAGCCGGGCGCGACGCCGATTGGTCGCGTGGTGAGTGGGTCGAACGGCGTCGCATATCGTGGCTGAGCCAACACTCGGATCCCGGGTAACGGATCCCGGCTCCCGGCGCATCGGTGTTCTTATCTCCGGCCGCGGCAGCAATCTGCAGGCACTGATCGATGCCATCGCGGACGGATCGCTGAACGCGCAGATTGCGATCGTGATTTCGAACAAGGCGGATGCCGCCGGTCTCGATCGAGCACGTGCCGTTGGTATCGACACGCTGGTCCTCGATCACCGGGCATTTGCCTCACGCGACGACTACGACGCAGCAATTGCGCAGGAACTTCGCTCGCGCGGTGTTTCGATCGTGTGTCTGGCGGGGTTCATGCGCCTCATCGGGCCGCGTCTGCTGGATGAATTTCCGCAGGCAATCCTGAATATTCATCCCTCGCTGCTGCCGGCGTTCCCAGGTGTTGACGCGCAGCGTCAGGCGCTCGATCACGGCACCAAGATCACGGGCGCAACGGTGCACCTGGTGACCGGTGAACTCGACGGCGGGCCGATTGTCGTCCAGGCCGCTGTGCCGGTGCGCGACGATGACACTGTGGACCTGTTGTCCGCGCGCATTCTCATCGAAGAGCACCGGCTCTATCCGGAAGCCGTCCGCATCCTGCTGAACGGCGGCTGGAGACTAGACGGTCGACGCTTTGTCCGCGCGCTCGAGTGAACGAGAGACAGAGCAGCGGGGAATCCTCACCACACTCCTGGAATCAACCGGTGTGGCACGCGTTGCGCGTAGGCTCGGTAGCCTTCGAGATGTTCTCGTAAGAATGCGTCCTCGAAAAGCACCCGCCTCACCACCATCATCGACATCATCACGCCGACCGCGAACGCCAGCCATGAGCCAAGCGCCAGGCCGCTGACCGGAGGCACGAGAAGCAGACCGGCATACCCAGGATGCCGGACGATGCTGTACGGACCGGTGTCGACGACCCGGTGGCCGCGATCACTCTGGATTCGGACCACCGCAGAGAAGAATCGATTCTCACGCATGGCTCGAAAGAACATCGTCAGTCCCGCGGCCATCGCGCCGAGCGCTAACCCACGCACGAGCGAGGGCATCGGCGGCGTGAGATGCCATCTGCCCGTATCGAGCGCGCCGACGACGAGGTGTGCGACCGCGGCTAGCCGGATGAGCCGCAGCCCGACTCGATCGGCGCTCGCGGTGGGCGGCCGGAATCGCTCTTTCGCGAGATCGTCGTCGATTCCGAGGAAGGCATATGCCGCGCTCGTCGCCCAGACACTGACATAGGCCCACAACCACGGATCACGCCAGGTTCCTGCCAGGAGGAAGACCAGCGTCGCAATCAGAGAAGTCCCGATCGCCCAGAGTTTCAGACGGCTCGCCATGGCTTTTCCTTTATTTTATATCATCAATAGTTTGATTTTGATTAATCAAAATCATCCGAGATGGTCAATATGCGCCTTTTTTCGGTCGAATGCAAGCGCCCGATTGCGAGTCAGCCTTCGACCGGCCGTAGGGTCAGAACCGCAACTTCGGGGGGACAGTTGAGGCGAACGGGGACGTAAACGGTGCCGACGCCGCGGCTCACGAAAATCCGTGTGTTCTCGCGCCGTCCAGCGCCAGCAATGACGGGAAACTCACGGGCGGCAACCGCCCCAATCCCCGGCAGTACGATCTGACCGCCATGTGTGTGACCACTCAGCACGAGCGGAACTGCCAGAGACGACGCTTCGATCAATCGCATGGGCGTGTGCGCCAGCAGGATCAGGTTCGGCGCCGCACCGCGAAGGACGTATGCAATCTCGGACGGCTTACGAGTCCAGAAGCGGACGCCAGCGAGGTCGAGCGTTTCGCCGCGGATTGTGAGGCGGGTGCGCGCATCACGCAGCACGACGAAGCCCTTGGCAGTCAGGGCTGGAGGCATGTCGTGATCGTTGTCGTGGTTTCCGAGGACGGCAAAGACGCCATGCGGCGCGGTCAGTGGTGCGAGCGCGTCGGCCGCCGGCCCGACGAAGCGACGATCGCCCCACGTGACGTAGTCGCCGCCGAGAACAATCAGATCCGGCGATTGCGCCATGAGCAGTTGCACCGCGCGATCGATCAGTTCGTGTGTCACGGTGTCGCTGCGGTGCAGATCGGTGATGAAGCCGATGCGCAGGCCGGATAATGCCGCGGGCAGCCCGGACACGTCCAGCGTTTCCTTCGTCAGTGCGACGTGGAAGCGTTCGTACCAATACCCGTGCGCGACCGCTCCGGCGCTCCCGCCGATGGAGGCTGCGGCAAGTCCTTTCAAAACGTCGCGCCTGCTGATCCTGCCAGGCGACCCAGACTGGAGCATTGCGCGCTATGTTAGCGCGGCGGGCACTTCGCGGTGCCACGGTATAGTACGAGCTACGGAAGAACACGAGCCGCAGAAGAACACGAAAGGAATGTGCCACGGAAGGACACGGAAGAAACTTTCCACGGAAGAACACAGAAGAGATTTGCCACCGAACAACACAGAAGAGATTTGCCACGGAAGAACACGGATTGACACGGATCGGATGGGAACGCGGACAACAGATCCCGGACCACGGATCCCGATCACCAACGGCAAGGTATGACAGATATCTACGCTGAACTCGAATGGCGAGGGATGCTTTCCGAGAGCACGGAAGGGACGCGGGAAGCGCTTCGCACGGCGCCGATGATTGGATACATCGGCTTCGATCCCACGGCGCCCAGCCTCCATGTTGGATCGCTGTTGACGGTGATGGGCCTCGCTCGGTTGCAACGGTTCGGTCATAAACCAATCGCGATCGTTGGCGGCGGCACCGGGATGATCGGCGATCCGAGCGGAAAGTCTCAGGAACGTGTCCTGCTGTCGGGTGCTGATGTCGAAAGAAACGTTGCCGGCATCCGGGCGCAGCTCGAGAAATTTCTCGACTTCACGACGCCGCAAAATCCCGCGCAGATAGTCAACAACGCCGACTGGCTCGGCGCCATCGACATCCTCTCGTTCCTCCGCGACGTTGGCAAGCACTTCACCGTCAACTACATGCTGCAGAAGGAATCAGTGGCGCGGCGGCTCGAGGGCGAAGAAGGGATTTCCTATACCGAGTTCAGTTATCTCGTGCTTCAGGCGTATGACTATCTGCAATTGTTCGATCGCTACGGCTGCACGCTGCAAATGGGCGGCAGCGATCAATGGGGCAATATCACGGCGGGCATCGAACTGATCCGGAAACTGCGCAGCCGCAAGGTTCACGGGCTCGTCTGGCCGTTGATGACGACATCGTCGGGTGTCAAGTTCGGCAAGACAGAAGCCGGCGCGATCTGGCTCGACGCTGAACGCACCACGCCGTTCCACTTCTACCAATTCTGGTTGAACACTGACGATCGCGACGTCGCCCGGTATCTGAAATGCTTCACATTCCTGGCGAGGCAGGACATTGAATCGCTCGAGCAGGCGACGCGCGAGAAGCCCGAAGCGCGCGAGGCACAGCGCGCACTCGCGCGCGAAGTGACGACCCTGGTGCATGGCGCCGAGCAGGTGGCTCGCGCCGAGCGCGCCGCGTCAGTGCTGTTCACCGACAACCTGACGGCGGCCGACGTCGATGATGTGTTGATGGTGCTGGCCGACGCGCCGTCGACTGAGATGGCGCTCCCCGAACGAGGAATTTCGCTCGTCGAACTGCTCGCGACGGTGAAGCTCACGACCTCCCGAAGCGAGGCCACGCGGCTGATCAAGAGCGGCGGCGTCTACGTGAACAACGTGCGTGCGAACGACGAGAAGGCCTGGCTGACGGCTTCGGATGCGATCGGCGGACAAGTGATCGTGTTGCGCAAAGGGCGGCGCGATCAGCATGTCGTGCGGGTCGCTCGCAAATCTCAACAATAAGCAATAATGTGCGGCGCAGGGTTGACACCCTTGGAACCACCGCGTATATTGGTTCTCACGGAGCGCGACCCGGCGGTTTCGCCGGATGATTTGCTCAGACGATCGAGCAAATTTTTTTTCCGCTAGAGAAAGTCCTTCAGACTCCGCTTAATCCCTTAGCCGTTTTCTGCGGCCGTCCAGCGCTCGATGAGGGCTGCGCGCGGTTTGGAGAGAACGGCGTTGCGAAAGCGAAAAGCGCGTCGCGAGGGATTGACAGGGATCGGAAACTTCTAGTAAGATTGGAAGGTTCCCCTGAAGGAGAAAGTCCTGGAGGGAAACTCCGGCTTCGGTCGTCCAACCGAAGCAGTAATCCCGGTTCTTTGAAAACTAGATAGAACGTGCAAGCACTTACATCCATCGGAGCGCCGCAAGGCGCGACGGTGGATTAACCCGTCGAGTATCAGCGGGTGGCGCAGCGAGGCGCGGGGTCGCAAGGCCGCGCGACGCAACGTTCATGCAGGGTGTAGTTCACCAGGCATGAGCGGCTGTGAACCACTCATACACTTGACGAACTGAACAACGTTAGAGAGCCAAGTCAAGCAGGCGATCAACGTTAAAAGTTGTTCCGCCTTCGCCCCTCGGGGCTCCGGCGGACGACGAATTTAACTTGAGAGTTTGATCCTGGCTCAGAATCAACGCTGGCGGCGTGCCTAACACATGCAAGTCGAACGCGAAAGCCCCGCAAGGGGTAAGTAGAGTGGCAAACGGGTGAGTAACACGTGGGTGACCTGCCTTCGAGTGGGGGATAACGTCCCGAAAGGGACGCTAATACCGCATGACATCCTGCGTTTGGAAACGCGGAGATCAAAGCCGGGGATCGCAAGACCTGGCGCTTGAAGAGGGGCCCGCGCCTGATTAGCTAGTTGGTGGGGTAATGGCCTACCAAGGCGACGATCAGTATCCGGCCTGAGAGGGCGGACGGACACACTGGGACTGAGACACGGCCCAGACTCCTACGGGAGGCAGCAGTGGGGAATTGTTCGCAATGGGCGCAAGCCTGACGACGCAACGCCGCGTGGAGGATGAAGAT
>DATJKH010000001.1:0-31296 GCA_035491715.1 Vicinamibacterales bacterium | reverse complement strand
GAGTGACGCGTCCACTGACGCCGAACTCGTATCCACTGGTGCGCTGGCTTCCAGTCTGAACGATGCGTGTCGGATCGCTCGGATCGGTCGATCGTGTATTCGTCCGGTCGAGACGGTACAGGGCCGTAGAGAATGACAGGTCGGCGAAGAGATCCCACTTCGCGCCGATCTCGTAATTCGTGAGTTGCTCCGGCTTCATCTGTTGCGTGATCATCGTCAGCGACGAGAACTGATCGCCGGCGCTTGGCAGATACGCGACGCTGTAACTTCCATAAATCGACACTGGGGTTACTGGCTTGAAGATGATGCCGGCGCGCGGCGATACGAGGTTGTCGACGCGGCTCAGTGTCTCCCCATTGCGATTGTTGTGGTGTGACAAATCAAATTGATCGAAGCGAACGCCACCGAGGAACTGCACCTGGCGCGACACCTCGACGTGATCTTGGAGGTAGGCGGAACCGACGCGCGCCAGCACATGATTATCGGCGTCGGTTGCACTCTGACGGTAAGTAACTGGGGTCGAAATCGCGGGGTTCTCGAACCGGACCTGCACGGACGTGGCGATGTTGTTAAAGAATCCGGTGTTGCGGAAATTGTCGGTCAGTTGCCGCCCGACCTCGGCGCCAACGAGTACTGTATGACGGAACCGTCCGGTCGTTGCAGGCACCACTACATCCGTCTGATTGAAAACGTTCGTTCGGTCGGTCGTATTGTTGTAAGCGGAAAGTGTCACGCGCGTTTGATCAGGAGACGCGGCGCCGGGAACATAGTTCTGGTAGAACCGGTCGTAGCCGGCCACCACCGTGCGATTGCGGATCGTGGCGCGACGCCAGCGCTGTTCGATGGTCGCTGATCCGAGGTGCACATCGAGCCGGACGTGACTGTCGTCGGGGTTGCCGTAAAACAGAGAGGGATCGACAGCCGCGGGTGTGCCGGCGAAGGATGTGATCCCTCGATCGGCGGTGCGGCGGTCGTGCAGGTATTCATAGCTCACGACCACCCGAGTCTGTGACGTCGGCAGAATCGTCACCGTCGGCGTGATGCCATACCGCTCGACGGAGACCTGATCACGAAAACTGTCGGAGTGCTCGTACATACCGTTGACTCTCACTGCCGCGGTATTCGAGAGCGGCTGGTCGAAATCTCCGGTCAGCCGCCGGTTGCCGTACATCCCCGCCTGCAGGGAAAAATCGCGAACCGGACGGAACATCGCTTCCTTGAGCACGCGATTGACGACGCCACCCGCGCCGCCGCGACCGAAGATCATCGCATTCGGCCCTTTCAACGCTTCGATGCGATCGATATTGTAAATGTCCCTGAAGTACTGCACGTCGTCGCGCACACCATTGACGAAGAAATCGGCCGACGTGCTGTTACCGCGGATGATGATCTGGTCGCGATTGTTCTCCCCCTGATGCGACGTGATTCCCGGCACGTAACGGACGACGTCACCGATGCTCGTCATGAGCTGATCGGTCATCAGCTCACGCCCGACCACGGTAATCGACTGCGGAACGTCGCGGATGAGTGTCGGCGTCCGGGTAGCCGTGGTGGTGATCGATCCAGTGTCGATCCCGGCGCTGATCGTGACCAACTCACTTATCCCTGACACCTGAAGAACAAATTCGGCGATGTGTGTCGTCGCTTCGCCAACCGCGAGCGTCTGGGATGCGGCGGTGAATCCGGCGGCGGTGACGGTGATGGTGTGCTCGCCGCCCGGCAACGCCAGCGTGAACACACCCTGGGCATCGGACACGGTCGTTGGTCCCCGGCCGCCTTCTTTCGGCCGGGCGGTGACACGAGCGCCGGCGATCGTGCCCCTGCTGGCGTCAAGTACGCGTCCTTGCACGGAAGACAGGGGGCCAGCGGGTGCAGATTGGAACGGCGCGGCAGTCAGTGGAAGGGGAGCGGCAAAAGCGGCAACAACGAACAACCAGAGCCGGGCTCCGGCAAATCTGCGCCTCATGTGACTTCCTCGTGGCGCACCAGCTTCACGAGGCTCTGCGTTCGAATGAATGCGCGGATTTCTTCAACATGTTCCGTCTCGATTTCGACCTGACGCCGGATGAACGGCTCGAGCAACGGATCGCCGGCCACGCGCGGGAGGAGATCCTGGTAGGCCTCGAGCGCCTGCTGTTCGAGGTCGAGCGCTTCGGCCAGCGCGTCTGACAATCGAATCGAACCTCCGCCGAGCGCGAGCTTCACGCGTAGCGTTGGGACGTGTCCGAGGGATCGAATCTGCTCGGCGATCGTCGTCGCGTGGTCCATCGTTTCCTTGATCGCCTCCTCGAAGAATGCCTGCGCCGCCGCGTAGTCGTGGTCACGAAGCCGGAACCGCATGTGGAAATAGCGGAGGGACGCTTCCGTTTCCTCGGCCATCAAGCGATTCAGTTCCTCGACCAGTTCGTGGCGTCCTGAAGTGGCGCCCGGCGCGGGTTTGTTAGATCGCATGCTTCAACTCGTCGATGAGGCAGTGCCCTTTGCACACGTCGCACGTCCGGCTCTCCGGGCATGCGACAGGGAACAGGCGGAACTGTTTGACCAGCTGCCGGCTGACGGGTGCGCCGGACGTCAGGAACTGGAGAAACTGCACGAGCCGCTCGCCAGTTGAATGGCTAATGAGATGTTCGATCTTGCAGCTGTCGATGTCTGCTTGCTGTTCAGAGATGCCGAGGACGTCGCGGAGAAAGGTCTTGACGATGACCCGCTTGGCCATGACCGAGTGGACGACGCGCAGGCCTTTTGGTGAGAGCTTGACCAGATGGTGCTCATCGCTCTGCACCCATCCTTTTTTCTTGAGCGCGCGCAGGTTGATCGAAACGCTTCCGCGCGTGATGTTCAGCCGCCTGGCGATGTCCGAGACGCGCGCCCACCCGCCGTAGGAGGCACCGACTTCATGGATCGCGAGCAGATGGTGAGCGGCACTGTGGGTGAGTTCGTTGGCTTCGAACTCTTTCCAAGTCTCCATGTGTTTGATATATCAAACACATGGATGGTAAGGCAATCAAATTTGAATCGGGGCGGGGTCAGACGGGGGTCAGACGGGGGTCAGACCGGGGTCAGACGAGGGTCAGACCCCGGTCTGACGTTGTAGCCTGATGATCGAATCGAAAAGTCACCAAAGAGTGAGCTGATCCCGGTCTGCCCCCGGTTTGACCCCGGTCTGACCCCGGTCTGACCCCTAATAGGTCCGGACGATCTTCAGTGCGACCGCGTCGTAGCCTTTTTCTAGGATCTCGTCCGGCTTCAAGATCGCCCGAGACTTCAGCAGCCACGCAACCAGGCCTGTCCACCCCGTTTGATGACTGGCACCGACACCGGCGCCGTTATCGCCGTGGAAGTACTCATAGAACAGGATGAGATCGCGCCAGTAAGGATCGCTCTGGAATTTTTCTGCGCCGCCGTACAACGGACGGCGGCCCTGCCCGTCGCGGAGGAAGATGCTGGAGACGCGCCGTGCGATTTCGTCGGCGATCTGCCATAACGTCAACTCGCGTCCTGATCCCGTCGGACACTCAACCGTGAAGTCGTTGCCGTAGTACGCATACAACTTGCGCAGCGATTGAATCAGAAGCTGATTGACCGGCAGCCAGATCGGGCCGCGCCAGTTCGAGTTTCCGCCAAACAGTCCGGTGGTGGATTCCGCCGGCTCGTAGTCCACGCGGTAGGCATGCCCGGCAACGGTGAACACGTACGGATGGTCGTGGTGATACCGCGAGAGTGCGCGAATACCGAAGTCGCTCAAGAACTCTGACTCATCGAGCATTCGTGCCAGGATCCGTCGAAGTTTGGCCTCATTGACAGGAGAGAGGAGATAGCGGCCCTTGATGCCGGGCTTGGTCCCGTTACTGATGTTGGTCATCAGCACCGGGTTCTCCTGGACGAAGTGCGCCACGCGCCTGGCGAATGTCGGCAGCCGCTCGAGTACGGTCGGTTCGAAGATCGCCGACGCGAAGAGCGGGATCAGTCCGACCATCGAGCGCACCTTGAGCTGAAGCGCGTCACCCCCGGGCATCTTCAGCACGTCGTAGAAGAACCCGTCATCTTCATCCCACAACTCGTCTTCGTTGTCGCCGATGCGATCCATGGCGGCCGCAATGTAGACGAAGTGCTCGAAAAACTTGCAGGCGAGTTCTTCATAGACCGCGTTCTCGAGTGACAGTTCGAGCGCAATCGCCAGCATGTCGAGGCAGAACATCGCCATCCAGCTGGTCCCGTCGGCCTGCTCGATCGTGCCGCCCGTGGGTAGCGGTGAACTGCGATCGAAGACGCCGATGTTGTCGAGCCCGAGAAAGCCTCCGGCGAACACGTTCCGTCCCGCTTCGTCCTTGCGGTTCACCCACCAGGTGAAATTCATCAGCAGCTTGTGGAACTGGCTCTCGAGGAAATCGCGATCGGCGCCGCCTCTGAACGCCTTATCCATCAGATAGATTTCCCAAACGGCCTTGCAGTGCACCGGCGGGTTCACATCGCTGAAGTTCCATTCGTACGCCGGAATCTGTCCGTTGGGATGCAGATACACCTGGTTGGTCATCAGCCGCAGTTGTTCCTTGGCGAAGTCGATATCGACGCGGGCCAGAATCATGCAGTGGAATGCCAGGTCCCACGCCGCGAACCACGGATACTCCCACTTATCCGGCATCGACAGGATGTCGGCGCCGTCGAAATGGAACCACTCACGATTCCGTTTGATCACACGCTGCTGACAATCTGGCGGCAGGGAATCGTCGTGAATCCACTTGTTCACCGGGTAGTAGTAGAACTGCTTGCTCCATAACATGCCGGCCAGCGCCTGGCGAATCACCAGCTGTCCGTCCGCGGACAGGTGCGGAGGAATCACCATCGCATAGAACGCATTTGCCTCGTGAATGCGGGTGTTGATCACCTCGTCAAATGTCGCATCGAACGCCGTCGCCGGCGACGCATCGTCTTCGGTGAGGCGCAGGCGCACCACCTCGGTCGCTCCCGCCGGGACGGTCAGCCGATAGTGCGCCGCGGCTTTTGTTCCGTGTGCGTCTTTTCGGATGGCGTCACGCTGGCCGAGGACGATGAAGTCGTTGATACCGTCCTTGACATAGGGGGATGCGTTCGGCAGCGCGAAGATGCGCTCGGTGTTCGTCTCGTTGTTGGTGAACAGCACGGGTACAGCGCGATCGAGGAGCAGCCACCGATCGGCAAGCGATTCATGCGCAGCGGCGATCGACTGCGGTCCCCCCTGTTTGAGCGATGGCGCGGTCTGCGCGACGCCCGACCACGCCCACGTATTGCGAAACCACAGTGTCGGGAGAAGATCGAGAAGGGCCGGCTCCGGGCCGCGGTTGCAGACGCTGATCCGGATCAGGATGTCTTCGGCCGCCGCTTTCGCGTACTCGACGAAGACATCAAAGTAGCGATCGTCGTCGAAGATCCCGGTATCGAGCAGTTCGTATTCCAGTTCGAGCCGGTTTCGCTTCCGATTCTCGAGGACCAGGTCGGAGTAGGGAAACTCGCGGTGCGGATATTTATACAGGAACTTCATGTACGAATGCGTTGGCGTGCTATCCAGGTAGAAGTAGCATTCCTTGACGTCTTCGCCGTGATTCCCCTCCGCGTTGGTCAGGCCGAACAGCCGTTCCTTCAGAATGGGATCGCGTCCGTTCCACAGTGCCACCGCGAAGCAGAGAAGCTGACGATGGTCGGAGATGCCGGCAATCCCGTCTTCGCCCCATCGATACGCGCGCGATCGCGCCTGATCGTGCGAGAAGTAGTTCCAGGCATCGCCGTTGGGACTATAGTCTTCGCGAACCGTGCCCCATTGCCGCTCGCTCAAGTACGGTCCCCATTTTTTCCACGGCACGTTGTGCGTGCGTGCCTCCCGCAGTCTGGCTTCTTCAGCGTCGTTCAATATCTCCATAGCCGCACAGTCGCACCGGGACACGCGCGTCGAACCGCGCCGGAATGGCGAGTTGAATGGCGCCGGCTGGTGTGTAACTCAGCATATCGTGTCCTGCGGGGCAAAACCGCCTGGGTAATGGAATGAGCCCTTCAAAAGACGTGTCACCACCACCGCCGACTTTGACCTATGCCATGACGCTGCGCGTGGCGGTCGGGAACCCGACCGAATTCGGTGAGGTGCCGCGTGGCCGGCGTCGTGTCATTCCGATTCTCGGCGGCACCTTTGAGGGCGCAAACATTCGCGGCACGGTCGTGCCCGGTGGTGCCGACTGGCAAATCGTCCGCGCCGATGGACTCACCGAACTCGACACGCGCTACACGCTGCAGACAGACAACGGCAGCCTCGTCTACATCCAGAACGCGGGTATCCGCCATGCCCCGCCGGAGATCACCAGGAAACTGCTGGCCGGTGAGCGTGTCGATCCGTCGCAGGTCTACTTCAAGACCGTTCCAACATTCGAGACCTCAGCTCCTGAACTGCAGTGGCTCACACGTGCCATCTTCATCGGCGTCGGCGAGCGCCAGCCGAGCGACGTCATCATTCATGTCTGGAAGGTGGAGTAAGGGCCTTGCTACTCTTCTCCGACAGCCAGCCATGCCATTGACCGAGGGGCCGACCCTCTTCGTTCCCAAGCCTCGGGGCACGTCCATTCTCGATCGGGCGACGACGGGATTTCCTGCCGACTTGCTGGATCGCGTCGCGATTCGCTTCCAGATCCTCTTATGGTTGTATGCCTTCACATTTTTCATGGCGGCGTTCTTTCCCTCGCTGCTCTCTGCCGATCAGCGGCTGCGACTCTTCACCCACCCTGTGAACTGGATTCCGGGAGCGATTTCAATCGCCATGGCGGTATCGGTGGCGGTGACGATTCGCGTCGCCCGGTTACCCCCGTCGGCGGTCACCGTGCTCGCGCTCGTGTTCGAAGTGGTGAGCAGTTACGGGATTGCCGCTGCCGAATTTCTTCAGCCGGCGGCGTTGAATATCCACTCGTCGTGGATCGGCCATTCCTGGGTTTCGGTATGGATGCTGCTGTTCAACGTGGTTGTTCCCACGGTTCCTCGGTACGCGGTCGTGGCCGCGCTCGCCTCTGTGACGTCAGTCCCGGCGATGGTGCGCCTCTCGATCTCGTTGTTCCCGCCGGTGTCGCCGCCGAGCAACTCAATGATTTTCTGGGGGTTTGGCTTCCCGTACTTGCTGGTCGTGATCATGGCGTATGTCGGCGCGCGCGTCGTCTACAGCCTCGGCACCGAGGTGACGCGTGCCCGCGAGCTCGGAAGCTATCGACTGGAGCACCGGCTCGGTCGCGGCGGCATGGGAGAAGTGTGGAAGGCAAGCCATCGACTCCTGGCGCGCCCGGCGGCGATCAAACTCATTCGCTCGTCATTTCCCGGAAACCCGGCCGGCATCTCCGAGGATATGCGGCGACGATTCGAGAGAGAAGCGCAGGTGATTGCGCAACTCCGATCGCCGCATACGGTCACGTTGTTCGACTTTGGGATCGCTGAGGAAGGGTCCTTCTACTACGTCATGGAACTGCTCGATGGTGTGGATACCGATGCGCTGATCAAACGCTTCGGACCCATTCCTGCCGAACGGGTCGTCCACATTGTTCGACAGATCTGCCATTCGCTGTCGGAGGCCGATTCGCGTGGCCTCGTCCATCGCGACGTCAAGCCGGCCAACATCTTCCTGTGTCGTTATGGCGAAGACTACGATTTCGTCAAAGTTCTCGATTTCGGACTCGCGAAAGCAACGCATGAAACATCGCCGGAAGCCGAGACGGCGATTACCATCCAGAACGTCGTGCAAGGCACGCCTGCGTTCATTGCACCCGAGCAGGTGCTTGGCGGTGGAGATCTCGACGGTCGCGCTGACATTTACTCCACCGGTTGCGTGGCGTACTGGCTGCTGACAGGCCACCTCGTCTTTGCTGCCGATACGACCATGAAGACGCTTGTCGCGCATGCGCACGCGATCCCTGAGCCTCCGTCGGCACGAACGACATCTCCGATACCGCCGGACCTGGATGCGCTCGTGCTGTCGTGTCTTGCCAAGGATCGCGAACACCGGCCGAGTTCTGCGCGCGTTCTTCTTCAGCGGCTCGATGCCATTCGGCTGGACCAGCCGTGGACCAACCAGCGCGCGCGTGAGTGGTGGACCGCGAATGTGCCGTCCTAGCGAGGATTACTCGCGCGGCGAACAGCGAAAGTGCGTAAACGTGCCCGCCTGACCTTTTCCCCCGCTTTCCCCGGCGACGAAGACGGTGTTGTGGCGATCGATTGCGACGCCCTCGCCCTGGGGCTCCTTCAACTTTGCCAGATCGACGTGAAAGGCCTCCTGCCACCGGCCTTCGAGCAGATCGGATGCAGGGAAAAATCTCAGGGCATCGGGCGATCGCAGCACGGCCCAGCGACCGTCAGCAGAGATGGTCCCATCGGTGATGCGCGCGTCACGATCGCGGGTGTCTCTTGCCGTATCGCCGACGCGTTCGAGACGCACAGTCGTGCCCGCTCGAAGATCTGCGGGGAACCGATAGAGACCGATCGGGCCAGTGTTCCCTTTCGTCACGATATAGATGCGGCCGTCGGGCGAGATGAGCAGCGTTTCGGCATCGTGCGGACCATCCGGATACGCAGCATGAAATGCCTCGGCTTGCGCTGAGGTGTTCGCCGTGGTGTCGGGTTCAGGCACACGATAGATCGTGACGTGATCCCGCTTCGTGTCGTTGTCGCCGATGTCGCCGATGTACAAACACGACGCCGTCCCACAGGGCGCCGACGCAACCGCCTCCCAGTCCTCGGCCGTCGCACCCGAAATCTGGAGCCGTCCGGTCACAGTTCCTCGCTCATCGAGCGCGAACAGTACCGGAGCGCCTGAATCGTTATGTGTCCAGAACCGGCCCGCCACGCGTCCGCTCATGGTGAGTCCACTTGCCTCAGGCACGCCGACTAGCCGCGTCAGCTCGCCCGTTGCCTGACACGCGGCCGGCTGGGGCTGGGCTCGACCGGTGAGTTCCAAGACATTGATCAGCGAGGCGACGAACACGGCCGCCGCAACGGTTCGACCGCGGATGAGGCGACGACAGAAGAGATCGCGGGGTTCCATGCGACAGACCAACGCAATTTCTTTGCCTGTCTGGTGACCGTTCGACGGCGCCATGTGGCGACTAATGCGTCGTTTCCAAATGGCTGGCGTCAACCCGACACGTAAGGTCCGGCGTAAGCGGCCTCGCTTTCGCGTACTGACCGGAGCGGTCGCACGACAGATATCCGCTTGCGGTCAGCGCCGTCAGGACGACATCTGCCTCGTGAATCGAAAGGCCGCACAGCCGCGCAGCCTGAGCGGTTGTCAGGCGCAACCCGGGAAGGTCGCGATACTCAGCCGTGAGACGCGTGACTGCGGTGAAGCACCGATCGAGATTGAAACCCGCCATGGCTTCACCGTACGTCGCACCGCTCGCATAGGCAAATAGATACTTTGATTCATATCGTGTTGTTTTTTCTATAATCGGTTTACATCATCATGCAGTGGCTCAATTACCACCACCTTCTGTACTTCTGGACCGTGGTCCAGGAAGGCGGGGTATCGAGCGCGGCAAGAAAGCTGCGCCTGTCACAGCCGACGATCAGTGCCCAGGTGCGAATGCTGGAGCGAGCGATTGGCGAGCCGCTGTTTGCGAAAAAGGGCCGTGCCCATGTGCTCACCGATGTGGGTCGCGTCGTCTATCGGTATGCTGACGAGATCTTCAGCGTCGGCCGCGAGTTGCTCGAAACGCTCGAAGGACGTTCACCGGGACGGGGAATCCAATTGACGGTCGGCGTCGCCAACGCGGTCCCCAAGCTGCTCGTGTATCGCCTGTTGAGACCGGCGCTGCAACAACCGGAGCCGATTCGTCTCGTTTGCCGCGAAGATAATCCCGAACAACTCATCGGCCAGCTCGCGACCCATGCACTCGATGTGGTCGTCGCCAACACTCCGGCGCCCGGGTACCTCCCGATCAAGGTGTTCAATCACGCCGTCGGCGAATCGGGCACGGCTTTTTTTGCGCCGGCGCCCCTGGCGGCACGGATGCGGCGACGTTTTCCCGCGTCGCTCGAAGACGCGCCGATGGTACTGCCGACGACCAATAGTCCGCTGCGCCGCGCGCTGGAGGAATGGTTCGAACGCGAAGGCGTTCGCCCGCGCGTGCAGGGAGAGTTTGAGGACTCGGCGCTGATGACGGTATTTGGTCAGGCCGTTGGATGCGTCTTTCCCGCGCCGGCAGCAATCGAGCGGGATGTCAGTCGCCTCTACGGTGTCCGCGTCGTCGGAAGAACGGATGCCGTCCGCGAGCGGTATTACGTGATCTCTGCCGAGCGGCGGCTGAGGCATCCGGGCGTCGTCGCAATGACGACGGCTGCCCGCGATCAGTTATTCGGGTAGGCGAGAATTCCTGGCGAACGCTCCTTACCGTGCGGTCAGCTTGAGCAGCTCTTCAAGGTACGTCTTCCATACTGTCGCGATGGTATGCGTGCCGTGGCCGCGCGTATCAGAACTGAACGGGATGACGACGGCGCGCCCCTTGGGAACGCGCGTAATCTCCCGCTCGAGGATTCCAAGTTCCGGCGGATTGATCAGATCGTCAGCGGAATTGATCGCGAGCAACGGGGCGCGAATCTTTTCCAGTGCCGGACCGGGGTCGTAGTCGTGCGACGCTTCGATTTGATACAGCACGTCATTGGCATCGGTCGTCTTGAGCACTGACGCCATCGCGTCGTCGAGGCGGGAATCGCTGAGGTCGAGCGTCGGGAGCTCCCGCTGGCGGATCGCCGGATTACTCGACATCAGATAGAGGATTTCCTGTGCGGTGCGCAGACTTGGTGGCTGGGTCGTATAGTTGCCGCCGAGCCATGCCGGATCGTTGCGAATCGCATCGATGATGGTGCGCCGCCAGACGCGATTGCGACCCGAGATCTGCGTCGGCAAACTGGCGAGCGGCATCAGCGCATCCATGAAATCCGGATATTGTTCGCCCCATAGCCACGTGTGCATGCCGCCCATCGACGTCCCCATGACCAGCCGCAGATGGTTGACGCCCAGGCCTTGCGTGACGAGCTGATACTCTGCCTCGATCATGTCGAGGTAGCCGTATCGTGGAAACTTCGCGCGCAGTCCGTCGCTCGGTTTGCTCGACTGCCCGTGACCGATGTCGTCGGGAAGGATGATGAAAAAGCGTGTCGCGTCGAGCAGCGCCCCCGGTCCGAACAGAACACCGCCAAACTCCGAGCGAATGAATTGTGCGCCGCTTCCGCCGGTGCCGTGCATGATGAGGACGGCGTTGCGCACGACACCCGTCGCGTCGCGCTCGGCTTGGCCGAGTGTTCGGTAATGCATACGGAGTTCAGGGAGAACTCCGCCGGAGCGGAACTTGAAGTCCTTCAGGGTGAAGTTTCCTTGCTCCGGCGCCGGAGACTGTGCGGACGCGATCGACGCACACATCAACGCGACGGCGGCGAGGATCAACCTGTTGCGGATCGTCATCGGTTTTCGCCTCGTATAAGAGGAAATGACCGTCAAAGCATACCTGTTGTCGGTGCCTGAGCGAGTGCTCCGAGCCACGATTGGGCTTGGTGCGGGGATGGCCCGCGAAGTGGGAGAGATCGCGCTGCCCGAAGGAGTGCGGCGTAGTCAGCTGTACCAGAACCTCGTCGACACGACGCTCCGGTTCTTGATCGAGCAAGTCGGTGGCCTGGACCGACTCGACATCGACGACGAGTCAGTTCCCGAGAACTTTCTCGCGCGGCGGACTGCCGGCAATGTCGTCGAGGCGCTGGGCATTGTCGCGTTTCGTGCCTCTCCGGTCTGGGTGCTTGCCGCGCTGGCCGATGTGTGCGGAATGGGCCGCCACCTGATCCCGGAGATTTCCGACGCCCTCAAAAAGCAGGGGCTCCTGGAAACGGACGCGCAGTTCACGACTGTCGATGAGATGCTCGATGGACTGGAACAGACGTCCTCGCGATTGGCCGCGACAATCAACACGCCGCCGCTCGACGTCACCGCACTGCGACAAGAATGGCAGGACATTCGCCAGGCGGCTCGCGGATTGCAGCCCGCGAGCCTGCCATCCCGAGAGACGATCACGGGTGTGTGGAACCAACTGAAGGCTGAATCCGCGCGGCAGAATCGATCGGTGTTTGAAACCTCGTCGACGATGGCGCTGTCGGCAGCGCGGTCGCTTCCCGACGGTGTGCGTTGGCTTTCCGCTTCTGCCGTGGTTGGCGCAACCCGCACCGGCCACGTCTTCGCTTCGGCACTCCTCGATCACTACAAACAAACACTGGGCGAGATCCGCGAGACCGGCTACCTCACCTATGCGGGGCGACAGATACGTCCATACGTGACAGCGGCAGCGCGTCAGTTCTCGCCGAGCCGCCCTAGTCTTACCGAGCGTCTACTGAAGAAGATCCAGGACCTGAGACGCTAGCGTGCAGTCACCCACAACGCTCGAACGCATCGTGCGCCAAGACCGCCTGTTGATCGGATTTGGTCTCGCGGCGACGATCATTCTCGCGTGGGTCTATTTGGTGCGCGCCGCTGCAGGCATGCAGGCAATGGCGAACGAAGCCGAGATGCATGCGGCGATGGGCATGGCCGACATGCACGCGTGGGGTCTCGCTGACTGGGCCGGTCTGTTCATCATGTGGGCAATCATGATGGTGGCGATGATGCTCCCATCGGCTGCCCCCGTCATCCTCCTGGTTCTCGGCGTCTATAGACGACGGGTCGATCCGCAGGCGCGTTCCGCTGCGTCCGCCTTCATTGCCGGCTATCTCGTGGCATGGACGTTCTTCAGTGTCGCCGCGTCGGTCGCACAGGTCGGCCTTCATCGCCTCGCGCTACTTGCGCCCGACATGCGCTTGAGTTCGTCGGTGTTATCCGGCGTGCTCCTGATCGTCGTCGGACTCTATCAATGGTTGCCAATCAAGAACACCTGTCTGGCGCATTGCCAATCACCAATCGGTTTCCTGTCGCAGTACTGGCGCGAAGGGACAATAGGCGGGTTGTGGCTTGGACTTCGTCACGGCATGTTCTGCGTCGGGTGTTGCTGGCTCCTGATGACGCTGTTGTTTGTCGTTGGCGTGATGAATCTGTTTTGGGTGGCAGGGTTGGCGGTCTTTGTGCTCGTTGAAAAGCTCTGGGCCAGACCGATGCTGTTGACGCGCGTCGCCGGCGTTGCGGCCGTCGCATGGGGCATGTGGCTGTTGAGGTCCGCATGAGGGTCCAAGTCTGCAGCTCGGCTGTCTCTGTTAGACGTCGTTCTATTCAGGCGCACCGGATTGCAGGAACGACCTACACCGTCAAACAGGAGCAGTGATCCACGGCCGTTCTGCCGCGTGCTCTGCTGGCGCGCCAGCCCTTCAACTTATGGTATGGTGCCCGCCTCCAGCCAACGGCATGGCGTCGATCGGCGATGTGCATACGTCTCGAGCGTCCGTGACGGTCTTGTGACAAGCGACCGGACGAGTCCCGATCCGCTCGCGCTCCTGCGCACTATCGTCGACGCTCTCGGCATCGCGGCGACACAGTGCAGCCACGAACTCAAATACCTGTGGGTAAGTGGCAGCTACGCAGACTGGGTAGGACGTCCGGTCCACGAGATTGTCAATCGCGACATCGTTGACGTTATCGGTGCTGGCGCCATGGCATCGATCCGTCCGTATATCGACCGTGTGCTGTCGGGCGACCGCGTCGAGTACGAGGAGGATGTCAGCTTTACGGGACCTGGACGCCGGCGCATTCATGCCGTCTACACGCCGACGTTCGACGGAGATCACAAGCCCAACGGGTGGGTGGCGGTCGTCACCGACGTCACCGCGAAGCGGGAAACTGAAGGGATTGGCCGCGACGGCGAACTGGCACGTCAGTTGTTGGCCGCGGTCGTCGAATCGGCCGGCGACGCCATCGTCAGCAAGGATCTCAACAGCATCGTCACATCATGGAACCAGGGCGCCGAGCGGATGTTCGGGTATACGTCGGCCGAGGTCGTCGGCCAATCGATGCGGTTGATCATCCCGGAAAACCGTCAGGCTGAGGAAGACGATCTCGTCGCGAGAATCGGCCGCGGCGAACGCATCAGCCACTTCGAGACCGTCCGCAAACACAAGGACGGCCGGCTCATTCCTGTTTCGCTGACTGTCTCGCCGATCCGCCTGAGTTCCGGCGACATCGTCGGCGCATCGAATATTACCCGCGACATTTCCGATCAAAAACGCGCAGCCGAGCGGTCTGCGTTCCTGTCCGAGGTCGTCTCGGTGCTTGCCGGATCGTTGGCATATGAAACGACGCTCAAGACGATCGCGACGCTGGCCGTACCGTACGCCGCAGATTGGTGTGCGGTCGATATCTGCCGTGAAAGTGGGGTCATCGATCGCCTCGCGGTTGCGCACATCGATCCGTCGAAGATCCGGCTCGCAGAAGAGCTTCGCGCCCGGTATGAAAACCCAGAGGCGCCGTACAGCGTCCCCTACGTGGTGGCTCATGGCACGCCGGCGCTCTTGCCTCGCATCACCGACGAAATGATTGTCGCTTCCGCGGCAGGTGATGAAGAGCGGATCGCACTGATTCGCTCTCTCGGGCTCTTCTCTTACATGTGCGTACCCCTGGTTGCACATGGCAGGACAGTCGGCGCCTTGACGTTTGTGACCAGCGAATCGCAGCGGTCGTACACCGAAGACGATCTCGAATTCGCGAAGGACATCGCGCATCGGGCGGCGATGGCAGTCGAAAACGCGCGCGCCTACGAAGAAGCTCAGCGTGCCAGCCGATTGAAGGATGAGTTCCTCGCCACCTTGTCGCACGAACTCCGTACTCCGCTCAACGCCATCCTCGGCTATTCGCGAATGTTGCGCGCGGCGCTCATTCAACCGGGGCGACAGGACAAGGCACTCGACACGATCGAGCGAAACGCGTCAGCGCTGACGCTCATTGTTGAGGACGTGCTCGACGTGTCGCGCATCGTTTCGGGCAAAGTCCGGCTCGATGTGCAGACGGTCGATCTACCGCAGGTCGTCGAACACGCGGTCGAATCGATCATGCTGGCCGCCAATGCGAAGCAGATACGGGTCCGAACGGTTATCGACCCGCGTGCCGCGCCCGTGTCGGGTGACCCTGGCCGACTGCAACAGATCATGTGGAATCTGCTCTCGAATGCCGTGAAGTTTACGCCGCGCGGCGGGCAGGTCCAGGTGCGCGCCGAACGCGTGAACTCGCATGTCGAGCTCGTCGTGAGCGACACCGGCATCGGCATCGACCCGGCCTTCGTTCCGCATCTTTTTGAACGGTTTCGCCAGGCGGACGCCAGCACGACCCGCGAGCGCGGCGGCCTCGGTCTCGGGTTGGCGATCACCCGCCATCTGGTCGAAATGCACGGCGGCACCATTCACGCTGCCAGCGCGGGCCGCGACACAGGTGCGACGTTTACGGTTCGCCTGCCGCTCATGATTGTGCATCCCATCGCCACGCTGGAGCGTCGCGTTCATCCCCGCGGGCTGTCGGACCAGGCGTTCACCCAGGTGCCCGACCTGAGTGGGTTGCGCATCCTTGCTGTCGACGACGACCGCGACGCGCTCAACATGATCGCGGAAATCCTGGAGGTCGCGGGCGCTGAGGTGACTGGTGTTGATTCGGCAGCCGACGCACTGGTCAGGCTGGATCGCTTTCGGCCCGACGTGATCATTGCCGACATCGGAATGCCGCAGATGGACGGTTTTCAGTTCGTCACCGAACTGCGGCAATCCCCGGACGCAACGCTGCGCGACATTCCCGTGGCGGCGCTGACCGCCTACGCCCGATCGGAGGACCGCGCCAAGGCGCTTCGATCCGGCTTCCAAATTCATCTCGCCAAACCGATCGATCCCGCCGAGTTAATGGCCGCCGTAGCCGCGCTGGCCAAACGGACGGGGTAGCCCGCCTGCGCCAGGGCTACGCCGCGGCGAAGCCCCGCCATAAATGTTTGACGTTTACTAGCAATAATTGATGTATAATATTTCTGTAGAAAGGATGGCACGATGCCGCGAACCGCGCTCCGTCCGGCGGTTTCCGAGGGAGCGGTCGTCACCAAAGCCGCGCTACGCGCGGCCGGACTGCTGGGGCTGTCGAACAAGGTGCTGGCACGCATCGTTGGTCTCTCGGAAGCCAGTGTTTCACGCATGGGTGCGGGAACGTACACTCTGGCCCCCGGCGAGAAACCGTTCGAGCTGGCCGTGTTGTTCGTCCGTTTCTATCGAGCGCTCGACGCCATCGTTCACGGCGATGATGGGGTGGCGCGCGCGTGGCTCTCCAATCCCAACGCCGCGCTCGGCGGAACACCGATCACGGTTATCCAGTCGCTATCGGGACTAGTGCATGCCGTCGCGTACCTGGACGCGCGCCGGGCTCTCATCTGAACGCCGCCGGTTATCAGGCGTCGGCTGGCGCGTCGTCGAAGCGCAGCATCGCGTCTCGACGATGAAACTGGTCGACACCCTCGATGAACAGAGCGCGCTCGAGACACTCATCGAGGGAACCAAACCGCTCATCCCGCCGGACTGCCAGCATCTTCATTACTTACTCGCAACACCATTTCGTTATGGTGCGCCGTATCCGTCGGGCTCCCGCTTCCGCCGCGCCGGGATGACGCCGGGCGTCTTCTACGCCTCGAGAGCGCCTTCGACGGCAATCGCGGAGACGACCTTCCATCGGCTCCTGTTTTTTGCCGACTCACCCGACACACCGTGGCCGCTGGATGCCGGCGACTTGACCGCCTTTTCGGTGCGGTTCCGCACGACAGCCGGTCTCGATCTCACGACGCAGCCATTCGATGCGGATCGGGCGCACTGGACACATCCGACCGACTATGCATTCTGCCAGGCGTTGGCCGACACGGCGCGCGAAGCAGACGTCGAGGTGCTGTTGTCTCGATCCGCGCGCGAGATGGGTGGAGTCAACATCGCACTGTTGGGGTGTCGCGCGTTTTCGCGACCGGAGCCGCTCGAGCGCCAGACCTGGCGTCTCAATCTGAACCCCCACGGCGCCCGCGCCGTGTGTGAGTTTCCCGAGCTCCGACTGGAGTTCACCCGCGATGCCTTCGCCAATGATCCGCGGATCGCCGCACTGAACTGGGAACGCTGACTATTGACCCGTCCCCGACCGGCCGATAGGGACACATATGGGGAACCAAGCTCGATTTGCGGCGGTGGTCGCTGTCGTGGGCATGTGCACGGCAGGATGTAACTTGATCGACAAGTTCAAAGGAAAGAACCCCACCGAACCAAGTTCATCCTCCGCCTCGGTTGGCGATTTTGCCGGAACCTGGGTGACGTCCTCCGCGTCGTTGCCCGCCACGAGCTGCGGTGCGGTGAAGTACACGGTGACCCCGGTGACCGATACATCCGCGAACGTGACATTCGGCGGGACGTGCGCGGGCAATATCGAAGTGAGCGGTAATGGCACAGGAACCGTCTCCGGTTCCACGCTTGGTTGGAACGCCCAGGGAACAGTCACGCAGGGATCGCTCAGCTGCCCGTTCAACTTCACCAACGGCAAAGCGACGCAGGAGTCCAGCGGGATGCGGATCGTTTACAACGGAACGGTTTGCGGCATCCCGGTCACCGGCGACGAAGTTCTGAAGAAACCCTGACCCGCGCCGGCCCGCCGGCCTTCTCGATCCTCGACCAACAATCGAGGCGTATAATCCGGGCGACCGGAGGCCAGCCATGCGCCTGATTCGGACCATTCTGTGTATTGCGCTCGTCGTGTCGCCGTCGCTCCTGTTCGCACAGTCCTACACCGGCACCATCGTCGGGTCGATCAAAGACGCGAGCGGCGCGGTTGTTCCGCACGCGACGATCACGATCACGAATCTGCAAACCAATCGGCAGGAGTCGGTCACCGCGGACCTCGAGGGGCGCTACACATCGCTGCCGCTGCCGCCAGGCGAGTATCGCGTCGAAGCGGAACTCCAGGGATTCCGCCGGGCGGCGCGCGCAAAGGTCACGGTCCAAGTGAGCGCCACGCTGGTCATCGATTTCACCCTCGAGGTAGGGACGCTGAGCGATGCGGTCGAGGTACGCGCCGACGCCACGGCGCTCGAGACGACTACGGGCACCGTTGGCAAACTGGTCGATAACAAGCGCATCCTCGAACTGCCGCTGAATACCCGCAATGTGTATTCGCTGATCTTCCTGACCCCCGGCGTCGCCGGATCGATCGGCAACAACTACAACTCGATGAGTTACACGGTGAACGGGGCGCGGCCGACGATGATGGATACCGTCATTGATGGTGTTACGGCGTCGTTCCCGACCGTCAATGGCTTCACCGGCATTTCGGTATTTCCATCAGTGGACGCGATCCAGGAATTCAAGGTGCTCGGCGCGAACTACCCGGCGGAATATGGCCGCAGCCTCGGAAGCGTTTTGAACGTGGTCTACAAATCTGGCACGAATAGCTTCCATGGAAGCGCGTACGAGTTCTTTCGCGATTCGGCATTCGATGCGAACAGCTATTTTTCGAAGTTGGCCGGTCAGCCGCTTGGCGATTACCGGCGCAGCCAGTTCGGGGGCGTTGCCGGCGGGCCGATTCGACGCAGCCGGACGTTCTTCATGACCTCGTATGAAGGCCTGCGTGAGCGGCGTCTGTCGCAAACCACGACGACCGTTCCCACGCTCGCGCAACGGCAGGGAGACTTCTCCCAGACATTCGCGCAGAATGGCCAGTTGATTCGAATCTTCGACCCGTTCACGACGCGCGCCAATCCGGCGGGCGGCTTCATTCGCGACCAGTTCGGCAACAACGTTATTCCAACCGGCCGGATGGATCCGGTGGCGCGCAACGTCCTGCAGTACTTTCCGCTCCCCAATCAAGCGGGCAACCCGGTCACCGGAGCGCAGAACTACTTCGCCACCGGAACAGCCGAGCTCAACGTCGATAATATCGACGGGCGCGTCGATCATCAGATCTCCGACAAGTCGAAGACGTTCGTCCGCTACTCCTACCGGAAGACCTTCAGCGCACCTGCGACGTTTTTTCCGGAAGACATCGCCATCGCCGAAGGCCGAGTGAACGAGGAAAACCGCGCTCACAATGTCGTCATCGACTACGGTCGGACCGTGTCGAATACGACCGTGCTGAACGCGCGGCTGGGGTTCGCGCGAACGCTCTTCATCTTCGACAATCAGGGACTGGGGTTCAAGCCGTCGAGTCTCGGGTTGCCGGTATCGATCGACGAAAATGTCGATCGCCTGATGTTTCCCCGATTCGGCGTCTCTGGCCAGGTATCGCTCGGTGGCAACGATCACCGTTACAACGCGTTCATGAGTTACACCGCGGCTGCCAGCCTCACCAAGTCGCATGGCAATCACATGCTGAAAGCCGGATTCGAGGGACGGATGTTGCGGGTGAACGTATGGGAAGCCCGCAGCGCCGGGACGTTCAACTTTCGCGCGAACGAGACGCAGGGACCGAATCCCAACACGGCCAGCAGTACCGCTGGCTTCGGGTTCGCGTCATTCCTCCTCGGAACTGGCCAACCGAACGACGTGCTGATTCAGAACTGGAAAAACGTCGCGGCGAACAGCTTCTATTGGGCGGGATACGGCCAGGATGACTGGCGGCTCAATTCCAGACTGACGCTCAACCTCGGGTTGCGGTACGACCTCGACGTTCCGCGGACGGAGCGGTACAACCGGATGAACTACTTCGATCCGATCGCGCCCTCGCCGCTTGCGCAGCAGGTTCCGGGACTGCCCAACCTCAAGGGCGGCGTCGTGTTCGTCGGTGTCGACGGGAACAGTCGGTATCAGTACAACTGGGACACGAACAACATCGCCCCCCGGCTGGGCGCGTCGTATCACGTGAATGAAAAGACGGTGGTGCGCGGCGGCTACAGTCTCGTCTTCGGCCCGTCGAATCAGGGGGCACAGGGCACCGTTGGACCGTTCGGATTCCGCACTGAGAATCTCTGGGTCACGACCATCGACGGCATCACGCCGCTGAACACGCTTCAGAACCCCTATCCAAATGGATTTCTGCCGTCGCCGGGTTCATCTCAGGGGCTGCTGACGCAGGCCGGTGCGAATCTGCAGGCGCCGCTGCAGGACACGCCGTCGCCCTGGACGATTCAGTACAACATCAACGTGCAGCGCGAGCTGCCGTGGCAGATGTTCGTCGAGGTGGCGTACGTGGGAACACGCGGCTACGACCTGTCGTCAGTCGGCGAAAGCGGCCTGAGCCTCAATCAGCTGGATCCACAATATATGTCGCTCGGATCGCAGCTCAATCAGCAAGTACCGAATCCCTTCTACGGCATCGTCAACAACGGTGTGTTGACACAGCCGACCGTCAGTCGCGCGCAGTTGCTGCGGCCGTATCCTCAGTTCACCGACATCATTCCCCTGTATGCCGCCGGCGCGAAGTCGCGGTACAACGCGCTCCAGATAACGGGACGGAAGCGCATGTCGAAGGGGCTGATGTTCGAGGGGTCGTACACTTTCGCGAAGGCGGAAGAAATCGGGATGAGCCACCAGGACAGCTACGATCTCGAGGCGAGCTGGGCGCTCGCCTCGTACGACCTCAACCACCGGTTCGTGATGAGCTATCTCTACGAGCTTCCGATCGGACGGGATCGGCAGTTTTTCTCCGATGCGTCCCCGTTCATCAACGCGATCATCGGCGGGTGGCAGTTCAACGGCATCACGACACTGCAAGCCGGCACGCCGCTGTCGATCACGGCGAACAACACGGCCGGCATTTTCGGCGCGAGAACGCAACCGAATAACAACGGCAACGACCCGAGGCTGAGTGCGCCCATCGAGGAAAGGCTCGGCAAGGCCTTCGACACAAGCGTTTATAGCCAGCCGGCCGCATTCACGTTTGGCAACGAATCCATTTTCTCGCCGCTGCTTCGGGCGCATGGCGTTCGGAACTTCGATCTCTCATTCTTCAAGAACTTTGAACTAAGGCCGGGGATGAAGGCACAGTTCCGCGTCGAGGCGCTCAACGCGTTCAATCGCGTCCAGTTCTCCGCGCCCAACACCAGCGTGACCTCTTCGTCGTTCGGCGTTATTACCGGACAGGCCAATTCACCCAGGCAGCTGCAGTTCGGCCTGAAGCTGTTGTGGTAGGAAACCAATGCTGCGCGCATGCCCTCAATCGGATGGGAGCCCGCCACGAAGTCGCGCGTCAGCGTCCAGTTACGGAACAGGTGTAATTCGCTGAGTCGTCGCTGCTGCCTGCTCCCTTGTAGCGAGCGATTGCTGGGTACGGACAAAGCAAACGAGTCAGTGCGATGCCTTCGGCTGGCGTACTCCCCTTGAATTTCGTGGCGACCAGCGTGGAAGGTGCGATGCCCTGTTCGACCCAGCGGGCGATCGCGGCGCTCATATTCCTCGTCGGATCCTGCTCGGTGGGCGGCAATCCCGGCAGCAGACCGAAACTCGTTGCCCCGGGACCGCCACTGCAGTGCTGAAGCCCAGGCACCATGAACGTTCGAACGAAGGAATCGGTCTGGCTCTGTCCGAGTTTGTCGACGACGCTACGGTGGTAATCCATTGTCGCAATCGGCGGAAGCGCGGCATCGCTCCAGCCGTGAAAGATGATCAGCTTACCGCCTCGTTTCTGGAATGCTCCGAGATCCGGATCGACGGCGTTGAGCACCCGGCCGACGGAATTGTCTGCGGCTTTGAGATCACGCTCCGTGTCGAACGTGCCAACGTCCCACGACTCCTTCTGGTAGACCATGTTCTTGAAGAACTGGGTCGCAAATGCGTACTCGAGACTCGAATCTGGTTTCGCGCCCGACAACCACAGACCCCAGCCTCCGGGACCTGACTCGCCACCCGGCACGAAACCGGGAAAGATCGTCTGCCCTTTGATAGTGCGTAACCCGTCGTACAGCTTCTTCACGGTTGCGACCTGAGACGCCGTCAAACATGAATCGCTCTCCGCGTCACGACAGCGCAACACCGCCGGATCGAATTTGCACGCCGCCGGCTCGGAGACGACTCCATCCTTGACGCCGTCGGACGCATCGCACGCGGTGACCACGGCGGCTTCGATCGCGTCGTACTTCGAAGATGGAACGAACGCCGCGCGATCGCTCGTGGCGACGACGTTCGAGGCGAACAGCGCTGCCGTGCGGGTGAAGTGTGCAGCCGGTGCGCCAGCGATGATGCCGTCGTAATCTCCCGGAAAACGCTGCGCCTCCATCAGCGCTTGACGACCGCCATTGGAACAGCCGGTAAAGTAGGAATGCTTTGCCGCCTCGCCGTAAAAGGTCGCGATCAACGCCTTGGCTTTCTCCGCCGTCTCATGGATGGCGCGGTAGCCGTAGTCGACGATTTTCTCCGGATGGCCAAGCGCCCACTGCGCGTCAGTGCCGCCGCCCTTGTGACCCGTGTCGGTGGACGCCGTCGCGTACCCCGCCTTCATCGCGCTGGCGAGTTGCGGATAGCTGATCTCACCCGCGAACCCGCCGTTTCCAACCCCCTGGTATTTCCCGTTCCAGGTGGACGCCGGCATCCAGACCTCGAATTCGATGTGCGAATCGCTCGAGGGCGCAATGACCCCTTGCACGCGGCAGAATGCCGGTAGCGTCTTGTAGTCAAAGCCGCGTGCATTCGCACTGTTGAACGCGCCACCCTCGACAAGATCGGACGCCGTAATCGTCGTGCTGGGCAACTGCATCGACTTCAGGTGTTCGCACGTCGTCATCCCGCGTGCACCGGTTGGCGCGACCGGCATGGCGAAGTACACGACCGCGACGGCAGCGGAACAGCTTAATAGCGACCTGCAATTGAGGGTGTTCATGGTGTCTTTTGTTCGCATGTTCAGCGAAGAATCTCTGTCAGCACCTTTCCGTCGACGTTCTTTAATTCCACGCCAAGCAGCTCTGCCGCCGTCGGTGTCACATCGACGTTGTCGACGGACTGCAGCTTCACGGCGGACTTGATACCGCGTCCGGACGCGATGAACAGCGCCTGGATTTCGGGGTCAGACGAAACATAGCCATGCGTGCCGAGGCTTCCCTCCGGCGCATCCACGACAGTTTTTTCTCCGGTCGCGCCCGCCGCAAACGAGTAGCCACTCTTCGCGGTGAGGAGCAGCGCGCCGACTTGCCGGTCCGACGACGGCTGCGGCAGGCCAAGCGCTCCGTACTCTGCCGGTTCGACGATCCTGTCAATCCCCTCAAGGCCTGAAATCGCCTGTCGCGCACGGCGCAACAGATCGCCGTCGGGATCCGCCGAGGTTACATACATGAATGCCGAGCCACCTTCCGACACCACATACGCTTTCGTTGCCGTTACCTTGCCGCTTTCGACAGTGATAAGGCCTGCGTCTCTCAACGCAACGTTTGGCAGCACCTGCTTCTGCACGGCCTTGAAACCGTGGTCCGAGACGACAAACAACGTCGTCCTCGCGGTCATGCCGGCATCGTCGAGTGCGTTCAGGACGCGGCCAACCTGTGAATCGAGACGGGCCATCGTGACCATTGCTGCTGGAGTCTTGGGGCCATAGCGATGCTGCATCGAATCAAGCGCGAGCAGATGGAATAGCAGCAGGTTAGGACGATGCGTGCGGAGAATGTGGATCGCGGCGTCGGTCCACACCTCGTCTCTCCAAACGATGTTCTGGCTCGCAAAGCCATCGGCATCCTGCTGAGAGATCGCGCCAGCAGTCACCATCTCGCGTACGATCGACGGTTTCGTTTCGGGCCGCTCGGGACGCTCCGGAAACTCCCAACTGATGGAAGGCGCATTGAGGATGGCGACCCAGTCGACCTGCGCTGCCGTCATTCCGCGATCGTGGACCACATCGTAGAGAGTCGGTACCTGCACCATGTCCTTTTTGTCGCGCCACGGTTCGACTCGCGGAGGGACGTCAGGATCGCGCACGAGGGTGCCGTTGAACAGCACGCCGTGTTTGGCAGGTGTGACACCGGTCACCAGCGACGTGTGGTTCGGCCATGTGACTGTCGGGTTCACCGGGCGCATACCCGCGACGGCACCGTTGGCGGCGAGCCGTCTCAGGTTCGGAACCGGCAAGTACGGATCGTCGAGCGCCCAGCCAGGAAAGCCGTCCAGCGTGATGATGACGACGTGGTTACCGGTTGATGCAGGCGGCTGCTGCGCGATGGCGCCGAGGGCCGCACACAGCACGACAAGCACGACGAGGAGGACAAAGGGCCTTCGGTCCGGCGGTCGCATGGCGCGCATGTTAGCACCAGGCAGCGTTATGATGCGCACATGCTTCGGGCGACTCTGCTGGCGGTCTTGACTGCTATCGCGACCTTTGCACCGAGCGCGCAACCTTCGCCTTCACGTCCCAATATCCTCGTCATCATTGCAGACGACTGGTCCTATCCACACGCCGGCGCACTCGGCGACAAGGTGGTGAAAACTCCGACCTTCGACCGGATCGCGCGTGAAGGTGTGCTGTTCAGGAATGCGTTCGTTGCCGCACCGTCGTGCACGCCGTCCCGCGCGTCGCTGCTGACGGGCCGCGCTGTTCACCAACTCGAGGAAGGTGGCAACCTGTGGAGCTTTCTCCCATCCAAGTTCGCCACCTATCCGGACCTGCTCGAGGCTGCCGGCTATAGCGTCGGATTTACAAGGAAGGGATGGGGGCCCGGCGATTTCAAAGCGGGAGGACGATCACGGAACCCTGCCGGAGATCAATTCGCGAGCTTTGCCGACTTCTACAAGCAGGCATCGAAGGACAAGCCCTTCGCGTTCTGGTTTGGCTCACAGGATCCCCATCGCCCGTACGAAGAGGGCAGCGGCGCACGTTCGGGAATGAACGCGGCGGACGTCAATGTACCGCGCTTCCTCGCGGACACGCCGGAGACGCGCAGTGACATCCTCGATTACTACTTCGAGGTTCAGCGCCTCGATCGCGAAGCCGGAGAGATCGTCGCGACGCTCGAGGCAGCGGGGCAGTTGGACAATACGGTGATCATCTTCACGTCCGACAACGGCATGCCGTTTCCACGAGCCAAGGCCAATCTGTACGACGCCGGCACGCATGTGCCGCTCGCGATTCGATTTCCGTCCAAGGCGAAATCGCGGCGTACGGTCGACGACTTCGTTGTGCTGACCGATTTGGCGCCGACGATCCTCGAAGCGGCCGGTTTGAAACCGCCGGCCGAGATGACCGGCCGTACTCTCATGCCGTGGCTCGCCGGCAACACGCAGCCCGGCCGCGAACGGGTATTCCTCGAACGCGAGCGTCATGCCCAGGTCCGCCGCGGCGATCTCGGTTATCCGGCGCGCGCGATCCGCACGAAGGAATTCCTCTATATCTGGAACATCCATCCGGACCGCTGGCCTGCGGGCGATCCCGAGATGTATGTGTCGGTCGGCCCGTTCGGCGATATCGATGGTGGGCCGACGAAGGATCTACTGCTCCAGCGCCGCGACGATTCAGCGATCGCTCGTTATTTCACTCTCGCGACCGCCAAGCGCCCCGAAGAAGAACTGTACGATCTGCGTAAGGATCCAGATCAGCTCCAAAACGTGGCTGCGCGGTCGGAGTACACGGAACCGAAGCGCAGTCTGCATACCGCGCTGCTGAACTGGATGCGTGACACGCACGATCCGCGAGCAACCAGGAGCGCGGATCCGTGGGATCGTTACCCGTACTTCGGCCCTCCTGGCCGAGATCGGTAAGGAGATGGCGATGAGAAGACTCGCATTTCTGCTCGCGTGCGTCAGCCTGGCCGCGCCTGCGGCGGCGCAGGATCTGCGTCTCGGGCTGGTCGGCACCGACACGTCACATGTAACGGGCTTCGCGTCGGTCTTCAACGATCCGGCTTCGCCGCAGCATGTTCCCGGAGCGCGGATCGTCGCCGCCTACCGCGGTGGCAGTCCGGATCTGCCCTCGAGCCGCGATCGCATCGACAACTTCACCGCGCAGCTGAAGGACAAGTACGGCGTCGAAATCGTCGGGAGCATTGCTGAACTCTGTGCGCGTGTCGACGGCGTGCTGTTGACCAGCGTCGATGGTCGGGTGCACCTCGCACAGGCGCGCGAGATTATTGCGGCAAGGAAACCGATGTTCATCGACAAGCCGTTGGCATCGACGCTCGACGATGCGCGGGAGATTGCTCGGCTGGCGAAAGCTTCCGGCGTTGCGTGGTTCAGCACGTCGACGCTCCGTTACGGCGTGACCGCGCTGAAGACCGGGGATATCACGGGCGTAGACGTTTGGGGCCCTGGCCCGCTCGAGGAACACCACCAGCTCGATCTGTCGTGGTACGCGATTCATGAAGCGGAGATGGTCTTTACGATCCTCGGCCGCGGCTGTGAGGAAGTCACGCGCATCGCCACGCCCGACGCCGACGTCGTGACCTGCCGCTGGAGCGACGGACGAATTGGCACGATGCGCGCCTTGCGCCCTTCGGCGGAATACGGCGCCGTCGTCTTTCGCAAGAACGCGAAACGGCAGGAAGTCGAGATGAAGACGATCGTGTCGAGCACGCGCACCCTCGACGAGGAAATCGTCAAGTTCTTTCACACCAGGGTTCCGCCGGTTCCCAATGAGGACACGCTGGAGCTGATAGCGTTTCTCGATGCGGCGCAGAGAAGCAAGGAGGCTGCGGGTAAGCCGATGCGTCTACGCTAGAGCGGCGGAGGAATCAATGCTTGCCGCCACGCGCCTCGATTAAACGGATCGACTCGTTGCTCACAAAAACCTTCGCGTGATACTGCTCGCCCCAGCCGAGCGGCGTCACGTTGCGGTACTCGCGCAGCGGGCCGCCGCCGTGTCCCTCCTCGAGGCGGGTCCGCAATGACGCGCGAATATTGGGGGCGGCGCCGCGGTCGAGCAGGAGCCGCGTGAAGCGCGCGTCGTCGGGCTGTCCCTTGCCATAGTTCACCCAGAAATTGTGCTGCGACACGACCGTCGAAAACAGCGCGGTGTACCCACCGAAGCCGTCGCTGTCAATTGCGGCGCGCACGTCTGGATCCATGCCACGGTCAAGCAACCATTCCGCGATCTCCACCTCGTCGAAGTAAGCGGCGATATGCAGGAGGGTCGTCGCGTGAATCGGTGTGCCCTGTGCTGTGTACGGCTCGCGAGAGCAGGCTGGTGCAAGCGGGAAGATGTCGGTGATGTCGAACGTACGCGCGAGGAGATCTGGATCACGCGCGAGGTGCGTGGCGAGTAGATCGATGCGCCCGCGATGCAGCGCCATCACTGGCGTATCGGGAGGCTCGAAGCCATGTTCGACATACAACTCCAGAATGCGGTGCTTGGCGGGCGGGTTCCGACTGTCAGTCCCGAGAAGATGCTCCATGGTGTTTGCATCCACGCCGTCAGGCCCCGCGACGCGCGCGCCGAGGGTAAGCATGGCCGCGGTTCCTTCGACGCTCAGCGTGTACGCGGGACCGGCGAGCGATCCCGTGTGGACGGGCGGCCGGCCCGCCATGTCATAAATCATGTGCAAGGTGTTTGTCTTGCCCTGCAGCGCGGCCCGTCCAGCCGCCGATTCCAAGTCCCGAGCGCCGCGCTGATGTAAGAACCGGATGATGGCGTCGCGACCAAGGTTCGCGGCATACGTCATCGGCGGCCCCCAGTTGCTGTCGGTGCGAATCAGGACGTGCTCACGAATGAGCGCCGGGTTTTGCGTGATGAGGGCGCGGACCGAGTCGAGATCATCGCGCCAGATCGCCTCCGCGAGCTGCACCGCGTGGACAAGCCTCGTCCAGCTCGACACGCCGTAGCTGCGTGCCAGCACGAGGTGCGCGTCGGCCAACTTTGCCGCAGAAGGTTCGATCGGTTCCGGATGATGCTCGTGCAATTCGGCGATCGCATTCGGATCGCCGGTGTGAACGGCGTGGAGGAATTCCTTGGCCTGACGCTGAAGCTGCTCCAGGTGAGGCCGCACGGGCAAGCGACGCGCGGGCATGACGAGCCTCCTTCAACAAGCCCGGGGTCCGCTGGCGTCGGGCAAAGGAGGTTCGGCAATGGCGTCCGAACGTCTGTTTCGATCTCAGGTGGACTCAGTCCTCTCCGCGGACGGGAGGCGCCCTGTAACGCCCGCCTCCAACCGTATCACCGAGCGTGACACCGATACAACGGCGAGTCCGGGTCAGTCAGCGAGGGGCGAGACCAGCGGCAGGGCGCCGCTGATGCCAGTCCGTCGCCTGGCCGATCACGCGGCGCACCGCCTCGAGCTCGCGGCGCGACTGGATGTACGCCGAGGCCGTTATTTTCGAGCCCTCCCGCAGGTTGCGGCTGATGGCTGAGGCATAGAGGTCTGGCGTCTTCGCGAAGTAGGGCGCGTGGAACGCGTAATGCTCGGCGAGGATGATGTTCGGAGCAGTCATGTTCCACTAAACCATAAGTCGGCTTGAGACCGACGATTCCGCAGTAAGCGGAAGGTACGCGGATCGAGCCGCCTGCATCGGTGCCCACTGATCCAAAAGAGAGGCGCGGCATCACGCCGGCAGCGGATCCGCCGGAAGAACCGCCGGCGATTCGATCAGGTTGCCACGGGTTATGAACCGGGGCCGAAATGGCTGACAGCCGCCGTCGTACCGAAGGCGAGTTCGTGCAAGTTTTCCTTGCCGAGGATGACAGCGCCCGCGAGCGTAGTCCTTACGTTTGCCGTGTCGATGTTGTCTTTGATTCCCACCGGGATCCCGTGGAGAGGACCGCGCCATCGACCACGTTGCACATCTCCTTCGGCTTCA
Organism: Vicinamibacterales bacterium; assembly: GCA_035491715.1. Lineage (GTDB taxonomy): Bacteria > Acidobacteriota > Vicinamibacteria > Vicinamibacterales > 2-12-FULL-66-21 > JALZOC01. Next base: position 2,652 of record DATJKH010000001.1, on the reverse strand, counting down.
CGCGCCTGCGCCATTGCCTGATCGGCAGTCACGGTGATGAAGGCGTTCAGCGTAGGGTTCAGCTGCTCAATCCGCTCCCGAGATCCCGGCTGTCACAAAGGATCTCCGTGACCAGCGATGTGGCGAAGAGATGAAATCCCAGGGCGCGCGGTTCATCTTGTGATCTTCAGCGAACACCGGAGTTCGACAGGCGAAGCCGCTCGATTAATATACGCGAATGGATTCACTCATGCGCGACCTGCGCCACGGGCTGCGACGAGTCGTCGCGGCACCCGGATTCGCAGCCATTGCGGTTCTCACGCTTGCCCTCGGCATCGGCGCGAACGTGGCAATCTTCACCGTCGTCAACGCCGTCCTGATCCGGCCGCTGCCGTTTCCAAATCCCGACCGTCTCGTGCGCATCGCCGCCGATGCGCGCGCGACGAATGGCCGCAACATCGGCATCTCGCAGCCCGAGCTGGACGATCTCAGCAACCGCGCCGGCGTCTTCGAGGGGGTCACCGCGGTATGGCCGGTGAGTGCGTCGATGCTCGGGGGCGAGCGGCCGGAACGCGTCGAGGTGCTCGCCACCAGCGCGAACTACTTTCAGTTGCTCGGGGCCAGCGCCGAGATCGGTCGTGTCTACGGACCCGGCGACGCAGTGCCAGGCTTCTCCGAGGCGGTGGTGATCAGCGACGGGCTGTGGCGCCGCGCGTTCGGTGCCGCCCCCGACATCGTCGGGCGCAAGGTCGTCATGGATACTGACCCCTACACTGTGGTTGGTGTCATGCCGCGCAACTTCCGTCATCCCGGCGAGACGGTGCGCGGTGACGTAGATGTGTGGAGCGCTTGCGGTTTCGCTGCGGCGCCGTTTAGCAGTCCTCCGCAGCGTCAACAGAACTTCATCCCTGGTGTGATGGGACGGCTGAAGCCTGGCATCTCGCTGGAGCAGGGGCAGGATCGTCTCGACGCGCTCTCGGCGGAGTTGCGGGCAGCGTATCCGACCAACTATCCGGCAAACACGCAGTGGGCGTTACGGCTCGACGGCGTGCAGAGCGAGTTGACCAATCGGATCCGGCCAACGCTGAGCGTATTGATGGGAGCCGTGGTGCTGCTGCTCGTGCTCGCGTGTGTGAACGTCGCCAATCTCACGCTCGCCCGCGCATCGAGCCGGGTGCGCGAAATCGCGGTGCGAAGGGCACTCGGTGCGACACGGGCCCGGCTCGTGTGCCAATTGCTCGTCGAAAGCGTGGTCGTCGCGATCGCCGGCGGAGCCGCCGCACTTGCGGCGCTCGCGTGGTCGAAAGACTGGATCGTCCGCATGATGCCAACCGATCTGCCGCGGCTCACAGAGGTGCGCTTCGACGGCGGCATGGTCGCGACCAGCCTGGTGTTGTCGATTGTCGCAGGTGTGGCGTTCGGTATCGTGCCAGCGATCCAGGTGTCGGGTGTCAATCCTGGCGATAACCTGAAGGAGGCGGGTCGAGGGCTCGGCGAAGGACGCCGCGAGCGAAGATTCCGGAGCGGCCTTGTTGCCGCAGAAATCGCAATCTCGCTGGTGCTGCTCGTCGGTGCCGGGCTGCTCGTCCGCAGCTTCTGGAGCATGTTGCAGGTGAATCCCGGCCTCGATCCCTCGCGCGTTGGTTTCGCGCAGATCTGGATTCCCGTCCCGAATGATCCGACGAAGAATCCGTATTCGACGCCGGCGCAACGCAACGCCTACATCAACGAAGTGCTGCGCCGTGTCGGCGAACTGCCGGGCATCGAGTCGGTGGCGATGAGCACCAGCAACCGCACGCCGTTCAGCGGATCGGGCGTGACGCAGCGTTTCACCTTCGTCGGGGAGTCGACCGCACCAGCCGACGTGCGGCGTGCCCAGTTCCAGATCGCAAGCCCCGATTACTTCGCCACGCTGAAGTCTCCAGTCCTCAGTGGCCGCGCATTCACGACCGCCGATACTGCCGGAAGCGAACCGGTCGTCATCGTCAATGAAACGCTGGCGAAAACGCAGTCTCCAGGCAAAGACGTCGTTGGCCGCAGCATCGCGGTGGGTCGCCAATCCGCCCGGATTGTCGGCGTCGTTGCCGACATCCACGACGATGGCCTCGACGTACCGGTCGCATCACGAGTCTATTTCCCGCTGTTGCAACGATCCAACAACGCGCTCACGGTCTTTTATCGATCGACCACGGATCCGGCATCGCTGAATACCGAAGTCGAGCGCGCGATTCACGCGGTGGATTCGACGCTGCCGGTATTTGGACAGCGGACGATGGAAGACCTGTTAGCCGACTCAATGACTCGTCGCAAGGTCGTGTTGTCGTTGATGGGCGCTTTCGGTGTTGTCGCGCTGCTGCTCGCCGCCATCGGCACCTACGGCGTAATGAGCGTGGCGGCGAACCAGCGGGTGCGAGAAATCGGCATTCGGATGGCGCTCGGCGCGCAGCGGCGCGACATCGAACGGCTGATCGTTCGCCCCGGGCTCGTTCTCGCTGTCGCTGGCGTCGCCGCGGGGGTCGCCACGGCGGCGTTGCTTGCGCGTCTCATGAGCGCCGTGCTGTTCGCGGTCGCGTCAACCGACGTGATGACCTACGCGGCGGTGTCGCTGCTGCTGATCGCCGTCACATTGATGGCCTGTTATGTTCCGGCGAGGCGCGCGACGAAGCAGGATCC